>JAFPZF010000030.1 GCA_017417385.1 Bacteroidales bacterium
GCGTCAGGCCAGATGTTTGCCGCCGGCTTCCTTCAGATTCCACCTCACGATGGACACCCTTGCCTTGGGCTATGTGCTTGCCGCTATTAGGCCGCACTCGGGACTTGCACCCGTTAGACACTGCTCATGCCGAGCGTACCGGAAAAGGCGTCCCCGATTATGCCTCGGAAACGCCTCGCTACTGTCTTCTACTCTAATGTCACCCCCTCTTTATGGCATACTGTATTATGTCATAATGGTCAAACGCCATCTCCTCCTTCTTCAGGCTCTTGACCTCCTTCCAGTTCGCATATATGGCGTCTGTGTTAGCCCTCGGCTTGATGCTCCCCTCATCTACATACACCTTATATGCGACGCTGACTACCCATCCGCGTGGGTCCCTCCCCGCCGTCGACGTGACCTTCACGAGGTCGCTCTCCTTGATGTCTATCGAGACCGACGTCTCCTCTATCAGCTCTCGGCTCGCCGCCATCTCTAGCGACTTGTCCGTCGGCTTGTAGAATCCTCCTGGCAACGCCAGGCAGTTGACATACGGATGCTCTGCCCTGTTGATGAGCAGTATCTTGCTCATGTCTCTGTTGAACACCAGCAGGTCTACCGCTACCGACGGCGCATCAAACGCCTTCCTGTCATACTTCTCGAGATAGATGTCCTCGCCCTTCTTGTCGTTCAGCCACCTGTCAGACATCGCGAACATCTCCTGTATGCTCCGCTGGCTGTAGAACAGTGGTATTATCCCGTATAGGTGCGCCGCCCCATAGTCTGTCAGCATCAGCGTGTCCTCATCGACATACTCCATCAGGTAGTTGTCCTCGAGGAATCGTATCTGCTCCTTATATACTTCCTTGAAGTCCTCGTCAAATCGCGCCCTGTAAGACTTCATGGAGATGAAGCCGAAGTAGAACATCACTGAGATGGCCTTAGCCCTGACCTCCGCCTTCGGCATGTCGGCTATGTCGTTGATCGGGAGCTGCCCCCTCTCTGTGTACTCGAAATACTTCTCCAGCCTGTGATTGTCACATCCGAGATTGTAAGCTAGGTAGTTGCCGACGAACGACTGCGCTCCCAGCCCAAACCCGACGTACGATGTCGCATCGACGACTCTCTTCGTCAGGTACGACGAGGTCCCATAGTCACCCTCTATCTTGCTGAACGTGTTCTTCCCGTTGTTCGCGACGTACCCCGCCTCCTTTAGGAGTCTATACGCTATGTCATACTGTCTGTTGACCTTGTACAGCGTGACGCCCTGCGACTCGGCCTCCAGCTTCGTCCCCTTATACCTATTTCTATATAGTGTGATGAACTCCGGCTTCTGCGCTATGGTGTACTTGATGGTGTTCGCAAAGTCTTCGTCTGTCTGGTTCAGGAATCCATACATGAGGTCGATGTTCAGCCTGTCAAAACCCGCCGCCCGTATGTTCGCTACGGCCTTCTCGTATATCGACTGCGACCCCTCCCTGCCTAGCGACTCGAGCAGCGCCGGCGAGACGGTCTGAAATCCCATCGAGATTCTGTTGTAGCCGAGCTCCCTCATCTTCCTAATCTTCTCGATGTCCTTCGCCGCTATCATCGGCGTCGTCTCGACACTGAGATACATGCCACCCGTCAAGTTGAACTTCTTTATCGCCGCTGTTATCTTCTCGAGGTTCTCTATCGAAAGATACGACGGCGTCCCGCCACCTAGGTCATACCCGACTATGGGCTTGTCGCCTATTATTCCTCTGTACAGCTCGATCTCCTTCAAGAGGTGCTCGACATACCTGTCCGCATCCCCCTCCTCCGGCTTGTTGAGCACTACGTACTCGCAGAACTTGCACCTCGCCTGACAGAACGGGACGTGCACATACAGGCATAGCTCCCTCTGCGCCTCGATGTTCTTCTTGACGACTTCGTAAATCTCCTTGCTGTCATGTAGCTCATACTGCGCCAACGAATTGGCCCGCAACGGATACGCCGTGTTGCAATAGTGGTGGAACTTGATCCCCCTCTCAAAGATGTCTCTGCAATTCATCTCCCTTACTTATTTTTTTGATTGTACTCCTTCTTTTAGCAAAGATAATGAATTCCCCTTCCAAACCACCATTCTCACTGTTAATTAACAGTCTGCCGCCCCACCTCTCCGCCCTGACAGACACCCCCCTACCCTTCCCTTCTCATCCCCTTCTCTTCCCCCTTCTCTTCCCTCCTCTTCCCCCTTCTCTTCCCTTCCCTTCCGTCACTCACCTCCGGCTGCGACTCTTCTTGACCATCTCGACTACGACTTCCTTCTCCACCTCGCCCCAGCTCTCCCTCGGGTCTATCTCTATCACCTGGCTCTTGAACTTCTTCCCTCGCTTCGGGACTATCTCTATCCTCAACTTCCTGTCCGTCGGTAGAGACATGATGAACTCGCCCCCTCTCTTCTCTGCCGCTGTGCAAGTCACGAGGACGTCTGTCCCCTCGACATACTCCCCAGGCTTCCCCGCCACTTCAACCATCGTCGCATAGCCAAATCGTATTTCGCTCTCGACCGGCATCTTTATGTTCCCCGTCGGGTTGCAGACTACCCTGCCCTTCACTACTATCCTCGGCTCCGCCCTGAACTCCTCCGGCAATGTGTCACAGAATACTTCGAAGTGTCCATTCCACTCCCCGTACGTCTTGACGTATCGCGAGAAATATATTGTCTTCCCGTCCGCAGCTATGCTTATCGGCTGCTCGTCTTCCATGGTGTTGATCGTCGGACCGAGGTTCACCGGCTCACTCCACTCTGTCAACGTGCTGTCGTTCAGTCGTCTGCTCATGTAGAGGTCATAGCTACCCATGCCCCCAAGTCTGTCGGACAGGAAATAAAGTGTCTTGCAGTCGTCCGCCATGACTCCTTGCGTCTCGTTGAACCTGCTGTTGATCGTCGGACCGAGATTGATATGGCTCGTCCGCCCCTCTCCATCTACGAACTCCCAGAACAGGTCCGTGTTGCCCTGCTTATAGTAATCCCACGTAATCGCCGATGTCGCTACGTCTGTCACTCTGACGATTCCGCCGTCCTGCGTCGCCATCTTGTCCCCGTGTGCATGCGTCCCCTCGACGGCACTCACACACTCGTCCGCACTGTAATAGCTGACGGGCTGGTCTTTTATCCCCTCGAACCTCGTCCCCCTAAAGACGCTGCTTATCCCTATATGCCCGAGCCCCTGTACTGTATCATACTTCCGCTTCGTCCAGTCGCTCCCCTCCCTCGGGTCGCTCGCCTGCCGATACTCGCTCGACGATACTCTCCCCATGTTGTGATGCTCGGTCTCGTTGTCTATGTCGACCCCGTTCTCCCACCTGTGCTCCGCATGCGGCTTCCTGCACAGTAGCTTCACCGGGACGAACTCCTTGTGAAAGAAATATAGCTTCTTGTTGTCCGCCCTCACCTGTGGCCATAGCGAGTTGGATATGTGGTCGTTGACTTGCCCCGACAGCGCCCTCGCCGTCACTTTGCAGCCCTCCTGTGCCTTCAAGAGTCCTATCGTCATGTCTATCTCCTTCTCATATCCTCCGAACAGTCCCCGATAGCTCTCTATCATCTTGATCCTGTCCTTGGGCTTATCATACTTCTTCGCGACGACTGATAGCAATACTTTCAACGCGAGGTCCGATGGCGCCGCATGTCGGACGTACTCTAGCTTCTGCTCCTCCGTCCCCTGCTGTAGCGTCGAGTCCGCCATCAGTCTCCCCGCCCAGTAGTAGTCGGTCGAGTCTTTTCCCTCGTGCGCCTTCCTGTATTCTGGGAATCGGGTCCTGAATGTCTCCATGTTCTCGAGTCGTCCGGTCTGATAATACTTCCTCATTATGGCTGCTGTATCCTCGAGCAACACCCTCACGCTGTCTGCATATATGGACTGATGCCTGCCGTATGGCCTGAGCAACTCAAATCTGTCCTCCGCATGTCCTCCCAGCTCCTCTTGATACTTCCTCGCAACTGAGTCCCCGTCCTGCGTGACGGCTATGTAATACGCCTTCTGCTCTTTCTCGTTGTCGTTCCGCCTGACTATCTCGTAGTAATATCTGTCGTCTTTCTCCCTCCTTACGAGCCGCAGCACGCCGACCGAGTCGTCACACGCCTTGCACACTCCTCCGTATGTCTTCTGATACTCGTCGTAGCTCGCCGGCGTGTCGAGTCTCTTTGCTTCCCAGAGGCCTCTCATCGCTATCTGGCAGAGCATGTTTGTCGCGCTGTCCTCCTTTATCCCGTATCCTTCCATCCACTTTCTCTCCGTCTGCTTCATCTTCGGATAGCTTTTCTCGACTTTCTTGAGCTGCTTTATGGCTTTCTTGTCGTCGCTCTTGGCAAATCTCTCGTCTGAGTATAGTAGCCCATACGCCATGCTCAGCGCGGTCCTCTCCTCGCCCGTCGTCGCTAGTTTCTTGCTGACAACCTCTATCTCCGCATACGCTGAGTCTATCTGCCCCTCTGCATATAAGTCAAACACGCGCCCGAGGCTCTGGCCTTCTGCCGCAACCCCTGATAATATCATAGCTGCTGTTGCTATGGCTGCCCTGATTGTCTCTTTCATCTTCTTGCCCTCCTGCTACTTTGTTCCTTGCTTTTCATGACTATCTCGTGTGCTACTGTCTTTCCGCGACTCTTGTCTGTCCCGACTTCTATCTCGCTCCTCTGCTTGCCCTTGCTGTCTATGACAATCGTGTAGTCTCCGCCTCCCGGCAGCGTGACGACGACTCGCCCCGTCGCAAACTCTAGCGTCCCGAGCGTCCGCTCTTCTCCCTTCTTCCTCCAACTGACTTTCGCCTTCTGATACTTCCCCTCCTCGTCCTTGACGTCTATCTTCACGACTGTCGCCTCCTTCGCCCTATATGCTCCCCTGAGCTCACCTGTCTTGATTACGCTCGTCGCCCTTCCATATCCGTCTCTCTCTTCGCTCTTGTAGAAGATTGTCTTCCCGTCTGCCATTATCCTCATCGTCGGCATGTCGTCCTTCCACGTGTTTATCTCGCTACCCAGGTTCACCGGCTCACTCCACTCTGTCCACGAGTCTTCTTTCAACCTCCTGCTGACGAAGACGTCACAACCTCCATAACCTGCATGTCCGTCCGAGACGAAATACAGTGTCCTGAGGTCCGACGCCAGCACTGGCTCGAACTCCCGCCCAGGCGTATTGATGACGCTACCGAGATCTATCGGCTCACCCCACCTCCCAAGGCTGTCCTTGATGCAGACGAATAGGTCTGTGTCCCCATAATGCGATCCGTGATACTGCATCCCCATCGCCGACTTGTGCGAGACTGTGGCACCATCGTATATCGGACTGTCATTCCCGGGATAATATCCGTGCGGATAGTTCATCATTGGGCAGTTGCTATAGTCCTTCAGTCGCCTGACCCACGTATCTGTCAGGTACTCGAGCCCCCTGTTCTTCCCGTACGACGCATATAGCATGACCTGCCCGTCGGTCGTGTAATAGGTATCTATAGCCTTCAACGCCTGAGCTATTCGTGGATCCACCCGATGTCCCCAGCTGCCGTCGTTCTTCTTCCCGTAATAGTTGAAGTGCCTTCCGTTGACTAAGACATCTGTATATACGAGCATCCCCTCTGCTGGATTGTCACAGACTGGCTCGACTATTCCGACCTTGCCAAACGTCTCCTCGACTGTCGCCTCCTGCCACCCTTTCTCACTCCTGTACGAGACATAGACCCGACTCTCATCCCTCTTCCTGTTTGCCGACGAGAGATGCCTGCTGAAATAGAGTTTCTCCCCGTCTGGCGAGATGACCGGGTTCGTGGCCTTTCCCCAGTTCACCGACGACGGCAACGCCTCCGCTGCTTTCACAAATGTCTTCGGCTTCTTCTCTATCAACGCTATCGACTTCAATATCCGCTCCTTGAACGACGGGAGGTATATCATTCCCTCCTTCAGTGCACTCTTCACCTCCGCCGACCGGCCTTCTCTCTGCAAGTAGCTGACGACGTCCATCAGCGCCACCCACGAGCCCTCTGTATTCGGACAGTTCTTGACGAACTCTATCGCTGCCGTCCCGAGTCCTACGCCCTTCCTGACTGGTCCATATATACCGATCCAGTTATCGTGTGTCGCCTTTCCATAAGAGCTTATCCAGTCGGTCAACAGCGTGTCCGCCCTATCGACTGGCTCATAGTACGGGAATCGATATCTGAAGGTCATCAGGTCATAATACTCCCCCGTCGCCAGTATCCTCCTGTATATTGGCGTGAGGGTGTCCCTCTGTAGCGCAATCGCCTCCTCCCTATACGGCGAGTCTCTATGCTTCAAGATCCACGTGTCTCTGACGTCAAAGCCCTTCGCCATGGTCTCGAGAAACTCCTTTCGCTCCTTCCTCATCCTGAGGGTGTCACGCCACTGCTCGACGACGTAGCAGTACTCTGGATACTCTATGTAGGTCTTGACGTATTTCGAGCACACTCCGTCGTCTGGGCTCTTGATGGCTATCTCGAAGTCGTGTAGCGCAAGGCTGTCGCTCATCACGAGGTCGTCGTCTAGCCGATACCCGTACTTCTTCTCATATTCTGCCAACACTTTCTCGCTCGAGTCCTTCATCATTTTCGGCATCTTGACGAGATACCCGTACGCGACGCTGTTGCTCGCCCGCTTGTTGTTCGGCGCGGTGTACGTCAGCGCAAGCCCATACAGAGCCATGACTTCGTCCTTCTCATGCGATGCTATCGCCTTGTTGAAGCACGTCGCCGCCTCCGCAAACTCGCCCTTCCTATAGTGCGTATATCCTTTCTGAGTCTGACAACTCACCAGTATCAGACTGCCCACTGTTATCAGTGTATATGCTATGTTCCTTATCATATCATCTAACCTTTTATTATTGAGGTCTCTATGGCTGTGCCAATCTAACAAACACTCCACTCTCTCCCGTCGCCCTATCCGGCTGCTTCCTGACGACGCAAAACGCTGGTATGCCGACTCTCACGAGCTCCTTCCTGATCTGGCTGATGTCTCCCTTCGTGATGACCTCGACCCTGACGTCTCGCATCTTCCAGTCCTTCGCCCACGACTTGACGTATGCGCCTAGCTTGTCCATCTCTATCTTCTCCCTTCCTCCGAACTCCAGCCCGAGGTCTACCTCTATATTCATCGACCTATATCCTTTCGCGTTGCTCTCGTCGACTCTCTCCATCGTCAGCTCTATTGTCTTCCGTCCTGCCTCGCGCCCCGTCGCAACTGTCATCTCGACTGGATACCCGCTCTCGCTGCTCGCATACATGATGTACTCCTTGTTCGGCTCGAGGACGACGACGAACCGACCTGTCTCCTCGTCGACATCGACCTCGCCTATGGTCCTGCCCGTCTCCGGCTCACACCACGTGACGACTCCCTTCCGGACTGCCTCTGCCTTCTCCCCGTCTGTGTATCTTAGGCTTCCCTCGACGACGACTACCGACCCCGGTCTCTTGTCCGCCGGCAGCTCCCCGACATAGACGGATCGCTTGCCGTCCTCGGTGTCCTTCCTGCTGTAATAGCACGTCCGCCCGTCTATCCCGAGGTAGAAGTCCATCTCGGTGTTCACTGTGTTTATCACTCTTCCGAGGTTCTCCGGCTCACTCCACTCTGTCCACGAGTCCTCCCTTAGTCTCCGACTGACGTACACGTCCCCTCGACCTATTCCTCCATGCCCGTCCGAGATGAAATACAGTGTCTTTCCGTCCTGCGCTATGTACGGCGACCTCTCGTCATACGGCGTGTTCACTATGTTTCCGAGGTTTATCGGATCACTCCATTCCCCCGCCTCATTCTTCACTATGACATACAGGTCTCTGTTGCCCATAAACGACCCGTGATAATAATACCCTATCGGATGCGCCAGCCCTACCTGGCTCTCAGACCACGCAAAGAACAACGCCCTGCCGTCTGGCGACATCCCCGTCACCTCTATCCACGTCTCTTTCTTCCCAAATTTCTTCTCGCTGAGCTTCGAACTGCTTCTGTACCACTTCCCCATGCTCTTTGCATATTCAAGGAATGCTCCGTTGTGGAAGGAGATGCACCTGTTCCCCGTCGACGTGATGAGCGTCACGCAGTCGTTCGACTCGCTGACGGGCTTCCCATAATCGACCCACCTGTTCTTCTCGTAGTGCCACCCGTGCTTCAAGTCCTTGTTCTTCACTCCGTTCAACCCATCGACGGGCTGCGCTATCATCCATCGCCCTCCTACATTCTGGCTATAGTATGCGTCCTCGCTCTCCTTGTCTTTATGGCAGAAGTACAGCGTCTTCCCGTCGTAGCTCAAGACGGGAGCATAGTTCTCCCCCTCACCTTGCGTCAGGTTGACGTTCGTCCCGAGTTTGCTGGCGCTCCCGCCTCCATATCGCGCGCTCGTCAGGATCTCTATCGTCCCCTCTATTTTCTTCGCCCTGTCTGTCTTCCCGAAGAGTGGCTTGTACTTGTTCAGGACTTTAACCGCCTCACTATACCTCCCGGCTTTTATGTCACCACTCACCCTCCTAAGCAACGCTACATACGCCATCTCTGTCGGCGCCATCTTGTTGATGAAGAAGTCAAACCTCTCCGCCAACTTCGGGTCATACTCCCCGAGCAGATTCAACTGGCTGTTCTTGAAATCCGCCTCGAAGCTCGAGTAATAGTTGATCATGGAATCCTTCTCGCTGAAGATTGTATAGCTCGGATAGTCCCTCTTGAATATCTTTATGTCCCAATAGTCCCCGCTCGCACGGCAGAAGTCATACACGGGGTCGAGATTCTCCCGCGCCACTCTCAGCGCCTCCTCCGACTTCGGGAGAGCCGGCTTTATCATGCTGTAGTCTATCAAGGTATTCCACTGCCGACCTTCTACTAACTGCTTGTAGCACAGCAGAAAGGCACTGTCCGCATATACGCTCTCCTTATATCTGATTCCGAACTTTATTAGTTTCATCTGGGCTAGCCGCTCCTTGGCTATCTCCCACGCTCGCCTCTCTGCACTGTCCGCCAATGGCGTCACCCCGTCATACTTCTTTTTATATGCCATGAGTACGTCTATGTCGCCAGACTTCAATGCCCTCCTGTACGCGGACCTTGTGTCATAGTCTTTTAGGTACTCGTCTATCTCTCTGTTCCATCCCTCCATCTTTGCCTTCAGTCCCTCGCTCATCCCGCTCGTCGCCTTCAGGAGTCTCCGCGCCTTCTCATATCCTCCTGGCTCGTCCTGCTCAGCTGCCGTGTCGAATATCTTTTGCCCTATCTCTGCTATCCGCTCCTCCATCCTGTCTATGCTTAGCCCGTATGTGCCCTCGAAAGCCTTCTTCTCTTTCTCGCTCTGCCTGCTCCATGCACCGACTGCCTGGCACGCACATCTGTACGCACGTACGCTATCGACTTTCCCATACTTCTTCTCTACGTATATGTCCGAGAGCATCGCCTGCGCCGAAGAGACTTCCTTCTTGTCCTCTATCATCTTCTTCAGCTTCGTCTCAGCCTTCTCTATCTTCCCTTTCGAAAGCATCTTCGGTACACCGCGCAACTTCTGCCCTTCTGCATTTACCGCCATCGCTATGGCGATAGCCCCTATTAGCATTATCCTTTTCATGTTGTTCTCCTTTCTTTTCCCTTCATAACGCACACCCTCCTGCTTTTATTGTGTCTTTTCTCTCACATCCTTTATCGTTGCCTCACAAATTGCTTCTTTGCATCACCCTATAGACATCTTTCTCTCTGACTTCTACCACGTTACCAACACCTACCTATTTCTCAATTTCTTTCTCCCCACCCCTCCTTCCATCCCAACGCACCCTATATCGCTACCGTAAAAAAAACGAGAGAGGACTGTTCTCCTCCCTCGCTTTTTTGTCTTCTATTTCTATCCGCCGCCTACCTCAGCGCCTTGTTGATATGACTCCGCTGCTTCATCTTCTTCGTCTCCTCTGTCAGTCTCTCTCGCTCCCCCTCCGCAAGCGCATAGTCTATGAATCTGTCGAATATGTACTGCTCGGCCTGCTGCGACGGATGTGTCATGTCCTCAGCATAAAACCTGTAGTCCCGCAACTCGTCATTCATTATCTCGTATGACGGGAAATACTTGGCGTTCTGATATCGTCGGACTATGTCTTCCGCTGATAGTAGCAACGTCGACTTGCTGACTGCATTCCCATGCGCCCCGTCCGCCATGTGCCTGATGGGACTGACTGTGAACACGACCTGTCTGTTCCCAGCTATCTTCATGACTCTCTCTATCTGACTGACGCTCTCGCCGATTGCCAACAGCCGCCTATCGAACTCCTTCGGATGATGCTTCAGGCAGTTGGACACTACATACTGCCGCTCGATGTTATGGAAGCACCACGCTGTCCCAAGCGTGACGACGAGCGTCTCGCTCTTCTTCCAATGCTCCCTCGCTGTTTCCAGTTCTCTGTTTGCGTCCGCCAGGAAGGTCCCGACGTTCTCCCGAGCCCTCGACGTGTGATGAAAGAAGGTGCACACCCTCCCGTCACCCGCCCCTATGGTGGTGCAGTCGCCTTCCTCGAACTGTCGCCCCTCTTCTATTCTTTCGAGCGTGTTCGCTATCGACACTGGATTATATAGGGTACCCATAGGATTGACAAGGACGGGGAATCCTCTCTCCTCAAGTCGCCTACCTATGTTGTCCGCAAAACAGCTACCGAGCATCAGCATGGGCTTCCCGTATGACAGAAGCCCACTACACGCCTCGAAGTCTACCGGCGTCTGTAGCTTTAGCCGCGCCCGACTCTCATCTACCATTGCCAAGCACTCTCGTCGTAGCTCGACTCTACTGCCTGCTCCACCTCGTCATCGAGGTTGCAGAAGAAGTCTACCCCGACCTCCTCCTGCAGCTTGCTGATGGATACGGCATACTTCTTTATGTCCGCGACGGTGTACTTTCCTCCCGATCCGCTCGCTGCGATTGTGTCGTCATGTGGGACGAGAAACGCCATCGCTGTATACCCCTGCTCGGTCTCCTTCATCACGGCCATGTAATAATATGCGGGACATGGCAGTCCCTTGACTGTCAACCCCTTGCTGTCTGTCGTCGGATAGACTCCGTCCATTCCCTTCGTCGCTCCCTTGAAGTTGACCAGCAGCTTGTTCAGGCTGCCACCCTTAGCTACATACAGTTTCTTTATCTTCCCGTTCTGCGTCTGTCGAGCCCACGTCCTGACTTCCTCCTCCATCCGCTCCCATATCCCGGCATTGAACCCGTTGAGCTGCGGACTCATATTGCTGTAGTAGAAGGTCTGGTCCGACGTCTGTGCGGAATACAACCTGTCCGCACTCGCACACAAGTGCCCCCTGTCAAACCCGTCCGACGTGTGATACGTGTTGTCCACCCTCATCTCGACCGGCAAATCGTAGTCCACGTCCCAGTTGTTCGCCCTGTTGACGTTCTGCTGCGACGTGACTGCATCAAAGGTATAGGCGACCCACTCGGCATGCTTCATCGCTACGTTCCACTCTATCGAATAGTTGACGCCATACTCCTCTTCTATCATCGCATAATGCTGTACATAATAGTTTCCTTCCTTCAGCCTCGGTATCTCGAGTCCCATGGCCTCCTCGTTTGTGTTGGAGTTCTCGCTGCTCATCGAGACTGGCTCCGCCCCGGCCTGCCTTATCTCAGCCGTCGCTGTCGCACTGCCGCTATTGAGCGTCAGCTTGCATACTCTCTCCTCCTCCCGCGGGTTCTTCATGATGCTCGCACGTATCTCCATGTCGCCGTCTCCAAATGTACTCGACGGCGTCACCCAATCCTCCGACACCTGCAATACCCATGTGCCGTTCGCTCTGATGCCTACCTCTATCTCGGTCTCATCTGCTGCGACTACTTCGCCTGCTATGACAATCTCTGCCTTGTCTTCCTTATCGTCCTTACACCCTGCCACCAGCAATGTCAGCAAAAGGCTGATTACGGGTATTATTCTCGCTATTCTACTCATTGTGTTTGTCTTCTGATGGTTCTACAATACTTCCGCTACGACGAAATTGCTCCCGCCGACAAAGACGAGGTCTCCAGCCTCCGCCGACCGCAACGCCCTGTTATACGCCATCTCTACTGTCGGATAGAAATGGCAGTTGAGATTCTGCGCAAGTCCCATCTCGTAGAGGTCCGCTGCCGGCATCGCTCGCTTTGTGTGTGCCTGTGTGAAGTAATATCGCGCGTCCCTCGGCAACAGTTTTACGACGTCCTCGGGATTCTTGTCCGCACACATGCCCCATACGATGTGTATCTGCTTGTAGTCTTTCTTGACCTCCTCGAGCTGCTGCGCTATCAGTCTGACACCATGCTCGTTATGCCCTGTGTCGACTATCACGTCCGGTCCCGACGATATCTTCTGCCAACGTCCCTGGAGTCCCGTCAACTCCTGGACGTGCGCCAACCCGTTCCTGATGTCACCGTCTGCTATCTCATAGCCTATCGCCCGAAGCTCGTCTATCGCCGCAAGTATGGTCAGCAGGTTCTTCCGCTGGCACAACCCTCTGAGCGAGAAGTTCGCCGTGAACTTCATGCCGCTGACGTGCTCTATCTCGGCCTTCAGATGCTCTCCATTGTCTGTGCACGAGAGGAGGTGCAAGACGTCCTCCGCAAAGACTATCGGCGCCTCAGCCCGCTCCGCCGCCTTGATGAAGACGCCCTCGGTCTCGGGATGCCGCTCCCCGATGACGACGGGACGACCCTGCTTGATGATCCCGGCCTTCTCCTCCGCTATCTTCTCGAGCGTGTCCCCGAGATACTGCGTGTGGTCTAGCCCGATGTTGGTGATGACGCTTAGGTCCGGCGTGATGATGTTCGTGCTGTCTAGCCTACCGCCAAGCCCTACTTCTATCACGGCGACCTCGACGCCCATTCTCCGGAAATAGTCCATCGCCATCCCGGTCGTGATCTCAAAGAACGACGGCTTCAGGTCATACATGAACATGTCATGATTGTCCATGAATCGGACGACCTCGTCCTTGTCTATCATGCACCCGTCGACTCTTATCCGCTCCCTGAAATCTACTAGGTGGGGCGACGTGTACAGACCGACGACATATCCCGCCGCCTGCAATACTGCCGCTATCGAATGACTGACCGACCCCTTGCCGTTGGTCCCGGCTACATGTATCGTCTTGAACTCTCTGTGCGGATGACCGAGCCTCACGTCGATCGCCTCGATGTTGCCCAGGCCTTCCTTCAACGCTACTCCACCTACCTTGCTAAAGGCTGGAAAACGATTGTAGATGTCCTCCAATATCTGTTCGTAGGTCATATTTCTTCTATGTTTATGTCATCGCCGTCTGTCAACTCCTGATAGACTCGCTTGACGATTTCATACTCAAATCCTCTCTGCATGCCAAATCGGACCGCCGAGGCAAACGCCTTCCGCGGGTCCTCGTTCCGTCCTCTCTTTACCTTCCCTTTCATCGCCTTCTTCAATATCTCCTTCCATTCTTCCTCGCCTATCTCCTCCATGCTGTCTTCTATGCGTGTGCTTTCTATCCCCTTCTCCCTCATCGCCATGCCTATCTTGATTGGACCCCAGCCGTTAAATCTGGCCTTGTCCCTGACGTATGCGACTGCAAATCGCCCCTCGTCTATGAATTTGTCTCTCTTCAACGCCGCTACTATCCTCTCTGCCGCCGCCTCATCTAGTCCGTAGTTCCGACATTTCTCTCTTATCTCGGACTCGCAGTGCTCCGCCGTCGCACACATGGCTGCCAGTCGCGTCAATACTTGCTCCTCGCTCTGCGGTCGTCTCGCTCTCCTCTCCATCGCCTTCCCTCCTTAGTCCGGGACGGGGTCATACCCGCTCCCCCCTCCTGGCCTGCATCGCAAGATCCGCTTCGTAGCCAGCCACAGCCCTTTTAGCGGCCCATGCTTGCGCAACGCCTCGACTGCATACTGTGAGCACGTCGGAGTGAACCGACACACAGGCGGCGTCAACGGCGATATGAACATCTGATAGAACCGTATCGGCAGTATCAGCAGCCACGCCAAAAACTGCATCAAGCTATGCCACGCTCTCTTTATCATCCTCTCTTCTTCTGCTCTATCGACTTCAACATCCGCTCTACTGATACGCGGATAGACTTGTCTATGTCTTCCTGCGTCGGCAGCTCCTTGCCGACAAAGGAATATGCTATCTGCAATGTCTTTCCTTCACTCCCACTCATCTCCTCCTCGAGTCTCCACTTCTCTTTCCTATATGCCTCCCTGACGAGTCTCTTGACTCTGTTGCGCTTCACGGCCCGCTTGAAGCGCTTCTTGCCGACGCTTATCAGCATCCTGCAAGACGCCTCTTCCGCCTTCCGCTTTTCGACGACTCGGAATCCTACCAGCAACGGGTACTTGACGAAGCTCTCGACTCCACTGCCCTCATTCCTGGCCGCAAAAAACGCTCCGACTGTCGTCTCTCCACACAGCCGCTCCGCCTTTCTGAATGTCTCCCTATGTCTCCCCTCCTCTGTCATTTCTTCCCTTTTATGACGCGCTCCGTCAACTCTATCCGCTGGTCAAGCTCCTTCTTGTACTCCCCATTGTTCAGCCGCTTGGCGACTTCGACATACATCTGAGCCCTCTTCTTGTCTCCTCGCTTCAGGCTGATGTCCGCCGCATAGATGCAGGAATACGGACCGAAATAACGAGTGCTGTTCTCGCTCAGCGCTATGACTCTGTCATAGTCGGTCAGGGCCTTCTGCTCCTCGCCTATCTTCTCCTCGCCGCGCGCCAGTCGGAATATGTGCTCCAACTCGTCCCCAGCCCTCGGCTCGAAACTGTGCAACGTCTCCAGCGACTTCTCGAAGTCTCCATACTCGAACTGCAGACGAGCCCTCAGCATCCTCACGTCACACGCCATCAATCGCGCCGCCTCGTCGTGAGACCGCTTGTCGATGTCGAAGTCGGACTTTATCGCGATGCACTTGTCCGCCATCTCCTTGGCCTTCAGCCTGTCCCCACTCAGCAGGTAGGCATAGCCCATCTGTAGATACGCATTGTTCTTGTTCGAGACACCTGCGTATGCCCCGAGAAACCTGTGAGACCACTTCAACGTCGCCTCCGTGTCCAGCCGCCTCAACGCATATTTCGCCCTCTGATGATACAGGAGGGGGAATCTGTCCATCGTCACCTCCTCTGTCTCGTCCAATACTCGCTCGGCCTCTGTCCCCATCTGTCGCTGCCCGCAACTTAAGATGTACGCATATCTGACGACTGCAGTCTGATTGCCCTTTATGACCTTGACGAGCTCGGCTGTCAAGTCCTGGTCATGGCTGAAGAACATGTTCGCAAACGAGAATACTAGCGCCTCGTCACTGACGCCCTCGAGCCCTAAGACGCTCTGACGATACTGCTCTATCTGCCTGAAACCTAAAGTCAGGTTGCCGTCCGGCAGTCCAAGCAGGCCCTTCAAGGTCTTCCACTTCTCCGGTATCTGCGAGAACAGGACGTTGTATATTCCCCTGAACGACATCTGCCCCTCATAGCCCGGATACTTTGTCTCCGCTGTCTTGAACGCTCTATACGACTTCCAGAACTGTATACCTCCGCTCACCATGCTCCCACTATACATGTAGACCATGCACTTGTGTATGTGTAGCTGGCAAGTCAGGTTCTCTGCATAGCGGCTCTTCTCTGCATCGTCAAACGCCTTGTCGGATGCCGCTATGTACGCGTCATAATTGGCCTTGCTGTTCGCCGCTGTATAGTTCATCAACGCCATGTACTCCTTCAGAAAGGAGGCCTTGGCCTCGTCTTTGACGTGAACTATGTCTCTCTTGAACGACTCGTTATCGACTGCATAGACGTCGGCAAATGCCTTCTGGCTCGCCTCGTCGGCAAATATCACCCTCTCGGCCCTCGCCTCTCCGCAAGATGCCGTCACTATCAGCAGGACTGCTACCAGCAGCCCTAACACCTTCTCTATCTTCTCGTTATATCGTGACATCTATTATTGTAAAACACTAACATCTGACCACTGTCAAGATTCCTGAATCCATACATCGCCTCCTCGGCATGTGCCCTCATGTACTCTATTGCACGCCCGAGGTCGCTGTCTATGTCAAACACTATGGCCTCATACGCCCTGCTCCCAGTGTGCTCCAGCATCTCCCACTCTTCTTCGCCCTTGACGACAAGGACTCTCTTGGGCGCCTTGAAACTCCGCGCAAACTCTAGATGCCGTAGGACAAGGCATCTCGCCATCGCAAAGCCGTATGCTATCACGATGCCGCACTTCGTCATCATGTTGACCACCCAGTTGTGCTTCGGATACTCATACTTCCGCGCAAACTTGAGCATCGACTTGTAGAAGTACCCTATGTACTTCCGCTTCCTCGGCGTCGACTGTCCCTTGAAGTGGATTATCGAGAGGTCACCCCTGTATATGTTGCCCCGAGACGCCTCGTTCATCCTCCACGAGAGGTCTATGTCCTCGCTGTACATGAAATAGCTCTCGTCGAAGTCCCCGACTTTCTTCATCAGGTCTCGTCTGAACGCTATGCACGCCCCAGATAGTATCGGCGCCGGGCACACGTCCTTCTCGTCATGCTGTCCTATGTAGTACGCGTTGACGACTGCACTCTTCTTCGCCAGTCGCCATAGTCCCGTCATCTTGAAGAATGAGGTCCTCAGGTCTGTATACCCTCGCTTAGACTCCCTCAGGTAATGGCCCTCGCCATTCACCATCCTGACTCCTATCGCCCCGGCTCCCTCGCCCTCGCTCTTGAAGTGGTCTATGACTCTCCTGAAGAAATCTACCGGCACGACGGTGTCGGGATTCAAGACGACTACGACGTCTCCCTTCGCCTCCCGCAACGCCTTGTTGTTCGCCGCCGAAAAGCCTACGTTACTCCCAAGCGCCATCAACTGCACCCAGCTGGCCTCCCTCTCGACTCGCCCGACGACGTCCTCCGCCGACGCATTATCGACGACGAAGACCTCTGCCGATATGCCCTCTATCGCCCTGCGCACCGACGCAAGAGTCAGCATCAACAGATCTACGCTGTTGTAGCTGACTATGACCACGCTCAGGTCTACTCCCCGCTCCTCTATCGTTATCTCCATCGCCCTACTCCCCTAGCAATGTCCCTTTCAGCCGTCCTAAAAATCCCTGGCTCTTCCGTATGTTGTCCTTCATCTTGCTCTCGTCGTTCTCCCCACACAGGTTCTGATATATCTCACCCCACGACGGGAGTCCGCCATAGTTCCGGTCGTCTATGTATATGTCGGCATCGAGCTTCCTCGCTACGCCTTCGACGTCCTCCCCCTCATAGTTGGCGTTGACTCCGTAGAACTCTACGCCCCCTTTCTTGCAGAACTCTACAGCCTCCTCGAGCTGCTTGCCAGTCCTGCACGTCCAGAGGACAAGCAGAAACCCTTTCTCCTGCAACGCTCGTAGCGTCCGTAGTGCAAACGGACGCTCCTTGCCTATCCCAGGATACTTGTCCTCGACTATCGTCCCGTCGAAGTCTACCGCTATCTTCCTCGTCTCGCTGACTCCTGTCGCCATATTGTTTCGCTACTCTTTATACACATAGACCCTCGATGGGTATGTCAGCAACAAAAGTAATAAGAATATGCCAGACAAATACAATCCCTGGTCCAACCGCGTCAATAAATATACTATCGCACTCAACGCCATCATAACCCCAAGAGACACGATCCTTATCCGGTACGCGACTGAATATTTCTTCTTCTGCGCCTCCTCGACTCCCTCGCGCATGTTGGCCGCTACTCGCCGTATCAGGAACGACGATGTTCCAAAGACGAAGATTGAGACGACTAGCAACGCTATCAACGTGACGTACGCCCCCCTGTCCTTGACCATCGCCTCGACGAATGGGCATAGCGCCAACGCTACCAACGTCACGCCTAACGTCACCCCGCCTGTCTTCAGGTACGAACGCTTCAACAACTCAAGATATGTATCTTTCTCTTCTATCTCTTTATCTCTCTCTTCCATCTCTTGTTTCTCTGTTTTATTGCTGTTATGTGTTGTTTGCTCCTCTATATGGTCGTGTCAAATGGGACTCTGTTCACTATCGACCGACCTAACGTGACTTCGTCCGCATACTCGAGCTCGTCACCGACTGAGACGCCTCTCGCTATGGTCGTTATCTTCACTCCGTACGGCGCTATCCGCTTATATATGTAGTAGTTCGTCGTGTCGCCCTCTAGGGTCGTGCTGAGTGCTAATATGACTTCCTCGACCTGCTTGTCCGCGACTTTCTGCTCGAGCGAGTCGATGTTCAGATCGTCCGGCCCTATCCCGTCCATCGGACTTATGACGCCACCCAGTACATGATAGATTCCTCTGTACTGCTGCGTCCCCTCGACTGCCATCACGTCGCGCACGGTCTCGACGACACACACTGTCCTATGGTCCCGCTGCGGATTGGAGCATATCTCACACGTGTCTGTGTCCGACAGGTTATGGCAGCATCTGCAGTACTTGATCTCCTCGCGCACCGCCCTTATCGACTCTACGAAATCTCTTACCTCCCCACGCTCCTCGCGAAGCAAATGAAGCACTAGCCGCAACGCTGTCTTCTTCCCTATCCCTGGCAACTTCGCAAATTGGCTGACTGCATTGTCGAGCAGCTGCGACGAAAATCCCCTGCTCACTTATGCTTGCCTTTTACGGTTATCACTACGACCTCCGCATCACTCCCGAGCCGCACCCTCGGGCCCCACGTCCCAAATCCCGACGTCACTATGGCTACGGACCGACCAAAACATGCCTGCCCATAGTCCACCTCGAATATCTGGCTCGTGAACATCCGCATAGGCCACACCTGACCGGCATGTGTATGACCCGAGACCATCATGTCCACTCCGGCTTTCTCTACTTCGTCTATCGCTATCGGCTGATGATCGATGACTATGCTCAGTTTCTCCTCGTTCCCCATCATCTCCGCCAACGCCTTTCGCTCCTCTCCATACTTCCGCCTGTGGGTGACGTCGTCCCTGCCTATTATCCTGACTCTGCCGGTATCTACGACCTCATCTCGCAATACTGTCAGCCCCCCTATGCTCCTGAGGTACGCCTCGGCCTTCTGGTCGTCTCCTATGTACTCATGGTTCCCCAAGACTGCATACACTCCCATCGGACTCTTTATGTTCTCTATATCTCTCCCCAGGTCCCACTCGACGACGGGCGCTATGTCGCCGTCTATCAGGTCCCCAGCTATCAACGTGACGTCTGGCTTCTGTCTGTTGATTATCGAGACGAGCTTCTCGACGTCCCTCTTCCCTATCGCAAAACCTAAGTGCAGGTCGCTGACGAGGACTATCCGCAGGCTCTCACCGCTCTCGAGTTTGTCACTATCAACCTCGTAGTGTACGACCTCCGGCGTCTTCGCATTGATGTTGCCTATGCCGAGTATCAGGAGCGTCGCAAGTCCCGCAACGACCATCTGTCTCGGCGTGTGATATATCTTGCCCTGCCCATGCGTCATCGCAAAATATCTGACTATGTCAAGCATCAGCGTGACAACCGACCCGTACAACACCATCGCCATCCACGTCGCCGACAGTATGTAGAGCACCTGCTTCGCCGTCAAACACCCGTCCGGCAACAACCGCATCGTGAAATACCCGAAGTCGAGCAGCAACACGACGACCCATACTGTTATCCGTACCCACCGCGGCCGACGCTTCAACGCCCGGCATATCTTCGCCGCAAGATAAAAGCTCGCCCCTAGGTAGAGGAGTACTATTAGTATGAATATCAATGGTGTCATCTTTTCTTATGTTTCTTTCCTTCCTGCCTACAGCCCGGCCTCAGCGAAACTGCCGTCCCCAGTGTAGTCGACGATTCGCAGCCCGCTATACAGCTTCCGCGCCTCCCGACAGACTACACTGTACGCATCGTCCGCCATGACCTTGTCGTCCCCAGGCAACCGATTGTAGACAATCAACTGCAAATCTACGCCAAATTTCTGACATACTTCTACACTTAGCAATGTATGATTGATTGCTCCCAGCTTCGACGTCGCTACTAATATCAGCGGAAACTTGTTCCTCGCTATGTATCCTATGGTCATCTCATCGTCGTTCAACGGCACCATCAGACCGCCTGCTCCCTCGACAAGCACCATGTCATACCGCTCCGCAAGCCGACGAGTGTCACCCTCCATCCGACTCGTCTCTATCCGACTCCCCGCAAGCCGCGCCGATAGATGTGGCGACGCCGGGACGGGAAAGAGATAGCTGCACGTCAGCCCCTCGCGGTCCTCCGCCATCAGCCCCGTTCCCATGACTCTCCTGTGCACCTCGAGGTCCTCCGCCATCCCGACACACCCGGTCTGCACTGGCTTCTGGGTGATTACCCTGACCCCCTGACTATGATAATACGCCGCCAAATGCGCCGTCACGTATGTCTTCCCGCAATCTGTGTCTATTCCGCTGACAAAGACGACTCCACGCCTGTCTCCTGGTTTCCAACTCATGTTTTTTCGCTACTTATTTCTATACGCTCAAAGGGAGCAGGGTCTCTCCTGCTCCCAATATATTACATTCCTATTTTGCGCCCGTCACCGCCCTACTTCTGCTCGTCGAGCTTGGCTACCGCTGCGTCATAATCTTTCTGCGCCTTCTTTAGCGCCTCCTTGGCTGGCTTCTGCATAGCCTTGGCCTTGGTCTTCTGCGCCTCCGCCTTGACGATGTCCTTCTGGATTCCGACTATCTGCTTCTCTATGTCCTTCATGGTCTTCGCATACTCCTTGTCCAACTGGACCTGCGACTTGACGGCCTCCTTCTTCACGTCCGGATCCTTCGACTTCTGATACTCCTTGACCTCGTCGCGAGCATCCTTGTACTCGTCGGTCTTCTCTGTCCTCTGCTCCTTCAGGACTTTCAGCTTCTCCTTCGCATCCGCCAAGACTGAGTCAGCCGCCGCCATCAGCGAGTCTGCCTTGTCCGCCTTTACCTTCGCCGCCTCAAGCTTCGCAAGACACTTGTCCGCATTAGCTACGAGCTTCTCGCGCTCTGTCTGCTTCTTCTGCTGCGCCATGACTGGCATCACCCCTATTAGGAATACTGCCATCACGACTGTCAAGATCCTCCTGATACTCATATCTGTTTCGTTTTTTATTTTCCTTGTCTGCCGCGCTTCCCGTCTCCCCTTCTATCGCGTCGCCTTATCGACCTCCCGCGCTATCGAGTCGGTCTTCGTCCTCGCTATCTTCGTCGCCTCCTCGATGATGGTGAATATGTTGTCAACCTGGTTCAACGCCTCACCGACCATCTTCTGCCTCATCTGCTTGTCTTCCTTCGCCGACTCTACGGTCTTCGATATCCTGTCGACGTAATACTCGACGAGCATCTTCCCGACCTCCGACGCCTCCTTGCCGATGATTGCCATCGAGTCCGCTATCCCAGCCATCTTCCCGGCTGCCTCCTCGACCATCGCACGCTGGCTCCTCGCCATGTCCTGAGCCGCCCTCCTTATCGCCGCCGGGTCTCCACTCGACTTCGCACTGCTCATCGACGCCTTCGGACCACTGACGACGGTCGTGACGCTCTTCACTATCGTGGTGTCGCCTCCGTTTATGGTCGTCTCCGTGACGGTCGTCGTTGTCGTCGTGTCCGTCCCGTTTATCGTCGTCTCTGTGACGGTCGTCCTGCTCGTCGTCTGAGCTGTCGCCGCCACCGCTACTCCGACCATCACCAGTATACTCGCTATTATCCTATTCATCGCTCTCTTCTTTACTTTCTGTTTCGTTATCTTCTGTCATGCTGACATGTAGTCTGTTGAATATCACCGCAAGATGTGCGTAGAGACTGGTGTTCTGGACGACTACCTCCTTCGGCGCCCTTATCCTGACCGACGTGAAGTTCCATATCGCCCGTATCCCGCCTTTCACCATTATGTCCGCCACCCGCTGAGCCTCGTCCGCCGGGACTGTCAGTATCCCTATCTTGACGTCGTCGTCCTTCACCCTCTCGAAGTCGTCAAGATGATATATCTGCACTCCCCCAACGTGCAGCCCGACTTTCGTGTCGCTCACGTCAAACGCCCCACGTATCTTGAACCCGAACTGCTCCAGGCCATGATCAAGCAGCAACGCCGTGCCAAGACTTCCTGCCCCAAAGACATAACCGTAGTCGACTGTGTTGAACCTCAAAAAGGTCTCCAACACCCCGATCAGCTTGTCCACCTCATACCCGACGCGCGTCTTCCCTACTATCTCCGTGTGGCTGAAGTCCTTCGTCACCTGTGTCGCGTCTATCCCCATCTCCTTCGCCATCAACGTCGACGATACGTAGCGAAGACCACTCTTCTTCGCCAACCGCAGGTACGACAGGTACACTGGCAACCTGTACAACGTCGGCTCCGGTACCGGACCCGTCTTCTCCTTCAGACCCTCTCGCTTCGTCTGAACTCTCTTGCGCTTTCCAACTAACATCTTCTTTCGCTCAGCAAACTACGTGCCATTCTCTCGACCAGCCCTTCTTCCCGGCCTCATCGACACGCCTCTTTTCTGTTTGGACGCTAAAGATACACAAAATTTGTAAACGACAATACTACTCACTCCACATTTCTCCCAGACATGGCCCCTCCGACCCCTAATTCCTCATTCCTATCCGAGTTTTCCCGCACTTTTTACCTAGAATTCCTGGTTGACGGTTTTAGGCTTAGCTGGGCGACCGACTTTTGGTGTCGCAGATTTCTTTCTTGACACGTACTGAGGGGCGCAGTTCTCCGGTATTTCTATGCCAAAC
>JAFPZF010000031.1 GCA_017417385.1 Bacteroidales bacterium
AGAAATGGATAACTATCTTTCAGGTCCTTAATTATCTTCTTCTGTGCCTCCTTGAGGACAACCTTGCTTTTTATATTCGCAAACCTGTTCCAGTCTATATATATCGTCGGATATTTATTGAGGTGAGTCTCATAGTCCTTCGCCTTCTCTATCTCTAGTCCCTTGAACAGCTCCCGCGAGTCGCTCGACCTGTCGTAATAGGCATACAGCATCTTTGCCGCCACAGACTTGCCGAACCTCCGCGGTCTCGATATGCAGATGAAGCTCTTCTCCGTGTCCAACTTCCGGTTCGTGAACTCTATCAGCCCAGACTTGTCTACGAAGTCGCTGTTCCTAACTCTCCGGAAATCATAGTTACCGTAATCTATAAACTCGCTCATATCTTTTCTTTCCCTTTGTCCTCTGCAAAGATAACAAAAATGGTATTATCTTCCCCCTCCCATGTATATTCCCTTCTCCCCCCTCCGATCCATTCCTCATTCCTAATTGCTAATTGCTAATTGCTAATTGAATTGGGTTAGACTTGCATTAGACCTTTCTACTCTTATGTTAACCTCTTTGCCCCTTCTCAACAGCCTTCCGTCTCACGTCTATAGCACGTGCTCCACTATCCCCATCGAAAACAACGCAAAATCATATCTCGTCGGGTCCTCTGCCGAGAACTCCCGAAGCCGTCCTGTTATCTCCTCCACGGCCTTCCAGTCATTCTGCTTCCGCTCCAGCAGCCCTATGCTTCGCCCGACTCTCGCCGTGTGTACGTCAAGCGGTAGCATCAGGCTCGCCGGACTGATCTTCTTCCACAGCCCAAAGTCTACCCCTCGCGCCGACGAACGCACCATCCACCGGAGAAACATGTTCATCCTCTTCCCTGCCGCCCCCTTCGAGACGTCCGCTATGTGCTTCCTGCTCCTCTCGCTCATCGCCGATACCATCACTGCCCGAAATCGCGCTATTCCCTCCCTGATGCTCTCCCCGACCCGCGGGGCGAACAAGTCCTCCATCGCTGTCTCTCCGCCGACGCTGTATACTCTCCTCAGCCCCCTGACGAAGCTCGGCAGGTCGTCCTTCTGAAAGGTCCTATATACGAAGCTCGACAACTTCTCTATCTCAGCCTCGCTCGCCTCCATGACAAATCCGCTCGGCGACTCGCCCAGCATATCCATCATCTGCCCGCAACTCTTCACTATCGACTTCCTGTTGCCCCACGCTATCGTCGCCGACAACAGCCCGGCAACCTCTATGTCGCTACGCCGCTCATATCTGTGCGGTATCGAGATCGGATCACCCTCTATGAACTCCGGCCTCTCATACTGCCGAACCTTCTCGTCAAGCAATTCTTTCAACTGTTCCATGTCTTTTCGTCTTCTCGACTGCAAATATAGGCCTTTTTGGCTTCCGTCTCCCCCACCCCTCCCTCCACCACTCCTTGTCGACCTATTTTTCTTCCCTCAGTCCCCACATCTCTATCTCGCTACCTATCAAGCATCTACCCGTCTCTACGCTCTTCACTGAAAAAATATTTTCAAAAAAAGTTGGCATAATACTTGCACATATAAAATCGAGTGTGTAATTTTGCATCGTCGAAAGGACAAGGAGAGGTTGGTACCGTAGCACAATTGGATAATGCCTCTGGTTACGGCCCAGAAGATTGGGGGTTCGAATCCCTCCGGTATCACTCAAGAGGTGCAGGTCGCTCAGCGTCTTGCACCTCATTTTTTTTAGGGTAGTTCTAGAAATTTGGTTTTTCACTTGTGCGATTAAGCGAGAGAAGTGGAGCTTGCTCCTATTTCCGAGCGTAAGCACATGAGGCAAAGCCAACATTCCGATTAAGCGAGTGCAAAGCAAGCTTGCTTGCAATTTGCCGAACTTTTCGATTAAGCGAGAGCAGATCAAGCTTGCTTGAAATCTGCCGAACTTTTCGATTGAGCGAGTGCAGAGGGAACTTGTTCACTCTGCCGAGCGTGAGAAAAGTCAGCGAAGCTAACGAGAGAAAAGTAGACGAAGTCAACGTGAGGAATGAAGGCAAAGCCAACATTCCGATTAAGCGAGAGAAATGGAGCTTGCTCCAATTTCCGAACTTTTCGATTAAGCGAGTGCAATGGAACTTGTTCCTATTGCCGAGCGGTAGAAAAGTCGACGAAGTCAACGTGAGGAATGAAGGCAAAGCCAACGCCGAAAAAGCAATTTATAGACGACCCGTTAATTTGGTAAGCCTATGAAAGTCTACTTATTCACTGCCTTACTCTCCCTATCCCTCGCCTTCTCCGCCAACGCCCAGATCGCTGAGCCGTACTCTATCAAGGGTACTCTCGAAGGCGCTATCGATGGCGATACCGTCGCCCTCGCAACGGCTCAAGGGCAGAGCCTCACTCCTCTAGAGACTACAACTATACGTAGCGGTCAATACAAGTTCTCCGGCAACGTCGAGGGCGCTCAGCTCGTCTACCTCGTCGGCGTCAAAGACGGCGCAGCTATCGCCGTCGCCGACATCATCCTCGAAGGCGGTCAGCAGTCTATAACCCTCTACCGCAGTCAAGACAAGGCTCCTGACGTCCGCGGCTGCCAGGACTATATTAAGTGGAAGGCTATCAGCAACCGCTACCAGCAGATTTACCAGCAGCAAATTGAACTGTCGATGACGGCCAAGATGAGACAGGTGTCTCCTATCGAACGCGCTCGCGCTCAGGCATCTATCGACTCCCTCTCCCGACTCCGTGTCTCAGAGACTGTCGCCTACATCCGCCAAAACAAGGACGGTAAGCTCGCCGATATGCTCTTCGAGATGAACTACGCTGCCTTCTCGCAGTCCGACCGCGTCGACCTCCTCGCCCTCCTCTCTAAGCGTAACCCGATTCTCCCAGGCGCACGACGTATCAAGGAGGCAGTCGAGGCTCAGGAACGCGCCAGCCGACTCGCCGTCGGCGGACAGTTTATAGACTTCTCTATGGCCGACCCTAAGGGGAAACTGCTCCACATCTCGGATATCATCAAGTCCAACAAGCTGACTCTTATCGACTTCTGGGCTTCATGGTGCGGCCCCTGCCGCGCTGAAATGCCGACTGTCAAGGCTGCCTACGAGAAATATAAGTCTAAGGGGCTGGAAATCATTGGCGTCTCCCTCGACAATACTCGTGGCTCTTGGCTCAGCGCTATCGAGGGTATCGGGATGCCCTGGCTCCACGTGTCAGATCTGCAGGGCTGGCGCTGCTCGGCCGCGACGCTCTACAATGTTAAGTCTATCCCCTCCTGCTACCTCGTCGACAAGAACGGACGTATCGTAGCTAAGGACCTCCGCGGACAACAACTGCTCAGCGCACTCAACAACCTACTCGGCGATTGATTGGCGCTCCAAGCTCCCCTCGGTCCACAATAGGAAACGTTTTATCTCGACTCCTCCGCCATACCCGCCTATCCCGTTCGAGGCTACGACCCGATGACACGGGATTATGATGGCTATCCTGTTCGCTCCACATGCCGCCGCCACTGGCCGACAAGCCTGCGGTAGCCCTATCAGTCGCGCTATGTGCGCATACGATGCGACCTGCCCATACGGGATGCTGCTTATCGCTTTCCAGACTGCTTTCTGAAAATCTGTGCCGACGACGACAATCGGCAGGTCGAACTCTCTCCGTCGGTTTGTCAGGTACTCCATGACCTGATGATACGCCTCTTGTGTGACTTCTGTCTCCCCCGTCTCCATGACGGCCCCTGTCCCCCTGACGAGTCTCCTGTCTAGCGTCCCACGAAACGGGTCGTCAGCCCAGTCACACATGCAGATACGCCCCCCATAGTCGCCTATGAGCAGCGTCCCGACTCCTGTCTTATACTGTCCGACTATTATCTTGCCCGCCATTCGCCTGCCCTATACGTACAAGGGGAGGCAGCCGTCTCCGTCCGCCTCCCCTGTATCTGTTCTTTATGTCTTTCGACCCGTCTACTCTACAATAGGAAAATCAATAGCAGCACGCCTACTACTAGGCTTCCTCCGACTGCCGTCGTCGCTATCGCAAGCGGCCTGTTAGCCCTCCTGTTGATCCTCGCAAACTCCGGGTCGTTCGAGTAGCTCTCTGCTACGACCTGACGGACATACTGCGTGTCGACGTCAAGCTCCATGACTCTGTTCTCATGCTGATAGAAGAAGACGCCCTCCTGTCCTATGCCTGCTACTACGAAAGCATTGTTCTCCTTCAATATCTCTCTCAACTTGCCAGCCCTGACTGACTTCTCGTTTGGCGTCCCCCCGTTTGCGAACTCTGGCGTCTCGTTCGGGATGACTATGTAGTTGCCCTTCTCGCCGACCATCGCCCATCCGAGAGACGTCTCTCCCTTGTGCACCTCGACGTAGCCGACCGGCCTGTTGTCAAACGCCAGCTTCAGCTTCGTGCTTCCCTTCGACTCTGGCTTCGCCATGTATCGTGGGACCCATACGGTGTCGACTCCCTTAACGGCCTCCTCCAAGACTTTCTCCCCGAGGCTCATGTTATGATCGACCCAGCTCGATATTATCCTCTTTGCATAACGATTCCTATACTTCCTCTCATTGGACTTCACTTTCTCTGTCCTGGTGTTGTCTATGTCAAATTGCGCATAGACATTTCCGCCAGTCAGACACAGAAGAGAAAGGGTGAGTATGAGTATCAATCTATTCATAGTTCCTTTTAATGGTGAGTTTCGAGTCGTAAAAATACAGAAAAATCTTCATCTTTCAGCCAATAGTGTTGAATAACACAATTTTAGCGACACTTTTTATCGAAATCTCTACTATAATATAATTATTGTTTACTATTATTAATCAGTATATTACACTTCAAGCACCTCTCCTATCTATTCTTTCCGCCGCAGACTGACGTCGTCTATCCTGCAACTCGCTCCGCCTGCCCCTTCGGCCTCAAAACCGACTGTCACACGCCCCCCTCTGACTATGACTTCCATCTCGATGGCAACCCACTTGCCTCCTGTCTCTGCGATTGCTACTTCCTGCCGCTGACTGTCACCCTCACTACTGCCCTCTGCTATCATCCTGAGGCTCTCAAATCCTTCACTCGCCTTGGCCTTAGCCCTGAGAATGTACTTCCCGTCACCGAGGACGACGTCTCCCCTGCTCTCGACGACCTGCGTGATTCTCCTCTTGAAATGTGTCGTGTCACTTATCTGCATGGACATCTTCCCGCAGACGTTCCTCTGGTCCTCCTCGCTGTTGAAGCAGTTGAGCTTCGGCGAGTTGACGACCTCAACACCGACTGGCGTTCCCTCCACTATCTCTGTCTCCCATCCGAGTAGGAACTCCTGCCGTGGCTTGACCGCAAGGGGGATTATGCGCCTGTCCGCCTCGAAACTTCCATTCAAGACGTAGTTGTTCCTGCTGCCTGTCATCCACAGTCCTGTCTTGCTGTCTATCGCCCAGTGCGACAGTGAATTGAATCGTGGCGTCCCTTCCTTGTCAAACGTGATTGGAGTCCACTGATTATATCCATACCCGTTGTTGGCAAAGTCTGCCCAGCGGTCGCCACAGAAGACTACTGTTTCCTCCTCGCTCCCCTCGACGTTGAAGAAGAATCCTGTCTGGCTGACGTGAGCATAGTCCATCTCGCACCCCTCCATGACTCTCATGTCGTTGACTGGCTCATACGGCCCGTAGATGCTGTCCGAGACGAGATAATACGCCAACGAGCCGTCCCATCCGTAGATGTTCGACGCAAAGACGTAATACTTGTCGCCTCGCCTGAACATGCAGTTTCCCTCTCGACTCGCCCCCTCGAAGATCTTGGTGCAGCCGACGAGGTCTATGCTGTCGCTCGCCGCATCTACGCCTATCCGCGATATGTAGCCCTTATTGCGCCCACGCCCGTACGAATAGACGAGATACGGAGTCCCGTCCTTGTCGACGAAGACTGTCTGGTCGCCGGTGTTCGGGGTCCCGATCCTGCTCGTCATGTCGATATTCCTATACCTCTCGAATGGTCCGAGTGGGCTCTTGCCTGTCATCAGGAGGACGCTGTTGTTCTCCTGTATCGCGAGGACGTAGCTCTTCGCCTCCTCGACGTATCCGACGCCCATCCTCCCGAGCCACCCTGCTACTCGACCGTCACGTCGCAGGTCCTCTGCCGTCACGACGTCCGACTCCTTGTGCCACTCCCCGACGACGTCTGCCGTGTATAAGCTGACACCCTCAAACGTGCACCTGTCATACTTGCGCCGCGGGTCCTCACGATACTGCTCCGCCTCCTTGTAGTGGACTCCATACCAGAAGTACTTCTCCCGCCCGTCCCTCGGGTCGGTCATTCTGAAGATTCCACCGCCCTGACTGTAGAGGGGCTGCTTGTCCACTGTCTCCCAGAATGTGTCGTTCTCTATCTCTACGTATCTGCTCTCCTCTCTACCCGAACACGATGCCAATACTATGGCCATCGCCACTGCAGCTAATGATGCTTTCATCTGTTGCTTTATTCTCTGTTTTCTATTGTTTTAGGAGTGGGAGACGTATGTGGAACGTCGTCCCCTTCCCGACTTCCGTGTCAAATGTTATCTCGCCCCCGGCATTGATGACGATTGTCTTCGTCAGGCTCAGCCCAAGCCCCATTCCCGTGCTCTTCGTCGTGAAGTTCGGCCGGAATATCTTCTCTCGAACGTCCTCGGGGATTCCGTTGCCGTCGTCCGCGACGTCTATGAAGACTGACGAGAGGTCTGTCCGCAATGTCACCCTGATAGTGACGTGCTGCCCGCTCGGGACACTCTGCAAGGCATTCTTTATGAGGTTGTTGAACACGCTCCTCATCTGATCGGGGTCGGCAAAGACCTCGATGCCTTCTCCCGGTCCCTCGTAGCTGACTGTCGCATTCTCGCTCATACGGAAGAGGTCGACTGTCGCCTGTACCTTCGCAGCTATGTCCATCCGCTGCGGGATCGTCCGCTGGTTCTTGGCGATATCCGAGAACTGCGAGGCGACGGTGGCCAACTGGTCGATCTGCTCTATGAGTGTCGTCGACGTCTTCCTCAATATCTGCTCGAAGTTGTCTCTCCGCGCATCCCATACTTTTATGAGGTACTGGACCGACAGCTTCATCGGCGTCAGCGGGTTCTTTATCTCGTGGGCTATCTGCCTGGCCATCTCGCGCCACGTCGATTCTCGCTCCGTCGCCGCCAGCTTCTCCGCCGAGCGTGCCAGCTGGTCTGTCATCCTGTTGTACTCCGTCACGATCTGTCCTATCTCGTCGTCATACTTATAGTTGAGCTTGACGTTCTCGCGCCCGAGGTCCACCTTGCCTATCCTGTCGCTCAGCGACTTCAGCGGGAGCGTGATGCCTCGCACGAGGAAGTACGAGAAGACTATCGACATCAACGTGACGAGCAGCAACGAATTTGTGATCGGGTCGAGCGTCGAGAAGAGCTGTCGCCGCGCCAATCGGACGTCGGTGAAGTACGGGATGTTGAGATAGCCTATGATCTCGTTGTCCGACGAGAGTATCGGCGCATAGAGTGAATAGTATTCGAGGGTGCCTATCTTCTCGCGCACGAAGGCGCTGTTCATTCCTTTCCTCAGGCGGAGCAGCGCCTCGTCGTTCATGAGCGGAGACATCAGCCCGTAGGCAAATATCTCCCTCTTCGACGTCCCGACAAGACGCCCCGTCGAATCGTAGAAATGGCAGTCGGCAAAGAACGAGCTCTGCGTGTTCTTCAAGACGTTGTCCATGTCGGTCTCGCTGATCTGCACACGGGAGACGGCCTCACTGATCTGGTCCATCTGCCTGCTCAGCTGCTCGCGACTCTCCGACTCGTAACGGTTCATCGACTCCATGCCAGACATGACGCAGATGACGATGAACAGGAGCAGCACGAGCGAGATGAACGAGGCGTATATGAGCTCCTTGAGCGACAGGTTGGCAAGGAAGACTCGCGAATGTATGCTTATCGGGATCAGTATGACACAGCTGACGAGCAGCAGACCGATGAAGATGTACGCATAGTTCGCCAGCAACTTCTGTATGGTCAGCTTCGGGTAGCTGAGGACTATAGTCTGCCTGTCCTGCGGCGAATAGACGAGATGCGAATAGCCGTCAGAGACATACTGGTGATACGTTATCTTCCTCCCCGGCTCAAGACGCAGCGAATAGTTGTAGTCGCCATAACGCTGTGCAAGCCGGTTGTCGTAATACTTTGCATACGAGTAGCCCTTGTACTGGCTGATGTCGAGGACGTCCCTCTTGTTCATCAGCAGCGCCGGATAGCCGAACTGCTGTGCCGTCGGACGCAGGTCTATCTGCACGTAAAGCAGCGCGACCTCGTCGTCCTTGGTGGCGTAGTTGAACTGCCCGAGATAGCACGGGAGGCCGTCGTCGTCCTGCAGACAGTAGAAGTTCGGGGCAAGGATGCACTGCCTCCCTACCCTATTGATGATGTCGTCGAAGTATTCGATGCTGCCATAGCGCTCGCCTGTGCCCATCTCCTGGAGGCTGCAGTTGGCATTCATGCAGCGCAGAGCCTGGAGATCGTAGCGCGAGAAGTAACCGTCGAAATACCGCTGACGGAGATATGTGTAGAGCTGCGTCTCAGATATGCTCTGGTTCCTGACGGCCTTGCGTATCGTCCTGTCGCTCTGCATCGCCTTGCCTATCCCGCCGAGAAGCTGTTCCGCCGCAGGGTCGTCCTCGCGAAGCATCTGAAATGAGAGGTTATCCGCCAGGAGCTGCCTGTTCTGACGCTCCTTAGCAGCATTCATATACGTCAGACGCAGGAGTATGAAGGCCGAGACGATATAGAGCATCCATACGAAATGACTGAAGCGCAGGACCTCTCTCGCCTGACGCTTCATGAGACGGAACGTCATGTTGAGGATGATGTAGCCAGCCCAGACGACGAGTCTCTCCTCACGGTCGTAGAGGAAGTAGCATATCACGCCGAGAAGGACAAAGAAGGAGAGGATGTTCAGGATCTTGTCCTTCTGCTTCATCATCTCTACCGTCGCCCTCTCCATGACGAGCATGAAACCGATGAGACTGAAGAAGATGACGAGCAGCTTGGCGATGAGCTCTGGCGAGAGCTCGAGGTCGCCGATGTAGAGTATGATGTCAGACGAGTGGCGGACGACAGCGTCGATGAGACCGTTGGCTGCGACGAAGACCGAGAAGAGAAGCAGACAGAGCAGGTACATACTCAGGTCGCCCGGACGCCTCATGCGGAAGAGGGTGAAGAAGATTGTGCTCCAGACGAGCAGCAGCAGTGCAAGGATCAGCAGATGTGCAATGGACGGTATCCACCAGTCGTAGGCGAAGACCTGCGGAGAGAGGAGGAAGGAGGCCGCCATGGCGCTGCTCGGCTTGACTATCAGGGTGAGGACGTAGAGGAAGAGCTCCGCCAAGATAGTGACGACGAGCGTCCACGTCCTGCCGATAAGCTGGACGAGGTACTGAGCGTTGAGGACTATCGCGACGACCGACAGCAGGAGCCAGAGCCCGAGCAGCAGATATTCGACGAGGAGGCTGAGCCCCTTGACCTCGGTATGAGCGTTGCGAATGGAGAAGAGGAAATTTCCCGCGGCGTCGGATATATCGCAGCCACCGCCACTCGGACGGAGAGATAGCTGGGCATTCTTGCCGATGCGGAGAGACGGGTCGAAAGCGTCCGTCAGATACTCATTGTCGTAGGGATAATGAGAGCGGATCTTGAAGAGGACGAAGAGGTCGTATGACGTCGTCGCCGTGTCTTGGATGACGAAATAGAGACCATTGTCGGTCTTGAGGATTGGCGACGTGATATCCTGCGGACGTATGGCGGCGTTCTGCAGCGTCGCGTTGTGCCAGGCGACGATGCTGTCGTCCTTGAATACGTAGTAGGAATAGGGAGCTATGAGCGAGGTCTTCGAGAGGATGTCGAAGGGGTTGGCTGGCTCTGTCGAAGCCTCGGCAGACATATTCTCGAGGACGGAGAGCATCTCGTTCTCGTGCGTCAGCATGTCCCATTCGACGGCCTCCTGCACAGCCGCCTCAGTCGTCGAAGACGTGATACACGAGACAGAGTAGTGGAGACACAGCAGAAGGATGGAGAGTAGTATAAAAACGCACAAGGCTGCCCCAGGGACAACCTTACTGCGCCTCTTTCCTTTTGCTAAGCTGAAACCCATAGGCAGGATTGCTTTGTCACTTGACTCTCAGGTCGAGCATCGTCCGCTCCCCTATCTTGCCGACGATGTTGTCACCTATCTTGACGGGCCCGACGCCTGGCGGAGTGCCGGTAAAGATGAGGTCGCCGATGCGGAGGGAGAAGAAGCGGGATACGTAGGCCACTATCTCGTCGAAACTGTTTATCATGTCGGCCGAGTTGCCGTGCTGCCTGAGCTCGCCATTGAGGGAGAGGGAGAAGTCGATATTCGAGACATCTGGGAACTCGCTGACGGGGATGAAGTCCGATATGGCGGCCGAGTAGTCGAAGCTCTTGCATATCTCCCACGGCTGCCCCGCTGCTGCGAGCTTCGCCTGGAGGTCGCGGGCCGTAAAGTCTATGCCGAGACCGATAGCGTCGTAGTACCTATGAGCAAAGCGCGTCTCGACATGCCTGCCGAGTCGCGAAATCCTGAGGACCAGCTCCGCCTCGTAGTCGAACTGTCCGGCCCAGTCGGGGATGAAGAAAGGCATGTTACCACGGAGCAGGGCGGTGTCTGGCTTCATGAAGACGACAGGGTCCTTCTCCCTCGTCATGCCGATCTCCTCGGCGTGGCTGGCATAGTTGAGTCCGACGCAGATGATTTTCATCGCTGATTGATTCGAGCGTTCATACTGAGACGTACCTGGGTGAGGGCGCGCTTCGTGTCGAGACTGAAGTCGCTATTCATCATCCAGTCGTAGTAGCTCGGGTCCATCATGAGGACCTGCTTGACAGGTCTGCCCTTGTACTTGCCGAAGTTGAAGATAATCTCGTTCTTGTCGTCGTAAACCATACGTCCCGCATAGTCGACAGTCTTGTTCATTGCGCAGAAGGCTGCGAGAGCAGGGATGTCGGTCGGGAGGTCGTCATACTTGTCGACCTGAGCGAAGAACACGTCGGCAGTCGCCATCGTGTCAGCCTCAGCGCCGTGAGCACCGACGAGATCCTTGTGGCAGTAGAACTGATATGCAGCGGCGAGAGTGCGCTGCTCCTTCTTGTGGAAAATGTTCTGGACGTCGATGAAGCTGGCACGACGGAGGTCGACCTCCTGCATGCCGCAAGCGAGGAACTCCTCGGCGAGCATCGGGATGTCGAACTTGTTGCTGTTGAAGCCACCGAGGTCGCAGCCCTCGATATAGGCGGCGATAGTCTTGGCGACCTCCTTGAAGCGAGGCTTGTCGGCGACGTCGGCATCAGAGATATGATGGACAGCCGTTGCCTCCGGTGGGATAGGCATGCCAGGGTTGATTCTCATCGTCATAGTCTCGCGATGCTCGTCGGGGAAGACCTTGACGAGAGATATTTCAACTATATGATCCTTGCCTATTGTCAGACCTGTCGTCTCGAGGTCGAAGAAAACAATAGGGCGTGTCAGCTTCAGTTTCATTTATCAGAGGTTAAAGAGTAATTGATGAAGAGGGGGGCAATCAGTTAATTTTCAGTTCCTTCTCGATAGGCCTATTGTCATAGGTAAACTCCTCGATATACAGTTCCTCCTCGTAGTCAATCTTGTCGGTCGTATTGATCTTGAGCTTGTAGCGTCCCGGCTCGAGGATGACGAGGAACGACGAGGTTCTCAGGTTGAGGGTCTCGATAGCCACGAGGGAGCCATACATGTCGCGAATCTCGATGTTAGGCTGATCCTTGAGTCCCTCGTACTTCTTGTTGGCCCCCTTCTTCTTGACAGTATAGCGGATGATGGCCGATGAAGGCGAGACACTCTCGTTGAGGATCGCATAGACGTCTCGTCCACCGAAGCCGTCGGGGCGGATAAGAGAGACGTAGGCGTAGCGCTCGTCTGAGGAGAAGGAGATCGACATATTGTCGTAGGTATCGTTGATCGGATACTTAAGCTGGACAGGCTTGCCCCACTCGTACTTCTTGAAGTCGAAGTCAGAGTAGAAGAGGTCGTAGCCACCCATCGTCCCCTCGCGGTCGGAAGCGAAGTAGAGCCGCGTCCCGTTGCGTGCGAGCACAGGGTAGTTCTCGTCGCTGTTGTCTCGGTTGATAAGGCCAGGGACTGGTCGAGCCTCCATCCACTTGCCGTTCATAGTGCGGATAGAGTAGAAGAGGTCGAGCTTGCCGTTGAGCGTCGTCCCGGAGAAGTAGATAGTGTCTCCCGTCTCGGTCAGGCAGCCAGAGACCTCGCTACCACGGAGGTCGATAGGGTCCTTGAGGTGGACGACGTTGTTGAAGCGTCCATTGCCCTGATAGTCGGCCGTGAAGAGGGTGAAGTCGCCCATCTTGTTGGAGCAGAAGAACATACCTTCGGGCGTTGCGCCGGAAGGGTATTCATCGTTAGGGGTGTTGACAGGGCCAGTGACCTTCTTAGCCTTAGTCCAGGAGAGGTCGTTATGGTCCGAGAACTTAATATTGTAGACGTTGATGATAGCGTCCTTGTCGAACTTGTCGTCGCAAGAGAAGACGAGCGTCTTGTCGTCGTTGATGATGAAAGGGTTGATCTCGTTGTTGACCGTATTTATCTCCTCGCCCATGTTGAACATCTTGTTGCGGAGGGTGTCCTTCATGAGCCTACGGCCGTTGCGTATCCAGGAGTTGAGAATCTCGGCTGCCTGCAGTTGTTCCTCAGTCTCAGCCCTGACCATGAAAGAGTCGAGACGCTGGAGGGCGACGTCGAAATCGTGAGCGTGATAGTGAGCGCGGGCGGCGAGGAAGTAGGCCTCGATATCGTCCTTAGCAAATTCGAGATACAGGTCGGCAAAATAGCGAGCCGTGTCGCGGACCATCTCAGAATAGAGGATAGACTCCGTGATACGCTTGAGAAGTTTAGGGTTCGCCTTGTTACTCGGGGACTTGGCGAAAGCCTTAAGATACTGAGCAGTAGCCTTCTCGTAGCATCTAGCCTTGAAAAGCTCGTCACCCTTGCTGTCGATGACTTGTCCACGTCCCTGAGCGGAGACGTTGGCGCTGAGCGTAAGAGTCAGCAGCAGGGAGGCGAAGAGCGAAAAGAATCTCGTAATTGGTCTCATAGTCACTATAGCCTTGTTATGACAGCTCCGAGGTCGGAGAGTCGTTTGTCAATATACTGGTAGCCTCTATCAATTTGTCCGACGTTGTGGATAGTGCTGGTCCCGTTGGCGGAGAGGGCAGCGATAAGAAGTGCCACTCCAGCTCGGATATCTGGGGAGGTCATAGTAGTGGCGCGCAGCTGAGTCTGACGGTCGTGGCCGATGACAGTCGCGCGGTGCGGGTCGCAGAGGATAATCTTGGCGCCCATGTCGATAAGCTTGTCGACGAAGAAGAGACGGCTCTCGAACATCTTCTGATGGATAAGGACGCAGCCCTTAGCCTGCGTAGCGACGACGAGGAAGACGCTGAGGAGGTCTGGAGTGAGGCCAGGCCAAGGGGCGTCTGCTATCGTCATTATAGAGCCGTCGATAAAGGAGTCGATCTCATAGTGGTCCTGGGAGGGAATATGGATATCGTCGTCCTCGATGTCGAAGTGGATACCCATACGGCTGAAGATGAGGGGAGTTATGCCGAGGTGCTGGACGCCGGCGTTCTTGATACGGATATCGCCCTGCGTCATAGCAGCCATGCCGATAAAGGAACCCACCTCAATCATGTCTGGCCAGATACGATGGTGGCAAGAGTGAAGACCGTCCACGCCGTGGATCGTAAGGAGGTTGGAGCCGATGCCGTCAATCTTAGCGCCCATATTGACGAGCATCTTGCAGAGCTGCTGGAGATAAGGTTCGCAGGCGGCGTTGTAGATAGTCGTCGTCCCGCGCGCCATGACGGCAGCCATAAGGATATTGGCAGTGCCAGTGACGGAGGCCTCATCGAGGAGCATGTAAGCGCCCTGGAGGTCTGGAGCCTCGACAGAGTAGTAGTACTGAGCGGCGTCGAAGTCGAACTTAGCGCCGAGTTTGGAGAAGCTGTAGAAGTGAGTATCGAGCCTACGACGACCGATCTTGTCGCCGCCGGGCTTAGGGAAGAAAGCCTTCTTGAAGCGAGCGAGGAGGGGGCCCATAATCATGATAGACCCACGGAGCGAGGCGGCCCTCTTCTTGAAGTCGTCAGTCTGGAGGTATTCAAGGTTAACATCCTTAGCCTCGAAGTGGCACTTATGGCGTCCTTCTCTCCATACTCGGACGCCCATGCATCCGAGGAGGTCGATAAGGTTGTTGACGTCGAGGATGTCAGGGATATTGTCAATGACGACTTCTTCGGGAGTAAGGAGAGTAGCACAAAGCACTTGAAGTGCCTCGTTCTTAGCGCCTTGCGGTTCGATCTCGCCGCACAGTCTGTGTCCGCCTTCGACTCTGAATGTCTCGCTCATTCGGTATTAAACTTATGACAACAATTCTTACGTAAATATTACAAACATCGTTCCAATCTGAGTGGGAGAAGATGATTAGTAACGTTTACGGTTGTTGTTGTATTTCCTTTGTCCCTTATTATTATTGTTGTTTTGCTTCTTGTTCTTGTAGTTGTCCTGGCGTCCGTTCCACTGTCTTCTCTGCTGCGGTGCGTCGTTTTTAGGGACGACGTTCTGGAGTTCGGCGAAGTTGTATTGGAGGGCTCCGTCGGAGAGTTCAGCGAGGTCGGCGCAGACACGTTCCTCGATATTACTATCCTTGCCGTTCTGGAGGAGGATACGCTTCATGAACATTGCAGTCATAGCTGCGAGGGTCTTTCTCTCGAGAGGGTCTTCGACGTCGGTTGCCTTGATGATAAACTCCTGGACGATATGCCCATAGGCGCGGAAGCGGATATAGGACATCGGGTAGTGCATGTGCTGAGTGACCTTAGCGGCAGCCTCTTGACACGTAGGGAGAGGGAAAGGAGTATCGACGTCGAGGCGGAAGCCCGACATCATAGCTATGTGGTCCCAGATTTTCTGCTGGTAGTTGTCGTCGTTCTTGAGAGCTGGGTACATACGAGTCATAAGTGCGGCGATAGTATGGGCGCACTTAGTTCTCTCGTCTCTATCCTCGATAGTGAGCGCGTGGTCGACCATTTGCTGAATATGGCGGCCGTAGTCTGGCATCACCAAGTCTTCTCTCTGGGTATTGTACTCCATCTAGTGTTGTTGTCGAAAACAGTTACCAATAATTCTATAAGGCACAAAAATAGTGTTTTGTTTTCAAAAATGTGCACAGATAGGGGAAAAAGCTTTTATAAAGCGATTGCACGAGATGAGATTCTCGTGCAATCGGCGATTTGTAAGAGTAGTTTACATGACACGTCGGCGCACCGAGAGAGGAGGTCGACGGAGTCTCAACTATTTCCTGACGATAGTCTGTTCGCGGTCTGGTCCGACGGAGACGATCTTGACTGGGACACCGAGGAACTTCTCGATGAAGGCGATGTAGTCCGAGAACTCCTTAGGGAACTGACTCTCGGAGGTCATCTTCGTCATATCAGTCTTCCAGCCCTTGAACTCCTTGTAGACAGGCTTGACGCCAGAGATCTCGAAAGGCAGTTCGTCAGTCTGGCGGTCACCCACCTCGTAGGCGACGCAGGCCTTGACAGTGTCGAAGCCGTCGAGGACGTCGCTCTTCATCATGATAAGCTGGCTGACGCCGTTGATCGTCACGGCATACTTGAGTGCGACGAGGTCGACCCATCCGCAGCGGCGAGGGCGACCGGTGACAGCGCCGAACTCATGGCCGAGGCTACGGAGAGTCTCGCCAGTCTGGTCCTCGAGCTCAGTCGGGAACGGGCCGCTACCGACGCGGGTGCAGTAGGCCTTGAAGATGCCGAAGACCTCGCCGATGCGACGCGGAGCGACGCCGAGACCAGTGCAGGCGCCTGCGCAGATAGTATTGGAAGAAGTGACGAAGGGGTAGGAGCCGAAGTCGACGTCGAGCATAGTACCCTGCGCGCCCTCTGCGAGGACCGACTTACCGTCGGCGAGCATATTATTAATAAGGTGTTCGCTGTCGACGAACTTAAACTGCTTCAGTTTCTCGAGGCCGGCGAGCCATTCCTTCTCGATTGGCTCGAGGTCGTAGTGGAAGTCGTAGTGGGAGAGGATCTCCTTGTGGCGGTCGATTGCAGCCTTGTACTTAGCATCGAAGTTGTCCTCGATATCGCCGACGCGGAGGCCGTTGCGGCTAGTCTTGTCAGTGTAAGTAGGTCCGATGCCCTTGCCTGTGGTACCGATCTTGCCCTTCCCCTTGGCCTGTTCGTAGGCGGCGTCGAGGAGACGGTGAGTCGGGAGGATGAGATGCGCCTTGCGGGAGATGAGGAGACGGCCGTGGAGGTCGTGCCCGGAGGCCTCGAGCTGTTCGACCTCGATCTTGAAGAGAGCGGGGTCGAGGACGACGCCGTTGCCGATGATGTTGACCTTGCCGCCCTGGAAGATGCCAGAAGGGATACTTCTGAGGACATATTTTTGACCTTCGAATTCGAGGGTGTGTCCTGCGTTAGGACCGCCCTGGAAGCGAGTCACAGCGTCGTAGTTAGGAGTCAGAACGTCGACGACCTTGCCTTTACCTTCGTCCCCCCACTGGAGTCCCAAAAGAACGTCTACTTTCATTGCGATTACGCTATATAGTTGTTATTCGTTATGTTACACAAAAAAGCGGATAGGGTGATGCGCATTGTCATACGAGCATCCCTATCCGTTGCGCTAAGATAGTGTAAATTTTCCAACTGGCAAAGGATTGTTACTAATTGTTGAGAAAATTTCAGCGATACACGTAAGGGGGAGCAGAAAAACAGAGACGACGTAGAGAGGCGACAGAGGCTGAGACAAGAGAGGAAAGAGGAGAGAAGAGGAGGGAAGAAGGGCGAACTTGTCAAAAACCACCAAATTTAGAAGGGCGGAATTGTCAAAAGCCACCAAATTTATCCGAGTTTTCCCGCACTTTTTACCTAGAATTCCTGGTTGACGGTTTTAGGCTTAGCTGGGCGACCGACTTTTGGTGTCGCAGATTTCTTTCTTGACACGTACTGAGGGGCGCAGTTCTCCGGTATTTCTATGCCAAAC
>JAFPZF010000032.1 GCA_017417385.1 Bacteroidales bacterium
ACCCGTATGGGGAGGGGGGAGTTATGCGATTTCTTATCATTTTTGTTGGCATGAGAACCATTTGTCAACACAATTATTTGCGTTATATCAAAGTGTTCACTATTTCAACAAATTCGTAATGGGTTTTGCGGATTTAAGGTTGTTCAAAAGGGTGTGCTGTTTCGCTATGGCTTTGATTACGACGATGCTGAGATTATCTCTGAGTGGTTGTTTGAGAAACGCCCTGGCGAAAGGGAGTACGAGCTGTTTGTGCGTCTCCACGACTCTATCGAGGTTTCTCCCAAGAGGTTCCAGGAGGGCTTGGGCAAAGAGGATTTGACTAATTCGAATAGGCTGTTCCTTTCGCTCGTCGCGCAACTTAAAGGTGAGAAATCAAATTCTGTCATGGCTTGGTTCAGGGCGACTAATGTCCTTTCTGGCATCGACAGCGAGGGCTACGAGGATTTTACACTTAGAATGTTCCTCGAGCATCTCAATGGCGCCGATGACGCTCAGCGTTTCTTCAACTCGTTGCAATTAGGCTTCAATAGCTTCTCTGTCAAGAAGGTGGACCTGCCTAAGGGCGCTCTCGACAATGCACCAGACTCTGTCAAGTCGAGAGTGGAGAGGGACCCTTCGTCCGGTTATTTTGTTGAGCTAACGACAACTCACAATGTCTATGACGAGAACGGCACCGTCGTCGGCGAACGTAGCTTCCACAAGAATCAAATGGAGTCCGAGGGTACTAAAAAGGTGATTGAGTTGTCTGGCCCTCTCTTCGACACTCTCAACGAGGGAAAGAGGCTTATCGTCGACGAACTTGATGCTAAGCTCCATCCTCTCCTGACTCGAAATATTGTCTTGCTCTTCATGAATCCTGATATCAATAAAAAGGGTGCCCAACTAATCTTTGCCACTCACGACACTAATCTGCTCGACCTCGATATCCTCCGACGAGACCAGATATGGTTCGCCGAGAAAGACAACGTGGAGTCCACCGACATCTATTCGCTCGTGGAGTTCAAGGATGTCGATGGTAATAAGGTCCGCAACGACCGAGACATCAAGCGTGACTATATCCGTGGCAGATATGGCGCAATTCCTTTCGTTGGTAATTAGATTCCGGGACTATGGGTTATTCGAGAAAAGAGGAAATCGCCAAGCTGAGGCAGGAGCGCCGAGAGGCTAAGGCGGCCAAGAAACGTAAGGTCAATGTGCGCGAGAGGCATGTGCGTTTCCTGATTGTCTGCGAGGGCGCTAAGACGGAGCCTCACTACTTCGAAGCTCTGATTGAGAATCATACTTCTGCGATTCGCGAAGTCACTATCGAAGGCGAAGGGATGGCAACTGTCGCCCTGGTCGACAAGACCTCAGAGATTAAGCGAGACTTGGAGTACAAGAACGCTATGCAGTTCGACCGCGTATGGATTGTGTTTGACAAGGATGACTTCCAGGACTTCAACGATGCTATTGAGAAGGCCCACAGATTGGGCTACCACACCGCATGGTCCAACGAAGCCTTCGAACTGTGGTACTTCCTGCACTTCGAATACTTGGACGCTGGCATCAGCCGAGAAGCGTATATTGTGAAACTTGAGGCTGCCTTTAGAAAGAGGATGAACGACATGAACTTCAAGTACGAGAAGGGTAATCCTGACATTTACTCTCTGCTACGACTGTATGGCCGTGAGGATCTTGCTAAACGGTTCGCCCGTCAACTGCGCAACCTTCACAAAGGCTCTGACTTCGCCGCCCACAAACCTTGTACTATGGTCGACTTGTTGGTCGATGAACTAGAACACCCACAGTCCCTGTTGAAGTAACTTCCGTACTTCTCGTAACCTCCCCCTCCGCTTTGTTAAAACCATCTACATTTTTTTGCATTTCATCAGAAAACGACTACCTTTGCTTGGTTGCCTCCGTATAGTGGCACGACTGACAAATGTGAATTTCAATTTGAGTGCTTATTAAAAAGCAGTTACTCATATTAGGCTCCGCTCTCCTCTTCGCCATGTGCTCTATGGCCCAAGGTCGTGAGGTCGAGACGCTTATCAAGCCCGGCGGCACGATAACCTACGACTACGCCGCAGCCTTCAACAAACTGACTAACGGTCAGAAGATTACTGCAGCCAAGCAGAACAAGGGCGGGCAGTTCTTTGCGACTAAGGCCGACTTCAATACCAGCGCTAAGCCTAACCCCTGCATCTCCTACAACGGCTACGAGGGCGGTGCTCTGCCTAACGGTAAGGGCAACGTCTACTTCGGTGACCAGCCTCAGCTGTCACACCTCACTCAGACTAAGATGAGGCACGTCGACATCATCGATACTGTCAATACGCTTAAGATTCCCGTCGCAATGTTTGTCCGCTCGGCCAACGGGATTATGGCTGAAAGGCAGCTCGAAGGTCTCTCCAAAATCTCCCCTGCTATCGAACTGACCTACGACGAGATTCTCGATAGCGTTATTTGGGTCGGCGAGGACTATAGCTCCTCCTCTACTCTGTTCCGCTGGGACTATGAGGGTCTTAACTACAATTTCAAGGTCAGTGGTAATAAGATTCTTACGGAATGGAGCGACGAGAATGGAGACCACTTCCTGACGCTCTACGACGCCTGCGACTCTACGTTCTCCCGCCGTCTCTACATGGGCAAGATGTTCGACGCTCAGGAGCCTATATTCGATGGCAACGACATTCAACTCGGTCAGTATAGGGTGAATAGCGATGGGGGTAGCATAGATGTTGGTCCGATTGACTATTTCCAGAACGAAGTGTATCCTAAGCTGGGCGCCCTCTACCAGAAGGCAAGGTCTATCGTCAACGGCTCTCGCTCCGAGATTAAGGGTCTCAATGGCATCGCCGAGTCTAAGGAGAGCTACCTTAACGCCTGGAGACAGGAAATGGGCTACACCGGTGCCGAACTGCCTACAGAGGCTGACGTTGAGTATAGCTATAATGCTGTTATGTACCTATACTATGCAGACATCCCCACTGCGGATATCGCTAGGGCTATCGAGCTGTGTAACAAGAAGATTGTTGCTGCCAACAAACTCATGGACGAGCTTAGGCCTCAGTTTGTATACGCTGACTTCGTGATCTCTGCTTACGACGACCAGCTCCGTGACCTCGACAAGGAGTATGTCGGTACTAAAAGTGTCGAATGGTTCGAGGATGTCAATATCGAGCACTATGGCAACCTTGTCTCCAGCGGCAACCGCTGGCTCGTCATCGATAGTCTCCAGGTAGGCGATAATATTGAGATCTATTTCTACAACGCCAACAATATCGACTCCCTCGCCTACAGCGTCGGTGGTGCCTATCTCGACTCCCTGACCTTCGAATTCGCGGATGGTAGGAAGCTCTTCGTCGACAAGGATAACCAGAAGCAGAGCTACTTCCACTCCGGCGAGGCTTTCACTCTCACGGAGTCTAAACTGACTGGTCTCGGCAAGCTCGCTCCTTACTTCGCTTCCCTCATCCCCGGTAAGGCTATTATAGAGTCTGTCCACATCTTCAACTATGAGAACGACCGCGATATTACCTACGACTTCAATGGCCTCGCTCAGAATATGTTCTATGGTGCGTATCTGGAGTATGCTGATAAACCTAATGTGTATAGGTATCAGGGCGACCAGGAGACTGAGAACTTTATGAGGTATGCTATTTCTTACGTTAATTATACTGCCGACAATAGCCTGCCTAAGAATGGTGATGTCTATATCAACACGCAGAATAAGGTGTCCGACAAGGGTCTCATATTTTCCAATAAGACGCAGCTCGTGATTGATAGCATCGCAGAGGGCTCTTCCTTCACGATAGAGTATCAGACGAACAGCGGTGATAAGATGGTCTTCGCGCAGGCTCACTCCTACGACGAGATCTTCCAGTTTGTCAAGGTCGTCGGCGAAGAGGAGATTCCTCTCGTCTCTGGTGAGACTGAGATCGCAAGCGGCGACAAGATTCTCCTCAAGAAGTGGGACACGTCTAAGTTCGATGACTACAACAAGAGTCTCGATGTCGCTCCTTACTTCGTCGCTACGATGCCTGCTGGCTCTGTCAAGAAGATCTCTATCGATCAGAAGGACCTCGTCCGCAAGTATACTTATTATACTGTGACGGCCGTCAACACCGACCATGTCAAGATCGAGGTTCCTGCTGAATGGGCTGCCGGTGAGGAATGTCCTATTCACTTCGACGTCGACCGTGGCTACGGACATGGTGTCGAGATCAAGTACAACGAGCACACTGTTGAGGAGACTGATATGGGCTACGGCTACTCGCAAGTTTACAATATCAAGAAGGGCTCCAAGAGAACGATCCACTTCAACTGCACCAACCGCGGCTCTGACGGAGCGTGGACGATTGTTGTCAACAACCCTGAGGACGAGAAGGACTACGAGGAACTGCTTCGCATCTCCCCAGACGGGACGGTCTACGGCTCTATCCTCGGAGGCTCTATCGAAGAGGCTAACCCAGAACTCTTCTATCACTATCAGAACAATGCCCTCCATGAGGGCGTCAACCTCTACGATGCTGTCAACGGTGCTAATGTGAGTGTGCGTATCGGCTTCTTTGAAGATGACGACTATCATGCGCTCTTCTTCGAGACTCGGGTGTTCAATGGTGATAAGGGCTTCGACGATGGTTACTCTTTCTACAAGGTTCTCGATTGCTCCTCGGTCGACGTGCGCTTCACTGTCTACGGTCATCAGACTAGTCTCGATCTCTACGAGATGAAGGAGAGTTACACCCCAGCCTACGACGAGGTCTACGCTAACTACGACTGGACTAACGGTACTTTCGTCATGCCAGCAGCCAACGTTACTCTCTTCGCATCTGAATCTGAGCTCTCGTTGTATGCTATCACCCTCGACAAGTCCAACACTTCTAACGGCGACTTCTCGGTCAATAGGACTGAGTACTACGAGACTGACACTGTCAGAATCTTCGCTACTCCAGACAAGGGCTTCGAGGTCGACAAGGTGAAGGTCTCCGGCACGGATAACGGTTACGACTATTCATACCAGGTTAAGAAGGACGACAAGGGCTACTTCCTCTTCGAGGACTTCAACCTTACTATCGCCGTCACCTTCAAGGAACGTACGTCGTTCGCTGTCACCATCCCAGAAGAGGTCACTGGCGGCTCAGTCTCTGCAAGTCTCACGAATGCAGGCTCAGGTGACGTCGTGACGCTGACTGTCACTCCGGCTACGGGCTTCGAGGTTGCCGAGGTCAAGGTGACTAACTCGGATGGCGTGGAGATCCCGCTCGACATGAACTTGGCATTCACGATGCCTAAGGACGATGTCACCGTCTCCGTGACTTTCACTCCGGCTTCCGTGACGGCTCTCGAATCTCTGCCTGCCGGCAACGGTAAGGTCGAGGCCTACACTCTCGGCGGTCAGAAGGTTAGGTTCGGCACCAACCTCAGGAAGGGTCTCTACATCCTCGTCGAGGATGGGCGAGCTCGCAAGGTGCTCGTGAAGTAAAACACGAATTATCAGGTATATGCCAAGGGACGCCTCCTTTCGAGGCGCCTCCCTTGGCTTTGTCTGTGCCCACTGTGCCTCTGATGTCTATCGTTCAAGTGGTTGGCTGCGTTCTCGATTGCAAGTGACTGACTTTTTTCCTACATTTGCACAACCAAACATAGATATCAACAACAGATGAAACGAGTCAGCCTGGTCATCTCCTTATTGTGGTATGGCTGTGCAGCGTCTTTTTCAGAAGTGTTGGTGCAAGACACCACCGGCTTCGCTCCCGTCGACTTGGAACAGGTTGTCGTGACGGCGACACGTACTCTGAAGAAGCTCAAAGACACTCCGGTTATCACGCAGGTGGTCTCCGGTCAACAAATTGGCGAACGTGGCCTGACGAATATTCAGGACGTCCTCCAGCAGGAGGTCCCCGGCCTAAACTTCCAGGAGGTGGGCTTCGGGACGAGCATCGACCTCCAGGGTCTCGGTGCTAAGAATATTCTCTTCCTCGTCGACGGCGAGAGAATTGCTGGTGATAATAGCGGAAATATTGACTATCAGCGTCTTAACCTTACTAACGTCGAACGTATAGAGATTGTCAAGGGTGCCTCCTCGGCTCTCTACGGTTCCCAGGCTATGGGCGGCGTCATAAACGTTATCACTAAGAAGGTGAGGAACGACGTCGAGGTCTCCGCCGGCGCTAAGTTCGCCCCTCTCTTTCAGGAAAACTATCCTGACAACGACAAGGACAACCCTCAATACAGGTTTAGAAGGCATCTCGACAAGCCGAACCTGACTGCAGACCTGACTCTCGGCCTCAAGAAGGGTGTCATCAGCTCCGCTACGACTGTCACCTACAAGAGCTCCGACGCCTACCAGCTTTTCAACAAGAAGGGAGTCACTAAGTTCTTCCCAGCTACTGGCGTCACTAAGACTGAGGACCCGAGCACAAGCCCTACGAACATCAGCGGCTACGAGGACTTCGCGGTCTCCGAACGCCTGACGGCTGAGATCGCCAACCGTCTGACTCTCAAGGCCTACGCATCCCACTACGAACTGAATAAGTACGACTTCACCCCCGATAATGTCTTCGAGCAGACCGAGGACTGGACTGTCGGCGGTAGCGCTGAATATCGTCACGACGATCGCCATAGTCTCCTCGCCTCCTTCAATAGGGATCACTATCAGAGATACGACAAGTACGAGAAGATCCCTGGTCGGGAACTTACCTACGAGAACAATATTTCTCAGCCACGGCTGACCTACGTCAACACGGCTAAGGATGGTGTCACGATCTGCGTCGGCGCCGAGCATCTCTTCGAGGAACTCTATGGCGACCGCTTTAGCTCCGAGCGCAACGAGACGCGTAGTCAGTGGGCTACGACTTTCTTCGCGCAGGGCGACTGGAAGGTCAATGAGACGCTCTCCGTCGTCGGCGGCGCAAGGGCTGACATCCACGAGGTACACGGGCTCAACGTGACCCCGAAGGCTTCTCTCATGGCGCAGACGGGCCCGCTGACGCTGAGGCTCAACTACGCGATGGGCTACCGCACTCCGACTCTCAAGGAACTCTACATGAAATGGAACAACCAGGGTATGTTCTGGCTGATTGGCAACCCAGACCTCAAGCCCGAGCGAAACAACTACGTCTCTCTCTCCGCCGAGGTCAACAAGGGTCGCGTCAGCGCCAACATGAATGCCTACGCTAACTGGTTCTCCGAGAAGATCGAGGGTATCTGGGCAACGGGCGAGAGTGGCATGCAGGAGTATAGATATACTAATATCGGCAAGAATAGGCTGATGGGCCTCGAGGTCAACGTCCGGGTCCGCGCTGCCCGTATGCTGGCTGTCCACGGGAGCTATTCGCACCTCTACTCATCGAAGACTGACGGCTATCAGCTGACTGCGACGTCGCCGAACTCCGCAACCTTCCGACTGGAGTTCAACTCTCACGTCCCGAATCACGAGACGGTCTTCAACCTCTGCGGCTCGATTCTCGGCGCTAAGGACTATAGTGTCCTCGACGCTATCGAGACCTTCGGCATGACGGGCGAGTCGGCTCCGACGACGGGATCGGACAACGGCGCCTACTACGACGCTCATACTGACTCCTATTCGATATGGGACGCCACCCTGACGCAGAACGTCATCAAGATGCTCAGTTTCTCCATCGGCGTCAACAACCTGTTTGACTACAAGGCGGATATCGTCTCCTTCAATAGCAGCGTCTCCCCGGGGCGCAACTTCTTCTGCTCGCTGAGACTGAAAATATAGTAACTACATAATAATCAACAATAAACAACATGAAAGTGAAATGTCTTTTTTGTGCTCTCGCATTCGCCAGTGCCTTCATGGGACTGACGGCTTGCGGAGACGACGACGAGCCACAACCAGACTCTCCAGCCGAGGAGGCTAAGGCTCAGCCCGGTGTCATTGCTGGCGACGACGGCAGCTACACGCTCTATCGTAAGACCAACTATGGTGACGACTGGATCTACGTGAGCCTCTCGACGATGGACACGGTGGCGGTCAGCGAGGAGAACCACAAGGAGAGCCTCGACTGGGACATCGCCTTCAACCGCTACAACGTCAGGACCAACAGCGGGACGAGCGGCAACGGCAAGGGCGGCGTCTACAAGACCTCGGCCACTAAGTTCGCTGACGTGAAGGACTTCCCTGCAGCCGATGAGTTCACGGTCGACACGGAGTGGGAGATTACGAAGACCCCGACGATGAGCGCCGACGGCGTGATAACGATGACCTCCTCGGCCAGTCCGATACTTAGCGAGGCGATAACGATCATCATCCGCAACGGGCCACCAGACTACAACATCTCTGAGAATGTATATCTCGTCCGTAGCGCCGACGGCAGCAAGATCTATAAGTTCAAGACTGTCTCGTTCTTCAACGCCAAGGGCAACTCTGGCTACTACAACTTCATGGTGGAGTAACGACGACTCTAGAACGAATTGTCATACAAGACCGAGTCTGACGGCTACAATGCTGTCAGGCTCGGTCTTTTTCTTCTGCCTGTCGCTTTCCTTCGCCTCTACAATAGGGTGGGGGAGAGTGTCTATCAGCCTCTTTTGTTCCGATTTCTTTCGTTTCGTCTTGCCTTTCCTTTCCTTTTTTGCAATATTTTTTCACAGAACGGTTCGCTCTAATGTTTTTTTTCTTATTTTTGCCTAACAATAATTTAAAAATCATAGCAGATGAAACATACATTACTTACAGTTTCTCTCCTCTCTCTCATCGCAGCTCCGACCTTCGCTGAGGAGGATGAGTACAAGGTCTTGAGGCAGAACGAGGAGAACCCAAACATCTGGGAGTACTTTCTCAACGAGCAGGCTGAGGCTCTGAAGGCTGCTGCAGACTCTGTAGCAGAAACAGCTGGTGAGATTGCAGAGGTCCGCAACGATACTATCTTTATCGTCAAGCAGTGGAACGACGTCGAGTGGAAGCTCAAGAATCAGGGTGACATTGACTTCTCGTGGATTGAGGGTACGGGCAACCCTGTCGTCGACTTCTCTTTCGAGGTCATCGAGTCCAATAGCGACGGTACGATGAAGGCAAGGCAGCAGAACGCTGGCTACTACGAGGAGGATGGCTCTAAGGGCTTCCCGAAGTCGGGCCTTTACTACGAGTTCGCTGCAGCGAAGTCGGGTGTCTTGAAGATTGGCGTCTGGGCTAACAAGGGAAATCGACTGACGTATGTCATCGAGGAGGGGACTATGACTCCTATCCGTTACTTCGTAGAGGGCTTCGTCAACGGCGAGACAGAGTGGACCGGCGAGTATGAGTATGAGAAGGATCCTGAGACGGGCGAAATCATCATGGAGGATGGACAGCCTAAGATCAAGTTGAACAACCAGGATGAGCCAACCAAGATCATGCAGAAGAAGTTCTTGACGTATGCTCAGCTTGACTCTCTCAACCGTAAGGAGGTTATCGCCTACGAGATAGCTCTCGCTGACTACAACGCACGTAAGGATGCCGGCACGCTCGAGGAAGGTGAGGAAGCTCCGAAAGTTCCAAGTCAGCTCGAGAACCCGAGGAATCCATATATCATCGGTGCTGGCAACCAGGCTTCTTGGGTCTATATCTACGTCAATGTCGAGGCCGGCAAGAAATACATGCTCTTCCAGCACAGCTCTCAGATTGGGTTCAATGGATTCTCATTCACAGAGCGCGAGGCTATCACGGCAGACGAGATGAACACTCATACGAGAGCAAATGCTGCTCTTGACGGTACAGAGGTTTACAATGCCGTCGTAAAGGTAGAAGACAAGGACGCACGTGCGCCTGAGTTCGCTGCTGCCGTCGACGAGAACGGCAAGGCTACGAATCCAGTCGTTGAGTTCGGAACGGCAAGCATCTCTGTCAAGGCTACGGGTGGCAAGGTTGCAGATACAGACAATATCTACGCAGCTGTTCCTGTTGAGCCAGAGACGCCGGCTTCTATCAATGATATTGACGTCAAGGCTGTTTCGAATGACTATTTCGACCTCTATGGACGTAAGGTCGCTCGTCCGCTCAAGGGTCAGCTCTACATCAATGGTGGCAAGCTCGTTCCGGGCAAGTTCTAAGACTTCAGTCATTTAATTCTGATACAGGGGTGGGCGGCGAGCCTGCCCCTTTTTTGGTAAAGTATGTAGGTGGAGAGGGAATATTTGTATCTTTGCTAAACCATGAAGACATATTAGTAAAGACAATGGAGATGTCAGAGAGGATGCGAGGGGCCCGGAGTGAGGCATTCGCAAATGAGTTGAAGGGTTTTATTTCGTTCTGTTTAGTAAAGACAATGGAGATGTCAGAGAGGATGCGATGGGTCCGGAGTGAGGCATTCGCAAATAAGTTGAAGGGTTTTATTTCGTTCTGTTCAGCACTGCTGATGCTGACCTCGTGTGTCGAGGACTACGAGATAGACGTCGCGAAGTATCAGGTCCGGAATGACCTGAAGGACACGGTGTATGTCGTAATCCACGGAGGGATACGGCACGAGGATAAACTCTACGGAAGAGACCGGACGATAGATTTCGCGCGAGAGGTGGCGCCAGGGGAGGAGAAAATCTTCGGAACGTCGTATGATGACGACGATGACTCATGGGATATGGTCTGGGGCTGGAATACCGGCAAGAGGCAGTTGGAGACGCTGGATTCCATCGTCGTATATACGTCTTCAGCGCGGGACTCGTGCCTTTTCAGGGAGGATTATTTCACGTGGAATGGCAGTTCATACGGGGAAAGGAACACGAGGGATGCACTTTTTTATACTTCGGAGTTTTGGAGTGATGTGACGTGGATCGTCTCAGCAGGAGGCGGGGAGACGTACAGGTATAACAGCTACACGCTTATCATCAATGACGCACTGATAGCGAGGAAGGAGGGCGAAGAATGAGAAGAGGACTAATGATGCTGGCGCTGTTGATAGTGACGATGGTCGCGAGCGCGCGTGAGAGTGTGAAGGACGTCGTCGAGTTGAAGAATGGCGAGAAGATAGAGTGCACGATAGTCTCGATAGGCGAGGACCAGGCGGTGACGGTCAGGCTCAGGGATGGTCAGGAGATGACGTTTTCGGCGGAAGTAGTCAGTCGTGTGCTACCAAACAACATAAAGGAGATAGAGAAGGAGAAGGACATGGAGCGGCTGAAGCGGCGCAAGATGGTGCTCCATACGGGGCTGAGTTTTGCCGTCGCGCCGGAGGCTAATGCAGGCGAGTGTCGGCATAGGGGAGTGAACCTACAGACGAACTGGAGGCCAGTCAAGGGACTCTCGACGGGAGTCGGAGTGATGCCGTCGACGATGAAGTGCAGGACAGTCACCGACGGACCGTTCAGGTTTGAGGAGAGATTCTTCGCGATGCCGTTCTACGGGACAGCCAAGTATGACTTCGTACATCGCGACGTGTCGCCATTCGTGGAGTTGAGGGCGGGCGGCGTGTTGATAGACATGTCGAACCTCAAGGGGGAGGACAAGGTGAGCGTAGGCGGTTACCTACATTTCGGCATAGGAGTGAGAGTGGCGTTGCGGCGAGTGGCGCTGTGTCCGTATGCAGGGATGGGGTATGTCGGCGAGAGGTCGTTTGAACTATATGGAGAGAAGCCAGATGAGGGTGGCTTGTTCTCGCTAGGATTCATGGTAGAGTTATGAGACAGTTGTTGATAATAATAGCGATAGTGTCGATGCTGGTCGGGTGTGACAAGCACGACTATGTGGACGTCGAGTTCAAGGTGTGGAACAAGACGGAGAAGACAGTGACGTTGAGCGTGACGGGGCGGTCGGGGAGCCACAGTGTGACGCTCGGGGCGGGCGACAAGGGGACGCTGGCGAGGGAGAAGGGCAGTTATGGGATATACATGCTCGACTATCTGTTTGAGGAGTGCAATCTGTATGAAGGGGGGCGGCTCGTGAAGACGTATAGCAATGAGACCGTCGATGGGTTCTTTGCGCCGGACAGGTGGGTAGATGCGCTAGACAGGAAGGGGACTTATAGCGATGACGACTGGGACGACGAGTGCACGTATACAGTGTTGCCGGAGGACTTGGAGTGAGACAGGTCTAATACAAGTCTAACCAAAGGGGCAAAATAGAGCACAAAAAGAAAGCCTCGCTGTCGGATAGTCGGCAGCGAGGCTTTTAAAGTATTCTAAAGTCTGGAGTGACTTAGAAGTTAGAGTAGACGAGCTTGACGTCGGAGCGAGGGTTGACGACGAACACCGGGATGCCGGCGCTGTTGGATATGACCGTCTGCTCGTAGGCGCCGAGGATGTAGTCGTGGAAGGCGATATCTCTCGTCGTCGTGATCATGATGACGTCCATGTGGTGCTCCTCGGTGTACTTGAGTGAGAGCTCCATGAACGTACCCTTCTCGTCGGCCCAAACGCACTCGTTGTCGATGTTGTGGTCATCGAGGTAGTGCTTGCAGAAGTTCATGTTGGCGCGAGTCGGGTTGTCGTACATAGGCCCGTTGCCCTGCTGTCCGAAGAGGACGACCTTGAGCTTGTTGATGTAGCTGAGGATAGGCATCCAGCGCAGCTTCTCCTTGCTCTCGAGCTTGTAGTCGACCGGGAAGAGGATAGTCGTCGGAGTCGAGTACTCAGGGAGCTTCTGGACGATCAGGTAAGGCACGTGGCAGCCGACGATGACCTTGAGGGCCCAGCTACCCGTAATCTTCTGCATACCCTTCATGCCGTGCGTACCCATGACGACGAGCTGACTGTTCTCAGCGCTTACGACCTCGTTGATTGTGTCGAAAATCGTACCCTCCTTGACGATGTAGCGGACGTCGACCTTCTCGTCGGCAGAGAACTGTGCGGCGATGCCCTGCAGTTTGTTCTCAGCCTCAGGGCTCTGGTCGATTTTCTTCACGATGTGAAGTAGGACGACCTCAGCCTTCATGTTGCGGGCGATGTGCGCAGCATGTTTCACCGCGCAGTCAGCCCTCTCGGTGAAATCGTACGGAACTACGATGTTTTCCTTCGCATTCTCCATATTCTTGTGCGTTTATTAGTTATCTGTTATCTTTTTAATTGTTTGTAGGACAATGTGTTAGTACTGTTCTTAGCGTTGTCGTCTGCGGGGCAGACATATCACCTCTAGCCTTTCGTTGAGACTTCTGTGAACACTTCCCTAAGCACTTTTTGATTGTTCCCACTAAATAAACGTTTAAAATTACATTAATATTCGACAAAAAAAAAGTAAATTGCACGATATTCTGAAAGAAGGGTATTGTTTTCTGTGTTATGAATGCTTTTTCAAAGAGAATTTTAGCGCTTTTAGGCGGCTTTATCATATCACTCTCGACGTATGGGGCAGGCTTCGTCGAGATACCGGACTCTCTGTGGATGGCGAGATCGCACATCATCGAGTTCGAGGACGAGGTGATCTCGCTCAGTTGGGAGCGACGAGTGGACTTTATCGCGCCGTATCACGTCGCACAGATATCGACAACTGGGGACACGCTGTTCTCGGCAACTACTTGTCAGCCAAGCATTCCCGTCGATGTCTCGGGCAAGCGCAACCTCTCTCGCGTCATACTCCGTTCGCATGACGGTGTTGTCAAGGAGTTCATCCTCCGCTCGACGGGTTATAAATTCCCGTGGATGATAGTCATCATCTCCACACTCTCTCTGGCAATGGTTGCAGTCGCCCTCTGGTCGTACCTCAGGACGCTCAATCGCAAACGGATACAGGCCCTCAATGCGGCAGGAGAGAAGGACATCCGGCAGACCAAGCACTATGACTCTGCGACAGTTCTCTTCTCTGACATACAAGGCTTTACGAAGATAGCCGAGCACATGAATCCCGAGCAGCTCGTCGATGAGCTGGACAGGTACTTCATCTATTTCGACGAGCTCGTCGATAAATATGGAGTCGAGAAGATAAAGACAATCGGCGACGCCTACATGTGTGCAGGCGGAGTCCCCGAGCAAGACAGTGCGAACCCCATCGAGGTCGTCCTTGTCGGTCTCGAGATGATAGCCTACGTCCAGGAGAGGCGGCACAGCAAGGAAGGGTTCTGGAACATCCGTGTCGGCATCAATACTGGGCCAGTCATCAGCGGACATCTCGGCAATATAAAAAAGGTATTCGACATCTGGGGAGACTCTGTCAACACGGCCTCACGAATGGAGTCGTCTGGCGAGCCGGGGCGAGTCAATGTCAGCGGCTCCACATACGTCAAGATACAGGACTTCTTCGAGTGCGAATATCGAGGGCGGATGCCAGTCAAGTACAAGGGCGAGGTCGATATGTACTTCGTCAACCGGCTCAAGGAGGAGTATTGCGTCCCGGGCTCCACGTATCAGCCCAATGCACTCCTCATGCGGAAGCTCCAGGTCTTGAAGATATCAGACTTCGAGGCGAAGGTCAAGGACTCGCTTCTCGGAGACGGGCATCCGAACCTAATATGCAGAATGGACCGCTATCTCTCTCGCGTCAGGATGCTTGCACATCTCGAGATGCTGACCGACGACGAGCAGATAACGTGTGGTGTCGCGGCCATATTGATCTATGTCCAGAAAGAATTCCCGGGGGACAAGCTCGTCCAGGACAAGAAGCGCCTTGCCGCTCTGATGAAGAAGATGCACCTCACGGCGACGCAGATAGATAACATCAACAGGGTTACGCTCCACGTCGAGCAGTCTCGGCAGCCCGAGGGCAGGGTGGAGGAAGTACTCGTCGATGCCGCGAACGAGGTCTATGGGCGTAAGGACCTTATCCCACTCCTATGCGAGAACTATGCAGACATAGCGAGCCGAGGAGTCTCGCAGACACAGAACGAATGGCTCTCCCATCAGCTTGTCATCCTCAAGAAGAACGTCTTCTATACAGATGCTGCGAAACGGCTGTGTGAAGTCCAAATGCAGAGACAAGTTGATGCACTTAGTGAGTATTTATCGCTTTGATTTACTACCTTTGCAAATACTTTCATAATTCTGATAACGACTGACAGATGAAAATCCTAAAATTCGGCGGAACGTCCGTGGGCACCGCCGCCCGCATGAAGGATGTCGCTAACCTGATCCTCGACGGCGAGGAGAAGATTGTAGTCCTCTCCGCCATGAGCGGGACGACGAACAACCTTGTCGAAATCTCCAACTATCTCTACAAGAAGAACTCAGACGGAGCCGGCGAGGTAATCTCCAAGATGGAGGTGAAGTATGCCAACCACGTCAAGGAGCTCTATGACACCGACGAGTACAAGGAGAAAGGTATGCAGCTCATCAGGGAGCGCTTCGCATACATCAAGACTTTCACGAATAAGGTCTTCACAGTCTTCGAGGAGAAGGAGATCCTCTCGCAGGGCGAGCTGATCTCTACGGGGATGTTCAACCTGTACCTCCAGGAGAAGGGCGTCAAGTCTTGCCTGCTTCCGGCGCTCGACTACATGCGTATCGACAAGAACAACGAGCCGGACAGCGCGTATATCAGGGAGAACCTCAAGTTGCTCCTCGAGAAGAATCCGGGATATGACATCTATGTCACACAGGGCTACATCTGCCGCAACTCATTTGGCGAGGTCGATAACCTCCAGCGTGGCGGGTCGGACTATACCGCTTCGTTGATAGGCGCAGCGCTACTCGCCGACGAGATCCAGATATGGACAGACATCGACGGCATGCACAACAACGACCCGCGCTTCGTCGAGAACACGAAGCCAGTCAGCGAGCTCTCGTTTGACGAGGCGGCAGAACTCGCATACTTCGGCGCGAAGATCCTTCACCCGACATGCGTTCTCCCGGCAAAGGTCAACAATATACCGGTCAGGCTCCTGAACACCATGGATCCCAAGGCAGCGGGTACGCTCATCTCGAGCCATCAGTGCAACGACCGCATAGCAGCCATCGCAGCGAAGGACAACATCACCGCACTCCGAATCAAGAGCGGCCGTATGCTCCTCGCATACGGCTTCATGCGGAAGGTCTTCGAGATCTTCGAGTCGTATAAGACGCCTATCGACATGATAACGACCAGTGAGGTCGGGGTGAGCGTCACGATCGACAACAATCGCCACCTCGACGACATCGTAGATGACCTCAAGAAGTTCGGCACAGTCGAGGTCGACAAGGATCAGGTCATCATCTGCATAGCAGGAGACTTCTCAGCAGAGAAGAAGGGCTACGCAAGCAAGATATTTGACGCACTCCGCGACGTGCCTATCAGGATGATCTCCTACGGAGGTTCGTCTCACAACGTCTCTATCCTTGTCAACGCAGAGGACAAGATAGCAGCGCTCCGCGGACTTAGCGCAAGCCTCTTTGATTAAACACTTCTAGATGAGAATCCTATGGCAACAAGATTCCCGTTAGAACGTTTTGCACAGGTCGAGACCCCTTTCTACTACTACGACCTCGATGTGCTCAGGCTCACGCTCGACACCGTCGTCAGAGAGGCGGCAAAGCATGACTTCGTCGTCCATTACGCCGTCAAGGCCAACGCCAACCCGCGTCTTCTCAACGAGATCAGGCAGGCAGGCCTCGGCATTGACTGCGTGAGTGGTGGTGAGGTGCGTTGTGCGCTCGAACATGGTTTCGACGCCAAGAAGATCGTCTTTGCCGGAGTCGGCAAGTCCGACTGGGAGATAGACCTCGCGCTCGACGCTGACATCGAGTGCCTCAACGTCGAGTCGATCCCCGAGATGGAGGTCATCAACGAGCGAGCTATGGCCAAGGGACGAGTCGCAGACATCTGCCTACGAGTCAATCCCAATGTCGATGCCCATACCCACCAGTATATCACGACTGGCATGGAGGAGAACAAGTTCGGCATCGGACTGTGGGAAGTCGAGGCAGCCTGCCGCAGGGCAGAGGAGCTGCCGTGCATCAACCTCGTCGGCTTCCATTTCCATATCGGATCGCAGATAACCGACATGTCGGCGTTCCAGGTTCTCTGCACGCGCGTCAACGAGTTGCTCAGGTGGGCCGAGGAGCATAAGATCAATCTCTCCGTCGTCAATGTCGGAGGCGGGCTCGGAGTCGACTACGAGCATCCGGACGAGATGCCGCTGCCGGACTTTGCAGACTATTTCTCGACGTTCGCACGTCACCTCGAGCTTCGCAGCGGTCAGCAGGTACACTTCGAGCTCGGGCGTAGCATCGTCGCACAGTGCGGCTCGCTCGTCACCAAGGTCTTGTATGTCAAGAAGGGTCAGAAGAAGCAGTTCGCCGTCGTCGATGCAGGAATGAACGACCTCATCAGGCCGGCGCTCTATCACGCGTACCACAAGATCGAGAACATCTCGAGCGCACTTCCAGTCGAGAAGTACGACGTCGTCGGTCCGGTCTGCGAGTCGTCAGACTGTTTCGGCAAGGAGATACAGCTCCCGGCAGTCAGCAGGGGAGACCTGATAGCTCTACGCAGTGCGGGTGCGTACGGCGAGACGATGGCCTCGAGATACAACCTACGGAAGTTCGCTCAGGGGGTATATTCTGACTAGAGCACGGAAGTTGTTTCAAGATACCTATTTACATAGGGGGCGTCTCATAGCGAGATGCCCCTTTTTTCGTTGGTTACGCTCGTAAATTGTTGACTAAACAATTTTTAACTAAATCATTAGTCAAAATTTCGTGCAGTTCGTCAAACCTTTCTGCACAATATCGTTGAATATGCAAACGTTTGTCAAAAACGCGTTATTTCAGCCCGTTTCGTCTTAGAGAAGCAAAACCTTTTCGAGTTGCAAACGTAATAATGGATAGAAAAACAACAGAAAAAACTATGAAGAAATTAGTTCTAACGTTCGCCATAGCCGTTGCAATAGTTGCAAGCGCAGTGGTTTACAGTTCACTCTCAAAGGAAGTAACGACGAATGCAGAATTTGCCGAGGCGAAATGGAGTGAAGCAATCGAGGCGCGCCTAGCGTCCCTTGCCGAGGAGACGGATGTCGTAGACGACCTCGTCTTTGATAACAATGGTCATGTCGTCATGTCCGCGACGTATTGTTGGAGTGGCGAGTCGAAGAACGGGATGGATAAGAAGGTCTTCGACTACGATGACAATGGAAACCTGAAGAGCGTCACGTCGTACGCTTGGAGTGGCAACGACTGGAAGAAGGAAGCTACGAGGAATATAAAGTAAGTGATGAGGGAAACATTTTTTTGCTTTCCCTATCTCCCCGGAACTTCTTTCACACTTACGAAAGATACTGAAAATAGGAGTGTACAGCAATGTGCACTCCTATTTTTGGCGTTTTTTATGATAAAAAGAAATAATTATTGTAATTTTGCCCCCAAAGAGGTAAATTGTCCGTCAGAGGCACTTCTCTCCTAAGCCCGAGAACGTACATATATCACCCCAAAAAGCGAATGCACGAAGAAATGAAAGAGGCTATGGATTATATCGAGTTCGACAGCACCAGACTTCCTAACCTGGAATTCTCTCTGTTCAAGGAAATTTTGCAGACTAATAGAGCCGGAGCTTATACTAGTACAACTATAACTGGCTGCAATACAAGAAAATATCATGGATTGCTAGTCTGCCCTCTTAAGCAGTTCGGCGGTGAGAGCTACGTTCTCCTCTCCTCACTACAGCCAAGCATCATGCTCGAGGAGAAGCCGTTCAACCTGGGAGTGCAGGAGTATATGGGGGGGTATTTCGAGCCGAAGGGTCACAAGTACCTCGCCAGGTATAAGGCATGTCCGACCTCGACCATGACCTATCGAGTTGGTGGAGTCGTCATCGACCAGCAGTACACCCTCTCAGAGAAGGAGGAGCAGGTCATGATCAAATATACAGTTCGCGAAGCATCGGAGACATTCAGGATGAGGCTGAAGCCATTCCTCGCATTTCGTTCCGTACATGCCCTCACCATGGAGAACATGGCGGTCAACACGAAGTATGAGGAGATCAGTGGTGGTGCCGGGTTCTGCCTCTACGAAGGGTTCCCGACCCTCTACATTCAGGGCAGCAAGGCGCTCGAGTTCGTCGGGATGCCCGACTGGTATAAGGGCGTCGAGTATGAGATGGAGCGCAAGCGTGGATACGACCACGTCGAGGACCTGTACGTCCCGGGCTACTTCGAGGTCAAGCTCAAGAAGGGCGACAACCTTGTCGTCTCAGTCTCGACATCAGAAGTCTCGACAAAGGGACTCGCTACACGCTTCACGTCAGAGGTGAGCCGACGTCAGTCAAAGGACAGCATGAAGAACATGCTCATCAATGCGGCTCAGCAGTTCATCGAGTACGAGGAGGATGGCGGTGTCATGCTCAAGGCAGGCTACCACTGGAAGAAGCCGCAGCTCCGCGACATGTTCCTCTCCCTGCCGTCGCTTGCAGTCTTCCAGAAGGACACCAAGGCCTATTCTGAGATTCTAAGGACAGCAATTCCGAACCTTCGTCGACTCTACATCGACGAGGCCACGACAAACAATACATCCATAGACATACCGCTCTGGTTCTTCTACACCATCAACGAGCTCTCTAAGTATTTCGGCAAGAGCTTCAAGGCGGCAGACTATCTCGACATCATGAATGACATCGTCGAGTTCTACTGGAGCGGAATACCAGGCAAGATGTATGTCGATGAGAGCGGACTTATCTACGCAAAGCAGGAGGGGCATCCGCAGACGTGGATGAACTCCACGACGACATACGGTCTCGCAGTGACGCCTCGTTACGGCAAGGCTGTCGAGGTCAACGCATTATGGTACAACGCAATAGCGACGCTTGTCGAGACAGCGAAGTCCGCAAGGAAGAAGACCATTGTCGAGACGTGGACACCACGACTGGAGAAGGTCGGCGAGAGCTTCCTCAGCTGCTTCGTCAACCAGTATGGATACCTATATGACTATGTCGATGGCGACTATCGTTCGCTCTCAGTCAGGCCGAACATGCTGATTGCCGCCGGGCTGGCGCACACACCGCTCAGCAAGGAGCAGAAGAAGTCGATCCTCGACCTCGTCTCTCGCGAGTTGCTGACGCCACGTGGCATCCGTAGCCTCTCGCCAAACGACCCGAAGTATATCGGTGGCGTCGAGGGGATCCCCGACGAGCGTGCGCTTGCTCTCCATCAGGGGACGGCGTATCCGTGGCTTCTCGGCTTCTACGCCGACGTCATGGTCGACGTCCACAAAAATTCGGGGATCGGCAGGCTGAAGCGCGTCATTGAGGAGATAGAGCCAGAACTTCACGACGGTTGCGTCGGCACGATCGCCGAGCGTTACAACGGCAATCCGCCGTATGCGGGCAACGGTGCTGTCTCGATGGCATGGAATGTTGCTGCCATCCTGAAACTCATCAAGATTGTTGAAAACTTTGAATCCAAATAAAACTCATGAAAGTATTGATGTTTGGATGGGAATTCCCACCTCACATTAGCGGCGGTCTTGGAACAGCGTGCTACGGCATCACACGTGGCATGGCTTCCATACCTGATCTTGACGTGCTGTTCGTCGTCCCGAAGGCCTTCGGTGACGAGGATACCAGCAAGGTCGAAGGTATCATAGGTGCCAACGACATCTCTATCTACAACAAGCGAATCAGGTATAGTCAGATGAGCAAGCAGCTCGACTATATCGAAGTCGATTCGCAGCTCGTCCCATACGTCGACCCAGACGACTACTACAAACTAAAGAGCCTCAACGTCGGCGACGGTTTCAAGTACTTCCAGACCGACGAGCAGGGTAAGTTCCACTTCTCTGGCGGCTATGGTTCGCGCCTTCTTGAGGAGATCCGCAACTATGCCGTCATAGGCAATATCATCGCTCAGGAGAATACTTTCGACGTCATCCACGCACACGACTGGCTGACATACCCGGCTGGCATAGCCGCCAAGGAGGCAAGCGGTAAGCCACTCGTCATCCACGTCCATGCCACGGACTTCGACCGAAGCGGTGGTAGCGTCAACCCAGTCGTCTACGATATCGAGAAGAGAGGTATGGAGGCTGCGGACAAGATCATCGCCGTCAGCAACCTTACCCGCAACACCGTCATCGAGAAATACGGCATCCCAGCTGACAAGGTCGTGACCGTCTACAATGCTGTCGACCCTATCAAGAGCGAGTTCAACAACTTCAGCCCTAAGGGAGTCGATGAGAAGATAGTCACCTTCCTTGGTCGTATCACCATGCAGAAGGGGCCAGAGTACTTCATCGAGGCAGCCTACAAGGTCCTCCAGAAGATGGACAACGTCCGCTTCGTCATGGCGGGCAGCGGCGACATGATGGAGAAGATGGTCCGCAGGGCAGCAAGCCTCAAGATCATGGACAAGTTCAGCTTCACGGGCTTCCTTCGCGGACAGGACGTCTACTCGATGCTCAAGATGAGCGACCTCTACGTCATGCCGTCAGTCTCCGAGCCGTTTGGCATCTCGCCACTCGAGGCGATGCAGAGCGAAGTCCCAGTGCTTATCTCGTACCAGAGTGGCGTCGCAGAGATTCTCACCTACGCTATCAAGACGGACTTCTGGGATATCGACGCAATGGCCGACGCTATGTATGGCGTCCTCAATTATCCTTCCCTGGGTAAGATGTTCGCTAAGTACGGCAAGGAGGAGGTCGACTCGCTCAAGTGGGAAAACTCCGCCAAGCAGATTAAGAAAGTTTACGACTCAGTCCTTTAACTCTTTAGCTACTAAGATGAAAAACATTTGCTTATTCTTCGAACTTCACCAGCCCGTCAGACTTCGTAGATATCGTTTCTTCGACATAGGCAACGATCACTATTACTATGACGACTATGCCAACGAGAGCAACATCAACAAGCTCGCTCATACATGCTACCTGCCTGCCAATAAGGTCCTGCTGGAGCTGCTAAAGAAGTACAAAGGAAAATTTTCCGTGGCCTTCTCAATCTCCGGAACGATGATAGACCAGCTTAAGATCTACGCGCCGGAGGTCATCGAGAGCTTCAAGGCCCTCGCCCAGACAAAGTGCGTCGAGTTCGTCGCTGAGACATCCGCTCACTCGCTCGCATCGGTGCGTAACGCCGACGAGTTCAAGCGTCAGGTTGCTCAGCAGGTCAAGACTATCGAGGATACATTCGGACAGGTGCCAGTCGTATTCCGCAACACAGAGCTCATCTACTCTGACGGCATCGGCGAGATAGTCGCCCAGATGGGCTTCAAGGCTATGCTCAGTGAAGGCGCAAAGCAGACACTCGGCTGGAAGAGTGCCAACTATATGTACTGCAACTCCATCGAGCCAAAGATGAAGGTCCTCGTCCGCAACTACCACATGAGCGACGACATCGCTCTCCGCTTCTCCAACCAGAGCTGGAGCGAGTGGCCGCTGACCGCCCAAAAGTTCAAGAGCTGGGCAGACGGCATCGACGGCAACGAGGAGCTCATCAACCTCTTCATGAACTACGAGACCTTCGGAGCGAACCACAGCATTGAGAGTGGCATCCTCGAGTTCCTCAAGGCACTCCCGGAAGTCTTCGTGCAGGACAGCAACTATGCCTTCACGACACCGAGCAAGGCAGCACAGAAGCTACAGTCAGTCTCGGCAGTCCACGTCCCGTCGGCTACCAGCTGGGTCGACGAGGAGCGCGACCTCACCGCCTGGCTCGGCAACGAGATGCAGAACGAGGCTGTCGACAAGCTATACGCCCTCACGCCGCTCATGGAGCGTTGCAAGGACGAGCAGCTCATCAAGGACTGGCAGTACCTTCAGTCGAGCGACCACTTCTACTACATGGGGACGAAGTTCTTCGCCAACGGCTCCAACCGTGCATATACGAGCCCATACCAGACTCCATACGAGGCCTTCATCAACTATATGAACGTTCTCAGCGACTTTGCCGAGAGACTCAAGAAGGCTGTGCCAGACGTCGATAGCGAGATAGCATCTCTCAAGGAGCAGAACGCACAGCTCCAGAGCGAAGTAAGCAGCCTCGAGAAGCAGCTCGTCAAGGCAGGCGTCGAGCCAGAGAAGAAGGCGACGGCTAAGAAGACGACCGCCAAGAAGACTGCGGAGAAGAAGGCAACGACCACCAAGGCCTCTGCTTCTACGACTTCTAGGACTCGCAAGAAGAAGGAATAACTCCCCACTCTTTATCATAATTACTATTAGCAACTACATAAACAGCATACTAAATGGAAAACAAGAGGAACTTCGCTCCATCTGCCGAGCCGCTCTGGAAGTCGATTATTGTCAAGTCGAAGTTGCCAGAGGAGTTGAGCTGCTTGCACGAACTGTCCCGCAACATCTGGTGGGTGTGGAACTACGAGGCCATCGAGCTCTTCGAGGACATTGATAGCGAACTCTGGGCAAGCGTCGAGAAGAACCCGATATTGCTCCTTGAGAGGGTATCTTACACCCGCCTCTCCGAGTTGGCCAAGAATGCTAACTTCGTAGCACGACTCAACGGCGTTTACTCCAAGTTTAAGACCTACTTGAAGCAGCCTTTCGCCTACACACCTCAGATCGCCTACTTCAGTATGGAGTACGGTCTGACCAACATTCTGAAGATTTACTCTGGTGGTCTTGGCATCCTCGCTGGCGACTACCTCAAGGAGGCTTCTGACAGCCGCGTCAACATGACGGCTGTCGGTCTGCTCTACCGCTACGGATACTTCAAGCAGAGCCTCTCTATCAACGGCGAGCAGCAGGCAATCTTCGAGGCTCAGGAGTTCCAGAGCCTCCCGCTCGACGAGGTCCGCACGTCTGACGGCAAGCTCCTCTATATACCTATCAACTTCCCGAACCGCCAGGTTCAGTTGAAGGTCTGGAGAGTCAACGTCGGTCGTATCTCTCTCTACCTCCTCGATGCTGACCATCCTCTCAACAACCCAGAGGATAGGACTATCACGCACTCGCTCTATGGTGGCGACTGGGAGAACCGTATGAAGCAGGAGATCATCCTCGGCATGGGTGGTGTCCGTCTCCTCAATGCCCTCGGTATCACGGCAGATGTCTACCACTGCAACGAGGGTCACGCAGCTCTCCTCAACGTCCAGAGGCTCATCGACTACACCGACGCTGGTCTCTCTTTCCCAGAGGCTCTCGAGGTCGTCAAGGCTACGTCGCTCTTCACGACTCACACGCCGGTCCCTGCAGGTCATGACAAGTTCGACGAGGGTCTCGTCGGCAAGTACCTCGGCCATGCGCCAGAGCTTCTCGGCATCTCTTGGAACGACTTCATGGAACTCGGCCGTGAGAACGACGGTAAGTTCTCTATGAGCGTCCTTGCAGCTCGTACCTCTCAGGAGATGAACGGTGTCAGCTGGCTCCACGGCGAGGTCACCAAGGATATGTTCAAGCACCTCTGGCCTGGCTTCACCGCTGACGAACTTCATATCAACTACGTCACCAACGGTGTCCACTATGGCACATGGACGAGTAGCGAGATGCAGCGCTTCAACGAGAAGTATCTCGATGCCGACCTTATGAAGGACGTCTCCAACAAGGGCTACTGGGAAAAGGTCCAGAGCGTCGACGACGCTGTCCTCTGGGATGTCCGTAAGGCTCTCAAGAAGAAACTCTTCGACTACGTCCGCGAACGTAAGGTCAGCACTCTCTACGCTACCGACGACCCTTCGCGCGCTCTCGACGTTCTCGAAGGTATCAACCCGAACGCTCTGACGATTGGCTTCGCTCGTCGCTTCGCTACCTACAAGCGTGCACACCTCCTCTTCAGCGACCTCAACCGCCTTAGCAAGATCGTCAACAACCCTGAAAAGCCTGTTCAGTTCATCTTCGCCGGTAAGGCTCACCCTGCCGACAAGCCTGGTCAGGACCTTATCAAGATGATTGTCGAGATCTCTCATCGCCCTGAGTTCATCGGTAAGATTATCTTCCTCGAGAACTACGATATGGATCTCGCTCACCGTCTCGTCAGCGGCGTCGACGTATGGCTCAACACGCCTACCCGTCCGCTCGAGGCTTCCGGTACGTCTGGTCAGAAGGCAGAACTCAACGGTGTCCTCAACTTCAGCGTCCTCGACGGATGGTGGTACGAGGGCTACAAGCAGGAGGCTGGCTGGGCGCTCACCGACAAGCAGACCTACCAGGACAACGGCTTCCAGAACGAGCTCGACGCATCGACGATCTACTACACGCTAGAACACGAGATCATACCTCTTTACTACGACCAGACCAACGGCGTGCCTAAGCGCTGGGTACAGTACATCAAGAACTCGCTCAACCGTATCGCGCCTGAGTTTACGACCAAGCGTATGATCACGGACTACCTCAACCGCTTCTACCTCCCGCAGGAGAAGAGGGGCAAGCTCCTCAAGGCAGACGACTTCAAGCTCGCTAAGGATCTTACGACCTGGAAGCAGAAGGTTCGCAACGTCTGGAACAAGATCGAGGTCCTCGACGTCGATATGCCAGACATCGCCAAGGAGCAGCTCGGCATCGGTCAGATCTACCCGATCTCTATCACTCTCGACAAGGTCGACCCGGATGTGGAGTTCGGTCTCGAGATGGTCTTCGCAAGCGGCGCCGACGAGAACAATATGAAGGTCGTTCACGCTGAGCCGTTCTCTATCGCTAAGCGTGATGGCTCGAAGGTCACCTACTCTGTCAGCCTCTCGCTGAACTACCCAGGTGTCTTCCGCTTCGGCCTCCGTATCTTCCCGAGCAACCCGCTTCTGCCTAACAAGCAGGACTTCCCGCTCCTGAAGTGGATCTAGTAGCTTAGCTTACTAAGAGTTAATAATAAAATCCCGCGAGGCTCTACGCTTCGCGGGATTTTTTGCAATCCTCGGCACGTCCTCCTCCAACTCTCTATGAAGCATGTTTACTGTAGGACGAATAGACATTATTGTTGAACCCTCTTATTCTCCCCAGCCTCCCCTGTCGCTTCTTGTTTCTTGGCCTCTTTGGGTCTCCAGATTTAACTCTTTCCCCTCATATAGCCAAGTGTAGCACTCGTCATCTCCATTTTGATTTGTCAAAATGATTGTTGAGTCTCCCTCCTTCCCCCCTCCCTCATAAGTAAATCACAGTTTTTTCTCTCCAACCCCTATGTTTTACTGCGTTTCATGGTAATTTTGCTACCGATTTTGCAGTAGTGGCAATGAACAAGTTTTTTCGCGCTTATCACAGGTGGACTAGCATCAGTCTGGTCTTACGTATTTTGTGTGGTTTGGTCCTGGGTGTCATCCTGGGTTTCTCCCTCCCGTCTTTCTCCGCCATCGGTCTTTTGGGCGTCGGCTTTGTCAACGCTCTGAAGGCTATCGCCCCTATCCTCGTCGCTGTCCTCGTGACGGCCTCTATCGCCAAGGCTAAGGGCGGTCTCGGGAACCGTTTCGGTCTCGTCGTGACGCTCTACCTCTTCTCTACCTTCGTGGCGGCTGTCGTCGCCGTCGTCGGTAGTCACCTCTTCCCCGTCACCCTGACTTTCCGCGAGGCTGCCGACGGCTGCGCTCCAGAAGGGCTGTCCGAGGTCTTCTCAACTCTGATTTCTAATATGGTCCAGAACCCTCTCGCCGCCATTGCTTCGGCTAACTATATCGGCATTCTTTTCTGGTCTATCATCGTCGGCATTGCCCTCCGCCAGCGCGCCTCCTCTGCTACTATCGACGTCGTCGTCGATGTCGCCGGTGCCGTCTCCGCTGTCGTCGCCTGGGTGATTCAGTTCGCACCCTTCGGCATCATGGGTCTTGTCTTCACAGCTGTCTCCGAGAGCGGTATGGAGATCTTTACTGAGTATGGCAAGCTGGTCCTCCTCCTCGTCGGGTGTATGCTCTTCGTCGCCCTCGTGACAAACCCTATCATTGTTGCCGCCACTATCCGCCGCAATCCCTATCCTATGGTCTGGCGGTGTCTCAAGGAGAGCGGCCTTAGCGCCTTCTTTACTCGCTCCTCGGCTGCCAACATCCCTGTCAATATGGATCTCTGCAAGCGTATGGGGCTCGACGAGAACTTCTATTCTGTCAGCATCCCGCTCGGCGCTACTATCAATATGAATGGCGCGGCCATCACTATCACTGTCCTTTCCCTCGCTGTCGCCGGCACTATGGGCGTCCATGTCGGCATCCTCCCTGCTATCATCCTCAGCGCTATCGCCACTCTCGGCGCCTGTGGCACTTCTGGCGTCGCTGGCGGCTCACTGCTCCTCGTTCCTATGGCCTGCTCCTTCTTCGGAGTCTCTGCCGACGTGGCTATGCAGGCTGTCGGCATCGGCTTCATCATTGGCGTCATCCAGGACTCTGTCGAGACGGCCCTCAACTCGAGTGGCGACGTCATCTTTACCGCGACCGCAGAGCTCCGCGAGAAGAAAGGGTAGGGGGGTAATACTCAACTTTATTTCAATTTTCCTAATTGCGGGGTCTATCCTTTCAACTTTTAGAGTTTTCAGTGTTGTCCACCCTGCTCATCAAGCGTTTTGTCTCCCGCAATTCTTTTTGTAAGAGTCGTACTCGTTCTGCCAATTGCTCTTGGCTTGGCAAAGCATCCTTTATTTGGATGTTGTTATATGTTGCGACACCCATTGGAGTGCTGATTCCTTTGAACGACCATTGAACGTCAATCTTATCCATGTCAGAGCAAACAAGTAAGCCTATCGTCGGATTATCGTCATCTGTCTTCAACAATTCATCAACAGCATTCACGTAATAGTTCAACTTGCCTGCAAACTCTGGTTCAAATGGCTTGGCTTTCAGTTCGCACACGACGTAGCAACGCAGACGAATGTGATAAAATAGCAAGTCTATCTTTCGAGAGCGACCACCCACTACAAGTTCCTTTTGCTTGCCTATAAAGGCAAAGCCTATTCCCATTTCCAGCAAAAGGGCAGTTACATTCTCGGTAAGGGCTTGCTCTAACTCGGCCTCGTCATAGATCTCATGCTCAACCGTGGCAAAACCGAAATCATAGTTCTCTTTTAGAACTTCCTGAACAAGTTTACTTTGCAACTCGGGCAAATGGTCGGTAAAGTTGTTGACTATCTTGCCTTGGTGCTCATAGAGATTGGCCTTGATGCAATTAGTCAGAGCATTACGGCTTAACCCTTGCTCTATAGTTCTACCCACGTAGAATAATGCCTCGTCAATAGATTTACATTTCGTCATTATCTCCACATGATGCCCCCAAGGAACAAGTGCAAATAGTTGTGGGAAAGCTATGCCGATTTCTTTTTCGGATGTCGAAACGTGTCGCAGAATTTCTCTAACAGGTTGTTGGAGTTTTTGTACACCCTGATTAACAGATAGTTGTAATTCTCTAACAACCTGTTGGAGTTTTTCTCTTGCACCAGCCTTTGTGTAAAACAAATACCACTTCTTCATGAACCACAGATTGGAAGTGGAAAATCCGTCCGAATTAGGGAACTCTCGCTTCAAGTCGAGACTAACCTGCTCTACGACTCCTGCACCCCAACGTTCTTCAGCCTTTTTCTGTACCAAGTCACGACCAAGTTCCCAGTTGAACAGAAGTTTCTCCGCATTCACCTTGACTGCCGCCTTTACCTGTGCAGAACGATAGCGACTCTTGATGTCCGCTATCCATTCCGCATAGTCCGCGTCAATATGAATATCGTGCGACTTCACGATATGTGGTTCTGCCTGTGGCTGTATACTTTTGTTATCTTTCATCAATTCCTTCATATTTGTGGATTCTACTTCATTTTCACTTTACGCTCTCCAGAATTTTTCATCCTAACAAATTTACTAATATCCTTCCACTAGACAAGTCTTCTTTAGCCTCATTTCAAATGACTCATCCGTTGAGTCGTCATTTGTAATATGCGTTCGGCGTAGACTCCAGCCTACGTCGTAGTTAAATCAAGGCTCCCGCCTTGCATAGCCTCCGTTCCGACCACTCCCTTTCGCCTCGTATGCTCTCTGTGCTCTCCCCCGAGCGTCAGGTCGCCCTCCGTGTCCTTTCCCCCTCTCTGCTCCCTCTCCGTCGCCGTTAGGCGACCTCTCTGTGCCCTCCGTGCCCTCTGTGTGAGGCTTTAAAAATACCTCCCCTGTTCGGCGTAGACTCCAGCCTACGTTGTAGTTAATAGCATGGCTCTTCCCTCTCCCCTTTCCCCCCTCCTCCCCCTCAATTCCTCATTCCTAATTGCTCATCGGGTTAGCCCCGTATTAGCCCTGACTCCTCTTATGTTAACTTCCGGCCCTCATTGCTCATTGTCTCATCTATGAAAATCTGTTTCGTTCTTGAAACACTCTTTGACGGACAGCGTATAATATGTTACTGTGTCTCAAAAATATATGCTTATGAGTACCTCACGCAACTCGTGGCTCAGGCTCCTGCCCGCCATGCTTCTGGCCCTCTCGACCCTCTTCTCAACGCCCGCCCTCGCTGAGGACGAAATCACCGACTCCTGGAGATATTCGGCAACCCTCGCCGGCAAAAACTATGTAGACATTACTGTCGCAGCCATCTCCTTCTCCGGCCGCGACGCCTATCACAGAGGCTCGGAAATCAAGTACCGTGTCGTCGGCTCCAACTCTTGGACCACAATTTTCAAGATCCGTACCTGGACGCAGGACGACGACAACTCCTATGCCAACATAGCTCTGACTTCCTACACGGACTACCTTTACCTCACCAACCCCAGCAACGGCGCCAACATGCTGATCGCTGACACCGAGACGAACTGCTCCGTGTCGAAGTCAACCAACGACCTCAACCCTGTCGCCAAACTCCGCTGGCAGGTGCCAAACGAATTGAGAGGCAAAAGCATCGAGTTCTATGTCAAGCTCATCTGGGACCATACTGTCCAGACCACCCCTGACGATAAGGACATATTCATAAGCGGACAGGTAGACCTCCCTGCTGCTCAGGAAGTCCAGCTGCCGCAACTCCTCGAGCCTATGCTCTCCTATGACAAGGCTTCCACCGGACAAGTCCTCATCCCTTGGATGATAATGGCTGGCGACGTCAAAAAATATCGTGTCTCTTATCTCGATGAAAACAACATCCGGACTTACATCGAGGAGACCAACTATACTCAGTCCTCCGGCTTCATCTCGCTCTATGCCGGCCAAGAATACCATCAGCTACAGATCGAGGTCCTCTACGACCACCCTGACTATGGGACGACCCTCGGCTATCTGCAGTCCAACACCGTCAACGTCAAGAAACTCCACACTCCAGATAATTTCAAAGCCGTCGAGGACGACAGGGGTAACGTCACTCTCTCTTGGGACGTCCCCGACTTCGCCTCAGAAGACATCTCGGATGGCGACTCTTGGGAGATCCAGCGCAACTCGAAAGGTTTCTTCGACTTAGACGAGTCCAACTGGAAGACTATCACCAATATAGACTACTCTGACTATGTCTCTCTCGAAAACGACATCGCTCACTACGAATTCCTCGACGAGACAATGCTTCGCAACTACGACGGTCCTCCTCTCTACCGTATCCGCCGTATGACAACGGCTCATTGGAACTGGGAGGGAAACCCCGCTTCCCGCTGGGCGCAGGTCAAATACCTTACCAGACTCTCCGGCCTCTTGTACCTCTCTGTCCAGAAAAGCACTAAGTGGGACGAGGGCGACCATTCCGTCACCTTGAACTGGTCTCAGCAGGATGCCTACAACCCTATCCCAAATACTTTGCCGGTCATGTATGGACCCTCAGAGGTCTATCAATCCTACGCCGATGCTGTCGCGGCTGGCCGCACTACCTTGCCCACTTTTGTCTTGTCCTACTTTTGCGGCTCATGGTATATGCTTCAGGTCGATGAACTCCTTGCTGTTACTAAGCGGTCGTTAAATGCTCCAGATCGGATCGAAACAGCGATGAAATCGTATGGCCAATCTTTGTCTGTTTCTACGACCGACTACGAGATCCTCACGGAGTCTTACAATTATAATGTGTTGGCAGAACATGGCGCGCTGTCCTCGATGTACCACACTATCGCCGACATCACTGGCAAGGATATTACTAAGAAGGTTATTGGCGGAGTAGAGCGTACCGCCCTTTTCAACGCAGGGTACAATTTAGCCTTCAAGCGCATCCCCGACGACCCCTTCGCCTTTTCGTCTACTCGTGACGTCCGTTTTAGTATTGACTACTCTAAGTATTACGTATCTGCCCGTACTCTCCTTATGGCAAAGGCGGACCTCAACGAATGGCTCAAGAACAACCTCAAGTATGAAGATGAGCAGATATATGTCTTCGACCCACAGGCTCAACTGGTCCTCGAGACGTTCGCTATCAACCAGCAGACTCGAGACACTGTCGAGGTCATTCGAGAGATCCTCTCCGAAGAGGAAATCGCCGCCAAGAAGCTGACAAGGACTCTCTTACGCCCTTGCCTCGACTATGAGTTCCGGCTGACGGTCAACAAGGGCCGTAGCAGGCTCCCCCTGTCTGAGACTGGCATGCAGAAGTTCGCTACGAAACTCGAAGGCGCCAACGCTGTCTACGCCTTCGCCAACACTGGCTCTATACCCTCACTCTCTACCGAAACCAACCAAGACTACGTCGCTCTCGCCTGGGAGGCCAAAGGCGACTTGGCCGACTACTACGACGTCTACCGCGATGGCGTCCTTATCGCCTCCGGACTCGTCCAGACCTACTACTCCGACAAGTCCGCTCTACCTAAGGCTTCACACTCCTACCAGGTCAATGGCGTCTCGATGTGCGAAGGTAAGACCTACTTTATGCATAGCCCCGTCATGGAGGGACACATCAAGCCTACTGGCTACGTCAACGGACATGTGCGTATGATAGACGGGACTAGCATGGGCGGTCTCTCTGTCTCCCTCAACGACGGCGACCGTCAGGTGGCTACGACGACGACCGACGCCGAGGGCTTCTACGAGTTCGACGAGATTGAATACGAGGACACTAAGACTTTCGAAGTCTCTGTCCAGACCTCTGGCGACGAGGGCTCCTTCCGTCCCCGCTCGGCAACTTTCAGCCCCTACACCAACACGGTTCGCAATCTCGACTTCGAACTGACTAAATACTTCAAATACTCCGGCTACGTTCTCTACGCCGGCACAAGCATCCCCGTCGCTGACGTCTCTTTCTACCGCGATGGCGTACTCGTGACCAACCTTAACGGCGAACCTGTCAAGACTGACAACAACGGTGCATTCACTATCAGCATCCCACAAGGCTCCCACAAGGTCTGCGCCGCTAAGGACGGGCACGTGATGACTAACAACGGCTTCATCCTCAACGAGGACTCTCGGACTGGCGACAAGTGCGACTACTACTGGAGCCGAGATGTCAGCGACATCACTCTCTGGGACGAGACCCGCGTCAGCCTCCACGGCCGTGTCGCCGGTGGCAACGACCAGGGTCTTCTCCCGCTCGGCAAGTCGCTATCTGTCAACAATATCGGAGACGACATCAAGATTGTCCTCCAGCTCGAGGGTGACAACACTTCCTGGATTGTCCGCGATGAGCTCGATAGCAGCGTCAAGTCCCGCCTCGAGTCCTTCTCCCACGGCGTGTCTGACACAACCTCCATGCTCAGCGAACGTCACCGTATCGTCATCAGCCCTGACAACAAGTCGGGTGAGTATCTCGTCAAGCTCCCGCCTGTCAAGTACAAGGTCGTCGAAATCTCTGCCACTGGCTACTCCACTCTCTTCCAGGCTGGCAAGGTCGGCGAGACGCTCGACCTCTCTGACTACAAGCTCGGTGATACCGCTGTCTATAGCCGCATCTACCACAACCCGGCTATCCTCAAGTATCAGCAGCTCACCAACGGCAAGGACTCCTTCTTCGGCAACCGTTCCTACAACGCAACCGACAATACTGGCGACAGCAAGAAGGTCACTCTCTGGACTGACTCTACTGGCTACACCTTCGGACACCCCGTCTTCACTGCCGGCACGCCCTACGTCTTCACTCTACAGGCTCAAGAAGAGTACTACTACAACAACTCTACCAAGAACGCTGTAGATGTCGTCAAACTCAGTGGTGGTAAAGTCAACATCCACAACTCTACTGTCTCCGCCAACGACTTTAAGTCTATCGAACTCGATAAGGATGGTAGTGCTGTTTATACCTTCACCCCTGCCAATATTAGTCAAGACTTCTCTGCCGGCACCGCACTCCGCAGCGTCACTATGACTATGCTCATGGACAATACCTACTACGACGCCACCCCGCTCTCCTGCTACGTCATGGTGGCCCTACCTAAGCCCAACGGCAAACGCGTCGTCTCCGCTGGCCCGCTTCACCTCGCCGACATCCTCCGAGACCCCCCTGGACAGGGTAGCTACTCCTACATCGAGAGCGGCTCGACTCTCTCCTACGGCTACGACGAAAAACTGAAGTTCGAGGCTGGCACAAACCTCTCTATTGGCACTGGCTCCGGTGCCAACGGATATATGGGTACTATCGCCGGTATGTCTGTCGAGTCTGGTAAGACCTTCTCCTCCGAGTCTTTGACGGCTCTCGCACTTGAACTCGTTATGAAGATCGAGTCCGACGCAAGCTTTACCTATTCCATCAAGACCAACGAGAAGATCCAGACTTCCTCGGATAAGAAACGTGTCGGTCCTAAGGCCGACCTCTTCATCGGTATGCAGCAGAACATCATCATCCAGGAGGCTACCGCTATCCGCGCCGTACCAAGCGCTATGTTCAAGCGTCTCGCCCCTGGCGTCAAGAGCGGTAAGGTCCACGTCATCTCCTCTGGCTTCGACCCTGTCGCACAAGATACCTCCTACCTCATCTACGACGATGTCATCAGTGCTAACACTAAGGTGGCTTCCTCCTTCATCCACACCGCTGACTATATCGAGAAAGATCTCCTCCCTGAGCTTCTCCGAATCAGAAACTCTCTTATCCTCCCTGTCGGGACTTCTGACGACGACGCCCTCGCCATCTCCCGACATGAGAAACGCGCCGCCTTCGTCAGCCTCGTCGACCTCGACGACGAAGACTTCGGCTTTAAGTACAAGAAGTTAGATGCCCAAAAAACCTACACTGATAGCATCGCTACTCTCAACCAGATCATGGAGGCTTGGCTCCGCTTCCTCTACATCAACGAGCAGGAGAAGGTCCTCGCCAACGACTTCGTCGCCAACTACGACCTCGACGGCACATCTGTCTCCTACTCCGACGAGTATGCTGTCTCCAGCAGCGTCTCTAAGTATGTTTGTTACCCTGGCAGTCCCGGTGGCGGCAAAGCGTCTCTCATCTCCAACACCGCCAGCTCTATCGGCAAACTCATCGGCAAGGGCTTAGTCGAACTCCTCAAAAAAGCTATCAAGAAGACGGCCGACAGCACCACAGGCGGCGACAAGAAACAGGGAGACAGCTACAACTTCGACACCCCTTTCGGTTTCCGTCTCAAAATCGACCTCGAACCTAAGTTCGAATACTCTATTAAGGGCTACGAGAAACACTCTGAAAGCTACACCAAGAAGACCGGCTTCGTCATCGCACCTGCCAAGAACTCTAGCCTCGACGTCGATGTCTACCGCTGCAAGCAGACGGCCGCAGACCTCTCGCCAGAGTACCTCAATCGCTTCAAGAAGGACTCCTTCGACAACAACGCCGACGATTTTATCGATGTCGTCAAGGACAACAATACGACCTACTGGACTCCCTCCGACTATGTCGAGTACTCCAACTTCGTCTTCCGTACCCGCGGCGGTCAGACACGTGGCCCGTACGAGGACGCTGTCACGACAAAGTATTTCATGCCCGGAACGGAAATCTCCGCAGCTACCGTCCCTGTCGACAACCTCAGCCTCTGGACTGATAAGGCTGAAGTCAGCAACGTCCCTTATGGCGAACCGGCACGCTTCTCGATCTTTATGTCAAACGACACTCAGTTCCCAAACCGTAGCGAGGTCAACTTCACCCTCATGCAGACTGACGCATCTAACGCCAAGGGCGCCAAGATCCTTATCGACGGCGCTCCTATCGACGGCTCCGGCCGCTCCGTATACATCTCTCCGGGCAATGTCGTCGAGAAGGTCGTCGAAGTCTACGCTGGAACTGACTACGACTATGACAACCTGACTCTCTCACTCCTCGACCCTGAGGATGTCGGGCGTATCAAGAGCATTAGTCTCTCTGCTCACTTCGTCCCCTCCGCCGGCAATGTCCATATCTCCTCCCCGGGCGACAAGTGGGTCATCAACACTGAGAGTCCTTACGACAGTACCCGTCTCTCTTACTATATGCCTGTCCGTATCGACGGCTTCAACGTCAACCATCGTGGCTTCGACCATATCGAGCTTCAGTACAAGCTCGCTACCCAGGGCGAGAAGGACTGGGTCAACGTCTGCTCCTACTACAAGAGCGACTCTCTTATGGCCCTCGCCAGCGGTCAGCGCAAGCTGATTATGAACGACGGCTACATCGACGAACGTTTCTTCGCCGAGAAAGACCCAATAGAGCAGGACTACGAACTCCGTGCCATGGTCTACTGCCGCAACGGCAACGGATTCGTCACGTCTTCCTCCGAGATTCTCCCGGGTGTCAAGGATACGCGCCGCCCACAACTCTTCGGGACTCCTCAGCCTATCAACGGCGTCCTCGGCATCGGTGGTGATATCAAGATGGTCTTCTCTGAACCTATCGCCGGCAACTATCTCTCGGACATCAACAACTTCGAAGTCTTCGGTCTAACCAACTCGACTTCTATCTCCGAAGATGTCTCCGCACGCTTCTCCGGCTCTAACTCCTACGCCCGGACTGGCTACCATAATCTGGCCTACAAGGACTTCTCTGTCGACCTCATGATCTTCCCCGACGAGCCTCACGGCGCTATGACGGTCTTCCAGCAAGGCCTCCCGGAGGAGGATGGCATGCTCCTGCGTCTCCTCGCCGACAATAGGCTCGAACTCTCTATCGGCGGCAAGACGATTGTCTCCGACAAGGCTGTCGTCTTCAATAGTCTCCACCAGATTGTCCTGACCTACCACTCCGAGACCTCTCAAGTCTCTCTCTACGACGGCAACACGCTTATCGGTAGCGACGTCCTCGAGAAGCCTTACGTGGGCTCCGGCGCTATCTACATCGGCGGCACTGAGTCCTCCGAGTCCGGCTTCGTCGGCAATATTCTGGAGTTCCGCCTCTGGAACCGCTGCCAGTCCCCTGGCGAGATCGCTGTCTATGGTGGTAAGCATCTGACTGGCTACGAGCTTGGCCTCGTCGACTGCTTCCATCTCAACGAGGGTGCTGGCATCTATAGCTACAACGCTGGCGTCGGTGGCTCAGACCTTGTCATGGAGGGCGTCGCATGGAACGTGCCGGCTGGCATCTCTCTCCGCCTCTCTGCCGACTCCGAGGGCGTCACTCTCAACCCGAAGACTTTCGAGCGTACTGACTACGAGGACTTCTCGCTCTCTGTCTGGCTCAAGACGACTGACCCCGATGGCTCTATCATCGCCAACGGCGCAGCGGACGATCCTCTTCACGGCTACAACCAGTTCAATCTCGCCCTCAAGGACGGCAAGATTGTCTACACCGCCAGCGGCATCTCTCACGAGGCCAACTCCTCCGCTATCAACGACGGTCAGTGGCACAACGTCGTCCTGACGGTCTGCCGCTCACGCAATGTCGGCAATGTCTTCGTCGATGGCTATCTTGTCAATTCCTTCACTGTCGACAAGATTGGCGGTATCAGCGGCGGTACTTTGACGCTCGGCTCTGTGTTTAGGAAGAACGACGAGGGTGTCCTCGTGAGGTCCGACTTCCTCGATTGCAATATCGACGAGCTCGCCTTCTACGAGATGTCTCTCCCGGAGAATCTTATCAAGGGCTACGGTAATATGACGCCTTCTGGCACCGAGATCGGTCTCCTCTCCTACCTCTCCTTCTCTAAGAGTCTCCGCCAGTCCGACAACTCCTTCCGTCTTATGCCTGTCGGCACGAGCCTCAAGAAGCACAAGGACCCCGATGGTTATATTATCGAGTCTAAGGTCGATACTATCATCGCCGCCGACGTCATTGAGCGTCTCGCCGACCGCAACGACTACGCTCCGATGAAGAATATCGGTCAGCTTGAGAACATTAAGCATAGCTTCGTGACTATCGGCAACGAGCTTATTGTCAACCTCGACGTCCCAGACTACAAGGTCGAGAAGACTGGAGTCATGGTGACTGTCAAGGACGTCGCCGACCTCAACGGCAACCTTATGGCGAGCCCGGTTGCTATGACGCTCTACGTCTACCGAAACCCGCTCCGCTGGGAGAGTAAGTCTGTTGACATCGAGACTAACTACGGCTCGCAGTCTACTGTCAAGCTCTCTTTCCAGAACCTTAGCGGCAGGTCTATCAGCTACCGTCTCGAAGGCCTCCCGAGCTGGATGACGCTCTCTGAGTCCACCGGCAGAATTGCTGCCCTCAGCGAGCATTCGGTCACCCTGTCTATCTCGGAGTTTACTAATATCGGCATTTTCGACGAGGTTCTCTATCTCGTCAGCGAGGATGGTATGACTGAACCTCTCCCGCTCACTATCACGGTCAAGGGCGAGAGGCCCGACTGGACTGTCAGCGCCGAGAACCGTAAGCACGCTATGCACGTCGTCGCACGTGTCATCATGGACGGCATCATCGCCAACCGTAGCTCCGATATGCTCGGCGCCTTCGGACCTGGCAACGTCTGCCTTGGCGTCGCCGATATGACTGTCGATAAGACTGATGGTGCCGAGAAGCCTGTCGTCTACATGACGGTCTACTCCGAGGACGGCAATCCTGTACCTCTCACCTACCAGTTCTACGACTCCTCGACGGGCAAGATAACGGTCGTCAATGCCGACAACGCCGAGGCTGTGACGTTCACTGATGGCGCGGTCTTCGGCTCGTCCAACAAGCCTGTCGTCTTCACCTCTTCTTCTAGTGTCGTCCAGACTATCGCCCTCCACAAGGGATGGAACTGGGTATCCTTCTACGTTGACCAGGAGGAACCCGATGAGAATGGCGCTGTTGTGGATGATAAGGTCCTCGTCCGCCTCGGCGATGTCCTCACCAAGGCTGCCGTATGGCTCGAGAACGACGCCTTCGAGTTCGTGACGGATACTTTCGCGACGGTCATGTCCTATAGCGCTGACGAGTTCGATTACGTTTCCGGCGAACAAACCTTCCGCTGGGATGAGGCGAACATGCTTGTCCATATCGACCCGACTATGATGTACCGCATCTACTCTGGCAACGACAAGAATAGTTATATCTCTGGCGTCTTGGCGTCTCCTGTCATTTCTCTCCACAAGGGTTGGAATAGGATTGGCTATATCTCCGATATCAACCTCCCGCTCGCTACTGCCCTCGGCGACTATACTGACCAGGCTGACGAAGGCGACCTTATCAAGAGCGAGGACCAGTTCGCTGTCCTCTCTGTCGATGCCGGCAACAACAAGCGCTGGGAGGGCTCCCTCTCCTTCATGAAGAGTGGCATGGGCTACATGCTCTTACGCTCCTCTTCCGAGCCCGCTCAGTTCGAGTACCCCCGCTATACGTCTGCCAACCGCTACACGGGTGCCCTCAAGGCTGCTCTGTCCGACGACGATGCCTACAACACTGGCTCTGCTACTAATATGTGTGTCATAGCCTCTGTCGAGGGGCTCGACATCGCTGAGTCCGACGTCCTCGTGGCTTCTCGTGGCAATGTGGTGGTCGGCAGGTCGACTCCTGGCTCACAAGACCTCTTCTTCCTCTCTGTCGGAGACGGCGAGGTCATCGGCGCACCTTCCTCCGCCCCCGTCACGTTCTCTGTCGAGAGGGCAGGTCGTGTAGTGGCCGATGGTCTCTGCCCTGTCGTCTACTCGCCTAACGCTCTCCTCGGCTCTCTCGCCGAGCCCTTCGTGATTCGCTTCTCCGCTGCCGACGCTGACCGCGTAGGCGACGACTCTGACCTCTGGTTCTCCCTCTCCGGTGTAAGGCTCTTCTCTAGGCCTTCTATGCCTGGTCTCTATATCCACAATGGTAAGCGCGAACTGGTTAAATAACTATGGCTATGAATGATAAGTTGATCGCTCGTCTCCCCTTTTTCATAATACTTCAGGCTCTCGCCCTCCTCGTCGTCTCCTGTCACAAGGACGACGACCCGGACGAGCCAACGCCCGAGGTCAAGGACAACGAGTTTGTCGTCGACTGCTACGAGTCCCCTGATTGGAACTATGTTGTCTCCACTGGCACCGACTCTCGCCCTGATTGGAAGTGTAGCTACTCCTCCTACTCTCAGACTATGGCTATCCAGCTCGACCTCTCCGGTGGCGTCCTTATGGAATATGCCAGCGAGAACGACCTCATTGCCGCCTTTATCAACGGCGAATGTCGTGGCGTCGCAAGCCCGCGCCTCTACAATGACTTTGATTTCTACTTCCCTATCGTCATCGGGGGCAACGTCGGCGACTCCAATCCCGTCACCCTCAAGTACTACTCCAGCGAGCTCAAGAGGGTCTTCACCGCCAGCGACTACGTCAACTACAATGCCGCTGCTGCTCCTGCCCGCTCTAACTACGACATCGACTTCTATGCCTCCGAGTCCGGCCTCCAAAAGTTCTATATCTCCCTCGCCCACATGGCCTCCGAGAATTTCCCTCTCAACCCCGAAGACAAAATAGCGGTCTTCGACTCCAATGGCAACTGCTGCGGTGAGAGCTACGATGTCCGTCAGGATACTCTCTGTCTCTTCGCTTACGGCAAGCCTCTCGATCTCTGTAGGGTCAAGTACTACAACTCCTCCTCTCATAAGATCTATACTCTCGAAGGCGATTTCTACGTCATCGATGATTTTGAGTACAAGAGCGAAATGAAGACCCGTAAGTGACCTGCCTTAACCTTGGGTTAGCCCTGAGTGGGTTGTGGCACCTCCACTATGTGCCCATTATCTATTCAGTGGCATAAAAAATTCGGCCCGCCGACCTATCTCGGTCAGCGGGCAGTCTCTTTCTTTTTCTGTCTCTCTACTTGACGCCGCTCTTCCACTTCCAGAACAACCCAAGCCCTGTCGCCGCCGCAACTCCTCCGACTGTCGGACCAAGCCACGTCGCCTGCGGTATCACGTTCCCGAGGCACTCAGGCGCTACGAAGATGTATGTCGTGCACACTGCCGTCATCCATAGCGCCGGTATCAAGGTCATGACGTACGGCCTCTTCGTCAGTGTGAAATAGACTGTGATGCTCCAGAGGGTGAACACTGCAAGCGTCTGGTTGCTCCACGCGAAGTATCTCCAGATGATCCCAAATCCTTCCTTGTCCGAGAGGCTGTATAGGAGTATCAGGAATGTCACGACGAATATCGGGAGGCTGACTTTCAGTCTCTCCATGATGGTCTTCTGGCTGAAGTGTAGGAAGTCCGCGACTATCAGTCTCGCCGACCTCAGTGCCGTGTCGCCAGACGTTATCGGCGCCGCCACTATGCCGAGTATCGCCAGTATGCTGCCGAACGTCCCGAGCCACTCTACAGACAGGCTCTTCGCCACTGCCGCTCCCGAGAATGCGTTGCCGTTCGCATCGACGACTCCATGCTCTCCGAAGAAGGCTGTCGCTGCCGCCGCCCATATCAGTGCTACTATGCCCTCGGTCACCATCGCCCCGTAGAACACTCTCCTGCCATGCTTCGAGTCTTTTAGGCACCTCGCCATCAGTGGCGACTGTGTCGCGTGAAATCCGCTTATCGCTCCGCACGCTATCGAGACGAACATCATCGGGAATATGGGGTGAGTCTCATATTTCGTCCCGAATCCCTCCCACATTTCTGGCAGCTCTGGCTGATTGGCATACAGTCCATAGAGGATGCCGACGGCCATGAATATCAGCGCTATGGCAAATATGGGGTAGAACCGACCGATGATCTTGTCTATCGGGAGCATCGTCGCCAGTATGTAGTAGACGAAGATTATCACTATCCACATGATCGCTGTCATCCAGTCCGGCGTCATCTGCGCCAGCAGCTCGGCAGGACCCGAGATGAAGACTGCGCCGACAAGTATCATGAGCACAATCGTGAAGACACCGAATACTTTCTTCGTCGTCAGCCCGAGATACCGTCCTATTATCTCTGGTAGCGACTCGCCGTCGTGTTCCAGAGACATCATCGCCGAGACGTAGTCGTGCACGGCTCCCGCAAATATGGTCCCCAGTACTATCCAGATGTAACTCGCCGTCCCGAACTTGGCACCCATGATCGCACCGAATATCGGACCGAGCCCCGCTATGTTCAGGAACTGTATCATGTATACTTTCCACGTCGGCAGCGGCAGGTAGTCGACTCCGTCCGGATGCGCTATCGCTGGCGTCTTTTTCGAGTAGTCATACCCGACGACTTTCTCTACTATCGCCCCGTAGATGAAATAGCCTGCTATGAGCAGTAACAAGCAAATCGTAAATGTTATCATGTCATTCTCCTTTATTTTGTTCCTGTTTTCTTTGTCTTATGCTTTCTTTTTCAGCCTTCTACTATGTCCGCCGCGTCTCTCCCCTCGCGTATGAGGTCCGCCATCTTTATGTATCTGTCTGCCGTCGCTTCGAAGTATTTCTTGTATCCTTCGCAGAGGTAGTTCCTCCCGCCCTCCCCAAACCGTAGTCTTGGACATTCTCCGTGACACAGGAAGAGCCACCTGCACTCTTTGCACTCCTTCGGCAACCTCTCTGTCTTGAGCTTCATGAAGGCCGCTTGTTTCTCTCCATTGCACAGTGCCGTCAGAGTCTCCTGCCTGATGTTGCCGAGCTTGTACGGCTCAAAGACGAAGTGGTCGCAGCTATATACGTCACCGTCCGGCAGCAGTACTGCATTGTTTCCGCACGTCGCCGACATCGAGCACAGTCCCGGCGTCACCCCCATCCAGTTGGCGAGCGTCGTGTCGAACATCTGGACGAAGTACTCCCCGACGTCTCTCCGGACCCATTCCTCAAAGACTCCGATCAGGAAAGCTCCCCATTCCTCGGCTTCTATTGAGTAACTGGTCAGTTCTCCCTCCTTCTCCAGCCCGTGGCTCAGTCTCCCGTCACCCCTGACTCTCTCGACGACTGGAGTGAACTGTATGTACTTGCAGCCTGTCTGGCGGAAGAAATCGTAGTACTCCGCCGGCCGCCCGACGTTGCTCTTGCTGATGACGGACATGGCGTTCCACATGGCTCCATGTCTGTTCAGTCTCTCGATCCCCTTCATGACGAGGCTGTGCGAGCCTCCCCCTCCGACAGTCTTCCTGTACCTGTCGTGCATCTCCTCCGTACCGTCTATCGAGACCCCGACGAGCCACTCGTTTCTTGCGAAGAACTCTGCCGTCTCCTCCGTCACCAGTGTCCCGTTGGTCTGTATGCAGTTGTCTATCTTCCTTCCGCCTGCATACTTCTCTTCGAGGCTCACTACTTTTTCGAGGAACTTTATGTCTCTGAGTAGCGGCTCCCCGCCGTGCCACGTGAATAGGACGTATGGCAATGTCTGCCCCTCTATGAACTGTCTGACGTACATCTCCAGTATGTCGTCTGGCATTGTGTGTACTGTCTCAAGTGTTTTCTTCTCGAGATAGTAGCAGTATTCACATCGTAGGTTGCATTGTGCGCCGACTGGCTTCGCTGCTACGTAGTATGGTTTCGCAAATGGGTTTATTGCCGTCTCCATCTCACGCGTCCTTCCCCATTCTCAGCCTTCCGCCCTCGTCCGTGACTGTCAAGTCGCACATCCCGCCGAGCAGTATCGGTTGGTTCTCGTCGTCCTCGTGCCCCGAGGGGAACCCCATCAGCACGGGGTAGTCATATTCCCTGACCGCTTCGGCTATTATCCCGTATGCGTCCTGTCCGAACTTCGTCATCCCGTCCTTCATGTCGGTCATCTGCCCGACGACGAGCCCCGCCAAGTCTTTCAGGACGCCCCCGAAGCGGAGGTTCTGCATCATCCTGTCTATGTGATACCTGTATTCGCTGACGTCCTCGATGAAGAGGATGTTGCCCTTCGTCTCTATCTCTGCCGGCGTCCCCCTGAGCGAGTAGAGTATCGACAGGTTTCCGCCGACGATCTTTGCTCTCGCGTGGCCGTTTCTGCTGCCCTCGCCCCTCTTGCAAGTTTTCTCGATTGTTTCGCCTCGTAGTAGGGCGAATGTGTTCCTGACGTCCTCTGCCTGTGTCCTGTGTCTCGCTATGTGTTTCATCATGGGGCCGAGAACGCCCATTCCGCCTGCATTCACGGTCACTGCGTGTATCGCCGTTATGTCGCTGAATCCGACTATCATCTTCTTGTTCCGCCTGAGCAGGTCCAGATCCATCGTCTCGAGTGTCCTGACGGCTCCGTAGCCACCTCGGCTGCACCATATCACCTCCGTCTGCTCGTCTTTTATCGCCGTCTCGAGGTCGTTGGCTCGTATGCTGTCAGTCGCTGAGAACACACCTACGCCTTTGCCCCCGACGCCACTCGTCTTCTTGACGCTGTGGCCCTCTTTGAGGAGTGCTTCTATTCCTTCTTCTAAGTATTTCTCGTCTATTCTCCCTGATGGTGCTACTATCGTTATCTTCATCACTCTATCTGATTTCTATCAGTCTTCTGAGCCTTTCGCTCAAGACGGTCACTTGTGTCGGGATTGATATGATGTCGTCCACACCAGCGGCGACAAGTGCCTGCCTGTCCTCTGGTGGATATGTCGCGTCGCATATTGCTACGACTCTGTGTATTGGCCCTCGTGCGTGGACGTTCTTTATCAGGATGTGCGCGACGTCCTGGCACGCCCTCACGTCTATCACTGTCAGCCTCGGCCTCCGGTCTATCCATAGCGAGGTGAACGAGTTGCGCCCGCATCTCATCAGCTCGTGGTCCGGCAGGGCGCAGTAGAGGTCGGTCATCAGCGTCTCGTCGTGTGTGACGACGATGATGTTCTGGATGAAGTCGTCCTCCTTCGGCGTCTCCTGGATCGGGATCTGCAACCAGAAGTGCGAGCCCTCGCCGATTTTCGACTCGACGAAAATGTCACCGCCTATCTGCTGCGCGAGTGTCTTGCATATCGGGAGTCCGAGTCCTATGCCGTCTCCACAGTTGTCAATCTTGACGAACATGTCGAAGATGTTCTCCGCGTCGGTCTTCTCGAGCCCCTTGCCCGTGTCCGAGACGTTTATTATCAGTAGCCCCTCCTCTGTCTGTGCCCAGACTCTGACGACTCCTGTCGTCGTGTTCCTGAAGGCGTTCAAGACGAGCTGCTTGATTATCTTAGATACCTTGTCCTTGTCGAGGTAGGTCTTCAGCCCCTCGGTCGACTTGTCCCTGTTGTAGACCAGCTGTACGTCGGCAGTCTCCTGGATGCGGAGGTTCTCACAGATGTTGTTGAGGAACTCATCGACGACGACCATTGTGAGGTTCGAACCTCGCGGCCCACTGCTGAGCTGAGACATCTCGAGGATGCCGTCGACAAGTCTTATCAGCTGCTCGTTGTTGGCCCTGACGATCTGTGCGTAGCGCATCATCTCCTCGTCGTTGGCTCTCTGTGCTATGAGGTCGCTGAACCCGACTATGGCGTTGAGTGGAGTCCGCAGCTCGTGGCTGACGTTGTTGAGGAAGTTGGACTTCATGACGTCCATGCTCTCGGCCTTCTCCCTCGCCTTGACGAGGATGGCCTCCTTCGCCTTAGAGTCCGTGATGTCCATGGATATACCAGAGACCTTGCCGTCCTTGCTTCGCATGAAGTTGACGCTTATCCAGTGGAGCCCGTCGCTTTGTGTCACCTTCAGGTCGCGCCTGAAGGAGCTCACCTCGCCGCTCATCAGCTTTGTCAGGTCGATGTTGAAGGCCACCTTGTCGTCGACCGACACACCCGAATGTTCCATGAGGGCCATTCTGGTCTCTGCGTCGGTAGATATCGCCAGGTTCTTGCGCCACTGGTCCGAGTAGAATATCGTCTTGTCGAACTGGCACACGCCTATCTTCGCGAAGTTGCCTATCTCCTTGAAGAACATGTTGAAAGTGTCGATCCTCTGCCTCTGGACCATAGTGATCGTCGTGTCGAGGAGGACGGCGAGCATACCAGACACGTGTCCGTTAGTGTAGAGCTTGCAGTACCTCATCGTCAGTTCGATGGCGTCAGTCCTCTTTGTCGGGAATAAACCGCTCTCTTGTATCTTCTTGAAGTCGCAGATGGCGGTGAAGTGGGCGTTGTCTTGTGTCCTGATCATCATCTTCTGCTTCTCAGACGTGACTGGGCTGTCGAATATGTTGATGCCGTAGAGGTCTTCTCTCCGTCGGAGACCGAGGATCTCGGCAGTCTTCTCGTTGGCGTAGGTTATAGTTCCATCAGGGTTGACGAAGTAGATGATGGCTGGTATCCTGTTGTATATCGAGTCGTTCCACTCTGCCTGTCTCTTCTCCTCGGCGACTCTCTTGACTTCGTCGCCGACGTCGTTGGTGACTGCGACTATCGTCTGTGCCTGTCCGCCCTGAGTCTTCTTGGAACATCTCATCGTCAGGTCATACCACCTGTAGTCGTCACCCTCGTTCTCTTTCATCCTGAGGCGCATCTGCATGTCGTCTCTGTTGCCTGCTGTCATCTCCCTGAACAGCTCGTCGAAGAGACCGATGTCGCGTCTGTGGATATGGAGGTCGTAGGGGACCTCGACCGAGTGTCCGTCCGAGCCGTAGACGTATCTACGCTTCGCCTCCATCTCGTAGTACCAGATGCTGAGGTTGCCTGCTTTGCATGCGACGTTTGTCATCTGGATCTGTCTGTGGAGACGATCGTTGACGGCACTCTGAGCGACGAAGACGCTGAGGGTCTCCGTCATCATGTGCAACCAGCCCTTGTCGCCCTCTGTCCAGTTCCTGCCTGTATCAGATGCGAAGGTGACCAGTCCCCATGCAAGGTCTGTGTTGTTCTTGCGTATCGCCTCTGCCATAGCTGCGTTGCAGCCGATGACTTTCAGATGATTGACGTCTTCTCTCCATTCGCCTTCGAGCTCTGTGATGTTGTTCATCAGCTTGAGGCCATGCCCGTCGCAGATGTGAGAGAACAGTGTCGAGTTCCATTGACGCCCTATCCTGCTTGAGATTTCCTCTTTGTCTAGACCACTCTCGCCCTCCGAGGCTATGCAGCAGAAGAGGTTGCCGCTGAGTCTCTGCCATACCGACATCTGCATGCCTGTCGGCAGCTGGTCCTTGAATGTCTTGAGGAGTTCTGGTATCTGTTCGTAGAGGCTTTGCTCTGTGTGGCCTATGCGTCGGAGTGTGTCGATGAAGCGGTCGTTGAGAGAGGCTTTCGTCTTTTTGAACGACGTGCTCTCTGCCTCGAAACTTCCCGAGACCTGTGCCGTCCCGACTGCATGGAGGACGCCTCTTTCGTCTGTATACGTCTTGTTTCTGTAGAAGTCGATAGTATAGACGGTGTTGCCGATCTGAGTGCGCAGGGCCCAAGTCTTCTGGTGCTGGTGGATAGGCGAGAGGAGGAAGTTGGCGTCGTCCTTCGAGACGAAGCCTTTGATGATTTCGCTGCCTAGTTTACACGTGTCCAGTTTCAGGAAGTCCCTAAAATTCTCGCTTATCGTATACTCTCTCTCGGCGGAGGCGTCCCAGAAGAACACCCCGCACTCTGCCATGCGTCTGAATATCTCCGAACTATGCGACATAAACCTACGTTTCGTGTCCCTAAAATTATAAAAAAATCTTAAATCCTATTCTTTTCTCATGTCATTTATTTGTCTCTTTACGCTATTCACCTACCTTTTGTTTGAGATAGGTGTAAAAAGACGATGTCCACGACGCCGGGTTGACGGCTTCGTGGACATCGCATAAGTCTCTGTAACTGCTAAGAGTTCAGGAGAATAGTGACCTTGTTGTCGTCACATTCGACGTAGCCAGACTTGCACGGGAATGCTATCTCCTCCTGTCCCTGTGGTTTGACCCTTATGCTCCCCTCTGTGAGCGAGGAAATGATAGGTGCATGTCCGCTCAGAATGGCGAATCGTCCTTGCTTGCCGGGCATCTCGACCATCTCTATCTCGCCCGAGAACATTATGCTCTCCGGCGATACAATCTCAAGGCACAGGTTCTCTTTCATTACTTACTCTCTTTCAACAGTTTCTCGCCCTTAGCTATTGCTTCGTCGATAGTCCCGACGAGGTGGAATGCAGCCTCTGGGTACTTGTCGAGCTCTCCATCCATGATCATGTTGAAGCCCTTGATGGTGTCCTCGATGCTGACGTATGCACCCTTGAGTCCGGTGAACTGCTCGGCGACATGGAACGGCTGCGAGAGGAACCTCTGGACTCTTCGTGCCCTGTGGACGACGAGCTTGTCCTCCTCTGAGAGCTCCTCCATACCGAGAATCGAGATGATATCCTGGAGCTCGTTGTACCTCTGGAGGAGCTGCTTGACTCTCTCCGCACAGTCGTAGTGCGCCTTGCCGACGACGTCTGGCGAGAGGATACGAGAGGTCGAGTCGAGCGGATCGACTGCCGGGTAAATACCGAGCTCGGCGATCTTTCTGCTCAAGACGGTCTTTGCGTCGAGGTGAGCGAATGTCGTAGCCGGTGCCGGGTCGGTCAAGTCGTCGGCCGGGACGTAGACTGCCTGGACTGACGTGATAGATCCGTGCTTCGTCGAGGTGATGCGCTCCTGGAGGGCTCCCATCTCCGAAGCCAGGGTCGGCTGGTAACCGACGGCTGATGGCATACGGCCCAGAAGCGCTGACACCTCAGAGCCTGCCTGCGTGAATCGGAAGATGTTGTCGATGAAGAGGAGGATGTCGCGTCCTGCCCCCTTGCCGTCACCGTCACGGAAACTCTCTGCGACTGTCAGTCCGCTCAGAGCGACGCGTGCACGTGCTCCAGGTGGCTCGTTCATCTGACCGAAGACCATGGTGACCTGGCTCTTGTCGAGAGCCTCCTGGTCGACCTTCGAGAGGTCCCACTTGCCTTCCTCCATGCTCTTCTTGAACTCCTCGCCATAGTTGACGATGCCGCTCTCGATCATCTCGCGGAGCAGGTCGTTGCCCTCCCTGGTACGCTCACCGACGCCGGCGAACACTGAAAGTCCGTTGTGGCCCTTGGCGATGTTGTTGATGAGCTCCTGGATAAGGACTGTCTTGCCGACACCTGCACCACCGAACAAACCGATCTTACCACCCTTGGCGTATGGCTCGATGAGGTCGATGACCTTGATACCGGTGAAGAGGACCTCGGTCTCTGTCGTCAGCTCCTCGTAGCTTGGTGCTGGCTTGTGGATAGGGTTGCCGCCTTCCTTTGTGGGGTTTGCCATTCCGTCGATAGCCTCGCCGATGACGTTGAGCAGCCTGCCGCGTGCGCTCTCGCCCTTAGGCATGATGATAGGGGAACCGGTGTTGACCACATCCATGCCACGTTTTAGTCCGTCTGTGGACTCCATTGCGATGCAACGTACAGTGTTCTCACCGATGTGCTGTTCGCATTCTACCAGAAGTTTGTCGCCGTTTTTCCTCGTAATCTCCAAAGCATCGTATATCTCTGGCAACGTTCCGTCTTGACTGTCGAAAGCGACGTCGACGACAGGACCAACTATCTGTATAATCTTGCCTTTGCTCGCCATACTATCCTCGATTATATTGTCATTCTTTTTTTCAGTTCTACTTCTTATGTGTTAGGGCGTCTGTCCTACTTCTTTCTCTTGAAGAGTTTCTGTGCGTTGTCGATGAATGCCCTCTTGCCTTCGGCGGGGATCTCCATCTCTCTCAGTTTAGACATCGCCTGAGAGAACAACTGCTCGATTTTCTCCTCCGTTGCCTTTCTTGCTCCGGTCTGCTCGAATAGTGCCCTGACGCCCGCTATCTTCTCCTCTCTGATTGGGTCCTTGAGGCTCATCCACTGGGCGAGGTCTCGCCTCTGCTGTGTGTCACCCCTTTCGAGTGCCGAGATGAGGAGGTACGTCTTCTTGTTCGTCATGATGTCTCCTCCGATTGCCTTGCCGAAGGTCTCCTCGTCGCCGAAGGTGTCGAGGAGGTCGTCCTGGATCTGGAAGGCGAGACCGATGAGGATGCCATATTCATAGAGTGCCTCGATGTCCGCTGCTGTCGCGCCACCAATGAGGGCTCCCATCTTGAGGGCTCCAGCAATGAGGACTGCCGTCTTGAGCCTTATCATCTCGAGATATTCGTCGGTGGTGACGTCGGTACGGGTCTCGAAGTCCATGTCGAGCTGCTGGCCTTCGCAGACTTCAGCCGCGACCTTGTTGAACGTCTCGTCTACGAGGGCAAAGGAGGGTGAGTCCGTCATGCCAAGGAGTCGGTATGACTCTATGAGCATTGCGTCTCCACTGAGTATGGCGGCGTTGATGCCGTACTTGGCGACGACCGTAGGCTTGCCACGCCTGATGCCTGCCTTGTCCATGACGTCGTCGTGGAGGAGCGTGAAGTTGTGGAATACCTCTATGGCGAGAGCGCACCACTTGGCGTCCTCGTAGTCGTCTCTGAAGAGTGCACAAGCTGCGAGGCAGAGCGTCGGTCTGAGACGTTTGCCTCCGAGCGACATCGAGTAGCCTACTGGCTCGTACAGGTTCTTCGGCTCGCGGCTGTAGTCGAGCTCCGAGAGCCACCTCTCAATGTCTTTCCCTATATTCTCTATTGAAATCATTTAACTTCAAAGATACGAAATAATTCTTACGCTGCAAGCGAGCGGAGATAAATTCCGATTGTTTTTCGTCTTGAGTGGAGGTTCGGGGTGGGGAGGTTTGCTGGTGGGGAGGCAAGAAAAAAGGCAGGTGAAACTTCACCTGCCTGTCGGGATTAGGCGACTCGAACGCCCGACCCCTACGTCCCGAACGTAGTGCGCTACCAACTGCGCTAAATCCCGATTGATTTCGACGACAAAATTATAAAATTTCCGAATACGTTCTCACTCTGAGGCATCTTTTTTTCTGCTAAAAAGAGAATAATGTTTTAAAAGGCTGGTTAAAAGGACCCGAGCACAATTTTTTTTTCAAAAAAATGAGGGTCAGTGTGATGCGTAAAGAGAAAAAATATTATCTTTGTGACGAATATAGGGTGTCGAACCGCGAGGGTGGGGCACCACGGGGCAAAGGCTTCGTAGTATTTTTTGATTGTGATTTTTCTCATAGCGGTGAGAGGTCGGACAAGGCACTTGTACGACCTCTCTTCTTTTTTTGTTGCAAATTCTATGCCATAATTTAACAAAATGTGGGCTTAAATAATTGACTGAGAAGTCGATGGAAATGTCAACCTATTGGTTGATAATGATTTCCGCAAGTGTCTTGTTCTCGCTGTTGACGAGAAGGTATCGGATGGATCTGTTTGTCTTGGTGCAGCAGTCGGCGAGACGCCTGAGCCCACTCTCGGATTGATAGCTGCTCTTGAGGTTCGCGGCGATGCCCTGCAGGTTCTCGGCAGATGGCTCTGTGGTCATTTGGACGGTGAATCTGAAAATCTGTTGGTTCATCTCGACATTGGTGATGGCAATGCCGTCGGAAATTGTCATTGGTAACCGCGTGCGGGAGACGGCGACCTGATATTGCAGCGCCAGCTCCTCGTCGGAGAGTGGGTTGGTGCGGGCTGCATCGACGTCGTCCGGCGAGACGTCGACGACGGCAATGCGTGTCGTCTCCTCCTCCTCGATACGGAGTCGGAGATTGCGCCCGGTGTCGAAGCAGTTCTCGGAGAGCGACTTGAACAGTCGGTCGTTGCAGATGCCGCTGATGAGCTTGCGCTTGTAGTCCTCGCCGAGGATGCGGAGTGCGACGAAGACGTCTTCGTCCTCGCTGAAGTCGGCGGATAACTTGACGACACCGAAGAGGATGTCGTTGTTCATCCCGACAAAGGTCAGTTGGCACCCGTCTGCGAGTTTCTTCGGCAGTGACTTGTTGAGAAGCCACATCTTGAAGCCGAGGAAGTCGTCCTTGGCTTTGGTCTGCGACTTGCCGTTCTTGAGCTCGGCCTCGACTTCCTTGACTTGGAAGGTTACGACTTTGCGCTCTGTGCCCTGCGAGAATACGGCTCGGAGTCCCATGTTGCTTTTGACGGCGACCTTGATCATCTTGCGCCACTCCTCGTCGGCGAGGACGGCGTTGATGGCGGCACGCCTGAGGACGCGGTCGTTGACGTTCTGGAGGGAGAAGCCGTCGAGGAGCTGGTAGTTCATCTCGAGGAACTCGTCGGCTGCCGTTATCTGGCTGAGGATGAATCCGTCAGTCAGTGGGAGTGGGCATTGCCGTTGGAGGACATCGACCACGTCAACTATGGCGCTGCGCTGTCTTGTCGCCGCGGTGGACGAAGAGAGGCAGAACCAAAGGGCGAGGAATAGATATATGTACCTTATATATATATACATTATGGGGTATAGCGGTTTTGGGGGGAGGGTGGGGGGAAGATTGGCGTTACTCCTTGACGAGGGAGAAGCGCGTCTTGACGAGCACGTCGGAGTTCTCGTCGGCTATCTGACCTTTGAGGTCGAGATTTTCTGTCAGGGTGAACGAGACGTGGAGCGTCTTGCCGTCTGGGGTGATGGGCTTCATATAGACGGCGTCCTTGAGCTCGGAGATGCGCGTCGGACTGATGCCGGCTGCATGCTCGGCACATGAGCGCATGAGCATGAGCGACATGACGCCCGGGACGACAGGCTTGCCGGGGAAATGTCCCTTGAAGACCTTGTGCTCTGGGTTTATGACGACGTCGTAGTCGAAGGTGCCGTCGGCCGATGATGAGGAGAGTATGGTGTAGAAATCTTCCATAAGGATATTACGTATTGTTACTGCAAAAGTAAGAGAATTTTTTGTGATAGGCGTCAGTGAAGGCAGAGAATGCGAAAATCGTACCAAGAAGGCGAGGCGGAGAAGGGTAGCTGTGTCTATGCCACGGATATAATGAGGTGTGAATGAGGAGAAATAGTTATATTTGTAGAAACAAGAGTATCGGACATGAGCAATACAGGGATATTAGTAAGCCTCTTGGTGACGGTCGCGGCAGTCGTGACGGCAGAGGCGGCAGGCCGCGACGAGGGACAGCGACGGGTCTTGTCTGAGGAGGTCGCACAGAGCTTCATCTGGGAGCATCCCGACCCCGACGTCATCAGGTGGGGGAAGCAGAACAATCATTTCACGTGGCAGGCAGGGTACATAATGTTTGCCATGGAGAAGATGTGGCTGATGACCAACGACAGTACTTATTATAGGTATGTCCGGCGATATGCTGAGCAGAACGTCGGCACTGACGGAAGTGTCAAGGACTTTGCCCCCCGAGCACTCGACAACTTTATGCCCGGCTATGCCTGCCTGATGATGTACGAGGCGACGGGCGAGGAGAGATACGCCACGGCGGCGGAGACGATAAGGCGCGGCTTCGACGGCTATCCGAGGGACAGGGACAGTGTCTTCTATCACTCTGTGAGCAAGCCGCAGAACTGGATCGACGGTGTCTTCATGGGGCAGGCGTTCCTCGCGAGATATGCGAGGGTCACGGGTCACAAGGAGGACCTCGAAGAGGTCAAGAGGCAGATCAGAGGGATGCTGAAGCACTGCCAGAAGGAGAACGGCATGCTGTATCATGCGTATGCCGAGCGGGGAATGGCTGGATGGTCGAAGACTGCCGACGCCCATTCCCCGGAGGTCTGGAGCGAGGGCATGGGATGGGGCGCACTTCTGATGGCGGATGTGTATGACGTGTTCAGAGGCGACAAGGACTTCGAGCCAGAGCTGAGGTCGGCGATAGTGAAGATGTGCAGAGGGCTGAAGGCGTGTCAGGATAAGGCGACGGGCCTATGGTGCCAGGTGGTCGACAAGCCGGAGGACGAGGGCAACTGGAACGAGACGTCGGGAACTGGCATGTTCATCTACTTCTTGCAGACGGCTGTGGACAAGGGCATCGTGTCGGCTGGCGAGTATGTTCCCGTCATAGACAAGGCGTATAATGGGTTGATACAGAAGGCGGTCAGGAACAGCGACGGCGGCTACAACCTGACGGACTGCAGCAGCATTGGCGTCAAGGGCAGCTACGAGGCCTATGTCACTCAGCCTCGCGAGATAAGCACGTATGCGGCGTTCGGCTCTTTCATGCTCGGCGCGGGAATTGTCGAGCATAGGCTTAGGAGCTATACTGACAAGATGGTGTATGCGACTGACTATACTGGTGGTCACGTGGTAGTCCTCCGTGGCGATAGCATAGTGAGGCAGTATGAGGCGAAGCTGACGAACGACATCTGGGCGATGGCCGACGGTGGTCTCCTCTTCGTGACTGGTGAGGGCGCAGAGGAGAGAGATGCGAGCGGCGAGCGGACGTGGGAGTACAGGAGCGACAGTCACGTGTTCGCATGTCAGCGGTTGCGGGATGGGCTCACGATGATTGGCGAGGCTGAGAACGCGAGGATTGTGGAGGTCGACACGAAGGGTAGGGCAGTCAGCAAGACTTTGCTGCCGGTGGCTGAGAAGTGCGCTAAGATGAGCTACATGAGGAATGTGAGGAAGACTGATGCTGGGACGTATCTCGTCGCACACTATGGTGAGGACCGGGTCACGGAATACGACAAGAAGGGCAGGACGGTATGGGGCGTCGAGGTGAAGGGACGGCCTCATACTGCGATACGGCTCCCGAATGGCAACACGATGATAGCTGTGGCTGACGGCGACAAGAATCCGAGGATCATAGAGGTCGACAAGGCTGGCGAGGTCGTCTGGAGTCTATCCAACAAGGACTTGGCTGGCATGCCGTTGCGTTTTGCGTCGGGTATGCACGTCTTGCGCAATGGCGACATAGCGATTACTAACTGGCAAGGTCACAAGGGGGCTGGAGGTCAGGCGCACATAATGGTCGTCTCGCGAGACAAGCGTATAAGGGCATGCTACTACGGCGGGCATGACGTCAGGACGATATCGAGCGTCATGATAGAGGGTGAGGGCGACGTGCATTGAGAAATCTCCTATGCCTCCTCTATCACCACCTGATGCTTACTCTCCGCCTTGTCATAGTTTATCCCGACTAGCAATATCTTGTTCGTCACTCCCTTTAGACACTCCGGATAGTTCTTCTTCTTTATCTGGTCTATAGCCGCTTTTACCGTCTTATCATACTTCAACTCCACCACTATCGCCGGCCTAGTCGAATTCCGTAGCGGCACGAACACCATGTCCGCAAAACCCTTCCCAGCCGGCATCTCCCTATGGATATTGTAGAACGATATCGCCGCATAGTAAGCCAACCTTATCGCGCAAGCCATAGAATTCTCGTCATTATACTTCAATATCGACGATGCCGCAAACCGATATGTGTCGAACGCCTTCGACACATATTCCGCGTTCCCCTCTATCGTCCTGTCCAGCAACTCTCTTGAATCCTTTATCGCCCGAGACACCTCGTCCCAGTCTGCACTGCCTATCGCATTCTCAAACTCCCCTGCAACTTCCGAGTCCGGTATCCTCACCTTCTGTGTATCGGGGTCGTAAGACAGATACCCCAAGTGCACCAGCAGTGTCAACACGTCGTCGCTATTCTCGACATTCTTCATGTCATTCCTAAAGCTCGACACTTTAACCAGCACCGACTCCCCATTAAGCATCCTCACTATCTTCTCCCTGACACTGTCTGCATCTATCTTTATATATCGCTCTATCGTCGTAAACGACGCTGTCCGAGTCCAGAAACTATTGTAATTCCTCTTCGAAATCGACATCATCACGGAGTTCGGATTGAACATCGACTTCTCGTCGCCTATGATATATCCGTCGTACGCATGCCGCATCTGCTCTATGTCCATATCATGCTCCTTGCAGAGTTTCTCGACTTCCTCCCTCGTGAATCCATAGTACTTCGCAGTCACTCCAGGGTCTACGACGCTGAACTCCTCAAAATTATTTAGCGCCGACTGTGTCTCCGTCTTGATAATAGGCAGTATCCCCGTCATATACACCAGCAGGAATATCTTATTCGCCATATTCGACTTGAACATCGACCGCAAAAAATTCACATACTCTGTCTGCACATCTATACCTACCTCCCTCACGAGCCTGTCCCACTCGTCGATTATCATGATGAACCGGTCACCCGTCTTCTTATTGATCTCTACCAAAGCATTCTTCAGCGACTCCTTCTCTTCCAAGAACGGATACGTGTCTTTCAGGTCTGCTACAATCCTTTTCTGAGCCGCTTTGACTACCGTCTCTTTGTCCTCGTCCGAGAACCAATTCCAGTCTATATATATCGTCGGATATTTGTTGAGGTGAGTCTCATAGTCCCTCGCCTTCTCTGCCTCCAGTCCCTTGAACAGCTCTCGCGAGTCGCTCGACCTGTCATAATATGCATACAGCATCTTCGCCGCCACGGACTTTCCAAACCTCCGCGGCCTCGATATGCATATAAATTTCTTCTCTGAGTCTATACGCTTGTTCGTAAACACTATCAACCCCGACTTGTCTACGAAGTCGCTGTTCTTGACGCTCCGGAAATCATAGTTCCCGTAATCTATGAACTCGCTCATATCTTTTCCTTTCTTCCTCTGCAAAGATAACAAAAATGACATTCCCTTCTCTTCCTCCCTCATTCCTAACACTTAATTGCACATTCCTAATTGAATTGGGTTAGCCCTGTATTAGACTTATCCCCTCTTATGTTAACTTCCGGTCCCTTCCGCAACCTCCGACCCCTCATCCCTAATTCCTAATTTCTCATTCCTAATTGGGTTAGTTTATCTTTCTCCATATCTTTGCTATTATTTCTGTCATTTTATCTCACCCATGATGCACTACTCTCTTCGTCCGATATTCCTCCTCCTCGCCTTCTTCTTCCCTCTCTTTCCCTTCCCCCTCCCCTCCTCTGCGTCCGCTCAATCCAAGCTGTCGCCCGACCTCCGTCGACACTTGTCTCTCCGCTCTGCCAACAAGTCCGCCTCTGCCACCGACTCCCTGACGGTTCTCATCCGGACCGACAACGCCTCCGCCCTCCCCCTCGCGCACTCCCTCCGCCTCAAGGGCGTCAAGGTCGTCGGTCTCGTTCCTGTCGACAGTCTCCCTTCTGTCTCGTCTCTCCCCGAGGTTGTGCGTGTCGCCCTCCCCCACTCGTGCAGACCTCGCTGCAACAACTCCCGTGCCTTGACTAGGGTCGACGACGTTCACCTCCCTATCACAAACCTCCCTATGCCCTACACCGGCAAGGATGTGACTGTCTGTGTCATCGACGGCGGCTTCGACTTCCTCCACCCTGCCTTCTCCGATGCCGACGGCGTCTCCCGTATCAAGGCTTTCTATAGTCCCTATATCGACTCCGGCTCCCCCGTGTCTATCGCTGCCGAGGGTGCCGATGAGCCCTCCACTCTCCTGGGCTCGGCATTCACCACTCCCGAGTCTATCGCTGCTCTTGCGGTGGACAATACCTGTCTTAGTCATGGGACTCACGTCTCTGGCATCGCCGCTGGCTCTCGCTGGAACGACTTCGACGGCATGGCTCCCGATGCCGACCTCCTCCTTTGCTCTGTCTTCCCCGAAGGCAACGACGGCTCTGGCAACGACAATGCTGTGACGGTCGAGTGGTTCAACGACTTCTACGACCCTGTCTTGGCACACTCCCTCCTCTTCATCTCAGACTATGTCGCCAAGAGTGGCAAGCCCGCCGTCGTCAATCTGAGCCTCGGCTCTCAGATGGGACCCCACAACGGTAAGGGTGATATGGTCGAGTTCTTCCAGGACTTTATCGACGCCGGCATCCCTATGGTCATCGCTGCCGGCAATGCTAATGGAGACAAGATCCACCTCTTCAAGAGGCTCTCCGCTGACAACGACACTGTCAAGTCCTGCGTCTACTCGCAAAATAATAGGGTCAGCTTCTACGTCGCTGGCTATAGCCGCCAGATGGCCGACCTGTCTGTCGCCCTCTCTATCGTCAACGTCGCGACGGGCGAGGAGGTCCACTCATTCCCCTTCGTCTCCTCAACGGCTGACAGCGACGAGGATACGTTCATGGAGTTTAATGTTGCCGAGGACGAGAAGATCGCTGGCTGCTTCTATGGTGGTCTCGCCTATGGTGCCACCCCCGACGACGCCCTCCGTCAGACTCAGATTGTCGTCATGGGCAAGGGCTATATCACCCCTGGCTATGCTGTCGCCATAAAAACTGTCGGCCCCGCTGATGCTGAGATCGACTTCTGGATGGATGGCGATGGCTTCACGAGCCACCGCCTCAGCGGCTTCTCCGATGGCGACGACGTTATGTGCTGTTCCGAGGAGGCTACTGCCCCCGGCGCTATTTCTGTCGGTGCCTATGTTGGCTCCAATGTGCGTCTCCAGACTTTTGACGATCCTTATACGAGCAAATCTCTTCGTGTTGGAGACATCGCTAGCTTCTCCGCCTCGGGCTCTTCCTTCCCCGGTATTAGTGTCCCGACTGTCTCTGCCCCCGGCGTCAACGTGACGTCTTCTGTCAGCCACTTCGAGCCCCGCTATGCTGATGCTGACGGGTCTCCTGTCGATGGCATGTCCCGAGACGGCTTTCTCTACGGCTCTATGAGCGGTACCTCTATGGCGACTCCTTGCGTGACTGGCATCATCGCCCTCTGGCTCGAGGCCTGTCCTTCTCTCTCCCCCTCCGAGATTAAGTCGACTCTCGTCTCCTCTGCTATCCGAGACGAGTCCGTCCTCGCCTCTCCTGCCGCTTTTGGCGCTGGCAAGGTTGACGCCCTCGGCGGTCTCCTCTCCCTTCTCGGTCTCCCTGCTCTTCCCCCGAGCTCCACTGTCTCGGTCTCTCCGCGCTCTCTTTTCTCTCCTGACGCCCCTGTCTTCGACCTCGCTGGTCGCCGTGTCCGTCAGATGCGCCGTGGCGGCTTCTACATCTCGTGTGGCCAGAAAATTATAAACCTCTAGGTTTTAGGGTTTTAGTATCATCAGGGCGAGTGGGCTTTTGCTCATCTCGCCCTTTTCTCGTATCTTCGCCGCCCGTAGTCAACATTTCCAGATGAATCAGAACTCTAGCTTCAGGCAGACTATGCCTGTCCTCCTCGCCCTCAGCGCCTGCCACCTCTTCAACGACCTTATGCAGTCGGTCGTCTCCGCATCCTACCCCCTCATCAAGGACGATATGGCTCTTAGCTATGCGCAGATTGGTCTCATCTCTCTCGTCTACCAGCTCGCCGCCTCGGTCTTCCAGCCTGTCGTCGGTTATGTCTTCGACCGCCACCCGGTCAGCCGCTCCCTCAATATCGCCTCGGTCTTCACTCTCGTTGGCCTCGCCCTTGTCGCCCTCGCCGACTCTATATGGGCTATGACGGTCGCGGTCTTCCTCGTCGGTCTGGGCTCCGCAGTCATCCATCCCGAGGCCTCCCGTATCACCTCCCTCGCCTCCGCAGGCCATCGTGGCATGGCGCAGTCGCTCTTTCAGGTGGGCGGCAATGTTGGTGGCTCTGTCGGCCCTCTCCTCGTCGCCGCTATCGTTGCGACTCGTGGCCGCGCTCATATTGCCTGGTTCTGCCTCGTCGCTGTCATCGCTATCATCGTGAGCCGCCCTGCCTGCCGCTGGTATTCGACTTTCCTCCGCTCTATGCGCCACGAGAATCGTCGTATGACTCCCCCGCGCCCTCGCCCTCTCTCACTTCCGATGACTCTCTTCGCCCTCGCCGTCATCACGATTCTTATCTTCTCGAAGTATATCTACATGGCGTCGCTCTCGAATTACTACACTTTCTACGCTATTGAGCATTTTGGCGTCTCTATCGCCTTCTCTCAGGTCATGCTCTTTGTCTTCCTCCTCTCGACTGCTGTCGGGACTCTCGTCGGCGGTCCTGTGGGCGACAAGATTGGCCGTAAGTATGTTATCTGGATCTCTATCCTCGGGACTGCACCATTCAGTCTCCTGATGCCCCACGCCGGTCTCTATGGCACGATTGCTCTTAGCTTCGGCGCCGGCTTCATGCTCTCCTCGGCCTTCCCAGCCATCCTCCTCTACGCTCAGGAACTTCTGCCCAACAAGCTGGGTCTCGTCAGCGGGCTCTTCTATGGCTTCGCCTTCGGTGTCGCCGGCGTCGCCTCAGCTATCCTCGGTCAGTATGTCGACCTCTATGGCCTAGACGCTGTCTACGCCTTCTGCGCCTACACTCCCCTCGCCGGGATTGTCGCCGCCTTCCTCCCCAATCTCCATACTGTCCGCTACGCCTAGTCCCCTCTCCAACCCTACAAAACGCTAGCGAGGGGATGACGTCTCCGCCATCCCCTCGCTTCTCTATGTCTTGTTCCCCTTAGGGAGAGGTCCACTTTAGTTCAGGAAGTCTGTCAGAGGACTAGTAGCCACTGCCTCCTCCCTCACTGCTCCGAGTCCCGACTCAAACGCCTCCCTGCCTGCTATCGTGGCACGCCTGAACGCGTCCGCCATCATCGACGGATTGCCCGCAACTGCTATGGCTGTGTTGACGAGGACTGCATCAGCACCCATCTCCATCGCCGCAGCAGCATGGCTCGGCGCACCAAGCCCAGCATCTACGACGACTGGCACCGACGACTGCTCTATTATGAGCCGCAGCAGATCCTCTGTCCTGAGCCCTCTGTTCGTCCCTATCGGAGCTGCAAGCGGCATGACGGTCGCCGCACCTGCCTCCTCAAGCCTCCTGCATAGCAGCGGGTCCGCTTGGCAGTACGGGAGTACTACGAACCCGAGCTTCACGAGCTGCTCAGTCGCCTTCAACGTCTCTATCGAGTCCGGCAACAGATGGCGTGGATCCGGATGTATCTCCAGCTTCAACCACTCTGTCCCAAAGGCCTCCCTGCTCATCTTCGCCGCAAAGACGGCCTCCTCGGCTGTCCGCACTCCACTGGTGTTCGGCAATAGCCGTATCCCAGGCTTCTTTATGTGCTGCAACATGTCGTCCTGCGGGTTCGCAAGGTCTATCCTCTTCATCGCGACGGTCACCATCTCTGTCCTGCTCGCCTCTATCGCCTTGCTCATCAGCTCGTTGCTGCTGAACTTCCCTGTCCCGAGAAACAACCTGCTCTCGAACTCCTGACCCGCTATCGTCAGCTTTCCGTTTATCATGTTATTTGTCTTTTTGTCTTTTGTTGTTCTTTTGCCCTGACGTTATTCTCTTCTCTCTATCTCGCTGATAAATTCCGCCGTAGCCTCCGCCACGTCTTCCGCCTTCCCTATCGCTCCACTGACGGCTATCCCGTTAGCTCCAGCCTGCAATATCTCCCTGACGTCCTCCCTCCTGATGCCGCCTATTGCGACTATCGGCGTGTTGATGCCCCTGCTCCTGACTTCCCACGCTATCTCCCTATATCCCTCGAGTCCCAGCGTCGGCGCCAGGTTCTTCTTGGTCGTCGTGAACCTGTACGGCCCGACGCCTACGTAATCTACTGCGTCCGCTATGGCTATTATGTCCGCCGCTGTGTTGCACGTCCCGCCTATTATGTACTTGTCTCCCAATATCTTCCGAGCCTCCGCTGGTGCCATGTCGTTCTTCCCGAGGTGCACCCCGCTCGCCCCGACTTCCTTGCAGACTCCGACGTGGTCGTCGACTATGAACGTCGCCCCCGCCTCGTCGCACATCTGCTTCACCGTCCTCGCCGTCTCCCTGACTTCCTCCTCTGTCGCCTCCTTCATCCTCAGCTGGACCCACCTGCATCCGCCCCTCAGGACGTGCCCGACCTCGCAGACTACGCTTTCCGTGTCCGCTCCATTCGTGATATACTGTAGCCCGAAATGGCTAAGCGCTTCTCTTTCCACTTTCCTCTATATCATGCCGCCACTCGCAGCCCTAATAATCATCAACTCCTCGTCCTGCTTTATCTCTGTCGTCTCCCAGTCCGACTTCGGGACTATGTCCATCCCGACCGCCACCGCAACTCCTGTCTGTGGCAAGTTCAACTGCTCTATCAGCTCCGCTACTGTCCGACCCTTAAACTCGACCGGCTCATTGTTTACTCTTATTCTCATCTTCCTCTCGGTTCTTTTTCGCAAATATACACAAAATTCATACCTCGCAACGCCTTATCCACTCTCTCTCGCCCTCATTTCCTCTTTCTTGCTGTCCTTCTCCCCTCTCACCATCGCCCCCTCTTCGCTGTCACTATGCCCCACAGCGCCACTACTACGACGTACAGCGGATACACGATCGCCATCAGCGCCACCGCACGTTTCCGTACTCTCCGCCCCGTCAGTCTGCACCCTGCCACGCACAGCGCTACGTCCATCGACGTTTTCGCCATGAAGATCTTGATCGCCAGCTTCAGCGGTATCAGCAGCGGCATGACGACGCTCAGTAGGTTCACCATGAATACTACGACGGCAAACAGTATGATATACCACGTTCTGTATCCTCCAGCCTTCCCTGCCCACCGGCTTCGCTGACGGAGGTACTGCCCGACTGTCTCTGGCGTCTTGGTGTGCACCGCCGCTCTCGAGTCTGTTATATACCTGACTTCCGCCCCTGTCTCTATTGCCTGCTCGAGCAGGAACATGTCGTCCCCCGAGGCATATTCGCTCGTGTCTCGCTGTCTCTCGTACGTTCGCCTACTGAATGCCATCCCCGCCCCATTGGCCATCGTCGGGAATCCTCTGTTCGCCGTGCCAGCTGTCGCCGCCTGCAGACACGCAAACTCCATCTCGGCTACGTCTCCGACTATCCCTCCAGCGCTCTCCATGACGACAGGCAGCAACAGCATGTACTCGCCCTCGGGTATCTCTCTCCAGATTGTCTCTATCCACTCCTTGCCGACTACGCAGTCTCCATCGGTGCACACTATGTTGTCATACTTCGCATTACGGATTCCCTCCCTCTGCGCACCCTTTTTCCCTCTCCTGCTGCTTCTGCGGTCTATATACCTGGCATACCCTCTCGTCCCTACGAGTCTCCTGACTATCGCCTCCCTCTCGTTGTCGAGGTTGTCCCCGACGACGACAAGCTCTGCTGGGACCCCCTTCTTCCCCTTCTCCACCCTCTCTATCGATTCCTCTATCGTCCCTATGCAACTCTCTATCTCCTCCTCGGTCTCACTGCTGATGCAGACGACAACGCTTATCCCGCGCTCCCGCCCGTCAAGTCTCCCATACGCACCCCTACCTGTGCCACCTCCCTGTATGGCCCTCAGGACTGACGACAGGACGAAGGCGTAGACTATTACGACAGCTAAATAGATGTATAAGTAGATGTCTGTCATCTGATTAGGGCCCTATCGCCCATCTCTTTCCCGAGCCCTCTCTTGACCTTGGTCCAGCGGCTCAAGAGGTCTAGCTGCTCGTTCGCCGCCTCCTCGTCTCCCGCCGCTATGCATCGGTTGAGCTCCGCCGTTATCCCGTCGATGATCTCTATCACTCGCCTCAGCTGCAGCTCGTTGACAGCCCTCACGACGAGGTCCCCGAGCATCTGCTTGTCCTTCTCCTCGTCCCTCTTCTCGAGCATCTCCGGCATCTGGTTGCCCTCCTCGTCGCCTCCTCGTTTGCTGTATATCCTGCTGAGCTCTTGGCGGCGACCGACTATCTCCGCGACAACTCTCGTCATCTCGGGGTCCGGCATGTTGAGATAATACTCCGTGTCGACGACGCTCCTGTCCGCCGCCGTCCTGTACGTGTCGACTATCCGCTGGAGTATCGGGTCATAACTGACGAACTGGTTCGTGTCAAGCGACCCGACTATGTACTCCCCGACTAATGTCTCATACACTTGCTTGGACCCCCAGTCTTTCACTAATATCTTTCTCTGTGTATACTTCAGGAGATACCTGATGATCTCCCTGAACTCTGTCTCCGGCCGCGCCGCCATCGCTATGTTCACCCCCGCTGGCTGCTGATAACCGCTCATCCCCGCTGGCTGACCGTACGCCTGCATCTGCGCCATCGCCTCCTGCTGCCTGAGCTCCTCCATCATGGCTGCCTGTTCCCTCTTGACGTCCTCGTCCCTCTGCTTGACGGCATTCTCTGTCATCCGCTTCTGTAGCTCGTTGAATATCGTCTGCTCCCTGACCTGCATCAGCTCGCTGCACCTCTTGACGCACGCCTCCCTCTCCGCCTGGTCCTGCACCTCGGCTATGGAGTTTACTATGGTGTGTATCGCGCCCGCCTTCTTCAGGGTGTCGTTAATCCCTTCCTTCATGAGGACTTTCACCTCGAAACTGACAAAGTCGCTCTCGTTCTCCTCCGCATACTTCATGAAGCCCTCATGCCCCTCCCGCTGCGCAAAGGAGTCCGGGTCATCGCCGTCCGGCAAGAGTAGCACCTTCACGCCCATGCCCTCGTGCAAGACCATGTCTATGGCCCTCATCGCTGCATGTACGCCCGCACTGTCCGAGTCATACATCAACGTGATGCTCTTCGTAAACCGCTTGACTAGCCGTATCTGATTTACTGTCAACGCCGTACCCGACGACGCCACTACGTTTTCTATCCCCGCCTGACTCATCGACATGACGTCGGTATACCCCTCCATCATGTAGCATTTCCCCGTCCTCATCATCTCTTCCTTCGCCTGATAGATGCCATACACTATGTCACTCTTGTGATATAGCTCTGTCTCCGGCGAGTTGAGGTATTTGACTGTCACTCCCTTTGTCCTCGCATCTAGCAGTCGACCCGCAAAGGCTATCACGCTCCCTCCCTCGTTCTGTATCGGGAATATGACTCTCCCCTTGAACTTGTCACTCCTCACTCCGCTCTCGCCCGCCGCCACGAGGCCTACCTTCTCCTGGAACTCTACGCTATAACCGTCTCTTACGGCTTTGCTCATCATGGCATCCCTCTGCCTCGGCGAATACCCGAGCCTGAATCTCTCTATCGTGGCGTCCGTGAACTTCCTCCCTCTGAAATATACTAGTCCCTCAGCCTGTCCCTCCGGCGTCTCCTTCAGCTCTCGCTCAAACGACTTGCATGCGTATTCCATCAGCTGATACATCCCTTCCCTCCCTCGACTCGCGACTGCCTCCTCCGCACTCTGAGTCTCGTCGACGACCTCGATTCCTAGTCTCTTCCCGAGCTCCCGGATAGCGTTGGTATAGTCCAACCTCTCCGCCAGCATGAAAAAATTGACGGCATTGCCGCCGACATGACATCCATGGCAGATATACATGCCCTTGTCCGCCATCACTGTCAACGACTCGGTGTTCACTTCGTTGTGGAACGGACAACAGCCGACCCAGTTCGCACCGCTCTGATGCAACTGGACATACTGACCGATGACCTCGACTATCCTTTTGTTCGCGGCCACCGTGACTTTCTCCATCACCTCCCGCTCCATTACGACATCCTGTCTAATTCTGTGTATATGATTGTGTCACTGATCCCCAGCAACTGGCTGCACCTGTTGACGTACAGCTCCCGCTCTATCCCGTCACTGACCTCCGCTATCGAACTTACTATCTTCTGCAACGCTGCTCTGTTCTGTTCCACTCCTCCTCCATAAGGCGCCAGCACTCTCGCTTCGAACGTCACGAAGTCACACTCGTTCTCTTCCGCATACTTCTCAAAGTTCTCCTTCCCCTCCCTCTGTATGAAGGTGTCCGCCGACTCCCCGTCGGGTAGCATCAGCACCCTGACGCCCATGCCTTCATGCAGTATCTTGTCTATCGCACTCATCGCCGCAAATACTCCCTCGCTGTCCGAGTCATACATGAGCGTGACGTCCTTCGCATAACTCTTGATATGTCGCACCTGCCCTACCGTCAACTCCATGCCGACGGCCGCAACGGCATTCGTCACCCCTGCCTGATACATCGAGATGACGTCTGTATACCCCTCGACAAGATAGCACTTGCCGACCTTGACCATCTCGTTCCGCGCCTGATATATGCCGTAGACGAGGTCTTCCGGCTTATATAGTTCGGTCTCTGGCGTGCTGACATACTTCTCTACGGCCCCGTCAGCGTCTATGCTCCGCCCAGAGAAGGCTACGACTTTCCCAGACGCATTCTGTATCGGCATCACTACCCGACCGGCAAACCTGTCATTTATGCTCCCGTACTCGTCGACGGTCGTAAGCCCTGCCTGCTCCAGTCTGGCTATGGGATACCCTGCCGCCTGGGCTTTGGTTATCATGGCGTTCCCCTGCTTCGGCGAGTAGCCGAGCCTGAACGTAGCTATTATGTCGTCTCTGTATCGCCGCCCCCTGAGGTACGCCAGCCCCTCTGTCTGCCCCTCTGTCGTCGTCTTTAGCTCCTCCTCGAAGGCCCTGCACTCATACTCTATCATCGCCAGTAGCGCTTCCCTCGACTTCTTCTTCTCCTCCTCCTCTGCACTCCTCGCTGTCTCCGTCACCTCGATGCCAAGTCTCTGTCCTAAATATCTTATCGCATCCGGGAATGTCATCTTCCCCATCTCCATGACGAACTTCAACGCATCTCCCCCCTTATGGCACCCGAAACAGTAATACATTCCCTTCGTCGGCACGACACTGAAAGACGGCGTCTTCTCGTTGTGAAACGGACAACACGCCATCCAGCTCGAGCCTCGCCTCTTCAGCTCGACGTACTGACTGACAACTTCTACTATCCTGCTGTTCGCAGCTTCCTTGACTGCGTCTATTGATTGCTGCGTTATCATAGAGACCTACCTCCTCTTCTCTATCTGTTCGCACCGAGGCACACTACCGCCCCGCTCTCGTCTGTCGTGAATATCACCATCGTACTCGACCCCTTGCCCGGACTGACTCGCGAGTGTGCCCCGAGTGGCGACATCGTGTGGTCACACCTCCCGTCGGAGTTGTAGACGTATACTTTGTGGTCCACACCGTCATATATGACGACTTTGTCTTCTATGGTCTCGACTTGGCTGACATGTGCCACGTCTGTCTTATAGCTCCCTAATAGGCTCACTCCGACTCCCGATATGTCTATCAGCGCCAGCCTCTGCTTGTCCGCTATGACATACAACTGCTTGTCCTTCATCGGCTTGCCTATGCTGTTCGTCCCGATGCTGTCGAGTAGCATCCTGCTTATCTTCCCAGACTCGGCATTGATGCTGACTATGCTCCCGTCTGCTAACGACGTGACGAAGCTCATCCCCATCGCATCAGTCGCCATCACGCTCTCTGCCGACGGCGCTATCGGCTCGACCTGCAGGCGCTTCTTCCCCTGCCTGTCGTTGAAATAATATGCGTACTGGTCGTGTGAGACTATGAAGTCTTTGCTACCGCAGACAAGGTGTTTCGTCGGTCCTGCCAACTGTCCCTCGGGCGCTGTCATGTTCCACCCGTCAACTCTCTGCCCGTCAGGTCCGAACAACGCAACTCCGCTCTCGCACCCGACAAAGAACCTTAGCGGGCTTCCGTCACCATATAGCGCCGGCGACACCCCTGATGTCGCCCCAGACGGTAGCCTGACGGGGAACGACCCGACGTCGTTTCCGAGTCTGTCTATGACGTATAGCGTCTGCCGCGTCGTGAAGACGTACTGCAACTTCCCGTTGCCATAGAAATCTACCTGCGAGACGTTCCCGACAATCTTTCCGTCTATGGCTCTCTTCCAGAGTATCATGCCGTCCGTGCCTATCAGGTACACACGTCCTGCTACGTCCTGGACGAGGCACTCCGACTTGTGGGTATAGTGGTTGTCTACCGCAAATGGTTGCGTCGCCGCTGTCGTGTCGAGCCGGACTCTCCATAGCGCATTGTCCTGTGCCTCCTCGTTGGCCTGTGGCGTCAACGCAGCTATGCTGATGTACGGTAGTTTGCCGACGGCCGTGGTCTGGATTCCGATGACTCCGAAATTCCCACCCCTCGGCTCTTTCTCATACACGAACCGCACGCAGTCCGAACTGAAGTTCCTTCTTAGCTGCTTATACCCCGTAGTGCTCTCCATGCTGTGCCCGGCTATGTAGTCGACGAGGACGCGCTTCAGCGTGTTCACGTCGTCCGCCACGACTAGCGCATCCTCATACCTGAAGAAGAACCGCCGCGGATAGTCGTTCCCGAGTAGGAACGGGAGGAAGAACATATAGTCGTTCTTATGGAATGCTTCATAGACTGGCACGGAGATCTCACTGACCATCTGCGCGTCCTGTCGCCTCTGGAGTCCATTCGTCGCTACTGATTTGGGGACGACTTCCACCCCAGGGCTGATGACGTACGGCTGTGCCGGCGGCGTCCCATTGTGCATCGCCGCAAGAGCCTGAGTAAATGTCGCTTGCGCCATTGTCCCCCTGCGCGCGTCTATGACCATGAACCGACTGCCGTCGGCATAGTTGCATATCGCTATCTCCGACGAGAACACCTGCGCCAGCATCGCCTCGACATCGACGTTCGTCCTCCTCATCAGCTCGCTCTGCAGCTCCCTGTACTTGTGCGCATCTGCCTTCCCACTGAGATACTCTGTGAAGGCGTCCGACGATAGACCCCTGTCCCCGGCGCCTATTCTCTCGAAGTGTGTCACGGTCGACGGGACTCTGTGTGTCACTCCTATCTGCGTCGCCTGTCCACGTGCCGAGAGTGTCTCCTGTGTCTGACGTACCGCCACCTTGAATCCGTCGGTCGTCAAGACGTCCGGCATTGGCGTGATGTCCAGCGCCAGCCAGTCCGCTCCCTGCATGGTCGAGAAATATGCCTTCGCTATTGGTATGTCGTCCGCTGCAAACGCCGCCGCATTGCAGTTGACATATACCGAGAGCGCCGACTTCTGGCTGAGCGTCCGCTCTATCGCAGAGAACCCGACGTCATCATGCATCGGGATTATGTCGTCATCACCAAAGCCTATCAACAGCCGCGGGTCCTCCGACGCAAACAGGCATCCGCCTCCCGCTGCCGCAAAGAGTGGACGCTTCCCAGGCGCATAGTCTATCAGGTAGAGCCCGTGGTCCTCGACTGTCGTGTCCCGTATGCTCATGTTCGCCCGCCTGTCTATCGTCCTGAGTGCCTTGTGCCACTCCATCCTGTTGTTCAGGCAGAACGCTCCCGCCAACTTCCCGTTCGGCAGGACGGCTATATATAGGTCTCGCATCCTTATCGTCGGACTGACGACCGCCCCGTCCGAAAAGATGGTGTCTATCTCCTCCGCAAACTTCCATATCCGCTCCCCGCCTAGCATGTCAGATAGCTCCGCCTTGTACGAGACGTCCCGTAGCCTTGTCGAGACGACTTCCCTGTCAGCTATCCTGATCACCATCGTCGTCGTCGTCGGCAGACACCGCATCGGCGACGGCGCCTTGTACTTCTTGACAAGGCCTATCCACAACGCTAGCCCGATGACGGCTATCACCGTCACCGCTATCCCTGCTCCTACGAGTATTTTCCTTATCGGTACTATCACCTATACTCCCCTTTCAATCTACAAAAATACGCTAAATTTTCTTTTCTTCGCCCTCTTTTATCATTCTTACTGCTTTCCCAACCCTCTTTTCTCGCTTATCCACCTTCTTCCCTCCTTCTTCTCTCCTTCTTCTCTCCCTCTTCCCTTCTTCTCTCCCCCGTTCTCCCAGTCCCTCTCAACCTCTTCCGACCACCTCTTCCTTTCCCCTCAAACACCCTCCGACTCTCCTTTCGGACGGCACTGTGAAGACATTATACTCGACCTCATTCTCTCTCAATCTGCACATTTCCTCCTTCCCTCCTCTCTTCTTTTTTGACTCATGCAAGTGTTTAGTTGCAAATCCCGATATTGAATTTCTCTATTGCATTAGACCATATTGCTGTTGTAATTTCTTGAGCCATAGTCTATCCGCTTCGTCATCAATCCAAAATACTATTTTACTGTCAAAATCAGTAAAACAATTATTCTGGTGAAGACATACTCTATGAGACGGGTTCCCATCTTGAAGAGTAAATCTGAAAAACAACAGATTTAGGCCTGTTTTGGATTGTTTCATGCGTTTAATTCTTGCTCTTGAGAGAATAGCTGAAATCCGTTCGGTGCTCAAAGAGTCCAATAAATACTTATTTGTCTGTCTCTCATCAAGTTGAGTAAATGTGCCATAGGCACTCGCTGTTGTATATCCTCTTGGGTTGTAGAATTCGTACATTTCAATTTTTATATGCTTATATGAGTCTGTATGCCTAACACACATGCTCATTGTAAGCAATATCATTATTAGTATATTCTTCATTTTCTGTTATTTGTTTTTAAGTGATTTATTTGCACAAAACGTCACAACTCATCTTCATTCTCTTTCACATCCCTCCACCTCGGCTTTGACCCACTCGCATTACCGTCTCCACCGCTTACTCTATCCTTTCACCTTTATAATACCTTACCACTATCCCGCTCATTTCTTCTGTCGGTGGATATGTTATAGGGTGTTTGTTGTTATCGAAATTATCCAAATAAAAACGAATTGGTATGTCATACCGGGCAAGAATAATGTCGTTATCTACAAGAGATTCCCAAGGATTATTACTGTATACTGCATTGTCAAACATAAAGATTGACATTGTGTCTGTTAATACATTAGCAACAGAACAATCCCAATGATAAAAGTTTCGTTTTGAATCTGATTCTATTAAATAGAAATAGTAATCACTGCTATTCTCGTGCAAGATTGTATCATGCAAACAGTTTCCATTTGGTATACTTATAATCGCATCATTATCAGACGAACTACAATCAGCCTGTTTGAGTGCTGCGACAACAATACTGTTTGAAGAGATATTCTTCAAATATATTGTATCAAGACACTCGTCTTCTCCTTCAAGCGATATACAACTACTAAGGTGTAGTATCAGGCATAATAACGATAATACTCTTGTATTACTCATAGTAACAAATCATTTGTATTCCTCACGTTCTCGCCCACACCGTCACCGATGCGAGCACCCCTATCAACGCAAGAATTATCGTCCTCATCTGACCATTATTTGTTTAACAAATTTACAAACAAACCACCAATAAACAACATTATTTTTCCTTCCCCTCTCCCTACTCCCCCTCTCATTCCTCATTCCTAATTGGGTTAGCCCTGCATTAGCCTTGTCCTTTTTATGTTAACCTCCGTAGTGCTGTATTCGCACAGTTGAACCCGTGTAGCAGCACCTAAAACACTCCTCCCTCTTCCCCCTCCGTTCACTTCCTCAGATCTCTCTGGCCTTAATTGCTAATTGCACATTGCTAATTGCTAATTGAAAAAGGGGCGAGACCCTTTCGAGCCCCGCCCCGCTGACTATTACGCTTATCGTCTAATATCCGTTCGTCCCGTATGTGTCAGCATTCTCGATCTGATTCAAGAAGCTGTACGATATCGGCCTCCAGTAGTTCTTCGCCGTGAATGACGCCGCTGCCCTCTTGTTGGCCTTCGCCAACTGGCCCTCGAACGCCTTATGACGCTTCAGTAACGCCCAGCGTGCAAACTCTCCACATAGCTCCCTCGCATACTCGTCAAGCACGTCCTGCTCGCTCGCCGACGCAATCTTCATGCTGCTCTCGAAGTTAGCCTTGTCCCTGCATGCCCTCTCGCGCAAGACGTTCAGATACTGCGCCGCCTTGTTGCCGTCGCCGTTCTTCTGCGCCGCCTCGGCTGCTATCAGATATACCTCGGCCGTCCTCATGATCATGACGTCACCGGTCTTCCTCTGCAGGTCGCCCGTGAAGACGCCGTCATAGTTCCAGTTGTACTTCGACAGCGCCGGGAACATCCTGTAAGACTCTGTCCCGTCAAACGACGACTGCTTGCAAGCTCCGTCCTCGTCATACAGGTCGTCAATGTTGATGACGACTGGCAGTAGCTTGGACTTCTCCTCCGCCGTCATAGCCTTCTTCGAGAGATAGATGAGGTAACGGTCCTCGTCCAGGTCCATAGGATACGGCGTAGCATATACGTTCTTCGCTGCTATCAGATGGCTGAGGTCGCCACTGTGGTCTCCCTTCGGCCACAACTTTGCTGGATACTGGTTCCACGTGCCTGCCTCCCAGTCGAAGTCTGCCAACGGGAAGATGGTGTCGCCGACTATCGACGCATCCTTGCCATACTTAGCCGCCAATGCCTCCGTCCAGACGAGGAACTTGTTCTTCATCAGGTACGAGCCGCCCCACTCCGGCGTGCCAAGATAAGTCTCGTCGCCAAAGCCTACTGTGAACGAGTTGTCCCACCTCTTGTCATTGTCTGCGTCAAAGAGGTCGACGAGGTACTTCGTCGGCGCTACGACGTTGTTGTTGACTCGACCGTAGAAATAGTTCTGCTTGTCCGACGTCTTGTAGATGTCGCTCAGCTTCGCCGGGTTCGGATAGAAGTAGGTCAGTATGTTAGACCTGCCATAGAGTCCTGCCGTCGGCGTGTGACCGTCCGGTCCAGCTGCTATGAAGAGCGCCTCCTTGTTGTTCCTGTTGTTGGCCTGTGCCCAGAGGTCCTCGATGTCGCTGTAGAGATACACCTTCAGCTCGTCCTTCCTCGCTATGATGTCCTCTGCTGTCTCCTGCGCCTTCTTCCAGTAGCTGACGCCGTTCTCGCTCAGGTCCTCGCCTGCTCCCTGCGCGTATGCTCGCGCGAGGAGTCCCAGCGCGGTCTTCTTCGTGACCCTCGCATACTCTCCGTTCCTCGGCTCGACTGGCAGGTCCTGTGCAGCCTCCTTCAGGTCGGTGACTATCTGCTGATAGATCTCCGCAAGTGTCGAACGTACTGGCGACAACGTCGACGACTCCGACCCGCTCGCCGTCTTCAGCGTGACATTGCCGTAGTTCGTGACGAGTATGAGGTAGTAATATGCCCTCAGGCACTTCGCCTCCGCTGCTATCATCTTGATGTCCTCGGCCTTGCCATCGACGACGCTCGCCGCACGGTCTACGACTGTGTTGCAGCTGTTGATCATGGAGTACGCCTGACCGAAGAGCTTGTCCGTAGCATTGGTGTTCGTCGTCAAGCCTTCATAGTAGAACAACTCCTTCGCATAGTTCGGGTTCGACGCCGACGTGAAGAAGATGTCCGTACCACCCTCCGCTACACACATGTAGTCGAAACTCGAGAAGAGCTGTCCGTAGAGTGGCTCGTAGCAATACGTCGCCAACCCCTCGATGCCCTCGACGGTCGCCAGCTTGTCGCCGCCAGTTCCCGCCGACGGATTATACTCGTCAAGGTCGCAGCTCGTGAGCGCCCCCGCGGCTACCGCCATCAGCGCTGCTGTGTATATCTTGTAATTCATTTTTTACTTCCCTTTTTTCTTGTCCTAAAATGTCAGGTTTACACCAAATACCAACTGCTTCGTAAGTGGATAGTTGATGCTTCCGTTCTGCTCTGGGTCATAGTCCTCGAGCATGTCGCTCTTGGCATGTACGAGCGGATTCGTGATCGTCCCGTAGATGCGCAGCTTCTCTATCTTGAGCTTCTCTGTCATCTCCTTCGGGAGGCTGTAGCCGAGTGTGATGTTCTTCAGCTTGAAGTACGACCCGTCGACAAATGCCAAACCATAGAACGGCTTGTACGAGCTACGCGTGTTGTTGGCATTGAGCGCCGGGAAGTCGTTGCTCGGATTCTCCTCCGTCCAGTAGTTGAAGTACTTCGGGAAGTTCCCTACGCCCGTCGGGTCATAGTCGGTCAGCAAGTTGTACTTGATGGTCTGTCCCCAACGCCAGAACATGAAGACTGACAGGTCGAAGCCCTTCCAGTTGACCTCGTTCTTGAAGCCGAGCGTCCAGTCTGGATTGTTGTGTCCTAGGGTCTGGAAGTCCTTGTCGCTGTATGTGTACGGATTTGTCTTGTCATACGTGACGGTCTCCCCGGTCTTCTCGTCCTTCGACGTATAGACGCCTGCCGACGTGCGTGTCAGCCCCTTCGTAGCTGCCTTGAGGTCGCCCGGCTTGCAGCCAAACGCCGCTGCATCCTCTGCCTCGTCCTTCTGCCATACGCCCGTCACCTTGTAGTGGTAGTACGAGTTCACTGGCTCGCCTATGGTCAAGGCATAGTCGCCGTTCGAGATGTTGTCCGCTGCGCCACCCGTCAACTTGGTGATCTCCTCCTTGTTCGCACTGAACGTGACGGTGCTCTTCCACTCGAGATCGTCCTTCCTGATGTTGTTCGAGACGAGCTGTATCTCTATACCCCTGTTCTCTGTCTCACAGATGTTCTGCGCCATCTTGTACTGCTGCGTCGAACTGAGGCCTCCATCGGTTATAGGCATCTTGCGAGTCCAGATGACTCCGTCCGTGCGCGTCTTGTAGAGGTCAAACGCCAAGTCAAACATGCCCCTCAACACTGATACGTCGAGTCCGATGTTCGCATTGTGGCTCTTCTCCCATCCGAGGCCCTCATTCGTCACCTCCTCGCCAAAGCGATAGATGTCGACATTGTGTCCGCTGAACGACAACGAGTTGGCCTCGAGCTTAGACATTGTCGAGTATGGCGATATGCCCGCCGTACCGGTCACACCATATCCGAACCTCAACTTGAGGTTGTCGATGACGTCAAGCGTCGGCTCCATGAAGTCCTCCTCGCTGATGCGCCATCCGAGCGAGAACGCCGGGAACGTGTCCCACCTGTAGTCCTTCGCTAGTCTCGAACTGCCGTCATGACGGACTGAAACGGATGCTAGGTACTTGCCTGCATAGCCGTAGTTGATGCGGCCTACAAAGCCGAGGCCCTTGCTCATCTCATACTTCGAGCTGACTGTCGAGTTCGACGCATCGCCGGCTCCCATGTTGTGCCAGAAATATGCGTTGTCCTTGATGTTGTTCTCCCTCTGGACGGAGTTGTCGCTCTGGTTGTGGTTCCAGCTCGATACTGCCGTGACTGTGAAGTGGTTGTCATCCGCTATCTTGAAGTCATACGTCAAGACGTTCTCCCACTTGTAGTTGTATCCCCTGTTGGTCGTGATGCTTGCCTCGACGTTGCTGTTCGTGCCGACTGCCTTCTCGCCGCTCGCACGATAGTACTGATAAGACCCCATGCCGACGAAGACGTTGCTCCTGTCGACGCTCAGGTTCGCCTGGATTCTGCTCAACCAAGACAAGCCCTCGATAGGACGTATCTCGAAGTACGGCGTCAGCCTGAGTGAGAAGTTCTGCCTGTTGTTCCTGTAGTTGCTGTGATTGTTCAGGAGCATGTTGAAGTTGCCGCCCTGAATGGTCGGAGACACTTTATACGTGCCGTCCTCGTTGTAGAGCTCGCCGAGTGGCTGCATCGTGAGCGCCGTCTCGAGGTCCGCATACGCCCTGTTGCCATAGACATAGCTCAACTGCGAATTGACACCGAGGCTGAGCCACTCCCTGACGGTCTGGTCGATGCGGAAGCTGCTGCTATATACTTTGTTGTTGTCGTTCTCATACTGTCCGCGCTCGTCAGAGTAGTTCAGAGAGAAGTATGTCTTCGAGTTCTCGCTCCCTCGACTGACTGAGATGCTGTAGTTCTGGACTGTCGCCGTGCGTAGCAGCTCGTCCGCCCAGTCTATGTACTTGCCCGCCTTGTGGAGGTCCCACGCACCGTCGCCGAGGACTGCGTTGAACATCTCCTCCTCGCTCTTGTAGCTGTCATACTTGCCTGCCGCCTTCTGCGCGTCGCGTATGCCCTGGAGGTAGCTGTCGCCAGTCCTCATCTCCGGTGTCTTGCCCCATCCATTGAAGCCTGCGTATGCGTTGACGTTGACAAGCAACCTGCCCTCCTTGCCGCTCTTCGTCGTGATCAAGATGACACCGTTCGCACCGCTCGCTCCATACACTGCCGTCGAAGACGCATCCTTCAAGACCTCGATGCTCTCGATGTCGTTGGGGTTCAACGTCGAATAGTCACCCGGCATGCCGTCGATGATGAACGTCGGATTGCCGCTCGCCGTGAACGAACGTGTTCCTCTCAACTGCATGTTCACGCCCGAGCCTGCCTGTCCCGAACTCTTCAGGATGTCAAGTCCTGCTACCTTGCCCTGCAACGCCTCCATAGGATTCGAACCAGGATTGATGACGATGTCCGACGACTTGATGGCCGTGATGGCGCCTGTCAAGTCGCTCTTCTTCTGAGTACCATAGCCGATGACCATCAACTCGTCCAGCTCGTTTAGCTCGTCAAAGATCACGAACTCGATGTTGTCCTGACCGTTGATCTCCATCGTCTCTGTCGTGTATCCGATGAACGAGACCTCAAGAACTCCGTCCGACGGCGCCTCGATGCTGAACTTTCCGTCCATGTCTGTCACAGTGCCGACTGTCGTCCCCTTTACCATGACCGCCGCTCCAGGTATAGGACTGCCCACGTTGTCGAAAACCTGACCAGTCACTGTCTTTTTCTCCTGGGCTGACGCGAGCCCGCTGGCAAAGAACGCAGCAAGTGTTAGGCTGAGCACTCTCCGTCCCGCCCCTGCGTTTCTCACCTGTCTTCTAGAAAACATATTAGTGATAGTATTTAATGTATGGGTATATGTTGCTTATTGTTTATTTCTCTTTCCTTCTCTCCCCCTTCTCTCCCCCTAGCTCCAGACACGTCGCCGCTCCTCCTTCGAGGCTCCCGACTCGCCGTATCATCCCCTTTTTCACGAGATTCTACCAGTCGTTACCTGTATCCACCCCGTGAAAACTGTCTTGGGAAAGAAGTTCTTTTCTGTTCCGAGACTATCTCTTCGTGTTCACCTTTCTAAACGATCGCACTGTCCCGTCGCTCATCTTCTGCTTGACTATGACGAGACCCCGCGTGTCCTTCGACACTCTCTTGCCCGTCAAGTCTATCACGGTCTCCTCGACGACAATCAACGCCTTCGCACTAGCTGTTGATGTCGGCTTCGACGCAAACGTCATGCTGATGTAGAAGATGTTGCCCGTGCTGGCCTTCTTCAGCTCATGCGCCCCCGCACTTAGCTGAACTACGAGCGTCCCCGCCGAGCCTGTCTTCTTGTTGTCATCGACCTTCAGGTCGTATGCTGTGTCCTTGTTGCCAAAGACGACTGTCATGGTGGCGTCCTCCGGCAACGTGAACTTGATGCTCGTCGAGTTCTCCAGCTTCAAGGCCCACTCGTAGGTCTTCCCGTCGACGACGGCTGTCCCCTTGTCGCCCTGTATGTTGCCGCTTATGGTGTAGTTCGCGCTCGTCCACTTCTTCTCCTTCGTGAAGGTGCATGTCCAGTCGCTATCTACCGATGGTGCCGGATTGTCTGGATTGTCCGGGTTCTCGGGCTCCTCTGGGTCGTCCCCGCCTGGCTCTTCGCTTCCCCCGCCTATCGGATGTCCATAGAATCCCTTCAACACTGATTTGAAGTTCAACACTTTTGTCTTCAATCCCGATATGACACCCGAGTTTGTGTCCTCTGCGTCACTGAACTCGTATTCGACGTCGCCATGGTTGCACCGCCCAGCTCCGTATGCGCCCCTCACTACTGACGGGACGTCCTCTGCCTTGTCCGGCGTATAGCTGTACATGACGCTCGCGTCTGTGTCGAAGTTGGAGTAGACAGAATCTGCCTTTGTCTCTGTGTATACCGTCTGACTTTTATCCCACTCGCCTTTCCTATGATAATAGTTAAACAGGTTCTTCGGAACGCGCTCGTCCCTCGTCGCAGCCTCATACGCGTCGAAGTCCTTGCTCGTGTCATACCCCATCGCCGCAGCCGTCGTCTTGTTTCCCTTGACGACTATGTCCGTCGCTCCGTATGGGACGTACGTGTAGTTGCCCGTCATTATGTTGCCATACGACTTGATGCTGCCGCCAAACTCATTCGAGAACGTCCCGTAGTTTCCCGGATTTCTCGTCTTCGTCCCGGCATAGACATCGGTCCCCTGCATCGAGGTCATTATCGGATTCTTCGTGTTCCTGAAGTAGTTCGCCTCGACGAAGACGTTCGCTCCTGTCGTCGCTCCTACTCCATATTTCGAGCACCCGTCAAAGTAGTTGTTGTAGACGTGCACAGTCATCGTCCTCACACGCGGATGCCTGCTGTCAGAGTGGTCGAACCAGTTATGATGATACGTGATGTAGTTCGGACCACTCTCGCTCTTCATTCCGCAGAGACTCGACTTCCCCGAGTCCCAGAAGTGTATGTAGGAAAATGTCATGTACTTCGAGTTCCCCTTGACGTCGACAGAGCCGTCTCCCTTCGCCTGGTCACTGTCTCCACCGGCCTGACCGTAGAAGATGTCTATGTTATGCGCCCAGCAATGTGCATTGTCTGTGTCAAACGAGAGCCCATCGTCCATGTAGTTCATGAGGCCAAAGTTCCTGAACTCTACGCTGAGTGCACTCCTTATGAGGAACCCGAATCCCCAGACTGTCGCATCGTCGCCGACGCCCTCTATGGTGATGTTCATCGGGACTGTGTTCTTGCTGCTCTTTATCTGCACTCCCTCCGAACTGCTCGATATGTGGTCGAGGTCGTCTTTCGAGACCTTGCCTATTATTCTGAACGCTATCGGGGTGCTGTCCTTCGCCTTCTGATACGCGTCTATTATGGTCTGAAATCCTGTGCAGGCTGTCTTCTTCCCGTTCGACTCCGTCACTACTTCTGTCGAGATTGTCTTCGCGGTCTCCGCCGTGACGTAAAGCACCTTTGCTCCCGCCTTCAGCGTTCCGTCGTTATTGTATGCTCCTATTCCCTCTGAGTAATTGAAGTGTGCAAATCCTCCCCTGTCATGCGCCCTGACTTCTAGCTCGCCTGTCTCCGAGGCATCCGCAGCGACCTCCTCGCCCGCTACGACCGGGACGACTTTCATCTTATAGCTGCCCGCCTTTAGCCCGAGTGCGTCCGCACGACCCGTCGTGCCGTAGTCGCGCACAAGCGCATCGTCTAGCTTCGTCCAGCTCTCACCGCCCGTCGGTGCTACATAGACGTTATATGAGTCAACGCCCGTCGCGTTTTCCCACGTCGCATACGCCGTCTCCAGCCAGCCACCACACTGCCCGAGCGCAACAGCCGCTTCCGCCGTGCCTGCTCCTATGCCTAAGATTATCGCCGTTGCGAATACAACCTTCTCTAAGAGGCTCTTTATCTTGCTAAAAGTGTATAGATTCCTCATTGTTGTCCGTTTTGGAAACAAAGATATAAGAAAATATTTACAGAAAACGTACGAAAGTATTTTTTAACCTATCGAAAATAATCGAAACAGCATGATTTTCATTCGTTATGCTCCTTTCTCCGACCCACCTTCTCCTTCGCAAACTCCACCAGATACTCCCACGACTCGTCCTTGCTCTTCGCCGACCAGACTACAAGCCCCAACCCCGATATCGCCAACGGAACGATGTCCCACAATCCGCTCACCCCGAGCATCACCGCGACGACATACGGCACCCCAAAGCATACCGCCGGCTTATAGAACTCTCTCACGAGGTCTTTCACCTGCGCCGCAAATCCGTAATTGATGAACTTCCCAGTGTAATAGCAGTTGAATACGAACGCTATCACGGAATACAATGCCTGACCCATGACGACATACTTTATCGAACTCGTCATCGTGAACACGAGTACCAGTATCAAGAATCCTATGGGCTTCTTCATCAGCTCGAGCTTCAAGACGAGGTCCGTCCGCCCAGTCACGTAAAGTAGCTGTAGATTCATCAACGTCAGGTAGTCGAACACTATCAGGATGGCAAAATACTTGATGAGATACGCACAGTCTATCCACTCCTCACCCCATAGCAGTCTCACTATGTCATACGAGTACAACGACAGCACGAAAAGCACGGGGAACAAGATGTAATAGTAGAAGTTCAGAAACTTCTTGTAGAACCCGACGAGCTTGGCCTTGTCGTCCTGATACTGCACGAGCACTGCGAAACTGACCTTGCTGATGACGCCATACAGCATGAGCCCCGACAGGTTCGGCAGCTCCTTGGCCTTGTCATAGAGCCCCAACTGGCTGGTGCTGTAATACTTGCCTGTCATGAGGGTGTACAGGCTCCCGTATATCTTGTTTATTATGCTAGATGCCAAGTGTTTCGACCCATATCCCCATAGCGCACCAAACGACTCCCGTGTCACCCGACCTTTCACTGTGAAACCGTTCACGACCCAGAGCAGCACGCACGTCACTGCGCTCGCCGACAACGAACTGACTATGAGCGCCCATGGTCCGAACGACAGGTACGCCATTGTCACTCCGACTGCCGCACTGACTATTCCTGCCGCTATCGAGATCTTTGTCAAGACGTCAAACCTGAGCGCAACGGTCAATCGGGTGTTCTGCACTATGTTGAGCGACGAGATTATTATGCTTAGGAACGACAGTCGCGCATAATTGCACAGGTTCTCTATCCCATAATAGTCTTCTATGAGTGGCGCCGAGAAGAACAATATGACGTACGATGCAGTCGCGACCGCTACATTGAAGACGAACGCTGTTCTGTAGTCGTCGTCGCTCCTGTCTTTCTTCTGCATCAGCGCCTGCGAGAATCCGCTCTGCACGAAGACTTCGCATATCTGGACGAAGACTGTGATTATCGCGACGACGCCATAGTCCGCCGGCGTCAACAGTCTCGCCAGCACAAGCGTGACAAAGAACGCCAACACTCTCCTGACTAGGGTGTCTATCAGCGTCCATAGCATCCCGCTCCGAGCCTTCTCCTTCAAGTCGCTCACCTCTCGCCCTCCTCTATTCTTTCCTCTTCGGATAATCGACCTTCGGAGAGAAGGTCAGGTACGCTGCATACGCCTTGATGGCTATCCCGAGATGTCTGAACTTCAGTCTTATCATGCACTGCACGAAGAGCTTGACGAAGTCGAGATGCGCTATGAGCATCCACCTCGCTCCGCCTGTCTTTCGCTTGTTGTATGCTGTGTTCCTGAGGTTGTAGTAGTAGAGTCGCTGCCTGTTCGGATTGGTTTCCTCGAGGAACACGTTGCTCCCGCCCTTCCGCTTGTGGACGACCTCACCGCCCGTCGTCATGTAGCACGCCTTCTCTTTCCTCAGTCTCCGTGTGTACTCTGTGTCGTCTCCCCAGATGAAGAACTCTCTATACGGTAGCCCGTATCTCTCTATGTTCCTGCATGGGATGTAGACTGAGACGAATGTGGCCTCCTTCACGGCTATCGCACCCTTCCTCAACTGCCCATACCAGCCGGCATAGCCATACTGGTTCCTCTCCAGGTCTATGGTCGGACTGTTGATGACTTCCCCCTCGCTGTTATACACGGGACTGCATAGGTATCCGAAGTCGCCCCCGAGGCTCTCCCCGAGGCTGTAGAGGCTCTTCAATGTCCCGCCCGTGCACTCGACGTCGTCGTCCATGATCCACGTGTAGTCATATCCGTTCTCGACGGCATACTTCATCCCGGTGTAGAAGCCTCCGGCCCCGCCGACGTTCTCCTGATGGACGACACGTAGGTCGCTCCGCGTGTCGAGATACTCCCGTGTCCCGTCTGTCGACCCGTTGTTGACTACGAGTATGTCACACGTGCATCCCTCCTGTCTCTCTATCGACTGTATGCACTCCTTCAGCATCTCGAGTCTGTTATACGAGACGATGACGGCCAGCACTCCCCTCAGATGCTCTCTCTTCTCTTCCATCTCTCTATCGTATGTATTCTGTATACGGCTTCTCGGCGTCAAAAACCATCCCGCTATGATAAGCCCCTCCCCTGACTGGCGTCCTCCAGTCTCCATACAGCTCTCCGAGATACTTCTCATAGTCTCTCGGCACTTTTATCTTGAAATACTCGAAGTCTATCTCCACTCCGTCGCCATACGTCTCCTCATACAGCTTCCTCTTGGTCTTTAGCGGTGGCAACGATGTGTTCAGTATCTTCGTGGACCCGCTTCTGTAATACTTCATGCTGACCTTCCGATACGCCCCCTGCATTAGTCTCAGTATGGGCTTGATAACCGGCCTGAGCATCGCCCGCCCTATCCGAGCAGCAAGCCCCTCGCTCCTTCCCGGCCCCATCCCGTAATAGAAGTCCCTGAGTCTGTACATTCTTCCTTTCAGTATGAGCAATATCTTCCCCATCTTCTCCGTCTCCTTCTCCGACTCTGATATTCTGTCGATGGGGAATATGTCTACGAAGACTCCCTGGTTGAACGGGAACTTCTTCTCCAGGTCTCCTTTCAATATGGCTGTCGTCGCCGAGTTCCTGACCTGTATGTGGCAATGACATGCCGTCGGGTCTGTCCTGTAGTCCTGTAGGAAATATGGCTCCTTTAGCTCTTCCCTCGCTATCTCGGCAAATCTGTCATAGTCCTCCCTCTGCATCTCTAGGTCGATGTCGTCATCCCACGGGATGAATCCTCCGTGTCTCACCGCACCTAGCACTGTCCCCGACGACGCATACCACCTGATGCCATGACGCTCGCATATCTTCTCTATCTGCTTCAACAGGTCTATCTCCAGCGCCCACAATGTCTTCATCTCCGCCGTCACGAGATACCCCTCGCGCTCCTCAGCCTCGAAAAAACTTTCGGGTATGTCTGTCTCTATCGGTAAGTGCATCTGTCTTCCTTTTTTCGTCTCCCAAAAGTACTAATTTTGTTCGTAACTACCAATGTCACCTCTCCCGTACCGGGGAGTTCTAGAAATTAGATTTTTTCACTTGTGCGATTAAGCGAATGCAGAACGAGCTTGCTCGTTATGCCGAGCGTGAGCACATGAGGCGAAGCCAAGGCGCACGAGGCGTTGAATACCGGAGTGTACTGGAGTACATGAGGATTTCAACGACCGAAGTGCAACATTCCGATTAAGCGAGTGCAATAGAGCTTGCTCTTATTGCCGAGCGTGAGGATTGTAGGCAGTGCCAACGCAGAAAAAGCAATTTCTAGAACTACCTACAAAGAAAAGGGGTTAGGACCACACCCCTGTAGTCCCAACCCCTCTATCTCGCTTAGGTTGTATCCTAGTCCTTCAGCTTTGCCTTCAGGAACTCCCTGTTCAACCTTGCTATGTTAGCTATCGAGACGCCCTTCGGACACTCTGCCTCACACGCACCAGTGTTCGTGCAGTTGCCAAATCCGAGCTCGTCCATCTTCGCAACCATCGCCTTGGCCCTCTTTGCTGCCTCGACACGTCCCTGTGGGAGCAATGCCAACTGGCTGACCTTGGCTGCTACGAAGAGCATAGCAGATCCGTTCTTGCAGGCTGCCGCACATGCACCACATCCGATGCACGATGCTGCGTCCATCGCCTCGTCTGCGTCTGGCTTCGGGATAGGTATTGCATTAGCGTCCTGTGCCGCGCCAGTCCTGACAGAGATGTAACCACCTGCCTGGATGATCTTGTCGTACGCACGCCTGTCGACCATCAGGTCCCTGATGACTGGGAAGCCTGCCGAACGCCACGGCTCTATCGTGATCGTCTCACCGTCGCTGAACCTGCGCATGTGGAGCTGACACGTCGTGACCTGCGTGTCCTTTCCGTGCGGGTGACCGTTGATGTAGAGCGAACACATGCCACAGATGCCCTCTCGACAGTCATGGTCAAACACGATCGGCTCCTCGTGCTTGTTGACGAGCTGCTCGTTCAGGACGTCCAGCATCTCAAGGAACGAACTGTTGGTGGAGATGTTCTTCAGGTCGTACTCCTCGAAATGGCCCTTCTCTTTCGGACCCCTCTGACGCCATACCCTGACCTTTATATTGATAGTCTTATCCATATCGATCTTTCTCTGTGTTCTTGTTTAGTTCTTGTAGTTACGTGTCTTACGCTCTGTGAACTCGTAGTCCAACGGCTCCTTCAGCAACTCCGGATCCTGATCCTCGCCCATGTACTTCCAGCATGCGACGTACGAGAACTTGTCGTCCTGACGGAGCGCCTCGCCCTCCTCGGTCTGATACTCGCTCCTGAAGTGGCCTCCACAGCTCTCCTCACGGTTCAAGCCGTCGAGTGCCATTAGGTAACCGATGTCGATGAAGTCTGCAAGCCTCAACGCCTTCTCGAGCTCCGTGTTCAGGTCGTCTGCCTTGCCCGGGACATAGACGTTGCTCCAGAACTCCTTCTTGATCTCCTTCAACTTCTGCAGTGCCGTCGTCAAGCTCTCCTTCGTCCTCGCCATGCCGACATACTCCCACATGATGTGACCGAGCTCCTTGTGGATGCTGTCGACGGTCCTCTTGCCCTGGATGCTCATGATCTTCGCGATCCTCTCCTTCACGCCCTTCTCGGCTGCCTCAAACTCTGGCGCGCTCGTCGGGATCCTCGGGACCTGAATCTGGTCTGCCAGGTAGTTCTGGATCGTGTAAGGGATGACGAAATATCCGTCTGCAAGACCCTGCATCAACGCCGACGCACCGAGTCGGTTAGCTCCGTGATCCGAGAAGTTTGCCTCGCCCAGGCAGAAGAGGCCAGGGATCGACGTCTGAAGCTCGTAGTCTACCCAGATTCCTCCCATCGTGTAGTGGATCGCCGGGAAGATCATCATCGGGGTCTTATATGGGTTGTCGTTCGTTATCTTCTCATACATCTGGAAGAGGTTGCCGTAACGTGCCCTGACTGCATCCTCGCCAAGCCTCTGGATCGCATACTTGAAGTCAAGGAACACTGCAAGCCCGGTCTCGTTGACACCAAAGCCTGCATCACAACGCTCCTTAGCCGCACGGCTCGCAACGTCGCGTGGCACGAGGTTGCCAAACGCCGGATAACGCCTCTCGAGGTAGAAGTCCCTGTCCTCGTCCGGTATGTCCGTCGGCTTCTTCTTGCCTGCCCTGATGGCCTCTGCGTCCTCCTTCTTCTTCGGGACCCAGATGCGTCCGTCGTTACGAAGAGACTCAGACATAAGCGTCAACTTCGACTGAATGTCGCCATGAACTGGTATACACGTCGGGTGAATCTGTGCGTAGCACGGATTTGCAAAGTATGCGCCCTTCCTGTAGATCTGCATAGCCGCCGAGCCGTTCGAGCCCATGGCGTTCGTCGAGAGGAAGTATGTGTTGCCATATCCTCCCGTCGCTATGACGACTGCATGGCCGAAGTAACGCTCTATCTCGCCCGTGACAAGGTTCCTGACGATGATGCCCCTAGCCCTGCCGTCGATGATGACGACGTCAAGCATCTCATGCCTGCTGTACATCTTGACCGAGCCGTTGTGGATCTCCTTGCTGAGTGCCGAGTATGCACCGAGGAGCAACTGCTGACCGGTCTGGCCCTTTGCGTAGAACGTACGGCTTACCTGCGCTCCACCAAACGAACGGTTCGCCAGGAGTCCACCGTACTCACGTGCAAACGGGACTCCCTGCGCGACGCACTGGTCGATGATGTTGTTCGACACCTCCGCCAGACGATAGACGTTCGCCTCTCTCGCCCTGTAGTCGCCACCCTTGATGGTGTCGTAATACAGACGATAGACTGAGTCACCGTCGTTCTGGTAGTTCTTCGCCGCATTGATACCACCCTGCGCTGCAATTGAGTGTGCACGCCTAGGCGAATCCTGGATGCAGAAGTTCAATACGTTGAAACCCATCTCGCCAAGCGACGCCGCTGCCGACGCTCCTGCAAGTCCCGTTCCGACGACGATGATGTCAAGCTTGCGCTTGTTTGCAGGGTTGACAAGCTTCTGATGTGCCTTGTAGTTGGTCCACTTCTCTGCCAACGGACCCTGCGGTATCTTGGAATCTATAGTTGTCATTTCTCTATTCGCAATGATAATCGTAAAAACTGTGATTAGTTCTGCGCCTCACCTCCCTGGCATGGCTTCTCGCACTTCGTGCTGTCACCTGCGCAGCATGGCTTCTTGTCGCATCCCTGCTTCTGCGCCTCGCAACCCTCATGCTTGCCGCACTCTGGCTTCTGTCCACATGCCGGTGCTCCTGGCATCGGTGACATGAAACCATGATGATGATGCTCCATCTCCAACTTCTGCGTCGCACATTCCACTGTGTCACATACCGGCGCTACGCCCGTTGCGTATCCCAATACGACAATCGCAAAGCCTGCACATACTATCGTCGAGAACCAGTTCGCTACGCACTTCCAACGATCAAGCCATATCTGATTGTTCCATCCTATCGACTGGAACATGCTCCAGAATCCATGCGTCAGGTGGAACCACAATGCTACCAGCCATACTACGTATACTGCTGCTACCCACCACTGCCCAAAGTAGAACTTCAACCATGCGCCGCCATCCGTCGCAAGGAACGTGTGCTCCGTCCCCGTCAACTCTGCAAACATCATCTTGTGCCAGAACTGGCTCAAGTGCAATACAAGACCCAACGCTACGATGATGCCCAGAACCAACATGTTCTGTGACGCCCACTCGACTGCTGCCGGCTTGTCTACTACCGCATATCGGTCATTGCCACGCGCCTTCCTGTTCTGTAGCGTCAGGATGAACGCATACACTATGTGGCAGAAAAATCCCAACGCAAGAACTGCCGTTCCTGCCAAGGCATACCAGTTTGTGCCGAGAAACCCGCACACCGCATTGTAGGCGGAAGCCGAAAAGACCGCCACCAAGTTCATGCTCATGTGGAAGAGAAGGAACAGCACCAGGAACATGCCCGTGATGCTCATGATCAACTTCCTCCCAATGGACGATTTGAAGATTGAACTCATAAAGGTTTTGATAGTTATTATTAGTTTTTGCTTTGTTTCCAGAGCCGACGCCCGACTGCCGCTACTTCGACCTCACAGCCAAAGCCCTCCTCAGACACCCCTCTTTTATACACGCAAATTTAATCTTTGGTTTCCATCAAAACGACTTTATTAAAGAAAAGTTTCCCTATTTAGAAAGGTTTTAATTTCTTCCCCCTTTTTATCGTTCGTCTTCTATCCGTTTTTGCTCTTTCCGTTTTCGGATGCTCCTTTTATATTTGACGCGCGTCAAATATACTCGACTCTGTTACCCTCCGCCCTATGCACCCGCCTCTCTCCCCGACAAAAAAGACCGCCCTTCCCAGCTCGCGCCAGAAAGGACGATCTCTTTTCTCCTGTATTCTCTTCTCCTACTTCACTATCTCTATCTTTCCATTGTGGACGTATATGCCCTTCTGCCTCGGCCTGCCTTCCAGCGTCCTTCCGCTCAGGTCATACTCCGAGTTTTCCCGCACTTTTTACCTAGAATTCCTGGTTGACGGTTTTAGGCTTAGCTGGGCGACCGACTTTTGGTGTCGCAGATTTCTTTCTTGACACGTACTGAGGGGCGCAGTTCTCCGGTATTTCTATGCCAAAC
>JAFPZF010000033.1 GCA_017417385.1 Bacteroidales bacterium
GCCCCTTCTCTTTCCGACAGGGAAAGGGAGATAATGGAATACTCCGCCCGTGGTATGACGGTGCCTCAGATAGCGGAAAAGATTTTCCTGAGTCTCCGACCCCTCCGACGACTCCGACTTCCCCCTTCGGTCTCTCTCGCTACATACTTCCGCGCTGAACTTTTCGATTAAGCGAGTGCAGAACGAGCTTGCTCGTTGTGCCGAGCGTGAGAAAAGTCAGCGAAGCTAAAGCGCAAAATAGTCCAAGCCCAGGGCAGCACCCTGGGTTAGGGTGATACGGTAACCTCCGCCCTGGCAACTTTTCGATTAAGCGAGCGCAATGGAACTCGTCCCAATTGCCGAGTGTGAGAAAAGTCAGCGAAGCTAAGGGCAAAAGACTCCAACCCCAGGGCAGCGCCCGGGGTGAAAAACTCCGTTGAGCGTGGATTTGCAACCTATCGATTGAGCGAGTGCAATGCAAACTCGCTTGCAAATTGCCAAACTTTTCGATTGAGCGAGTGCAGAACGAGCTTGCTCGTTATGCCGAACTTTTCGATTAAGCGAGTGCAGATCAAGCTTGCTTGAAATCTGCCGAGCGGAAGAAAGGTCGACGAAGTCAACGGAAGAAAGGTCAGCGAAGCTAATGCGCTTATCTTCCGTCCCCTCCCGACGATTCCGACCCCTCTGACGACTCCGACGACTCCGACCCCTCATTGCAAATTGCTCCGCCCCCTCTCTGTGTTCTCCCTGCGAGCGCCAGCTCGCCTCTGTGTCCTAAACTCCTCCGTGTCTCTGTGCCCTCTGTGTGAGGCCTAAAAATCCCCGTATTCTCCCAACCCCGCCCCCTCATTGCTAATTCCTAATTTGGTTAGCCTTGTATTAGCCTTTTCCCCTCTTATGTTAACCTCCGACACCTCTTCCACCTCCTTTCTCTCCTCCTCTCCTCCTCTGTCCCTGTGTCCTTCCAGCAAGCGCCAGCTCGCCTCTGTGTTCTAAAAAACCTCTGTGCCCTCTGTGTGAGGCTTAAAATACCCAACGCTCCCTCATTTCTCATTGCAAAAAAGACCATCAGCGAGCTAGCACCCTTGCCAGCCCGCCGATGGTCATCCCTATTCTACTGTTCTACTTCGTCACCTTCTCCGTCCTCACAGTCCCGTCCGTGAAGTATACGACCTTCATGTAGACCCCGCTCGGCATGTTGCTCAGCTCAGCCTTAGCCTTCACCGCTACAAGCCTGCCGAGGATGTCATACAGCTCGACCTTCTCGATCTCGCCATCTCCCGTTCCCGTGACGTCCTCTGCTGATAACTGAAGCACGTACGGGTTCTCCACGGTGCCGAGCATCCTGTCGCTCGCAAACTGCTCCGTCTGCGCAAGCCTCGTCTCGCCATTCGCCGTCTTCACTACGAAGTTCAGTATGTTGGCGTCGCTGCTGCCTATCGTGACGAAGTGCTCCTCGCCAACGACTGCCACCTCCGACTGCCCGACGAGCTCCCCGCCTGCATAGACCTTGACCTCAGCACCTTCGACGGTCCTGCCGCCCTCCTTGACGACGGCTATCATCGTCATGTTGCTCTCGCTTCCGAGTTCGAGCTCCGACCTCCTGACCGTCTTGTTCCTACCCTCCTGGACTGGCACTGGGTAGCGGAACGTCTTCGCCTCGCCTGCGTTCGAGTAGTAGCTGTAGCCCTGTCCAGGCGTCAGTCCTGCCAGCTTGCCAATCCACTCGCCACTGTTGAACACCGAGAAGCTCGTCTGCCCCTTGATGATGTCGCCGTTCTGCGGGTCTGCATCTGCCAATGCCACATTGAGCGAGTTCGACTCCTGTGCCGGGTAGCCTATCCAAGACCATCCCGGGTTCAGCGTGATATCGACGGTCGTCGGATCTACAGCCAGTCCACTGACGGTCTCCTTGTACGTACTCTCGGCGAGTAGCTTATACATGCCGCTCTGCCCCATCTCGCTCAGGTCGCCTATCCACGCCGTGCCGTTATAGACCTTCGACTCTGTCCTGCTCTTGACTACCGAGACTTCTCCGTCGACATCTGCAAATATGCTCGGGACGCTCGCATCCTCTGGGATTACATACAGCGATATCCACTTCCATCCCGGCGTCGTCGCCGATAGGTCTTGCTCGATGTAGTTCTCGGTCATGAAGACTACCGGCGTATCAAAGTCACCGACGCTGCCGTCGTTCTTGTAGCTGAACACCTTGTTGTCTGTCGCCTTGACCGACGTATAGACCTTACACGTCCCGGCATCGAAGACTTTGTATGTCAGCGCCTTGCTGTCCATGTTCTGCTGTCCGTAGATATTGATGAGCGCATAGCTTGCGTCATACCTGCTGAAGTAGTCGAGGTTCGTCACTCCGACGCACTCCTGTCCGTAGAACGCCGCTATGACGTCGCCCTCGTCGTTGGCTATCTTGCCGTCTATCTTCAGCTGTCCGACGACTGACATGGTCTCCTCCGCTGGCACAACCTCCCACTCCGGCGTCTCGCACTTGCTCATGACGCTGACGACGAGCGGCTCCTCGACCCCGAGGCTTCCCCTCAGCTTGACGACGGCCTCATAGCTGCCATACGGGAGCCACTTGTCGACCTTGAAGGTGAGCGTCATCGTGCTCTGCGCCGCTATCGTACCCTTGTCGGCACTGACACTCAGCCACGACGGGAGGCCCGATACTGACCAGCTCTCGCTCAGCCCACTGGTGTTGTTGACGGTCATCTGGAACTCGGCGGCTTTCTCGCCCTCCTTGATGACCTCTACCTCGCTCTCGCCCCATAGGAGCTGATTTCTCCTGACATATACGCTCCAATTGACGTCCTCACACGAGTTGTTGTGTGTGTCGCGTATGTTCTGGACTGTCAGGTCTATCGTCGTGCCCTCTATTCTCTGCGCCTCGGTCGTCAGGTTGATGAGGATCTTCCTCTCGCTGCTGACGTAGTCGAAGGCGACGTTCTGTAGCGTCGGCGCTGGCTTCAGGGCTGCCGTGTTGCCCTTCGTCATCTTGACTGCCCCCGTGCCTGACTGTATCGCTGCCTTGCCTGCTCCCGTCGCCGACCTGTCTGCCGCTGTCGAGACTGTCACTGGCTGGTTGCCCTCGTCGAGCTGTATTCTCTCGAACGGATAGTACGCGACGAGCCCTCTGCTGCACGTATCGACTCTGTTATACATGTTGTCCGTGATGATTTCGCCCGTCCTGCTGCCAGTCCAGATCCTGACCTCGTCGATGGCCCCCTTCAGCTTCTCGTCGTATGCCGAGGTCTGTCCGTTCCTATGCCCACCGAGGAGCATCTTGGCTGTCTGTATCGACGGTATCGCCGCTACTGCTATCTGCTTGACGGCCACGCCATCGACATATACTGTCGCTGACCCGTTAGAGCTCTTCAGGACGTTCAGCGCGACGTGATGCCACTGGTTGTCCCTATAGTCTTTGTTAGAGCAGGTATAGCTGGTCCCCATCGACCTCAGCTCTATCGCTCCCTTGCTGTCGAGCCCTATGTCGAGCTTGTCCGCCTTGTCAAAGCCTACGAGGTTAGCCGCCCCAGCCTGCTGCTGCTCGGCCCTGAACCAGAACTCTATGGTGTAGCTCTCCTCCTTGTCGGTGACGACGGCTCCGGTGTTGATGGATGCGACCTGCGCCCCACTGAGCTCGAGTGCGTAGTTCTCGCCATCTATGTACCAGGCATTCTCGCCCGCTACCTGCATGTTGTGGCTCCTCGCCTCGTCCTCCGCCATGGTGCCGCGGCCCTCGTCCATCTTCCAGTAGCCCATCAGCCCGTCACTATATCGTGTCTTCATCGTGTACATGCCGCCCTGAGCCTCTACCCAGCTACGGAATGTGTTCCATAGCGTGACCTCGTGTATCTGTCCGACGAGTCCCTTGCCGACTGTCACAGGTCCCTTGCCGGTGTGCAGCGCCAGCCTCTTGCCCTTGATGAGCTTCACCTCATACGCGTCGTACGCATAGTCGGCATACACTACGCTGTCCTCCGCACTAAATCCGACGCTGACGAACTGCCACTTGCCCTTCTGCAACGCGTTCTCACTGACTACCGTCTGCTCTCCGTGCGAGACGACGAGCTTGTCGTTCGCGTCGATGCTGATGCTGATGGCATTGTCGCCTTGTCCCTGCATGAAGATCGTGCCAGGCTCTGTATACCTTATCCACGTGTTGACTGAGAACGACCTGCTCCCGAGGTTGATGTTCGACGTCGTCTTCGCTCCGTCACCACCCGTCAGGTTCAGCGCCACGTCATGCTGCACCTCCGCATCGTTCAAGACGCCACGGACGTAGAAGTTGTCCGCCTTCGCTATCGCCCCGCTCCTGATGTCCTCGTTGAACGTGAGGCTTATCTCCCCGTCGGCTGTCAAGACTCCGTTCGCCGGACTCGGCATCGCTATCAGCTGCGGACGACTCATGTCCTTGTCTATAGTGATCACCTCAGACGTCGTCGTCACCTCGTTGCCTCCAAAGTCTGAGTACGACACTGCCCTTATGTTCCACGTCCCGTCTGGGAACGTCTGCTTGTTCTCCATGTCAAGGACATAGCTGAACGTCCCGCTGCTCGATAGTAGCTCCTTGTTGACGTCGCTCGCCGCCTCTGTCGCACTGACGACCCAATTCTTGACCATCGTCCAGCTTGGACTACCGACCTGCTGAGCCTCAAGTCTTATGCCCTTGAGGCCTCCTGCATTGACGTCATAGTCGTCTATCGTCAGGTGCATCGTCGCCCCTGTCCCCATGTTGAGACTGCTCTCCTGCGCCCTCAGACGGACGTCGGTACTCGTCTGCTGGAAATATGCTGAGAGGAACACTGAACTTGAGATCTCTGGGAATACACCAGTGCCGTCAGGCTGACATAGCGAGTACAGGTTCACCTCGATTCCCTCATAGTCATAGACGCTCTCGTCCGTCTGCTTGATGGTGATGGTCTTCGTCAACGGCTGTCCCGCCGGAACAAGGATATTCCTGCCGTTGGATATGTTATATCCGTCCATCCTGACGTCCGCCCCGTTCGGATTACTCCCGTCCGCCACGAAGATGCCAAACCAGCAGTCCTCGCCAGTCTCGCTCAGGTTCTGTATGTTGACCGTGAAGTTTGCCGTCTTCCCGCTCGGGACGCCCGTCAAGGTCGTCACGTCCGCCGAGATCTTCGGTATCTCTATCTGCATGGTCTTCGCCTGGATCTCGAAGCCCGGACGATAGTACTTGGTCTTTACCGCATCCTCATACGGACAGCACGTCTGTCCTCCTCGAGTGTAGAAGATGAGTCCGAATTCGTCCGGCGCCGTCAATACGTCTACGCTCAGCGCATCGTCGTCACCGTCCTCCGCAAGGGTGAAGCCCTTCTCTGTCGAATAGCTCCGCTCGACGCCTTCACTTCCGCCCGTAGAGCCGCCCGTCGTTGTCTTCACGCTATAGTCGACTCCGGTTCCCGCTATGTCTATGTCCGACGACCACCCGACGACCATCACCACCTTGTGCTCTATCTCCGTATTATACGTCGTGTCAACTGTCGTAGACGTGCTGCTCTCTATCGCCGCACCTGCATCAAACGAGTAGTTCTTGACCAGATACTTCTCTCGTGACTCGATGGCTTTGACCTTCGCCTTCTCGTTTGCAGCCAACTGGTCTATCCAGTTATTTATCTGCATGTTATACCAGCTAATGGTGTCGGTGAACGCCATGTTTTTATACTTCGCCTTGTTGGTCTCGAAGTCCGCCGGCAAGACCATCTTGTACGACGGTCCTTCCGTCGCTCCCGGCTTCGCAGCTTCGTCACCCCATACATCCGTATCTCCATTGTTCGAGCCATACCTCTCGTCGTCTTTACTCAATGTGGTGTAGTACTTCGGCTTGTCTGTATTGTTGGCCTTTATCGCGTCATAACTGTCTACACGCTCCAGTATAGAGTTCCTGATTGTCTCGAAGTTCGGTATCAAGACGTTCTCTATATAGTTCGCTGTGTAGTTGAACTCCGTGCCGAATCGTGTTCCCATGCTGATTGCATCGCGCTGGTCCATGACGATGTCTTTCTTGCTCTCGTCATAGTAGAGCCCGACCTGACGTACCGCTCCGAATACGTAGTTCGTCGCCGTACCTATAAACACGTCTCCGACTGCTCCAACGAAGTCCGAACCGTCACTCGTGCTGACCTTCTTTGTAGTCGTTATCTCTTCCGATACCTCTGTCGAACTCGTCTTCTCGAGGTTGTAGTTCGCTCCGACCTCGAGTGTCTTCTCCGATTCGACTCTCTGCGAGACTCCTGTGAACTGTCCTGTCGGTGTCAGCAATCCTACCATGTGGTCAAGATTGACTCCAAAGTGCGTCTCTGTCGTCACCTCATTCTCCGTGGTGAATCCTGACTTCGTCTCCGATGTTTTCTTCATCGTCGTCCCCTCCTGTATGTACGCCTGCGAGTTCGTTCCTGGCGGGTCGCGTAGGATCATCATCACCTTGTCCGGCCCGCTCGTGACGAAATTGCTACCCGTCGGCAGGTCGCCGAGTACGATTGCGTGGAGGCTGTTCCCTCCGTTCCACTTGCACTGCGTACCGTCGAGATTGTACGTTATGGTCATCGTCCTCGTGTATGGCGACTGTATGTTCGGCATGCCCGCTGTCCAGACGTACTTCGCTCGTCCCGTCGAGTCTGTCAAGACCTCGTTCTCGCTGAGCTCGTAGATGTCGCCAGCCTCATACTCCGTGTCATTCTCGGCCGGCCTCAAGACTACCGCGTTCCCTGCCCCCATCTCGTTACCGATTGTGATGACGACATTCTGCAATGGGACATAGTCCTTCTTGTGTGGGGTCACATCTACATTCTCATAGACCTCCCTGAGATACATGTCGAACGCATAGTCCCTGTCTTGTATGAACAGCGGGTATCCGTATGTATAGCCTGCTGTCTCCCCTGACGGCACAGAATATACCATCGCCTGACCATCCTCCTGCTTCTTGGCATAGAGGCTCTTCTTGACCAGCTTGCCGTCATTGTCCTTGTACGAGAACGTCGACTCGCCAAACGCTCCCTCTGCTTCTGCTCCGTTCTGGCTTACCGTGAGCTCCGCCGTCGTCCTGTATGTCGTCTTCAGCGATGCTACATACTCGAACTTATCATACTTCTGCTCGCCATTATCCTCGACAAGTATTGAGTCCGTCGATGTTACCTCCGGATTCGTCGCATCGATTATCTGCTGGATGCCTTTCGTCAGATCTACGGTCTTCGCGTTGACGAGTTTGATGCTCGTGACGGTGTACTTCAATGGCGGTAGCATCGCCGCCCACTCGCCGGTCTTCATGTCCGTCTTGACTACTATCTTTCCCTCCTCGTCGTTTGTCGTCCCGACTGTCGCACTCGCGTCATTTGCGACTGACGCACCCGCCGGTATGTCGAACGTCCTGACTGTCGTGGCATTGACATACTGGCTGCTCGCTCCGTCATCCTGACGTACGACGTTAAGCCTGTACGTGTCGCTCGCCTTTAGCACCAGCTCCGCCTGACCGATATTGTTCTGGCTTGCCCCAAATCCGAGTGGTTTCTCTCCCTCTATCTTGCCGCCGACTACTCGACCGACGACCGGTACGAGCGTGTTATCATAGAACGTCAAGCCGGTCATCGCCTGTGTGAACTCACGCGTATTCCCAGCGCCTGCTGCCGTCTCCGCCGGATATCGCCCCGCATTGGCGAAGGTATGCCCACTCTTGCTAGCCGTGATGTAATGCCACCCTATCGGAACGCTTATCTCGAACTCGCCGTTCTCGTCTGTCTCGACAAGATTGTTGTCCTTTGTGCATAACGTGCCATCTACCGAGAACTGTACGCCCTCGACTGGATACGTCGTCCCCTCATAATAGACTGCTCCCGTCACCTTAAACGAGCTGACATCCGTGAAGTCCACCCCATTGGCTACGAGCGAACTCATGCTGACAAACCTGTTCTGCTTCGCCGGCGAGAACTCATGGACTCCCTTCGTCGGTATGACTGAGTACGCCACTCCACTGCCCGCAAACGGTACACCACTGATGGTGTAGTTGCCGTTGACGTCGGTCACCGCACATAGCGAGAACTTCGTCTCGTCCGGCACGTTGCCTCTCGTCTCCGCACTGCTCGTGACGCCCACCGTATTGGTGTTCACCTCCATCTTGCCGTGCCTCCCGTTAGAGAGTCCTCCAGTCTTCGAATAGTCAAAGACCTTACTCTGGTTTGGTATTCCCTCGTCCATCGGCCAGTATATCGCGAGTCCGTCCTCGTCTCCACTGAGCCTGTGATTGTAGTTCCGCTGTATATCCTCTGCCGTCAACGCCTTCGTGAACCAACGGAAATCGTCTATCAAACCTCTGAAGTTCGCCGGTGCCGCAAATCCGCTATAATTGCCCAGTGTAAACTCTTTCTCGCTCGCGATACTCCCTATCGAGAATGTCCCTGTAGATATGCTCCGCGATATCTCCTCTTCGGGCGTCGTCACATACACTGTATACTTGCCGCCCTTGTTCACTATGCTCAGATGCCGCCACTCGTCCGCCTTCAGCATCACTGCGTCGGTGTAGTAATATGTGCCAAGCCCGACTCCTACCTTGTAGCCGCCATTTTCATATTTCAGCCGGACTGCAAACGAAGATGTCACGTCATAAAGGACATACTCCTTCGACGCATCATTCATGCTACTCCCGTCAGGCTTAATGTACATCTGCATCGTGAAGTCGCCACCTACCAGAATCTGCGCATCTTCCGCCGTCGCCTTATACTGTATCGCGGCCCCCCCGAAGTCGAATTTTGTCGAGCGGAAGAGGCTCTGCGGATTGTCATCATCGCTGTTGACGAGGCTCACCTTCACGCCGTCCACCGCCGTCCCCGTGCCATACGATATTCGCCCCGATATGACTCCACTCGTCGTAGCAAAACCTTCCGTGCTCTTTCCGTTTACAGGGTACTTTTGGGTCCCGACATACTCGTATCCGTCGACTTGATACTCGTAGAACGACCCCGGCTGAGCCCTGCTGTCTTCGTAGCTGAACGCCTCCGCCGTCCCGCTCGTCGTGTATAGAGTCTGCCATGCTCCGTTAGAGCCCAGCAACCTCCTGCTGACATTGTAGTAGGTCGTCTGCTCGCCGACTCTGTTCACATTCCAATTGATCGTCACGCTCTTCTCATACATGCCAAGGCTCGCCGTGACTTCCGTTATCGAAGTTCCTGTGCTCAGGCTACATGTCGCCCCGCCCCAGACGTATTTCGTTCCTACAGCCTCTACCTCTATCTTGTAGTTGTACTCGACTCTGCTCTCGAGACCGGTGTTGTCCGTATAATCCCCACTATTCTGACTAGGCGACGTGACGTACTGTGTATATATCGGTGTTGAACCCCACTTGTCTTCTGAATTCTTCTTCCTATATAGCTTGATCTCATACTTCTTGCTGTTACTAGCATCCTTGAAACTGTCAAATGTCCAGGACACATTTATTGCAGTCACCCCGTCCTCAGCCTTTAGGGTCTTAAGCATGTTGCCCGGGCGAGTCACCTTCACATCTATAGTCTTGTATAGGTCCTTCGCATCGCCAGGCTTCGCCAACGACCATCCATTAGGCTCAAATGCTACATAATACCTGAACGTCTTCCCATAGTCCTCGACTTCTATACTGTTGTCCGTATACGTCCTAGTTCCCAAAGCCAACGACGTCCCTGTCATCTTACTAATCGTGTTAGTCGACAAGTCCTGACGGAATACGACCCACTTGCCGTCATGCCTCGTGTCTGCGCAATAGTCTTCGTAATCCCATGACAACGACACCTTCCGCGTCCAACCGTCATAGCTCGTTGCCACGTTTTTCGCGCGACAGAAACCATACACATATATCGGTGCATAATACTTATGGATTCGCAACTGCCGTCCTCCAAACAAAGTCCACCGTGTGACGCACGGATAAAGTGTGGTTGTCGACCAGTTGCTGAAATTCCTACTCTTTATCTTGAATTTTGCTTTCGTCGCTCCTTCCGACGACACCCCTCGATATAAGTTCTCTATACTGACATTGGTCCCTGCCTCAAGCTCATACCTGTCATTGCCTGACCACTGTCCGTTCTGTCGCTTACTTGCGAATACCTCAAAATAGTAACGCCACGGATTGTTGTTGGAGAACTCTTTGCTCTCTATGTTCGTCGTGTTGTCCGAGTTTAGTCCGCCTATCGTCACCTCTCCGTTACCAGTTAAGACACCCACCACCTGAGGCCACGTCACATTCACCGGAGCATTAAACTTTACGTATCGCGCCGTCCAGCCTAATTCCCCATATCCATCTCGCCACCATTGCCCATTTATCTTGAAGCACCATGGCATGCCGTCATAAAAATCATTGATATATATCTCTGTGTCTACAAGCCTGTCGTTCGTCGACCCTTCTGGCACTCGGTAATTATACGTGTTAAACGTTATGCCATTGGTCTGATAACCTGGATCCTCCGCAGTAGTCGGACTCGTCCCCCTATAATACCGTGTCGTGTACCCATATCCACTATTGCTTGTATTACCCTTTGTCCATCCTGGAGGTTCACCATGTGTATAGTGATTCCTGTAATTGATGTACGACCCGTAAGGCAAGGTCGAACAAAGGTTCCAAAGCCCTTCGTTATAAGTACTACTGCCATCCTGATTGATATCAATCCAGACATCGCTGTAATATCCAGACTCATCTCCCTTCATATTGTAGGTTATCCAGCCAAAGTGCGCATACCATCCATTGCCTGTAGAAAAATCCGGCGTATACGTTATCGTCTGCTGTCCATCCCACCATGGCAGGTTGCCTGCCTTCGCTCCTCCCGAGAAGCCCAATAAGCACAGCATCGTCACCAGCAACTGCCCGACGACGCCATGCAACCGTTCAAATGTGTTCCTTGTTTCCATTTGTCTTGGTGTTTAGTTACTTTATTACTAATATCTTGCCCCCGCAGACATACACGCCCCTCCGCAACGGATGAGACACCTTCTGCCCCGTCAGGTCATATATCGTCTCGCCCTCCGCCGCGCCACCTTCCACCGGCTCGACTGGACTACCTGTCACTACGCTCTCCGTCTCCTTGTTGAAGACGAGACGCATCCCCATGCCCGCTGCCGGCACGTCAGAGAAGTCAAAGTAAAACGAGAACGGCACAGCCGCAATTCCTCCTTCCCCCCCCTCGGAATACGTCGCCACCCCGTCGCGCAATACGAAGCAGCCTCCCGGCACTGTCTTCCCTACTGTGTAGGTGCCGACCTCTCGTGCCCACATGCGCGTCGTCTGCGGACCTACCAGTGTCTTCAACGTCTCACGCGCCTCGATGTCAACCCCGTCAACTTCAAAGGTCTCCACGTCTCTCTTGACCTTCACGAGATACGGCTCGTGCGCCTCGATGACGTCGACGGTGTCAAACAGCATGTTTATCTCCATCTCGTTCCTGACTACGTCGTCCGTCGCCTTATACCCCGTCAGGCTCCCTATCACGACGTCCGTTCCCAGCGCCGCAACTATCTGCTCCGCCGTCATGCTAAATGGCAGTATCAGTGTATTCCACTCCCCGCCCTTCATCGGCTTCGCCACCGTGACGTCAGCACCAGCCTTGTCCTTCAGGCTCTTGTTCTCCTCCGTGAGCCACGTCCGCCCAGCCAGCGTCAGGCTCATCGGCTCCGTCTTCCCGACGACACCATTCGTGACGAAGGTCAGAGTCTCCTCGACCGCCGCCACCGTCGGACTCGCAATGTCGCCATACACAACCTTGAAAGTGAATGTCTCCCCGTCGTTGCCGACTATCGTCAGCGTCGCCAGGTCCCCGTCCGCAGCTATGCTCCTCTTGCAACACCTGAGCACGCCATCCTTGTCATACACCGCCACCTCATAGTTCGAGACCTTCGGACCGTTCTCCCCAGTCCGCACACAGACGACGCAGACCATGTTGTTGACCCACGTCGTCGACTGCTGAAAGTCCTGGAAGTACGTCGGCCTGTCATACAGCCCGTCATACTTCTCCGCATAACTCGTCGTATGCAACAGCACCAGCAGCGCCGATAGCACCCAAAATCTTATCGATTTGCTCATAAGCTTTATTCTCCGTCCCCCGCCACACTCGAGGCAAGTACATACCCCCCGTTCCTGTATGCTATGCCCCTCCTGCCTTCGGAAGTATTTGTTTTTTCCGCACTTATCTCACTTCCCACCCCCCCATTCTCAAATCTAAAGAATAACTATTTAATTATCTATACACTTGCAACACTTTTTGACGAATCGACATCAATCTTACACGAATTGCATCTTTTCCCAGCCATTTCATAAGTGTTTCTCTTACGACCCTCCAAGATCTCCCCTCCTACAAATAAAAAAGTGCCCCGAGCACCAGCCCGAGACACTATATGATGTTAATCCTCTATCAGTCTTCTACTTCCTTGTAGCCCCCTGCTTCACTATCACCTTCCTGCCGTTATTGAAATAGATCCCCGTCTTCGTCGGCCTGCCGTCAAGTCGACGACCCGTGATGTCATACCACGCTCCTTCTCCTGCTTCTACCTTCGTGCCACCTATCTTCGTCACGGTCTCCGTCACGAAGGCTGCCTCTATCGTGGTGTTCTCGCTGACGACGAGCGTCTGAGTCCCCTCTTCGTTCACGGTCGCCCCATTGCTCCAGCTGTCAAACAAGCTGCCCTCCGCCGGAATAGCCTTCAACGTGACTTCCGTGTTCGGGACGACTGTGTAGACGTTCTCGGTGCTTGTCGTCATGACGTATTCACCATCGACAGTCACCTCGCCATTGCCATTCGCTACTAACTCCAGCACTGCCGGCGACTTCACCGTCAACTTATACGTCACCTCGCCGCCAAGATACTCTCCGCTCTCCGCAAACGTCGCTGCTATGGTCGTCTCGCCTATCCCCTGATAGCTGATGGCTCCCGTCTCCGCATTTATGCTAATCACGTTAGTGTTGCTGCTGCTGTAGACTATGCCCTCGAGATTGTTCGGATTCTTCAGCGTCGGGATCGTAAATGTGCTCTCAAATCCTATGTAGCCCTCGAGGCCATTCTCCGGCACGTTCTCCCATGCCAAGCCGTTCGACTTGTAATATACCGCGTTGAGCTCTACGTCGCCCGCCGGCATCACCATCGTCCACTCGTTTTCGTTCTCGGTCGGGGTCACTTCGACGGTCTCTACTACGTTCCTGAATACTAAATGGAGAGTGGACTCCTTCTGGATATTGTATTCCGTCAGCGTCCTTTCGTCGTCCAACTCCTTGCCAGCAAAGATGAGCCTCTGCTCCGCCAGTCTATATCCTTCACTCGCTGCGATTCTCGCCTTGACAGCGAGCACGCTCTCTGCTGGATCGACTTCAAGCTCCAGGGTCTTGCCCTGAAGTGTCTTGACATAAATCTTTATCGACGTCGTCAACTCCTTGAGCTCTACTACTGGGTCCACCACTTTCTTGGTCGCCGTCACGCTCTTTACTGTCTTCGCCCCGAGATAAGAAAGCGTCACGGTCTTTCCTGCTGCCACTCCTTCTAGTGGGAACGCCTTCAACTCTCCCTCTCCGACTTTCCACCCCCAGTTGTCTGCTTCTGCCATGTCCTCCGCCAATGTCACGCTGTAGGTCGGGACATAGTTGAACGTGGCTACATAGTTGTTCCCGTTGTTATTGTCATAACTTCCTTCGCAAGCGAACCAGATGGCTATGCTGTGCTCGCCCACTTTAAGTCCTGAGAGATCTATTGTCTGCGGCGCCCAATCATTTCCTCCCGACTGGAAGAAGTTGTTGTTCGCGTCGAACTTGTACCATCTCAACGGCAGCACCAAGGCGCCTTGGTCATCAATGCTGACGTACATGTTCATCGTGAGCGTCTCGTCATTCCAGTTCACTGAGTTCTGAGCCCACACCTGCACCTGTCCAGCAAGGACCAGCTTGTCAAGGTCCCCGAGCTTCACCCCGTTAAACGCCCCAGCAAGACACCAGTCAAGCTGATTCCCACCGTGATACCAATTGTCGTTCACCTGAATGGCACTGTTGCCCATCCAGCCCACCTGCCGCTCACTCGTTGCATAGCCGAATACGCTCGATACCAGCAACGCAAATAACACTAGTATTGTTCTCATCATACGAATGCGTTTTATTAGTTTGCAAGATTATTATACGACACCTCCCTCCCTGTTGTTTCAATATTATAATCCTTTTTCAACATTTTTTAATACCAACTGTCTCCCCTGACACACTATCTACCTATAGGTTTCCCCAACATCTCCAATAGGTCCTTCTCCTTTTCGCGAACATACCAGCCTATTCTCGGCGTGAAGGTACCTGTGACTGCATCCACATCTATCCCTGTTATGCCCGCAATAAGCTCATAATCATAATCCTTCTCCCCTCCGTCTGGCAATACGACTCTGTATTTTATCGGCACACAGACTGTGCTGGGAGACACCGTGCGAGTCCATGCCTGACGCCGGACTGTCTTCCCCTTTTCGTTGGGGAAAAACTTCAATATCCACCCATCGACCTTAGTGGGCTTTGATGCATGTCGCGCACAACTCGGACCTCGCCATTTGTCTGTATCCCACTTTCTCACGATGCTTTTCCAGAATCGTTGATTTGGCTTGCCTTCTGCCGCCTTGACAAATTCTTCTAGTATGGGCTCTAGTTCGTCTATCCAATCTTCGATGCCGTATTTCCCCAATTGCTTCGCCTTCTCCTGCAGATGCCGCCAGTCGTCTGCCGTGCCTTGTAGCGTGATGCTCGGGATGCCACACGCCGCATAAAATAGTTCATAGTTGAAATACTCCTTTACGCAATCCATCAGCGTAACTTCAGACGCTATCCGTGCGTTCTCTGTCGTAGTAGAAAAGTCTGCTGTGACTATGTCTGCAACGCCATTCTTTGTGTTCCGCCTTATCATTGTCGAGAAGGTGTCTACCATCGCCGCCCAATTGTACTCCTCCGGCTTCAACTGCCCTTTCAATGTTATGCTCAATGTTGCTTTCCCTTCGTGCTCTACGAATCGACTGCGTAGCTCCTCGGCATGAGCACTCACATACTTGGAAAAACCCTGACAGATAGTAATCCATATCATGTCGGGCGACAACACGATTGAATGATGGTCGGCGTATGCACTGATGCAGCAATTGTACAAGACATCTTCTCTGCTTAAGTCGATATTCTTATTCTGCGGTGCCGGCAACCCCTCGTCAACGACGAATGTGATGCTCGTATCGGTCTTTGCAACTACTACCGACGATGCTTGCGCTTGCAAAACTATTGTGCAAAAAGCAAATGCTATGAGTAAAAGCCTCCTCATTGTAAATGTGTTTAGTACGTAAAGATATACATTTCGGGACTTGTGTTCAAAATCCAACTTCCGTTTGTCTAGACTGTCTACCAAAACCTCCTTATCTTATACTTCCCATAATTCGTATTCAACCAGCTGATTATCTTTCGACTCTCCTCGTTAGTTATATGCTCTCGTTCCTTAAATCCTCCGCACATAAACATGAAGTCTTCATTCATCACATATCTACGCAACAAATATAAGGCATCATCCCTGATGTGCCAATCAATTGGGTCAGTACCATCTGCCGTGGTAATTACCGTGTGCTCATTGCAACCTAGATAGTCAGACAAAAGAAGGATTGATTCTTGGCTTGGTGCACAACGAAGGAGGGCAAATATCTTACCACTCATATCTCCCACACGACACCCATCAAAAAATCTACTACTTGACAGAAATTCAGAATAGTACGGCTCAACTTTATGGCAGACGAGGGCTGTAAGCAATTCCTGTTTATATTCAGAAAACGCACTGTCACTCACCATCGTTTCCAATTGCTCTACTATTCCATCATATTCTATCACACCCGACAACTCTATCAAAAAGCCTAAATCAAAACTGTAAGTACTCAATAGCAACTCTCGCTCTTTCGGCCTTCGCGTCTCTATCATACTATCTATGTCTATTTCGCCCCCTAGATGCATCTTGGCAGCATCACTAGCTCTGAGCCGCACAAGCGCCTCAAGTTCCCCTTCTTCAAATTCATTCTTGAGCAATTGCAAAACTCTATGTCGCGCGTAATCATCATATACTAGATTTATGTCTACCTCCCTCCCGCACTCTTCAAAACCATGGACCTCAGCATCGCTATACCTATCAAGCAGAGAATATATGCTTCTTTGCGGCTTGTAACCATCCACATATTTGATTAAATATGCATCATAACGTATATCCGCCAATACTTTATGATGCAACGCCCTCCTCTCCTCTAGCTTCTTCTCCAACTGCTCACACTGCGTTTGAGCAACAGTCGAAAGAGTAAAGCATATTGCTATTATACCTAATATAAGCCTTATCATTTCTACCTGGAATTAAGCACTATCTACTGTCTATTCGCATCTACTACTACACTTTGCCCTATAATCGCTTCTATCAAACACTTATCTTCTTCTCTAAAATAGAACAAAACATCTCTTGGCTTTATATTGTTCCTTATATCATCTTCCGACAACCATGGCAACATTGTTCTGTATTGATTGTATATTTCATCTTTCTCTTCAAAGTACTTTCTGTTGTAAGATAACCAGTTTCTCTCAACTTCGACTACAAGTTTTAGATATGTTGTCAAATTTGACGCTTCGACCGAGCGGACTAAATCATGTATGATGACTATTGTCGATTCCTTCAGCCAAGAAAGGTCTTCCAAACAATCTATTAAAGAGTCTACACTCTGCTCAATAGCTCTAGGAATGTTCAATCGTTCACTATATTGTCCCAACACATCACTATTACCAGCCAGTTCAATGCTAACGGCCAAACTGTCTCCTGGCATCGTAATCTCATCTACATTACTGTAAAATAACATCTTAATTTCCGACTATATACTATTCTACATGCGTCACTATAATGACACTCTTACGTCCTCGTCCTAACAAATTTACAAACTACCCGCCAAAACTCAATACAATTCCTCTCGATTCTTCTCTCCCCCTCATTGCTCATTGCTAATTATAAGCTTGTCCACACCCTCTATCCACACCCCCAAAACCTACATACCTGTTGAAGTTCTGAGAGAATGTCGGGTCCTGTACGTATGGGTCAGGCGACAGAAACCTCCCAAGCACCGAGTCGTACATCCTCCCGTTCATATCTATCAGCCCAAACTCCGGCCAGTGCTCATGCATGCAGAATCCCCTATGGAACCGCCATAAATTGTTCTTCTTGACCGTCTGCTCACCCCACGCGTCGTATGTCGCTTGAAATTCATTGTTTATACCCCTCTGCATGTTCAGTAGGCTCCCGAGATGGTCCGTGAAGACATTATATTTTGCCTTGTTCACATCCAATTTGCACAAAACGTCACAACTCATCTTCATTCTCTTTCAAATCCCTCCACCTCGGCTTTGACCCACTCGCATTACCGTCTCCACCGCTTACTCTATCCTTTCACCTTTATAATACCTTACCACTATCCCGCTCATTTCATCTGTCGGTGGATATGTTATAGGGTGTTTGTTGTTATCGAAATTATCCAAATAAAAACGAATTGGTATGTCATACCGGGCAAGAATATTGTCGTTATCTACAAGAGATTCCCAAGGATTATTACTGTATACTGCATTGTCAAACATAAAGATTGACATTGTGTCTGTTAATACATTAGCAACAGAACAATCCCAATGATAAAAGTTTCGTTTTGAATTTGATTCAATTAGATAGAAATAATAATCACTACTATTCTCGTGCAAGATAGTATCATACAAACAGTTTCCATTAGGTATACTTATAATCGCATCATTATCAGACGAAGTACAATCAACCTGTTTGAGTGCTGCAACAACAATACTGTTTGAAGAGATGTTCTTTAAATATACAGTATCAAGACACTCATCTTCTCCTTCTAACGAAATACAACTACTAAGTGTAGTATCAGACATAGAGAAAAAAATACTCTAATATTGCTCATAATAACAAATCATTCTGTATAACATAAAAATCCATATGTAGGATGCCAATAATTAGCATTTGGATTCCAATCATCATCTCCAAAATACCTCCTTGCGTAGGCACTGGCTTCTCGTTCGTACAATTTTTCTCTATGATCATCGTTTGAGGCTGCACTATGGAGACTCATAACACCAATATATGGCAAATACAATGCAACATAATTTCGACTTTGAAATATATGCCCATACTCGTGCATATAAATGCCTTTATGCTTTGTTGTCATGCATGAATAGAAAGACCCATCGAGACCATCGTTTATATCAATGTTTATGTAATTACCCATAGTAACTCCTCTTTGTCCATTCACAGAAGAGTTTTCATTTGTGCAATAAGTAGCACTTCCATAATAATCAACTCTGTCAACGCAACCCGCTACGTTTTTACCATGAGAAAACAAATTACCCGTGATAGTTTGAGGACGCTCCAATGTGGTTCTTGAAATAAAATACCAAAGTCGTCTTAAAAAATTTTGGTCAGAGTCTGTTTTGTATAGTCCCTTATCTATTCTAAATGCATTATTTGTATACGTTCCCCTTCTAGATGGATCAAAATTGTGCCATGCCCTACGCATTGAACTTGAACTCGTAAAATCCAACCCACCCTTGAAAAATGTTGTTCGTGTTAAATCAATAGCCATTGTTGTCGTTGTTGCAGGACTTATTACTGGCACAATCAGAGAGCCTAAAATAACTTGCCACCATTTCCATTTTTCCCCGCTCGGATCACTATACCTCACCGGGTTGTTCATGCAGTACGAATACCTGTTGAAGTTCTGAGAGAACGTCGGGTCCTGCACGTATGGGTCTGGCGATAGGAACCTCCCAAGCACCGAGTCGTACATCCTCCCGTTCATATCTATCAGCCCAAACTCCGGCCAGTGCTCATGCATGCAGAATCCCCTATGGAACCGCCACAAATTGTTCTTCTTGACCGTCTGCTCACCCCACGCGTCGTATGTCGCTCTATACACCTCGCTGCTCCTGCTCTGCATACTCAGTATGCTCCCGAGATGATCGGTGAAGACATTATACTTCGCCTTGTTCTCGTCCAATTTGCATATTATCTCTTCCTCTCCTCTTTTTACGGCTTTGACACAGTTCGTGTTACGTTTCTTTAGTTGCAGATTGAGTTTTTATAGCTATTTTTGTCATGGCATTTGGGTCTTGTTGTTTGCTTTTGAATTCACACACCTATTTAGGTGATTTAAACGACATATCCAAATGCCTTTGTATTAATTAGTTATAATTATTTCTGCTCGTTTGTTGCGGATTTAAGGAAACACTGAAATGTAGACTACATTCCATTAGACTTCATTCTTATAACAACATCTTCGATTGGAATAGCGATCTTACTCCAATATGTAACCACAGCGTCATATCCTCCCGACTCTTGCTTTTGAGAGCTATTGAAAATATACAAGCCACTGCCGCCTACTCCACTATTAACACCTCGATAAAATCTGTCCTTTTCAGCTGCAAAAAACAATATTTTACTACCTAGAAATCCTACTTTTGCTCCAAAGAGATTAATGTCACTGGTGTCAACACCAAAAATGAAACTTAAATACTGCGCTTCGTAGTAATTAAGTATTGAAGAAGAATCTACACCCATTCGGTTGAATTGATTCAAAAAATCTGCGGGAATGTCGTTAAAGTCTTTTACTTGACGTTCTTTGAATGTTGATTTCTTACTGCTATCATAATCGTATTGATTAACAGAAGAACAAGAAGTCATCAACAACCCCAACAAGATAACAAATGTCTTCATACGAATTAATAATATACTTGATGAATATATGGACTTAAACGTATTCCTGTTTGCCGAATGAACAATTGGAGATTTAACATGTAAGGATGAAACGCATAGATTGTTGGAACACCAGCATGCCATAAAGATCTTGTGGTATGCCCAACACAACTATTAAGTAATAAATCCCAGCGTTTCACACCTGAAGCGTATCTTCTCATAGCAGTTACACTAACGTTAGTTAGTTCGATTGACCAGGTTCCTTCAGAATTCACATACGAATCCCATTCTGTGTTTGCGGCTTTAACGGAATTTCTCAATGTTTGCAATAAACTACTTGTTTTTTCAACCTCACTATCTGGTCCTATGGATATAATAGTTTCGCCATTCTTACGTGTCCCAGAAGAATGGCTCCACCAATCATTACCCGCTCCTTTTGTAGCCGCAGAATTGATATTAATCCTTAAATCCGCAACAAACGAGCAGAAATATTTATAACTAATTAATACAAAGGCATTTGGATATGTCGTTTAAATCACCTAAATAGGTGTGTGAATTCAAAAGCAAACAACAAGACCCAAATGCCATGACAAAAATA
>JAFPZF010000034.1 GCA_017417385.1 Bacteroidales bacterium
AGTAGTGACACGTGGGGGAAGGCCTCACACAGAGGGCACGGAGACACAGAGGAGTTTAGGACACAGAGGCGAGCTGGCGCTCGCAGGGAGAACACAGAGGGGCGGAGGAGTCGAAAGGAAGAGAAAGCGGGAGTAGTGACACGTGGGGGAAGGCCTCACACAGAGGGCACGGAGACACAGAGGAGTTTAGGACACAGAGGCGAGCTGGCGCTCGCTGGGAGAACACAGGGACAGAGGAGCGATTAGCAATTTGCAATGAGGGATCGGAGTCGTCGGAATCGTCAGAGTCGTCGGAGTCGTCTAGCAATAAGCAATGTGCAATTAGCGATGAGGAATGAGGGGTCAGGGAAGCGAGAGAGAAGAGAAAAGGAAGAAGTTTTGGAGAAACTATGTATATTTGCGGAAAATATAGGAACGGAGGATTATGGTTAGGATAGCGAACTTGTCGTATGACACATATTTCAAGTATCTGATGGAGGATACTATGGCTGCGCGAGTTCTGCTGAGTGCGTTGCTGCGGAGGAAGGTCGTGAGCCTGACGCAGATGAGGAACGAGATTTCGTCGGTGACCAAGGAGAGTGATGGTGTGGAGCTGAACATGCTTCGGCTTGACTTCGGTGCGGTGATCCTCGACGAGAAGGGGGAGAGGCGATCGGTCCACATAGAGCTTCAGAAGACGAGGGGAGAGGGAGACGCGATGCAATTCAGTCAGTATATAGGGCCGCACTATCAGGACATGAGCCTGGCGGACGACGACGGGAAGGCGATACCGCTGATAGAGATATACATCTTGGGACACAACTTGCCGGACGTCAAGATAGACGAGGCAGTCCTCTATGCGAAGCCACAGCTGACGAACGTCCACAATGAGCCGATACCATTCGAGGGGAGCAGCGAGTATATAGACGGGCTGACGCACAGCCTGATAATAGTGCAGTTGCCGAAGGTGAAGAACGTGAAGAAGGAGGGTTCGATACTGAACGTGCTGCTATCGTTCTTTGCATACAACGACAATTCGAAGACGATAGAGGTGCCAGAGGCTGAGTCTTATTCGCTGGAGGACAAGGAAAGTCTTGAAGTACGGCTGGTGCAGTTGCGACTCGAGAATGCAGTAGGAGCGAAAGAGCTGATGAGGGACATTGATTTGGAGCTCGAGGTGCAGCGGGAACTGGTGAAGAGAATAGAGGAGAAGCGGAAGTTTGAGCAGATGGCGAGGGAGAAAGCAGAGGTGGAAAAGGAGAATCAGGAGATGGAGAGGAAGAATCAGGAGTTGACGAGGAAGAAAGCAGAGGTGGAAAAGGAGAATCAGGAGATAGAGAGGAAGAATCAGGAGTTGACGAGGGAGAAAGCAGAGGTAGAGAGGAAAAATGCAGAGATAGAGAGGAAAAATGCAGAGATAGAGAGGAAGAATCAGGAGATGGCGGAGATGATGGAGAGGGAACGTCAGGAGCGGGAAAAGGAACGAGAGGAAAAGGAGAAAGCTGAACAGGAGAGGGAGAAGGCTATGGCAGTGGCGATAAGGGCGCTGTATGCGACGGGGAAGGGTGTTGACGAGATAGCAGGGATGCTGGGAGTCAAGAGGGAGGATGTGGAGATGATAGTGGGGTGAACAGGGGATAGAAAAGGGAGAAGATTTAGGGGATAGGGGGATGACGAGTCGGATTTTTGATTAGATTTGTAGGTCGATGACTCTACGCCAGGGGCATGGGGTTGTCGGAAGACATATAGGGAGCTTCTAAAAATTTGAAGCGCCCTAAAACAAAGGAAAGCGTTTGCTAGAGCTTTGTCGCTTGTGTTGTCGGAACTAGCACCTTCGATTAGTAACCAAGGGCAATGTGAAAGTGGATGCTGCGGAGTATGGTATATATCATAACCCCGTTGGCGTGCGGAGGGAGGTGTCCCTCAGGCACGCTTTGCGGGCGTATAGATACCAGACTGGCGTGGGCATCTCTTTACTTGTCGGTTACTAAGGGTTGTGCTAGACCTCGACAACAGGACAAGTAAAGGTAAGATACCCCGCTTTTTTTTATGTCTATACCTGAAGAGAATTGCTGCCAAGAAGGGGTATTGAGGCGGGGAAGAAGAAAGGTGAGGAGGGGTGGCATAAAGATTCACGTCGGAGAACTCATAGGAAAGGAGCTTAAGCGGAGTGGCATGGGCAAGAAGGAATTCAGCCGGAGGCTATTCTGCTCAAGGGAGAATGTGTATCGGATAATAGGGTCGGAGAACATTGACGTGCAGCAGCTTATGAGGATAGGCGAGATACTGGGGTGTGACTTTTTCGCCATGATATCCCAAAGCCTCCAAAGGGAGGAACGAGAAAAGCAAGAGTGACGTGTCAACAAATCCGTAACACTGTGTGACGAGATTGGTAACACGGAGACAAGAAGGGGGAGGAGGCGGGGAAGTAACTTTGCGGGGTGGAAAAAGATAACCGATTAGTAGGTACATAATGATAGAGTTCATAGAGAACAATTGGCTTGGCATACTTGGTATCCTTTTGAGTTTCTTCGGAATCACCTTTGTAAGTGTGGTGAACTTTCTGAGGGAGACGGGACATAAGCTGGCGGACCTGATCAGGAAGAGCAGCGTAAGGAAGGAATTCTACCGGTGGACGGCAGATTGGTATAGGAAGCTGCCAAGCAGGTGGAAGAAGAGAGTGAGGAAGATGGAAGAGGCTTTGGGTCTTAGAAAGAAGAATAACTAATAACAATTTAGATATGAATAGATTATTGCTGATGCTGAGCGCAGTAGTTGCGCTGTGTATGTCGTCTTGTAAAGACGATGATGAAGATTGTTCCTATTCCGTGGCGACGTCGGACGCAGTAGACCTCGGACTGTCTGTCAAGTGGGCGAGGTGTAACCTTGGGGCAACTAATCGTGAAGACTACGGCGATTACTTCACTTGGGGCGAGACAAAGTCAGCTACAGATAGCGAGTGCACTTGGGAAAGCTACAAGTACGCCAATGGGGCAAAGTACAATTTGACGAAGTACGTCCCCGAGGCTCGGGCCTCCAAAGATGGTTACAACGGCTTCTTCGACAACAAGACCGTCCTCGATCCCGAGGATGACGCTGCTCACGTAGTTCTCGGTGGCAAGTGGCGTATGCCGACCAAGGCTGAATGGGAGGAACTTTACAATAACTGTACTTTTACTTGGACTCGGATCAATGGCGTCCAGGGTTGCTTGGTTACTTCCAACAAGGAGGGCTTCGCTGACAGGTCGATTTTCCTTCCAGCCGCCGGGCATCGCAGCAATGGCGTCACCTATCAGGGTTCCACTTGCTCATACTGGTCCACGTCGCTCGCATCCCCCCTTGCCTACTTTGCCGAATACTGGTTTTTCAACGAGAAAGGTCTCTACTACTCGGATATCCTAGATCGCCGCGATCGGAGCCAAGGGCTGCCAATCCGTCCAGTCTCAGAATGATATGCCAGATTAGCAATGGATTTTATGATGAGTGTCATAGCAGGTGTGGTCGCCTCTGTGATAGGAGCAATGGTTTCGGCATATCTGACCCAGCGAGCAAAGAGGGAAGAAGAAGGATCGGCGAAATTAATCGTGAAGTCGGCGGAATTGGAGTCCAATCGGGAAAGGACTCGTGTGGAAGTGATGAATGTTGGTTCGGCAGATGCCGAAGAAGTGAAAGTAGAGATTGTTGGCGAAGGAACTGAGTTTACTGCAGATGATCGTGATTTACCTTTTGGTGCGCAAGACGAGCCTATGCCGACTATAAAAGTACGTGATTTGGGGACAATAGTTGCTAAGATGGGACAGTCTTGTATGTCAATTCGTGGGGTTGATAAGACAATTAAGATTAGGATAAGTTGGAGCGACAAGAATGGTAGGCATACAGAAGACAGAACACTAACATTATCAAATACAATATAAAGCAAGATGAATAAGTTGATTGCAATTGCACTGGGCGCAGTGATGGCGTTGTCTTTCACAGGGTGTGGAGACGATGACGAGGAAGGTTCGTATTCCGTGGCGATGCCAGAGGCTGTAGACCTTGGGCTGTCTGTCAAGTGGGCAAGTTTCAACCTTGGTGCGACGGAACCAATTGGGAACGGTGATTACTTCGCTTGGGGGGTGACTGAGCCTAACGGTGAGTACAACACTAGTAGTTGGAGCAGTAGCAAGTATGATGCATTGTATAACATACAAAGCTATAAGTGGTGGGGAGGAAAGCGAGTTCAGGTTGGACTGCCAAGTTGTGATGACTGTTATGAGTACAATGTGACTAAGTATTGCACTGTCGAAGAACAATGGGGTGGTAATGGAGTGATGGACAACAAGACAGTTCTTGATCGAGAAGATGACGCAGCTAGTGTTCATCTTGGGGGCTCTTGGCGTATACCAACAGCGGAGGAGTGGAAGGAACTAATTGACAATTGTCGTCTAGAAGATTATGGTGACCGTGATATTAAGTTGGTGTCAAAGAAGAAAGGATTTGAAGATAAGTGGATTGTTCTTCCGCTAAATTGTTATAAAAACCAAGGGTATTGGTCTTCAACGTTGAAAGAGGGCGATGTGTCGAGAGCTATCGGTGTACATGCTTCTCGAGAAGAAAGGACGAGAGTTTACATTAGTGAATATGGATATGATAGATACAACGGGGAATGTATTCGTCCTGTATGTAAATAGTTGTTGATATGAACAGAAAGTTGATTGCAACTGCGCTGGGCGCAGTGATGGCGTTGTCGTTCACGGGTTGTGGAGATGATGACGAGGAAGGAGGAGCGGGTGCTGCTACCACCGCGAAGGCTACGGACATTGACGGGGCTGGGGTCAGGCTCCTGAAGGGGGCGGCAGTGTCGTACACGGGTAGCTCGGTCAGAGAGTCTACGTTCGCATATAACGAGGACGGGAGTCTTAAGACACAAGATGGAGTAGACTTTGCGGTGTTCTGCGCAGAGGTTGGGGCGGAGTTCAACTCGCAAGGGTATTTATCTCGCACAGCGTTCTCTGACGAGAATGATTATGAGACGAGCGCATTTGACTATGACGGGGATGGTCATCTGACGAGGTGCTATATGACGGAAGAATGGGAAGAGGAAGGCGAGAAGGGTTATTGGTCTTCGGAGGTAAAGTTCACGTGGAAGAATGGGCTTCTGACGACAATCAGATGTGAGGAAGATGGAAGTCTGTATTACGAGACTAGCATAGAGTATTCGGATGTTGACAACAAGCATCTTCAGCCGGTGTTCGTAGATGGCGATTGGGAGCCGACGCAGCCATTCGTCTTGATGGGGAAGGGGCCGAAGAAGTTGCCGTCTGAGATACGATATGTCGAGTATTACAATGGCAAGAAGCAGTATGACAGGACGTTGAAAGTATCGTTTGCTGTTGACACTGAGGGACTGATCAAGTCTTGCACGGCGGGAGGTAAGACGTATCAGTACACGTATACGAAGTAGAAGAGTTTTTGAAGATAAGAGTCCGTCCTTTCTTGGCGAAAGCTGGGGAGGACGGGCTGATTTTTTATTGTTGGTGCTTGGCGGAATGGTCGGAGTCGTCGGAGGGGTCGGGAGGGTAGATTGTGAGGGAGACAGGAGGAAAGAGGAAGTGGCAGTTTTTGAATAATTCAGAAATGGTAATTATCTTTGTGTAATCATAGATAGACACGAAGTGCGAGGAAGAAGATATATATATGAACTGATAGCAGTAGCAGGAGCGTTGTTGTTCTTCTGTAGTTGTCAGCGGCATGACATCTACGTGTCGCCAGACGGGGACGACAGTGCGGACGGGACGATAGAGAACCCGTATAGGACGATAGCCAAGGCTATTACAGAGATAAGGCCAGGGGAGACGATATACCTCCGCGAGGGGACTTACAAGCCGACGGCAGAAGAGGCGATGGGCGGCACACTGCATGGGCTGTACCTGTGCGTCTACATGCTTGATGCGTCGGGGTCAGAATTCAGGCCGCTCACGATATCGGGCTATGAGGACGAGAAGGTGACGATAGACCTTAGCGGAGTCGTCCCAGAGAATCAGAGAGTCAGCGGATTCCAGCTGTCGGGTGACTACTGGAGGCTCAGGAAGTTCGACATAGTCGGGATACAGGTGACGCAGACGGGGCACACGCAGAGCGAGAACATCACATTGACGGGCAGTAACTGCATCATAGAGAGGGTCAACATGCACGACGGCATGGGCATCGGGCTGTATGCAAAGAGCGGAAGAGGGAACCTCGTCTTGAACTGCGATGCATATAACAACTATGACCCGGTCTCGGAGAACGGGAAGGGCGGCAACTGTGACGGATTTGGATTCCACCTCTCGGATCCGCAGTGCACGGGGAACGTCATAAGGGGCTGCAGGGCGTGGAGGAACAGCGATGACGGGTTTGACCTCATCAACAACCTTGCGGAGGTCGAGATAGACAGTTGCTGGTCGTGGCAGAACGGATATGACTCTAACATGACGGCGCGGGCGGATGGGAGCGGGTTCAAGATGGGCGGATATGGACTCAGGAAGATGGCTGTCAATCCTGTCCCGCCGATGAACGTCGTCAAGAACAGCATAGCGTGGGAGAACAAGAACGTCGGGTTCTACTCGAATCATCATCTCGGGGGCATAAGATTTGAGAACAACAGGTCTGGGAGGAACAACTACAACTACAACTTCGTCAATCAGATAGCACACAACGACAACACCGACGTCGGAGGGTATGGGCACGTCATCAAGAACAACGTCTCGTACAGGGGTGCGAGGGGTGAATATACCATGATAGACCCGTCGCAGTGCACAGTCGAGGGCAACACTTTCTTGCCAGACATGGCGCTCACGGACAGCAGTTTCGTATCTGTCGACCCGGCGTTGCTATACAGCCAGAGACAGAAGGACGGGTCGCTGCCCGACATAGATTTCCTAAGATTGCGACAAGAGTAGGCACGATGAAGATAGACGGTCGGAGGGTAGATAGCATACTATTTGTCTGTCTCGGGAATATCTGTCGTTCACCGGCGGCAGATGCCGTCATGCGGAAGAAGGCGGCAGAGAGGGGACTGACAATCTCGGTAGATTCGGCGGGCATAGGGCCGTGGCATGTCGGGCAGTTGCCGGACAGCAGGATGAGGCGATGCGGGGCGAAGCACGGGTATAACATCAATCACATAGCGAGGCAGGTCAAGGCTTCGGACTTCGAGCTGTATGACGTCATAGTCGGGATGGACGGCGAGAACATGGCGGCGTTGACCAGGATGGCGAAGCAGAACGGGGCGGACGCTGGGCGGATAGTGTGCCTCGCGGACTACCTGACAGAGAGCAGGGAGTATACGACAGTCCCAGACCCGTATTATGGAGACGAGGAGGATTTTGAGATAGCGCTACGGCTGATAGAGGAGGCGGTAGATAATTTGCTTGCTCAGGAGTAGACAAGAGAAAACAAATAAGACATTATAAGACGAAATAAGGAGTCCGTCCTTTCTGGCGAGGGTCAGGAAGGACGGACTTCTTATAACCTAGAGAATAGACGTCGGCCTACTTGTTCTTTTTAGCCTTGAGCGTAGCTAGGGGGAGAATCATCTCCTCCATAGATATGCCGCCGTGCTGGAAGGAGTCCTTGTAGACCCTGACATATTCGTTGCGGTCGTTAGGGTAGACGAAGAAGCCGTCGTTGTTGGCGAAGACGAAGGAGGAGGCGACGGAGCTTGTCGGGAGGCCGATGTCCTCCGGCTTCTTAGCCTCGATGACAGTCTTTTTGCTGAGGGCCTTCTCGTAGTCCATATTCTTGCCCGTCTTGTAGCGGAGATTCGTATTGAGCTCCCTAGGGCCCTTGATGTCGACAGGGTCGGAGACGCGAATCGTGCCGTGGTCGGTAGTCAAGATGATAGTATAGCCCTTGCTAGCCATGAGTGAGAGCGTCTCGTGGAACTTGCTATGCTTGAACCATGAGAGGGTGACGGAGCGGTAGGCGGCGTCGTCGGTGAGGAGGTCTCTCATGACGTTGTTGGTCACGCTATGCGAGAGGTTGTCGACGAAGCAGAAGACGAGAGCGTTGAGGTCGTTGTTGGCGTAGCCGCCGAACTTCTTGATGTATTGTTCGGCGCTATCGTTGTTGCCGACCTTGTAGTAGGACTGTTTGACGGCGGACATCTTGTGCCTCTCGAAGTAGTCAGTCAGCAGTTCACGCTCGTATTTGTTGAGACGTTCCTCGGACTCGCTGTCGTCCACCCAGTATTGTGGGACGAGCTTCTTGATGTCTCTCGGTAGGAGACCCGAGAAGATAGAGTTGCGGGCGTACTGAGTAGCCGTCGGGAGGATGCCGCAGTAGAGCTCCGTCGAGATGTCGAAATCCTCGGCGAGGATAGGCCTAATCTTCTTCCACTGGTCTAGGCGGAAGTTGTCTATGACGACGAGAGCGACCTTCGTCTTGTTCTTGATAAGCGGGAGGACGCGTTCGGAGAGAATGCGGTGGGAGAGGAGCGGAGCGGAGGCAGGGTTCTTGATCCACGTCGCGTACTCCTTGTCGATGAACTTACAGAAGTTGATGTTGGCCTCTTTCTTGAGGGCGAGGAGCATCTCGTTCATAGTGTCGTCACCCTCGAGGCGGAGTTCCCAGTCGACTATAGACTCGTAGAGCCTGTTCCAGTCGTTGATATTACGAGAGGTAGCGATGCTGGAGGAGAGCAGCATATTAGCCTGGATGAACTCCTTGTTAGTTGTCTCCCTGACGATGTTCTGTCTTTCCATCATCTTAGTCAGGCAGGCGGTCAGTTGCGGGACGCCGACAGGCTTGACGAGGTAGTCGTCGATTTGCTTGCCGAGGGCTGAGGTCATAGTGTCGACCGCCTCGCTTTTCGTCATCATCACGACAGGGACCTCCGGTTTGAGACGTTTAAGGACAGGGAGGACGTCGAGGCCAGTCATTCCCGGCATTTGCTCGTCGAGGATGACGAGGTCGAAGTTTTCAGAGGAGAAGGTGTCGATAGCGTCTTGTCCGTTGGTTTCAGTCTTCAGTACGTAGCCCAGATTGCTGAGGAAAACGCTATAAGGCTTAGCGAGGGTGTCGATCTCGTCGTCTACCCAGAGAATACGTTTGTTGGCCATTATCAGGGAAAGATATTATTCGCCGGCGATGAAAAGAGCGACGATGATGATGATGATAGTCGTGAGCGTTGCGATGAGGAGAGTTTTCTTGCTGAGCCCTTGTTTATTAGTGGAAGAGGCGAGTCGTCTTGCGTCGGAGGGCTCGTGGAAAATAGGGACGCCATTTTCGCGGCAAAGCTTGTCGATGCACTCCTTAGCCTCGAGGGAAGACGCGCCAGTCTCGCCCATATACATGCGATGTGCGGTCCGGTGTTTTCCTTGTCGGCAGAGAGCGAGACATTGGTCGCGGAACTCTGTGCTTATATTGTTGTCCATTACAGTATGCTTTTCGTTAGTGTATATGCAAATATGCGAAGATTTTTTGATGAATGCAAGAAGGGCGGCATGAAATGGGGAGGGAGGTTAACATAAGACGGGGCTGGGCTAATACAGGTCTAACCCGAGGGGGAGGGCAGGATAGTGAGATACGGGAGAGGAGAAGGAGCTGAGTAGAGAGGGCGTGGAGAGGAGCGCGAAGAGTGAAAAGGCGGTGGTAGAATTGTATTTAACTATTATTATAGCTAAATTTGCGACCGCTTATAGGGGTTGGGGACTTCTATAAATTGCTTTTTCTGCGTTGGCGTTGCCTTCATTCCTAACGCTCGGAAATAGGAGCAAGCTCCTTTTCTCTCGCTTAATCGGAATGTTGCACTCAACTTTGAAATCCTCATGTACTACAGTACACTCCGGTATTCAAAGTCTCGTGCGCCTTGGCTTCGCCTCATGTGCTTTCGCTCGGAAATGGGAGCAAGCTCCATTTCGCTCGCTTGATCGCACAAGTGAAAAATCTAATTTCTAGGACTTCCCCGCAGAATAAAGGGTAACCACGGATATAAACAGAGCAGATGGCGAAGAGATTTGCAGAATACAAGGGTCTTGACCTGACGAAGACCGCAGAGGAGATGGGGCAGAAGTGGACGGCGGAGAGCGCCTTCCAGAAGAGCCTGTCGGAGCGAGAGGGGTATCCAAGTTTCGTCTTCTATGACGGTCCTCCATCGGCGAACGGAAAGCCGGGCATACATCACGTCATGGCTCGTGCGCTGAAGGATGCGTTCTGTCGATATAAGACACAGCGGGGCTTCAAGGTGATGAGGAAGGCCGGATGGGACACCCATGGACTGCCGGTGGAGCTCGGAGTCGAGAAGATGCTCGGCATCACGAAGGAGGACATCGGCGGTAAGATATCCGTGGACGACTACAATGCAGCGTGCCGCAAGGAGGTCATGAAGTACATTGGTCTGTGGGGCGACCTGACGGACAAGATGGGCTACTGGATAGACATGACCGACCCGTACATCACGTACGACAACAAGTACATCGAGAGCTTGTGGTGGCTACTCAAGCAGCTGTATGAGAAGGGTTACCTATATAAGGGATATACGATACAGCCGTATTCGCCGGCGGCGGGCACGGGACTGAGCTCGCACGAGCTGAACCAGCCTGGGTGCTACAGGGACGTCAAGGACACGACAGTCACGGCACAGTTCACAGTCACGAAAGACGGGAAGAGCCAGTGGCTCTTTGACAAGTGCGCGGGCCTCCCGCTGTACTTCCTAGCATGGACGACTACGCCGTGGACATTGCCATCGAACACAGCGCTGTGTGTCGGCGAGAAGATAGACTACGTATTGCTCCACACGTTCAACCCGTACACGGCAGTCGAGGAGATGGTCGTCATGGCGAAGGATCTCGTCGGGACCTACTTCGGCGCTGGGGCTAGCGAGGCGGAGATGACATATAAGGAAGGCGACAAGGTCGTCCCGTACAGAGTCGTCGCGGAGATGAAGGGCAAGGAGCTGATCGGCATCAAGTATGAGCAGCTGTTGCCATTTGCGAAGCCGGACGGCAAGGCGTTTGAGGTCATCAGTGGCGACTACGTCACGACGGCAGACGGTACGGGCATAGTCCACATAGCGCCGGACTTTGGTGCGGACGATGCTAGGGTCGCGAAGAACTATGGAGTCGTCCCGTTGATGTTCGTCGACAGGAACGGCAAGGAGCAGCCGATGGTCGATAAGAAGGGCCGTTTCTACCTCATCGAGGACCTCGACCCCGAGTATGTCGAGAAGTTCGTCGACAAGGCTGCATACGGCGAGTTCGCGGGCAGGTATGTCAAGAACGCATACGACGAGACGCTGACCGACAAGGATGCGACGCTCGACATAGACCTGTGCGTCAAGCTCAAGAAGGAGAACAAGGCGTTCAAGGTCGCGAAGCATGAGCACAGCTATCCACACTGCTGGAGAACCGACAAGCCAGTCCTCTACTATCCACTTGACTCGTGGTTCATCAAGACGACGGCCATCAAGGACAGGATGATCGAGCTCAACAAGACCATCAACTGGAAGCCGAGCTACACCGGCAGCGGGCGCTTCGGCAACTGGCTCGAGAACCTCCAGGACTGGAACCTCAGCAGGAGCAGGTTCTGGGGCACACCGCTCCCGATCTGGAGGACAGAGGACGGGCGCGAGGAGAAGTGCATCGGGAGCCTCGAGGAGCTCATCGGCGAGATAGAGAAGGCAGTGAAGGCGGGCGTCATGAAGGAGAACCCGTATAAGAACTTCAAGGTTGGCGACATGACGAAGGAGAACTATGACCCGAAGAACATCGACCTCCACAGGCCGTATATCGACGGAGTCGTCCTCGTCTCGGCGAGCGGTCAGCCGATGCACAGGGAGCCGGACCTCGTCGACGTCTGGTTCGACAGCGGTGCGATGCCATACGCGCAGTACCACTATCCATTTGAGAACAAAGAGACCCTGCCGTTCCCGGCAGACTTCATAGCCGAGGGTGTCGATCAGACGCGCGGATGGTTCTTCACGCTGCATGCCATAGCATCCATGTGCTTTGACAGCGTAGCGTTCAAGAACGTCATCTCGAACGGCCTCGTCCTCGACAAGAACGGCAACAAGATGTCAAAGCGACTCGGTAATGCCGTCGATCCATTCGAGGTCATCGAGAAGTACGGAGCGGACGCCGTCAGGTGGTACATGCTGACCAATGCACAGCCGTGGGACAACCTCAAGTTCGACGTCGCGGGAGTTGACGAAGTCAGGAGGAAGTTCTTCGGAACACTGTATAACACCTATTCCTTCTTCGCGCTGTATGCGAACATCGACGGGTACACGGGCAACGAGCCCAAGGTCCCAGTCGCAGAGAGACCGGAGATAGACAGGTGGATTATCTCTCTCCTGAACACCGTCGTCGCAGAGGCTACCGACGCCATGGAGAGCTATGAGCCGACGAGGGCAGGCAGGGCGATACAGGACTTCGTCATGGAGAACCTGTCGAACTGGTACGTCAGACTGAACAGGAAGCGCTTCTGGGGCGGCGAGATGAACACCGACAAGCTGGCGGCATATCAGACGCTGCACGAGTGCCTCCTGAAGATCTCGATGCTCAGTGCACCGATAGCGCCGTTCCTCTCGGACAGGATATACAGAGACCTCCAGGGCGACAGCGAGAAGACAGTACACCTCTCGGAGTGGCCGAAGGCAGAGACACAGTATATCGACAAGCCGCTCGAGGAGAGAATGGACTATGCGCAGAACCTCTCGTCGATGATACTTGCCCTCAGGCGCAAGGTCAACATCAAGGTACGTCAGCCGCTGAGCAAGATCATGATACCGGCGCCGGACGAGGAGTTCAGGAAGCAGCTCGAGAGAGTGCAGAACCTCATCTTGACCGAGGTCAACGTCAAGGAGCTGCAGTACATCTCGGAGGACGAGGGCGTATTGAAGAAGAGCATCAAGCCGAACTTCAAGACACTCGGTCCGAAGCATGGCAAGCTGATGAAGCAGATAGCAGCCACCATGGCGACGATGACGCAGAAGGACATAGCCAAGTTCGAGAGGGAGGAGACATTCGACCTCGTATTGGCGGACGGGCAGAGCGTCCATCTCGACCTTCAGGATGCCGAGATCATCTCGCAGGACATCCCGGGCTGGCTCGTAGCGAACGAGGGCAAGCTGACAGTCGCCCTCGACATCGAGATTAGTGAGGAGCTGAGGGAGGAAGGTTTGGCACGTGAGTTGATAAACAGGATACAGAACCTCAGGAAGGATTCCGGATTCGATGTGACTGACAAGATCAAGATAAGCATCAGTTCGAACGAGAAGACCGACCAGGCCATCAGCCATTTCTCGGACTACATCTGCCAGCAGACTTTGGCAGTCGAGGTAAAGACGGTGGCTGGCGTGGCAGGCACGGAGGTCGACATCGACGACGACCTGAAGCTTGTCATAGCAGTCAGCAGAGTATAGAAAGCAATAACAGGACTCCCCGGATAAATACAAATCATTATGGCAGAGAAGACGCGATATAGTGACGAGGAGCTTCAGGAGTTCAAGGCCATAATCTTGGAGAAGCTCGAGAAGGCGAAGGCAGACTTCGAGATGTACAGGAACGAGGTGACGCATGCGAATGCCAACGACACGCAGAACACCAGTCCGACGTTCCACACGCTGGAGGACGGACAGGCATTCCTCTCGAAGGAGGAGGCCAGTCGTCAGGCGGAGCGTGCTCAGAAGTTCATAGCTAACCTCCAGGCGGCACTCGTGAGGATAGAGAACGGGACGTATGGCATCTGCAGGGAGACGGGCAAGCTGATCCCGAAGGAGAGGCTGATGGCCGTTCCTCACGCGACGCTCAGCATCGAGGCGAAGCAGAAGAAATAGAGTGCGCGGAGAGATGACACGCAACAGACTGATTGCGGCACTGACAGTGTCGGCAGTCGTAGTGCTTGACCAGCTGACGAAGTTCCTGGTCAAGCTCAACATGCAGATAGGCGAGGACATACGCGTCTTCGGCGACTGGATGCGGATACACTTCGTCGAGAACAACGGCATGGCCTTGGGGCTAGAGTTTGCGCCGGGTAGCATCGGGAAGATAGCCTTGAGCCTCTTCCGGGTGGTAGCCGTCGTCGTCATCGGGTGGTATATCATCCAGATCAGCAAGAAGAAGGAGAGACCGTTCTACGTCATTTGCGTCTCGCTAGTCTTTGCCGGGGCGATAGGCAACATAATAGACTCGTTGTTCTACGGTATGATCTTCAGTTCGTCGATAGGTCAGGTGGCGGAGTTCCTGCCGGCAGACGGAGGGTATGAAAGTTTTCTACACGGACGTGTCGTCGACATGCTGTACTTCCCACTCATCAATGGCACATTCCCGAGCTGGGTGCCGGTGTGGGGAGGTGAGAGCTACGAGTTCTTCAGGCCAGTCTTCAACGTGGCGGACTCGGCGATAACAGTCGGAATAGTGCTCATACTCCTATTCTTCAGAGACCGGCTCGGCGCGGACCTCAATCAGCAGAAGCAGAAGAGCGCGGGCGCTGAGACAGAGGGCGAGGCGGGGGCCGAGCAGTGACGGGGAAAGCACACTGAAAATATAGAGGCAGCTGTGATGTGGTCGCGGCTGTCTCATTTTCATAAATAAGGGACCTTAGAAAACCTAAATTCTAGAAGTTCTCTAAGTTCCCGAGACGAAAGGACGGGACAAGAAAGAGAAGAAAGAATGATAGACACACACACACATATCTACGAGAAGGCGTATGACGAGGACAGGGACCTCGTCGTCAGGAGTGCCGTCGAGGCGGGCGTCGGCGTCATGCTGCTACCGTCGACCAACGAGGAGGACGTCGAGGATGTATGGGCAGTCACCGAGAAGTACAAGGGAGTGTGCATGCCCATGTATGGGCTACATCCGACCGAGATAGGGGACAATCCCGACCTGCAGCTCGACAAGATACTCGACTTTGCGATGAGGCATGAGCCGTATGTCGGGATAGGCGAGATCGGGCTCGACCTGCACTGGGACAAGAGCAACATAGAAGTTCAGAAGCACATCTTCGAGCGTCAGATAGACTATGCGTGGGAGCATGACAAGCCCGTCAGCATACACTGCAGGGAGGCCGTGAGCGTATTGATGGACATGTTCGAAAAGAGGGGCGGGCGGATACCTGGTGGGAGCCTACACTGTTATGACGGTAGCGTCGAGCAGGCGAAGGTCATAGTCAGGAAGTATCCGCAGCTCGGCTTCGGCTTTGGCGGTTCGTGCACCTATAAGAACAGCAAAGTCTCGGAGGTCGCGGCTAACATACCGCTAACACATATCTTGACCGAGACCGATGCGCCGTACCTGACGCCGGTGCCGCACAGGGGGACGAGGAACGAGCCCAAGTACGTCCCGCTGGTCGTCAGTCGTCTGGCGGCAGCCATAGGTGTCAGTGAGGGCGATTTGGGGGCAGTGACGGAGGCCAATGCGCGTCGGATATTCGGGCTAAAAGAGTAGAGAGTGGCGGTAAAAGGGCATAAAAGAGATATAAAAACGGGCAGGAAGAAAGTTTTAGGAGCATAAGAGGTTTGTATGTTCTAAATTTTTCGTAATTTGGCACTGCAAAGCGTGTCGATTTTCGAGTTGTGGGGTGTGATGCCGCCGGCTAGGAGACGACAAAGCTAGACAAACAAGAATCAATAAAAACAAATAAAAGTCAAATTAACGCAGATTATGAAAAAGCTAATTGCTTACGTAGCAGTTTTCGGTATGATGGCTTTCGGCATGCCGGCAAGTGCTCAGGAGGAGACACCGGCAACGGAGACCCCAGCAACGGAGGAGGTCACGGAGGCCGCAGCTCAGACCCCAGCAGCAGATGAGGAAGAGCAGAGCATGCATCAGGTATTGAAGGAGAAGTTCGTCGAGGGTGGTGTCGAGTGGATGTTGCCAGTGTTGGCATGTCTCGTCATCGGTCTTGCGATAGCAATAGAGCGTATCATCTACCTGACGGCTGCTAACACGAACACGAAGAAGCTGTTGAAGAAGGTCGAGGCAGCGCTTGAGGATGGCGGAGTCGAGAAGGCCAAGGCAGTATGTCGTAACACGAGCGGTCCGGTAGCGTCGATATTCTACCAGGGACTTGAGCGTTACAATGAGGGTCCGGACATGGTCGAGAAGGCAGTCGTATCGTATGGTTCAGTGATGATGGGCCGTATGGAGAGCGGACTCACATGGATTTCGTTGTTCATAGCAATTGCACCATCCTTGGGATTCATGGGAACGGTCGTTGGTATGATCCAGGCCTTCGACTCGATCCAGAAGATGGGAGATATCTCTCCGGTCGCAGTCGCAGGCGGTATCAAGGTGGCACTTCTTACGACAATCTTCGGTCTTATTGCAGCGGTCATACTTCAGTTGTTCTACAACTACATCGTAGCAAAGATTGACGGCATAGTCAACAAGATGGAGGATGCATCAATCTCGTTGATGGACATCATCTTGAAGTATCGCGCTAAGCATTAATCCTTGTTTGTTTTTCATTAATAGTGAAAAGGCAATGAAAACAGCAGGAATAGTATCAAAGGTGGTGATGTACACGATCCTTGCACTCAGCGTGTTATTCATAGCGTTGAGCGCGAGCGAGGCTAGCCCAATGGCAGACTCGTCGTGGACGGATGTCGTCGTAAGGTGGGCGTATATCGTCCTTGGCATAGGAGTAGTAGGAGCAGTCTTGTCAGCAGGCATGCAGGCTGCGTCTGACACGAGGTCTTTGATCGTATCGTTGATCGTGATAGCTGTAGTCGCTTTGTATGGTTTGTTCTTGTGGAACGTATGTGCAGACGGCACTCCGATGAACATGATCGGATATGATGGAGACGAGAACACGTATGGCTGGCTGAAGACAGCAGACACGAGCATCTTCGTATGCTACACGGCACTTATCGGTGCAGCGATTGCGATAGTGACATCAGAGGTTATGGCACTCTTGAAGTAGAGTCCTGACAGAACGAAAGGAGAAAGAAATGGGAAAGAGTAAGAAAGAGACGCCGGATCTGAACGCGAGTTCAACAGCCGACATCGCATTCCTTCTGCTCGTCTTCTTCCTCGTCTCGACAACGATGAACTCCGACACGGGTTTGGCGCGTATGTTGCCACCGTTGGATCCGAACCAGAACAACAGCGACTCTCCGATCATCAAGGAGAGGAACATATTCAAAGTTCAGCTGAACTACCAGAATCAGTTGTTGGTTGAGGACGAGTGGATGGAGAACGTCGACATGTTGAGGGCCAAGGCAAAGGAGTTCATAGCGAATCCGATGGATTTGCCTACTTTGCCGGAGAAGCAGGAGAAGGAGGTCGAGTTCTTCGGAACTGTCAGGGTATCGAAGGGAGTCATATCTCTGCAGAACGACCGAGGTAGCCAGTATCAGGCGTACTTGAAGGTCCAGAACGAGCTTCAGGCGGCATACAACGAGCTTAGGAACGAGCTTGCTAAGGTCAAGTTCGGACAGGAGTTCGACAAGTGCACAGAGGAGCAGCAGAAGGCCATCAAGGAGATCTACCCGCAGAAGATATCTGAGGCAGAACCTAAAAACTACAAGAAGTAATGGCAGTAATCAGGAAAAGCAGCAAGGGTGGCAATCAGAAGTTGAACACTTCGTCATTGCCAGACATCGTCTTCATGCTTCTGTTCTTCTTCATGGTCTCAACGAGCATGAAGGAGGTGACAATGATAGTCAGTGTTACGCTGCCTAAGGCGAGCGAGGTCACGAAGATCGAGAACAAGTCGCTTGTAAGTTACATCTACGTCGGAGAGCCGATGCAGAAGAAGAAGTTCGGATCGGAGCCACGAATCCAGCTGAACGATTCGTTTGCGACGGTGGACGAGATAGGTAACTACATACTTCAGGAGCGAGAGAACATGAAGGAGAGTGACCGTCCGAAGATGACCGTCTCGCTGAAAGCGGACGCGAAGATCCAGATGGGCACAATAACGGACATCAAGCAGGCCTTGCGTAAGGCGCAGGCGCTGAAGATTACATACGCATCGACGAGGGACGTCAAGATGTAGTATGGTGTAGGGAACTTCTATAAATTGCTTTTTCTGCGTTGCTTTCAACTTTGAAATCCTCATGTACTTCAGTACACTCCGGTATTCAAAGTCTCAAGCGCCTTGAAAAATCTAATTTATAGAAATCTCCTTAATAAGAGAAGAGCAGAGGCGGAGTGTCGGAGACGACATTCCGCCTCTGCTGCGTTATGGGGGACTGGGGAGACAGGAGGCCGGCTTGGAGCGTGAGGGGAAGAAGGGGAAGAAGGGTGAGAAGGGTGAGAAGGGGAGAAGGGGGGAAGGGGGGAGAAGGAAGGCCGATAGGAGAGGAAAGATGGGGGACAAGGGAGCGACGGGGAGAGGAGGGAGGGCGTCTTAGCCATTAAAAAAGGCGAGAAATGCGTCGATGACAGGAAACAAAAAGCGAGAGGACTCGTATAATAGGATATGAAAAGGAGATCAATACTTTTAGCAGCAATATCGTCGGTAGCGATGTTGGTGACTGCACCAGAGGCGGAGGCGCAGGACAGCCTTAGCGTAGATATATCGGGCGAGCTTGTCAGTCGGTATATATGGCGAGGAATGGACGTCGGGTATGGAGTCAGCCTGCAGCCGGGCCTATGCTTCTCGTATAAGGGGCTAAGCCTTGAGGCTTGGGGAGCTGCGAGCCTTCATGACGTAGGCCTGAGGGAGATTGACGTGATGCTGTCTTACAACATAGGAGGGTTCACGGCGACGCTGACGGACTATTTCAGTGGCGACGAAGACACGAACTATAAAGACTACAGGAACAATCACACCGGTGAGCTGCAGTTGGACTACAGCTTTGATGCCGTCCCGTTGACATTGACATGGGCGACGATGCTGTGGGCCGGGGAGAAAGATGAGCTTGACGATGAGGGAGACAGGATGTATTCGTCGTATTTCGGAGTGTCGTATGAGGCGGATGTAAGGGGAGTCACGTTGACACCGGCGATAGGGATAACGCCGTGGGAGGGACAGTATGCAGACGGATTTAAGGTGACGGACATAACGTTGAAGGCGGAGAAGGCAATAGTAGAGACAGAGCGTGTGAAGGTGCCGATGTATACACAGGCGATAGTATCGCCAGCGAACAAGAAGACATACCTTGTATTAGGAATCAGGGTAGAACTATAGAACCAAAAACGCATATCATGAAAAGGAGTTATCGTCTACGGACAATGATTTTTGCGCCGTTTATCGTGTTGCTTATGATATTCATAGCTGTAGCGGTCTCGACGTATGTGATAGTAAAAAAGGACGTTCTAGCGTTGCAGTCTCAGACGCTGTCGAACACGATACAGGCGATCAGCTATTCGTTGGCAGACACGCGCATCGACACGCGATCGACAGCGATGATGGTGAACGAGGACTATCAGGAGCTATACGAGTACATAGCGAACGAAGACTTGGCCGGGATAAGCGATGAGTTTTCTTTTCATATCAAGACGTCGAGGCAGGACGGATATGCGTTCTTGACCGTTGATGGTCGTCTGCTCTCACACACGGAAGGCGAGTACAATCTCGAGCAGCTAAAGAAGTATGCAGAGATGGCGTCAGAGGCCGAGGAACATGTAGTGTCGGGCAGTGACGTGCTTCTTGGGAACAGCGTCTGTGAGTTCACGGCGTGCCAGATGTTCAACAACGAGAAGGAGTTCATCGGGACCGTCTTCATAGTGGGGATGGTGATAAGCGACGAGAAGACGATAGAGAGGATCAAGACAGAGGTAGGCTCGGAGGTGCTGATGTTTGACAGGGAGAAGTGCATAGGGACGACATTGGCGAAGGACAAGGGCGACATTGTGCTGGATCCAATTATACGCGCTGAGGTGTTTGACAAAGGCGAGCGTTTTGTCGGGAAGAGCGACATGCTCGGGAGTGATGGGTTGTATGCGGCGTTGCCATTGAAGTCGCCGAAGGGGGAAGTCGTAGCGTGCGTGCTTGTCAAGAGCGACACGAGCATAACCGACAAGATGTTAGGACTGCTTTATTCAGGAGTTCCGGTAGTCGTGCTGATAGTATTAGTTATCTCGGTGATGTTGTTCAGGGACGTCATGTACAGGATAATCATGCCGATAGGACAGCTGGACGAGCAGTTGCAGGTCATAGCGACGGGCGACATGCGTCAGACGACGTCGGTAAAGACAAAGTGCAAGGAGATACTCTCACTTGAGGAGAGCGTCGCGGAGATGCAGAACAAGATACGGGGGATAATCAGGCCTATACAGGAGGCCAACAGACACATCAGTTCGTCGGCGTCGATGCTCTCGACATCGAGTGAGAACCTGTCGAACGCGTCGAACAGGCAGGCGGCATCGCTAGAGGAGATCTCGAGTGCGATGGAGGAGATGAACGCTAACATCCAGCAGAACACAGACAACTCCATTCAGACGAACAAGGTGACGGAGGAGGTGAGCGGACTGATAGGCTCGATGAACACGAGCAGCAGCAACAGCTATGAGGCGATCAAGAACATAGCGGAGGACATCTCGGCCATCAACGACCTCGTAAGCCAGACCAACATCTTGGCACTCAATGCGTCGGTCGAGGCGGCGAGGGCAGGCGAGGCAGGCAAGGGCTTTGCAGTCGTCGCGAAGGAGGTCGGCAGACTGGCGGACCAGACGAAGACAACGGCGGACGGCATCACGGAGACGTCGACAGCATGTATACAGGAGGCTGAGGTCGCATACAACTACGTCCAGCAGGTGCTCCCGAAGATAGAGAAGATCGTCAAGCTCGTCAAGGAGATCACGGCGGCGTCGGTCGAGCAGAATGCCGGTGTCGGACAGGTGAACGAGGCGATCATCGACCTCAACAAGGTCACGCAGGAGAATGCAGCGGGATCTGAGGAGATAGCGGCGAGTGCGAGAGACCTCAAGCACATGATAGACGACATGAACAAGGCGATGAATGTATTCAAGGTATAGAGACATAAGTATGGGAATTTCTATAAATTGCTTTTTCTGCGTTGGCGTTGCCTTCATTCCTCACGCTAGGCATAACGAGCAAGCTCGTTCTGCTCTCGCTTAAGCGAAAGGGTTCCTCCAGTAAACTCTGGTATTCAAAGTCTCAAGCGCCTTGACTTTGTCTTCATTCCTCACGCTCGGCAATCGGAGCAAGCTCATTGACTGGCGTCTTACTTTCTCACGCTCGGCAATTGGAACAAGTTCCATTGCACTCGCTTAATCGAAAGTTTGCACTCGCTTAATCGCACAAGTGAAAAATCTAATTTCTAGAGCTCCCCATAACTGAGGCGATAGATAGCCGTCTGGCGAGAGCTGGGCGGCTATAATCGTAATCGTACAGAGGGGGAAGAAGGGGAAGAGAAGGGAAAGAGACGTGAAGAAGGGGGAAGAGAAGAAGAGAATGGGAGAGGGGTGAGAAAGGGAGAGAGGAGGATCGGAATGAAATTTGTACGAACATTGCAAAAGAAAGTCCGAAAATTGATAATCGGAGAAGAAAAAACGGAGTAGTTTTGCGACACTAAGAGAAGAGAAAGAACAACAGAAAAACATATACGCTATGATAAGAAGGATACTAATGACATTTGCTGTTGCTGCCGTCGGGCTGGTGACTCCACAGGTCGTCAGGGCTGAGGGCACGGGGCACACCGTCGATCAGGACGGGACGTGGCACATAGCCAGCACAGAGGCGTGGAACGAGCTCGTCGCGGAGTTCAACGGGACGGGGAGTGGGGCCCATAAAGTATGGGACACGGAGGCTCCGGGGTGGAACGTGAACTATCCGGACTTCAAGGTCGTCCTCGACGCGGACATAGAGGTCAGTCAGTCGGTAGGTACGGCGGAGACACCATTCTACGGGATTTTCAATGGACAGGGGTACACCATCACGTGTAATGACGTGGAGCTTGCGCCATTTGCGTACATAGTCACTGGAGCGAGCTGGAATGCATACTCGTCGATACAGAATCTCGTCGTCGAAGGGACGGTGAAGTCGAAGGGCACGAATGCTGGAGGCCTGGTCGGATTTACGAGTTCGACGTCGTGGGGAGACCAGGGGGCATTTGGCGCTGTCTACATCTACAACTGCAAGGTGGCGACAAACATCACAGTCGTGGAGAAGTCCGTGCCAAACGGAGTGTGTGTAGGCGGGATAGTCTGCAACAGTTACAACAGCAGTGTAGGCATCGAGGATAGCGAGGCGTGTGGCACAATAGATGCTGGGGGAAACTTCGGCAGGTTGGCGCAGGTGGTAGCGACAGGAGAGGCTGAAGGGTCGTGGTTTGAGAGAGTAGTAGGTAGGACGACTTTTACCAACTACAGCACAGATGGCTACGAGCCGTGTTTCCTTGGAGACGGCATAGATGTGGCGGCAAACGACTGCTATACGACGACGTCGCAGACGGAATCTGGAGATCCTGGTGACGTGTTCCTTTCACCATTGAAAGAAATGACGATAGAAGGGGCGAAGCGAGTAGCGGCGGGGAAGTTCGACATGGTATGTGTAAATTATGATGAAAGTGGAAATTGCACGAAGAGCATAGCTGTACTCCCGAGTCAGGCGAGACTGCACTGGGTACTCAACGAGGACAACAGGCCGACACTCTCAACATCGAAAGAGGGCTTGGTCTATTGGGCATACGAGTTCGTAGGAACCAATGCATTCCAGAGAGAACAGCACATCATGAAGGGGGACAACCTCTCGGAGTTCTTTGCAGACTACTTGACAGAAGATGAAATAGCTGAAGGGCACTCTGTTGTCATCCTGATCAAAGACAAGGGAGTGGTGACAGAGGACATGACGGCAGAGGGAGATGTCGAGTACAGGGCGATAAGCGGAGAGGAAGGAGTGACATTGGAAGGGAGCACCGTCGTCATCAACAACGAGTGGGGATGGCATGCTTTTGCGAACGCGTGGAACGACGGCTTCTTCGGTGAGAGCGTAGACGTCCGTCTTGGGGTAGACCTGACGAACTTCGACATGGGACAGACGACAGCGATAGGCACAGAGGAGCGACCATTCAGCGGACGGATAAACGGAGCTGGTCATACGATAGACTTCGGGCTGACATACGACTACATGAGCGAGACGGAAGGAGAGGTGGTAGCGCCGTTCCGCTACGTCAGGAACGTAGAGGTAGACAGCCTCGCGCTGAACACAATAGTGGACATGACTCAGTATGACGAGATCCCCGAGGGGAGGAAGTTGGCAGGACTCTTCTGGCATGCAGAGGGTACGAACACCGTCTCGAACAGTTCGATAGGGATAAGTTTCAACGGCGTCAAGGGCATCGTGGCGGGCGTCGTTGGCGAGATAGAGAGGGACTCGTACGTCCTGCTGAGCGACGTCCTACTGCCGAATGCAGAGATAGTTGCGCCGAGCATAGAGAGTGGAGACAAGCATTACGTGTTCTGTGCGGACAAGAAGGGTGCGCTGGCGCTGAACAACTGCTACATAGGGAAGCGATTCCTCAGGAACAGCGACTACACGCAGAACCAGAACGAGTACGTATTCCAGAAGGAGACAGGGATAACCGCGACGAACACCTACAGCGAGATTGACAACGGGGTGGGCGAGTACGTCATGGAGACGACAGAGACACCGAACGGTACGTATGACTCATATTCCACGTTTGCACAAACAGGGGGATTCACGTATGCACTCCAGGGGGGAAGAGAGAACCTTGTATGGGGTCAGACCCTAAGCGAGAGTGCGCCGAGTCTGATAGCAGTAGCGAACAAGGATGTACTGGAGAGAGGTGCGAGTGCGTGGAACAGCACCGTGGACGGGGCGTACAGAGTCCTTGCAGTCAAGTATCAGTATGCGGACCAGGACACGTCGATATATACAAGGGCGGCGAACGGTATCGGCTATTTCAACCAGGCAGAGACGCTGAAAGTGGCGCCACTGACAGCATTCGGAGTGCCGGAGGAGGAGATAGAGAGAGTCCTCAGGCGTTACATAGTCGGCGGAGAGGCGTTCTACGAGTATGAGGTGCCGAACATCAGGATAGACAAGGACACGACAGTCTACATCAAGACATACGCGCTCGACATAAAGGAGGAGGGCAATGAAGACGCCGAGGAGCTGAAGCTCTACTATACAGGCAAGGCCAAGAAGCTCGTCGCGACATTCAAGGACGAGAGCGGCGAGCCGGCGGAGCTCAAGCCGTATAATCCAGACGAGAAGAGTGGGGACTATGAGCTCTCTATACTCGGGGCGGACGGTGCTCCGGCAGACCTCGTCTATCCGGGCGAATATTATGCAGAGGCAGCTGGGCAGAACGACATGATAGGTCTGACGGCTGGGCAGAGGATAGTCATCGAGAAGGGAGCTTTTGATGTCGAGTATAAGGGCAGCTACATCTACACGGGCGAGGCGCAGCCGATAGAGTACGCAGTCGTAGATTCCATCACGGGAGAGAAGCTGACGCTCGGCGAGGACTATGCGCTATACGAGAAGACAGGCGAGAACTATACAAGACTGAGCGAGATGCCAAAGGTAGAAATGGCAGGCACGTACACTTACGTCGTGAGCAGCGACTTCAGGCTTGACGAGGAATTGATAGGGACCAACATCCCGGTAAGCTATTATGGCAGCGAGAAGGTGATGGAGATAGTCGTCGGCAAGGGAGAGCTCGTAGCAGCAATCTCGGACAGCGTCTTCACGTACACCGGAGAGGCGATAGCACCGGAGCTCACAGTAGTTGACGCGAATGGCGAGGCGCTGACACTCGGCGAGGACTACAGACTCTATGAGGGAGAAGAGGAAGTAAGGGTCATCTCGAAGCACGCGGATGCGGGCAGATATAGCATAAGAGTCGCAGGCGAGGAAGGCAAATATGAGGCCGACACGACAATAGCATGGCGCATAGCACCGGCAGAGCTCACAGTAGAGGCGGTAGACAGCATCTATCTGTACAGCGACGCACACGACAGATTCCCAGAGTTCACAGTGAAGGCTGGCGAGAAGGAGCTCACGGCTGGCACAGACTATGAGGTGAGGGGCGTCGTCGAGCCGCAGACAGAGCCGGGCGAGTATGAGACGACAATAGTCGGAACGGGTAACTATGCGGGCAGCCACACCATACATTGGGGCATAAGTGAGCCGCTGAAGGAGCTAATAGTCGATGATGCAGAGTCGTTGCTCGACGTCTTTGCGACAGTCGGCAAGGAGGACGGATACCAGTTCGTCGAGGACATCAACCTCACGGAGGATGTCGATATGAAGCAGGTCGAGGTAGATCTCGAGAAACTCTCGCACTCGAACGTAGGCGACGTCTTCAGTGCGCTCTCGTCGATAGCCGAGATAGCGGGCAACTTCAACGGAAACAGCCATACCATCTCGAACCTCGTCGCGACGGCAGCGGGCCTCTTCGACAAGGTCAGCGAGAGCGGGACAGTCTCGAACATCCTCGTGCAGGATGCAATCTTCTATGTCGATCCGACGAACAGCAGATGGGAGGAGCGCAACGACACAATCTTCGTCTATGTCGTAGCGGGCGAGAACAGCGGACAGATCACGAACTTCGGCTTCACGGGCAAGGTCGTCATCGACGAGAAGATGATACCAGCGGGCAAGGTCGTAGTAGTCTCGCTTGTCGGGGAGAACAAGGCGGGAGCTACGCTGAGTGGATTCTTCTATGACACCGACATCGAGGCGGCGACGGGTAACAAGAGGTGCATCACCATCAAGCAGAATATCGGTTGCGCGAAGAACAGCGGCAGGGCTAAGGTGGCGAGCAGCTCGAGCAACCAGAACAAGGCGTTGAACAAGAAGTATGACTACAGCGAGGAGGAGGTCAACAAGATGGAGAGGACCTTCACGGCGGACGAGTTTGCGAGCGGAGCAGTAGCATACTGGCTGAACTGGAGCGAGCAGGGCTATACCGGCGAGTACAAGCCGATATGGAGGCAGGGCGAGAAGTATCCGGAGATGGCGATAGACGTCGATGGCGTCGTGAATGCGCTGTACAAGGTGAACTACGTCATCAACGACGACAAGAACATCGTCGATGCACCAGTATTCGCGAACAACGGCGACAAGATAACCGTCACGTATAGCGAGAAGCCTGAGGCCGTCATGGTCGGCGAGGAGAACGTCAAGTTTGGCGAGAAGAGCTTCACCGTAGTCTTTGACGCGACGAAGTCGGTGACGATAAAGTTCAAGGAGACAAACGCCTTGATGACGGCGGACAAGGCAGGGATAGAGGTCGTCGGACGGACGATAATAGCACCGGCGGGGACCGTAGTATACACACTTAGCGGATTGCCAGTCGGGGTCAGTGACGGAACATCTATCGCAGTAACGTCGCCGGGCATCTATCTTGTCAAGAGCAAGATAGGAGTCGCGAAGGTGGCAGTCAAGTAAAACAAGGAAAATTCAGATAGAGAGGGCGCTGCTGGCGGAGGCTGGCAGCGCCCTTCTCTATGGGTATGCTCGGTATGAGTATTGACAAATGGGTGTAAGTCCCGATTGCGGTCCAAGTCAAGTGAGCTTGTCGTGAGGTGGGAACAGATGGAAGCTGTTGGCAAGCCGCTAGTCCGACGAGCCGAGATTTCATACAAGGAGAATGACAAAGCACGTAAAGCCGTAAGTCGAAAGGCCGTGTATCGTAGGATAGAAGGTTGCATAGGGAATAGCTCCCTATGCGTCTTCTGGAAGCTCAAGCGATCGTTTGAGAGAAAACGACGTTAAAGAAGTCAGGGAGGAGGCTTGAGGGAGAGTCTGAGGAGTCAGGAGAGGAGCTGGAAGAGGCGGGAGTCTTGATATACGAGAGGTTTAGTGTGAGCAAAGAAGACCGAGGCGTCAGTCGGAGCCTCGATTCGTTGGAGAGTTTCTCCGTTGAGCGGGTCGAGAATTTGAGCGAGGCAGTCGCCACGTCGGACAGACTGCCCGACAGAGCAGTGGAGATAGAGGATGCCAGCCTCGGCGGACTTGACCGTCAGGAGTCGGCTCTCATCGAAGGTTTCGGAGCGGTAGGCAGGGCCGACCTTGGCGTGAGTGGCGCCGATGCTGTTCGTGAAGCGGAGGACAGACTGCCAAGTCAGTTTAGCCATGTCGTGGTGGATAATATCAGTACTGCCGCAGTAGACGGAGTAGGCGGAAGTCCCGAAGACTTGCCAGTTGTAGTTGAGCACAGTGGTGTCGTAGGGTCGAGGTTCGTATAGTAGGACGTAAGGGAGTCCGAAGGCGTCGGCGTGGCTAGTATCCTCGTAGCCAGTGTGCATGATACGGACGTGAGGGACGAAGTTGCCGTTCATATAGTAGGAAGCGAGCTGGACACCCCAGTGGTAGTCTCGGACAGCGTCGAAGATAGCTTCGGCGATACGTTGAGTCGTCTCGCCATCGCCGTAGCCAGGGAACATACGGTTGATATCCGTATTGTCCATCGTCCAGAAGCGTTTCATGACGTTGAGGGAGAAGGGATTGGCGGTCGGGATGACAAGGATCCCGTGTTCTGGTGATAGATTGCCGTCAGCCTCCATTATACGCAGGTTCTTGACGATTTGCGAAGCGACGTAGAGTTGTTGAACCTCGTCGCCTCTAAGGCTACCGACGATGGCGATAGACTTCTCACGTGGTCCGAAGTGGTAGCCACGGATGATAAAGTCGCCCCTATAAGGAGAGGGCATCCTCATGATCTCTAAAGTCTCCATAAGAAAGATGTGCTTAACCGATAGAAAAGATACGGGCGATGAGAGAGCCCTCGTAGACGACGGGGTAGCCTCTCATCGTGAAGAGGAAGCCGTTGACGGGAGCCATGACCTCGGCGAGGGTGATGCCACGGAGAGGGTCGGTGACGATGCAGAGCGTCTCTCCCGCCTCGACCCAAGAGCCGTGGGAGGCGATAGAGATGACGACGCCGGAGGCAGGGGAGTTGATCATCGAGACGTGGCCGGCAGTCGATACGAAGGGTGTCGAGACCTCTCTCTGTGCGTCTTCGGATATGACGCCGAGGTGGGTGAGAGCGTTCATGATGCCGTTGACGAGTTTATTGCCGTAGCCTGGTGTTATCCTCATGCCAATGCCCATTTCGACGACGACAGTTGGAGTTCCGATAGAGTTGAGGCTATGTGCGATAGTGCTTTCGAGGACAGTAGCTGCGGCGTGTACCCAGACGAAGTCGACGTTGAGTTGCTGAGCGAAGGGCATGAGACGTTCGGCCGTCTCCTCGCTCATGCGTACCTGGGGGACCTCGTAGAGATAGATATTACTGCTATGGATGTCGATAACGAGGTCGGCGCCCTTGAGGTCCTCGATGACGTCGTGGGCTACCTTTTCGATGACGTGGCCGTCTGTGCAGCCCGGGAAGATACGGTTCATATCGAGGTCGAAAGTCGGTATGCCGCGGAATACCGAGTCGACGCCGAGGGGGTTGAGTGCGGGATAGATTTCAATGCGGCCGTTGATATGGCCGGAGAAGTCGTTGAGGAGGCGAGCCAGTTCGTAGCAGACGTACTGACCTTCGAGTTCGTCGCCGTGGATGCCCGTGACGATGCAGACGCGAGGTCGAGGCTTATCGCCGATGACGTGCTTCGAGATATTGAGGTTCTCGAGGACGGGCATTTTCTCGTTGACGACAGCCAGAATTTTGCCTTCCATAGTAGTCGTAAAAAGATTAAAGACGTTGTTCGTTCCAGACTTCGACAGAGACACGCATAGACTGAGAAGCGCAGCCCGAGAAAGAGCCTCGGCACATACTACAGTCGTCGAAGTCTCTGCCGTGAGCGAATTTGATGTAGCCCACGTCGGTTGTTGTCTTGCCGTTGGTCGGGTCGAAAGCGATCCATTTGTCGGAGTCGAACATTTCGACCCAGGCGTGAGACTCGCCGTGACCGATCATAAGACCGCAGACGTAGCGTGCGTGGAAGCCGGCGAGCCTCAGGAGAGCGACGGCGATGTGCGCGAAGTCCTGGCAGACGCCTACGCGTCCGTTCCAGGCTGCTGCGGCCGTCGTGTTGATGTTGGTGAACCCGCGTTCGTAGTGCATATTGTCATAGAGGAGCGAGGTTATGGAGGCACGTGTCGCGGCGGGGGAGGAGGTGTCTAGGGAGCGGGCGGCGCGGCGGAGGTCGTCGGAGGGGGCGGTGAGAGGCGTCGGGTATAGGTAGATAGAGTCGGGCGTCGTGTCTGGTGAAGGGGAGGATTCGACGAGGCCGGCGGACTCGTAGGCGAAGAAGTCGTGCCTCATAGGGGCGTAGCCCGTCAGGAGTTCGTTGCCGAAGGCGTCTCGGGAGCGGGAGAGGGGGACGGAGGGTATGACAGAGACCTGTTCCCACAGCACCTTCTGAGAGGGGCATCTCATCGGGACGCAGCGGAGAGCGAAGCCGTGGGAGGACACAGGGCTATCTGTCGTTATAAGCGTCGAGTATATGAAGCGGAGGCGAGTCATGCGGCGAAGATGCCATTGAGACGTAGGAGGATATCGCTCTTCGCATTGCAGTCAGGCTCGGCGACCTTGCATCGGAGGGCGTCGAGAGTAGCCTTGTCGCAGAGGTTGAGGTAGTTCTCGTCGGCGTCGGCGATACGTTCGAGTTCGTTCACAATGCGAGCAGTGTCGTAGCCGAATCTGATGAGGAGGTCAGCTCGTTCGACGCTTCGTCCGATAGCGATCAGGTCGTGAATGCAGCGGTAGCGGATATTCTCTCCGACTGCGCCCCAGAAGGCCATGACAGCGTCCGTCACGCTCTGCAGTTCGTAGAGACCGGCGCCACGTGAGGCGCAGTCGCGTGCCTTGTTGCAAGCCAGTTCGATATAGGCGAGAGTCTCGCTGCCGATGTCGTCACGCTCGAGCATCGCGTTGTTCTTGAGGTTCTCGAGAGTCGAGAAGATAGACCAGGGGAGGGCGCGGGAGTAGAGGTAGTCGGCGAGGAAGGTCTCGGAGTCGGAGGTAGGAGCAGGGAGCCCCATGAGGGCGCAGAACTCGTGGTGGACAGTGCCCGTCGGGCAGTCGATCATCCTATTGTAGAACTTGCGGATGAGGTGGAGAGACATGCAGACCCTCTCGGCGTAGCGGCCGAGCCAGTAGAGGCGGTCTGCCCTCATAGGGGAGATGGCGCCACTCTTCATGATGGTGGTAGTAGTTGTTGTCTTCATGGTGATAAGTATTTAGAAATTAGTTGATAAGGTGTGGTGTGTTATTCAGAGAGGACCCAGGTATCCTTGAAGCCGCCGCCCTGTGAGGAGTTGACGACATAGGAGTCCGGGTTGCGGGTGAAGCGGGTGAGTCCGCTTGGCCAGACGTCGACGTCTCGGCCAGTCAGGACGAAGGCCCGGAAGTCGCTCTTACGCTTGACAACCTTGTCGCCGTCCATGACGTCGAGGTCGAGGAACTCGACGATTTCCTGAGCGATCCATCGACGGGGGTCTTTCTTGATGAGGTCGATCATCTCGGCAGTACGTTCGCGGGAGAGGTCTCTGCCGAACATGACGCCGTAGCCGCCAGCCTCGGAGACGTCCTTGATGACGAGGCGGCTGATATTGTCGATGACATAGCTGCGGTCTTCGTCGAAGACGGGGAGGTAGGTTGGAGCGTTCTGGAGGATCGGGGACTCGCCGAGGTAGTATTTGACCATCTTCGGGACGAAGTAGTAGATCCCCTTGTCGTCGGCGACGCCGTTGCCGAAGGCGTTCATGATGCAGACGTTGCCGGCGCGGTAGGCCTCGAAGATGTTGGGTACTCCGAGGAGGCTATCGCGATTGAAGGCCATAGGATCCATGAACTCGTCGGAGATACGGCGGTAGATGACAGAGACGCGGGTCTTCTCGCCGTGGAGACTCTTGTAGAAGACCATATTGTCTTCGACGAAGAGTTCGTCAGGGAAGGCGAGGACCGTTCCTGTCTTTTCGGCGAGGTAGGAGTGCTCAAAGAAGGCAGAGTTGTAGCGTCCTGGGGTGAGGACGACCGTGATTCCGGAAGATATGTTCATATCGTCCATGACCTTGCGGAGCAAAAGAGCGTAGCCACGGTTGTCGATGATGTTGGAGCCCTCGAAAGTTTGCGGGGAGGACTTGCGAGTCAGTTCGCGGGCGATAATAGGGTAGGAGGCACCGCTAGGGACTCGCAGGTTGTCTTCGAGGACGTACCATACTCCACCTTCGGCCTCGACGAGGTCGATGCCAGAGATGTGACTAAAGACGTCGTTGACGGGTCTGATGCCGTTGCACTGAGGGAGAAATCCTTTAGAGGAGAGGATGAAGTCCTCAGGGATGACCTTGTCCTTGACGATCTTCCTGTCTCCATAAACGTCAGCGAGGAATGCGTTGAGGGCCATGACCCTTTGTCTGAGTCCGCGGCTCAGGTAGGACCAAGTATTGTTGTCTATGATACGAGGGATTGCGTCGAAAGGGAAGAGCTGTTCGTTGAACACACCGTTTTTATAGACGCCGAATCGTACGCCGTATCGTTCCATCCATTTGTCGACGATATCGCGGCTGCGCAATAACGTCTCGTAGCTGTTTCTCGTCTCACCCATATTGTTGTCTTTGTTTGAGGTTGAATGCAAAAGTATGAGTTTTGACGAGAGAGCCTAATTTTTATGGGGGTAATTTCTCGAAACGGCATAATATTCAGAGTTGCCCCTATGTTAATTTGGGGGTATCACCGTAGGATAATACATTTTTTTTGAAAAGAAGCAGGAATAGAGTGGGGCAAGTGCCCTGCTGAAGATAGGGATGGCGACGGAGGTGATAGCGGAGACGACAGGGGTCTCGATAGAGAGGATAGAGGAGATGAGCAGGGAGCAGATGTAAGTTTTGTACAATATAGACAGAAGGGTGGTTGCAGAGGTGGCTGCCCTTTAGTCTTTTGTAGATTGTCGGAGGATTAAATGTGTTTATGTGACATGGTGGGAAGGAAATGGGAAGGGTGAATGTGGAAGAAACATGCCAAATAGCGGGTGTTTTTTCTTGCAAGATGGAAGATTTGCAAGATGGAAGATTTACGTAATTTTGCGCCGCAAATAACAAATGTGCGACAAGAGAATATGCAAAGATTTACTAATGTCAGAGGGGAGGGCGAAGGGCGTCTTCTCCGTAGTGTGCGAGGGCTACGTCTAGTCTGGTCGTTTATGCTAGCATTCCTTCTCGGGGTGTGGAGCACCGGGGCGATGGCTGGGGAGAAGGTAGACTTAGTCTTGTATTCATACGAGTGGAGTAGTGAGGCGAACGACTTCGTTCTTTCCGAGAAGACCGAGTATATCGGTTGTGACAGGACGACTGGCGAAAGCGACCTTGAGCTGGGGTACGCATGGGATGCGGTGACGAAGTCGTGGGTCAACTCATCAAAAGTGGAGGCTTTCTATGAGGGGAATGACACCACTTACATCTTCTCCAACTGGGATGAGGATGCAGACACATGGGTCAACGACAGCAAAACGGAGTTTTTGCATGACGAGAAAGGCAACCAGATATCATTGTCTTATTACGATTGGAATGCAGAGACTGAGAAGTGGGTCGGCAGAGAGCGCGATGAATACCAATATGACGATAAAGGACGGTGCTCAATGTACATACCGTGCGATTGGGACTCGGAAATACAGGATTGGGTAGGCAAGGGAAGGCAGACAATATATGTCTATGACACCAACGGGAATAGAGTGTCGGAGATAAGCAGTTCTCTCGATGAGAGTGGAGAGAAGTGGGAGCAGCGTTATAAGATAGAGTTTACATACGGGGAGAATGGGAAGGTAGAGACAGAGTACATAGATAATTACGACTCTTCGGTTCTCAAAAGAAAGATAGAATATGAGTATGACGAGGCGGGTAATTGCGTTCTCGAGACGCGAGCTGTCTGGGAGGATGACAATTGGAAAGGCACGGGGAGGATAGAATACACCTATGACGCGAACAACAATTGCACGCTTGAGGTAGATTACAGTGGTGAGACGTTGCACACGAAGCGGGAGTGCAGCTATGATGAGAGGGGGAACATGACGTACGTGGCCCATTATAGTTGGAACAGCGGAGCAGAGGAGTGGGTAGGTTATGGAGAGGCGCTCAAATCGACGTTTGACGAGACAGGTCTTGAGACGTTGTGGTATGATTATGAGTGGGACTCAGAGAAGAAAGAGTGGAGTGTCATTTCCAAAGAGGTGTGTGAGTACATGAATGAGCCGGCGAGCCTACCATCTGTACCTTCGCGTGCTGTCATCAGGGAGAACGGAGCTTACGACTTGACAGGCAGGAAGGCCGTGGCGAGCAAGAAGGGGCTTGTAGTAGAGGGTGGCCGGATAGTATTCCGCAAATAGGTGTAGAATAGGACAATAGAGACTGCAATAGCAGGACGCTCGGTAACGGAGCTATGGGTCAGAAGCTGAACTTCAGTTTTGCCCATAGCTCCGAGTTGTCTTTGTACATGGCGAACATACCGCCGTCGGCGTAGAAAAGTCGTAGCCGAGCGTGACGTGCAGCTGGTCGCTGATAGCGTAGTCGGCGGAGAGGCGGTTGAATATGCCGCCAGCCGTCGGTAACGTCAGCGTAGGCGAAGGAGGGAGAAGATGTCGTTGATTAAGGTTGTGGAGGTGCGGAGGGGTTTCAGTTGTGGTAGTCGTCGGGGGACCAGGTGAACTTGATGGTTTCGGGGACCATGTATTTGCCGATCTTGTAGTCGATGTTGGCTTTGTGGGCTTGGCTGAGCTGGAAGCGGCGGGGGATGCGGTACATCTTGCCGTCCTTGAGGAAGAAGGCACCGGTCTGATGGAAGTCCGAGTTTTCCCGCACTTTTTACCTAGAATTCCTGGTTGACGGTTTTAGGCTTAGCTGGGCGACCGACTTTTGGTGTCGCAGATTTCTTTCTTGACACGTACTGAGGGGCGCAGTTCTCCGGTATTTCTATGCCAAACTC
>JAFPZF010000035.1 GCA_017417385.1 Bacteroidales bacterium
AGTTTGGCATAGAAATACCGGAGAACTGCGCCCCTCAGTACGTGTCAAGAAAGAAATCTGCGACACCAAAAGTCGGTCGCCCAGCTAAGCCTAAAACCGTCAACCAGGAATTCTAGGTAAAAAGTGCGGGAAAACTCGGAGAGAATTGCAGATGTCAGAAATAGTTTCTAAATTTGCATTCAGAACCTTGCACCCCTTGCCCATGTCGGCATTGGACTGCAAGTAAAAAAGCATGCGACGGGAGCCTGAAACATCGGCTTCCGTCATTTTTTTGTTTGTTCCCAAATTACACTCTATCCTCACATTATAAATGCTTATATTCGATGGAGCGGGAAGTTGCCCCTTAGGGGCGGAAGTTAGGAATCGGAGTCGTCGGAATCGTCGGAGGGGGCGGAGTGTTTAAAGGAGGCATATTATCGCATTGACTTCGTCGACCTTTCTCACGCTCGGCAATTTGTGCAAGCAAGCTTGCATTGCACTCGCTTAATCGAAAAGTTCGGCAATTTGTGCAAGCACATTGACTATAGTCTTACTTTCTCACGCTCAGCATAACGAGCAAGCTCGTTCTGCATTCGCTTAATCGAAAGTTTGCTCTCGCTTAATCGAAAGGGATTTCAGATGCTTATACTCCATGGAGCGGGATTAGCTTCGCTGACCTTTCTTCCACTCGGCAAAACGAGCAAGCTCGTTCTGCGCTCGCTCAATCGAAAGGGATTACAAATCCACGCTCAACGTCGGAGGAGCTTAACGAGGGGGCGGGGAGGAAAAGTCGGGGGGAGGGGTGAGAATTAAAAGAAAAGTGCTAATTTTACGAGATTTTCGGTTAGAGTACAGAAAAAGGAAAAAAAGAGATAGATGAAACCAGCATATAAGAAGTTCGTGATAGGGTTCTGGGCGTTGTTTTTGCTCGGGCTGATAGGTTGTTGGCTATTTTTCTTCTTAGTCTCGAGGGGGTGGCTCGGTTACATGCCGTCGTTTGAGGAGCTGGAGAATCCGAAGAACAGCCTGGCGACGGAGATATATTCGTCGGACGGGGTGTTGCTTGGGAAGTTTTTCGTCGAGAACAGGAGCCAGGTGGACTATGACGAGATCTCGAAGCACGTCGTGAAGGCGCTGGTGGCGACGGAGGACGAGAGATTCTTCGAGCATGCGGGGATAGACATCAGGAGCCTTGGGCGCGTATTGATAAAGACCGTCGTGCTCCGACAGGGGGAGTCGGGAGGTGGCTCGACCATCACACAGCAGTTGGCAAAGCTACTATTCCACGAGCGGGCGCTGAGCACGAGCGAGAGAGTCATGCAGAAGCTCAACGAGTGGGTCGTGGCGGTCAAGCTGGAGAGGACGTACACCAAGGAGGAGATAATCGCGCTATACCTGAACAGAGTCGGGTATGTGTATGACGCATACGGAATAGCGTCGGCATCCTATACATATTTCGGCAAGCAGCCGGCGGACCTCAAGGTCGAGGAGGCGGCAGTCCTCGTCGGGATGCTGAAGAACCCGGCGCTATATAATCCAGTCAGGCGAAACGAGAAAGTCCGTCAGAGGAGGAACGTCGTCTTCGGACAGATGGTGAAGAAAGGCTACATCTCGCAGCACGAGTGCGACTCGCTGTCGGCGCTGCCGCTGGTGCTCGACTTCAGGAGGAGCGACCACAAGGACGGGCTTGCGCCATACCTGAGGGAGTACATCAGACTCCAGATGAAGGCCGTCAAGCCGGAGAGGGCGAACTATGCGAGCTGGCAGGAGCAGGAGTACAAGGACGACAGCATAGCGTGGGCGACGAACCCAATATATGGATGGGTCGAGAAGAACAGGAAGACCGACGGGTCCAAGTATGACTTCTACAGAGACGGGCTGAAGATATACACGACGATAGACAGCAGGATGCAGAAGTATGCCGAGGACGCGGTGAAGGATCAGCTCGGGGAGACGCTGCAGCCGCAGTTCTTCCAGGACAAGAAGGGCAAGAAGAATGCGCCGTACACGACAGACATCACAAAGGAGCAGTTCGAGACCCTCATCACGAAGAGCCTGAAGCAGACCGAGAGGTGGAGGAAGATGAAGAATGCGGGGAAGAGCGAGAAGGAGATGCTGGAGGCGATGAAGAAGCCAGTCGAGACCAAGATATTCTCGTGGGACGCGCCGAACTTCGAGGTCGATACAGTCTTAAGTCCGTGGGATTCAGTCGTCTATCATAAGCACATATTGAGGACCAGTTTCATGGCGATGGAGCCGCAGACCGGATACGTCAAGGCGTATGTCGGAGGTCCGAACTTCCGGTTCTTCCAGTATGACATGGCGGGCAAGGGCCGGAGGCAGGTCGGGTCGACCATCAAGCCGTTCGTCTATACCACCATCATGAACGACGGACACACGCCGTGTGACCTGGCGCCGAACGTCCCGCAGACCTTCATAGTCCCGGCGGAGGGCAACACCACGACGACGTGGACTCCGAGGAACTCCGGCAATGCGAGGAGCGGGGAGATGGTGAGCCTCAAGTGGGGACTAGCGAACTCGAACAACAACATCACGGGATGGGTCATGAAGCAGACCAGTCCGCATCAGGTCGCGCGACTCATCAAGAATCTCGGCATCGAGAGCAGGATAGACGAGGTCCCGAGCCTCTTCCTCGGGACGAGCGAGGTCAAGCTGCTGGAGATGGTCGGTGCGTATGCGACGTACGTAAACAAAGGCATCCACATAGACCCCATCATGGTCACGCGGATAGAGGACAAGTATGGGAACGTCATCACGAGGAGCGTCAAGCGGGAGAGGGAAGTGCTCGACGAGCAGACAGCCTTCATGATGGTCTCGCTGATGCAGGGCGTCGTCGATCAGGGAACCGGCCGTAGGCTGAGAGGCTCGGCGTTCAAGATGACCGCGCAGATGGGCGGCAAGACCGGGACGACGCAGAATCAGAGTGACGGTTGGTTCATGTGCGTATTGCCGCATCTCGCGTGTGGAGCGTGGGTTGGCGGCGAGGAGCGTGCGATCCACTTCCAGTCGATGAACCTTGGTCAGGGAGCGAACACGGCGTTGCCGCTAGTCGGAAAGTTCCTGCAGAGAGTTTTTGCAGACGAGAGCATACCGGAGGTCAAGCAGACCGACACCTTTGAGCAGCCGAGCACCATACAGTTCTCACTCTCATGCTCTGACAAGGGCGTCAATGCCGACGAGGGGGAGCAGTATGCAGGCGAGGACATCGGGACGGTCGAGCAGACGGAGAGCCAGGAGGACGGCGGAGACTTCAACTTCTAGAAGGAGGGCTATATATGGCAGAGACAGAGCGTCCGGCACCGTTGGACAACCTACAGGGTTGGAAAGTAGCGATTCCCGTCGTGATAGGGCTAGCTGCGACAGCGTTCTTATTCTGGCGAGAGTATACGCCTGGGACGTTTGATGCGTTCACGTTCACGTGGCACACCGTCTTCTGGCTGGTCATAGCGGCTTTGTTCATGTCGATGAGGGACATCGGTTACATGATCAGGATACGGTTACTGAGCGACAACGAGCTCGGGTGGTTGCCGAGCTTCAGAATCATCATGTTGTGGGAGTTTGCGTCGGCGGTGACGCCGTCGGCAGTAGGCGGGACGAGCGTCGCGCTGTTCTTCGTCAACAAGGAGGGCATCTCGGCAGGGCGGAGCACTGGCATAGTCATGGTGACCTCGTTTCTAGACGAGTTATATTTCGCGTTGATGTTCCCGCTAGTCATCTTCGGCATCGGGTATACGAGGATCTTTGGGGACGTCACGACAGCCGTGACGTCGGCGGCGTGGATAGGCTACTGCATCAAGCTTGCATATATATGTGTGTTGAGCTACGGCATGTTTATCAACCCGAGGGGGCTGAAGTGGCTGCTGCTGAACATCTTCCGGTTGCCGTTCCTCAGGAAGTGGCGTACCGACATAGCGTGCGTCGGTCAGGACATCGTCGAGACGGCGAGATATTTCAAGAGGTGGCCGATGGTGAACTGGGTAAAAGCCTTTGCGGCGACGTTCCTCAGTTGGACATCGAGGTATTGGGTTGTCAATGCGTTGATCATAGCGTTCTTCGGATTCGGGAAGATGGGTCTTGGCGACAACCTCATCGTCTTCGGGCGCCAGCTCGTCATGTGGATAACCATGCTCGTTGCGCCGACGCCTGGAGGGGCAGGTTTTGCGGAGTATGCATTCAAGGAGTTCCTGTCGTCTTACATACCGTCGTCGCCGATGGCGTTGGCGTTCTGCTGGCGACTAATCAGCTACTATCCGTATCTGTTGATAGGGGCCGTCTTGTTGCCGAGGTGGGCAGGCAGTTACCTCAAAAAGAAGGAATAGATGGGGTTTCGGCTGTTGTTGCTGCCGTTGTCGGCTCTGTATGGAGGGGTGAATGCCCTCTTGCGGAAGCTGCATGAGAGCGGAGTCCTGACACGGCGGAAGAGTCGGTTGCCAGTCATCTGCGTCGGTAATATAACAGTCGGTGGGACGGGGAAGACCCCGTTGATAGAGAAGCTCGTCGAGACATTGTGGGAGAAACGTTTAGCCGTCGTCAGCAGAGGATATGGGCGGAAGACCAAGGGAATGATAAGGGCGACGGAGGCGAGCACGGCTGAGGAGATAGGCGACGAGCCGTCGCAGATCAAGAAGAAGTACCCGAGGGTCGAGGTGATAGTCGAGGGGGACAGGAACAAGTCGATAGCGAAGATCGAGGATGAGGACTTGGCGGAGGTCGTCTTGATGGACGACGGGCATCAGCATTACTCGACGTCGGCGGGGATGACCATACTCGTCTGCGACTATGCGCGGCCGGTGTGGGAGGACATGCCGATGCCGGCTGGGCGGTTGAGAGAGTTTCCGGGAGTCGGGATGAGTGGTGCGCAGATAGTCGTCGTCAACAAGTGTCCGAAAGTCCTGACCGTCGGTGAGCGGCGGCGGATAGAGGACCAGCTCTGGAAGTACACGTCGGCGGACGTATTCTTCGCTCGCATCGGGTACAGGGCGCTGAGGGCGGAGAACGAAGAGGGGAAGACGCCTACGGGAAGAGCCGTTGCCGTCGCGGGCATAGGGCGACCGGGGCCATTCTTTGAGGCAGTAGAGAGACTATATGAAGAAGTCCGGAGGATGGAGTATCCGGATCATCACATATACAGTGAGGCGGAGAAAGCCGAGATAGTGAGGGTGGCGAGGGAGACGGGGTCGGTCGTCGTCACCACAGAGAAAGACTATCGGAGGCTGGAGGGCCTGAGCGGAGTCGGGTTGTTGACATTGCCGATAGGCATAGAGTTCTTCGACGACACCGAAGATTTGTTCATCAATAAAGTAAAGAGCTATGTCAATAGAAGAGATTAAGAAGGCGGCGGAGTATCTGAGGCCGCGCATCATTCCAGGCACAGAGGTTGCGATAGTCCTAGGGACAGGACTTGGGGGACTTGTCGGGGAGATAGAGACAGTCGATTCAATCCCGTACGAAGACATCCCATGCTTCCCAGTCTCGACCGTCGAGGGGCACAAGGGGCGACTCATAATCGGCAAGATAGGTGGCGTCTCAGTGATAGCGATGCAGGGCAGATTCCACTACTATGAGGGGTACACCATGCAGCAGGTCACGATGCCAGCGAGAGTCATGAAGCTACTGGGCATCAAGACGTTGATAGTCTCGAATGCAGCGGGAGGACTGAACCCGGGCTTCAAGGTTGGTGACGTCATGGTCATCACGGACCACATCAACATGTTCGGCACGAATCCGTTGATAGGCAAGAACCTCGACGAGTTCGGTCCACGGTTCCCGGACATGAGCGAGACGTATAGCAAGCGGCTCACAGAGCTGGCGCTGAAGATAGGCAAGGAGGAGAACCTGGACCTGAGGACCGGCGTGTATGTCGGAACGAGCGGCCCTACGTTTGAGACGCCGGCGGAGTACAAGATGTTCAGACTCCTCGGAGGCGATGCCGTCGGCATGTCGACAGTCCCGGAGGTCATCATTGCGCATCATGCTGGAATCGAGGTGTTCGGAGTCTCTATCATCACCGACTCGGGCGTGCCGGGCGAGATAGTCGAGGTCAGCCACGAGGAGGTCCAGAAGGTAGCAGCAGCTGCGGAGCCGAGGATGACGAAGGTCATAAGCAGGCTCGTCGAGGAGATAGGCAAGGGGACGAGCCCGAAGAGCTAAGACAGGAAGGTGCATAGCATTCGTCGGCGACAGGTCGGCGAGGCGAGCAAAGCAAGAAATATGGAAGAGACGGAGAGACTGGCGGCGCTTTGTCGTTTTGAATGGACGGCAGAGACTGCCAGTCTTGTTCCGATAGAGAGTGTCGATGTCGAGAGAGTCGTCGGGGCGGCGCGACGGCATGGCGTGTGCGGGTGGTTGTACAGGAGACTGACCGAGGAGGGGATAGTCCGAGACAGCAGGTACAGAGAGATAGCAGGTCGGTTGCGGGCGAGTGTCCTGGAGACCATAGCCAAGAACAGCAGGAGGGAGGCAGTGTATAGAGCCATCAGGGAGCGGATGAGGGAGAAGGGCATGGAGGTCGTCCCATTGAAGGGCATATACCTGATGAGGGAGCTATATGACGAGATATGGGAGCGACCGACGAGCGACATAGACCTCCTCGCATACGGCACTAACCCCATGGCAGTCTATAGGGAGATGCTAAAGATGGAAGAAGAGGGAAGAGTCCCCAAGTACAGGACGCAGGCAGTATATGACACCATGTTTCCGCATTATCCGCCGATGATGATAGGAGGGCAGGCCGTCGATCTACACTTCTGCCTATTCGGGCGGGAGTCGAGGCTGAACGTCGGGGAGGTAGAGACAGAAGTGAGAGGGGAAGAAGGGCGAGGAGAGCGAGTCCTGACCGATGCACAGACCATGTATCACCTGACGGCGCACTACGTCAAGAACAGACAGATCGAGGGGAACAGACTCGGGTGGCTCGTAGATATAGCTCTGATGATGAAGCGGCAAGGGGAGAAAGGGCGAGAGATGATAGCGAGAGTCGAGGCCATGAACCGGGGGGTAGTCCGGGAGATGAGGGAGACGTGGAACGAGGCGTTCTGGCTACTCGGGGAGGAAGAGAGGCGGGAGGCAGAAGCAATAATAGAGATGGCGACGAAGCAGCCGACAGACGCGAGCATGGCGCCGCGGGCAGTCGGGATGGTCGGCAAGTACAGCGACATAGCGAAGCGGTTATGGAGGTACATCGAGAAGTCGGCGAGGTACGTAATAGAAGAGAATGACGAAAAAACGAGGATAGATAAACTTAAAGCAGTAACTTTGGACTTGAAAGACTTCGTGCGGGAGCGCGGGGAACGAAAGAAAAGATGAGCAAGAAGAAGATAGACATCAAGAGCATATTGCCGCACGTTGTGGTGATTGTGCTGTTCGCGTTGTTGAGTGCGATATATTTCTCGCCGGTCGTAAAGGGGAAAGTATTGCCACAGATGGACAACACGCATGCGATCGGGGCGGCGCATGAGATAGCGGAGTATCAGAAGAGCACGGGCGAGGTAGCCACGTGGACCGACTCGATGTTTGGCGGTATGCCGGCGTATCAGATCAAGGCCGACTCGTCGAGCAACATATTCCACAAGTTGTGCCACTGGGTGCGACTGGGGCTCCCGTATGAGACCATGGGGATCTTGTTCCTGTACCTCATCGGATTTTACGCCTTGATGTTGAGCCTCGGGATAGACTGGAAAGTATCGGCTGCTGGGGCGATAGCGTTTGCCCTCGGCAGTTATAACATAATAATAATAGCGGCGGGACATATCACGAAGTGCTATGCCATAGCCATGATGCCCGTCGTCATAGGCGGTGTGCTCTTGGCGTTCAGGGGCAAGTATGTAGCTGGAGGGCTGATGACCATGGTCGGACTCGGGCTCGAGCTCGCGTACAATCACGTACAGATCACCTATTATCTCGCGATAGCGTTGCTCGTGCTCGTCATCATGGAGCTCGTCTGGGCCATCAAGGGCAAGGAGTATGGGAAGTTCGGCAAGTCGATTGGCGTCCTGGCGGTAGCGGCGACGCTCGCGATACTGCCGAGCATGGCGAACCTATTGCCGACGTATGAGTATGGCAAGTACTCGATACGAGGTGCTAGCGAACTGAAGGTCAAGGCTGGGGAGAAGGAGCATGACGGCCTCGACAAGGAGTATGCCCTCGGGTGGAGCTATGGAGTGCATGAGACACCGACGCTACTCATCCCGAACGTCGTCGGCGGAGCGAGCCAGGCGATAGGGGAGGACCTCAAGTCAGTCAGGAACGTCAATCCCAAGGAAGTCAGGGATGCCGTCGCGAACCAGTCGCAGTACTGGGGAGGGCGTAGTTTCACGTCGGGACCGGTGTATGTCGGGGCGATAGTCTGCTTCCTGTTCTTCATCGGCTGCTTCTATTACAAGGGGAGGCTGAAGTGGTGGCTGATAGCGGCGACCGTCGTCTCGATCATGCTGGCGTGGGGGAAGAACTTCTCACTCCTGACAGACCTCATGTTCTATTATTTCCCGCTGTATAACAAGTTCAGGACCGTCGAGATGGCGCTCGTCATAGCGACCGTCACCATTCCGACTCTGTCGTTCCTCGGGCTGAAGGCCATATATGACAATCCGGAGGACATCAAGTATGACGTCAAGTGGTTCTTCGTCTCGATAGGTTTGACGGCTGGCGTGTCGTTGCTATTGGCGATGGCGCCGACATTGTTCTATGACTTCCTGTCGCCGATGGAGGCACAGGCGTTGGCAGACGCAAAGGCACAGAATCCGGCGTATGCCCTCGTCGAGGAAGGAATGATAAACGCGAGAATCGAGCTGATGAGGGGTGATGCGTTTCGGACCGCAGTCTTGATCCTGCTCGGGTCGTCGGCGTTGTGGTTCTGCAGTGTCAGGAAGATAAACAGGAACGTGATGGTCGGGACCATAGTCGTCTTGACGCTGATAGACCTGTGGGGCGTCGACAGACGTTACCTCTCGAGCGACAACTTCGTCGAGAAGAGACAGAACAACAGCTTCGTCATGTCGGCGGCGGACAAGGAGATATTGGCAGACACCGAGCTGCACAGAGTCATATCAGTATATACCAATCCGTTCAACGAAGTATATACATCGTATTACCATCACTCCGTCGGCGGGTATCATGGTGCGAAGCTCAGGAGATACCAGGACATCATCGACAGGTACATGATGGACGAGTGGAGCCAGTTGCGTACGGCGATACAGTCGGGCGACTATGAAGGCATCGACAGAGTCCTGGCTGGTGCGAAGAGCCTTAACATGATGAACACCAAGTACGTCATTTACAATCCGGGACAGAAGCCAATCGTCAACAGGTATGCCATGCCGAGGGCGTGGTATGTCGAGGACGTGAAAGTCGTGGCAACAGCCGACGAGGCGATAGACGCCATAGGCGAGAACGACCTCGGGAAGACAGCCATCGTCGAGGGGGCTGGTTCAGTCAAGGCTCAGGCCATGGAGGGAGCGACAGTCAGGCAGACCAAATATACGCCGGAGCAAGTCGAGTATGAGACCGAGGCGCCGGGAGACGGAGTTGTCGTCTTCAGCGAGATATATTATCCGGCAGGGTGGACGGCGACCATCGACGGCAAGGATGCCGAGATACTGCATGCCGACTACGTCTTGAGGGCGTTGGCAGTGCCGGCGGGTAAGCACAAGATAGAGTTCAAGTTCGAGCCTAAGAGTTTTGCGACGGGCAGGGTGATAGGATACGTATCGTCCGTCATCGTCGTATTGCTGTTGGCAGTCGGGATAGTATATACATACCGGCGCAAGACCGGTGAGGAAAAAGCGTAGTAGAGACATGAGCAGGCGACATCAGGATGACCACAGGGCGCTGAGCGACGAGGAAGTAGCTCGGCTCAGGGAGAACGGGTGCAGGGCAGAGGACTGGAATACAGTCACCGTGCGTCCGGCGACAGACGTCTCGATGATAAGGGACGTCGTGTTCATAGGCGAGGTGAGACTCGGGAACATGAACGGACTCGTCAACGTCAATGGGCTTGGTGACGTCCGGCCGCTGATCAGCAACGTCACCATAGCCAACAGCCAGATAGGCGACGACAACTACATCAGCAATGTCGGGCTCATCAGCTGCTACACGACAGGGGACAAGAACGTCATAGTCGATAGTGGTCGCATCAGTGCGTCGGAGGATGTCCGTCAGCGGATGAACTATGGCATCGGCGTCAGGGTCGGCGTCGTCAACGAGGCTGGTGGCAGGGAGGTAGCGCTCTCGCGGCACCTAAGCTCCAACATAGCGTATATCGTCGCGATGCACTCGTACAAGCGGGGCTTGCGGGAGGCGTATGAGCGACTCGTCGAGAAGGAGGCTCAGACTGCGGAGGCGCTGATGGGTCGGAGGGTCTCAATCTATGGAGTCAAGACCATCGACCACGTCCAGATAGGCGGATATACCACCATCGAGGGAGCCGACGTCCTGAGGAATGGCACCATCCTCTCAGTCAAGGAGCAGGCGACATACATAGGTCATGGCGTCCAGATGAACGACTTCGTCGTCGCGGAGGGGGCCAAGATCGATGGTGCTGCGCAGTTGACAAAGGCTTATATCGGGCAGTGCTGCACCGTAGCTGGGGGCTTCTATGGCGAGAACCTGTTAGCCTTCGCGTGCAGCCAGCTGCTGTGTGGCGAGGCAGTAGCCGTCATGGCAGGGCCGTATACAGTATCGCATCATAAGTCGACACTCCTGATAGCACAGAGCTGCTCGTTCTACAATGCCGGGAGCGGCACCAACGTCAGCAACCACCATTACAGACTAGGACCGAGCCATCAGTTGATCCTCGACAGGGGCGTCAAGACAGGGTCAGACAGCTACGTACTGGAGCCGGCTCACATAGGAGCGTTCACCATGATCGTCGGGCGGCATAAGACAAATCCCGACACCAGTGCGTATCCGTTCTCCATACTTGCGGAGAGGGAGGGCGAGAGCCACCTCCTGATAGCGCAGAACATGAGGACCATGGGAATCTTCAGGGACAGCCAGAAGTGGAGGAAGCGAGACATGAGGACCTTGAAGAGGGACTGCGTCTCGTATGACGTCCTGAACCCCATGACAGTCGGGAAGATGATAGAGGCCATCGGGAAGATGAAGCAGATGGAGGAGAGCAAGCAGCAGCATATCATCGTCGAGTGCGGCATCAGGTATCACAAGGCGTTGCTGCCGCGGGCCGAGAAGGCGTATAAGACAGCCGTCGATTTCTACCTCTGCAAGGCATACCTCCATGACAAGGGGCAGAGCGAGAGCTTCGATAGCGAGTGGATAGACTGCGGGGGACTGATAGCGCCGAAGGGCGAGATCGAGGACATCGAGGACAGACTCATACGCGGGGAATATGAGAGCGTCGAGGACATCGGGAAGGACATCACCGACGTCCACATACACTCGTGGGAGGCGGCTCGGATGTGGGCCGTCGGCAAGGCGCGGGAGATCTACGGATATACCGACACCGAGGAGGACGTCACCGATGCGGCACAGCACCTGGCGGAGGCATGTCAGGGGATGAGAGAGGCGCTCGTCAGTGACGCGTCGAAGGAATGGGGACCGAGGATGGACGTCGGCTATGGTGCTGACGGCAATGACGAGGACGCATCGGCGGACTTCTGCCTGCTACATGGCACAGCGGAGCAGAACGTAGACGTCATAGAGTGCCAGAGATATTTTGACGAAACAAAGTAGAAAGGAAGACAGCGATGTGCGGAATAGTCGGATACATAGGAGACAGAACAGCGTGGCCGATAATCATCAAGGGGCTACAGCGACTCGAATATAGAGGATATGACTCGGCGGGAATCGCCGTCATAGACGAGGGAAAGTTGAGGCTGAACAAGTGCCGTGGGAGAGTCAGTGACCTCCAGAACCAGGTCAAAGGCCAGTCCATAAGCGGCAGCCTCGGCATCGGTCATACACGGTGGGCTACGCACGGAGAGCCGAACGACATCAATGCCCATCCACACGTCTCGATGAACGGCAAGATAGTCGTCGTCCATAACGGCATCATCGAGAACTACAGGACCATCAGGAAGAGCCTGCAGGACGCTGGGTACACCTTCAAGGGCGAGACCGACACCGAGGTGCTTGCTGACTTCATAGAGTACATCTATATGACGCAGCACGTCTCGGCGGAGCAGGCCATCAAGGTTGCGCTCAACAAAGTCATCGGGGCGTATGGCCTCGGCATCATCTGCACCGACGAGCCGGACAAGCTGTTCGGCGCGAGGAAGGGCAGTCCGCTGGCAGTCGGAGTCGGTCAGGGCGAGTATTTCATGGCGAGCGACGCTACGCCGATCGTCGAGTACACCGACAAGCTCGTGTATCTCGAGGACGAGCAGGTCGTCGTATTGACACGTCAGGGGATGGAGATCTCGGACCTCAAGGACGTCCATGTGGACCCCGTCATCACCAAGATCGAGTTCAGTGCGGACAGCATAGACAAGGGCGGATATGAGCATTTTATGCTGAAGGAGATCCACGAGCAGCCCAATTCGCTGGCAGACACCATGAGGGGAAGGATCGTCGAGCAGACGCAGAGCATCAACCTCGGGGGAATCTCGGAGGTCATGCCGAAGCTCGTCTCGGCGAACAGGATCATCATCGTCGCATGTGGCACGTCTTATCATGCGGGACTCGTCGGAGAGTACCTCTTCGAGCAGTTCGCAAGGATCAACGTCGAGGTCGAGTATGCGAGCGAGTTCAGGTATAGAGACCCGATCATCTCGGAGGAGGACGTCGTCCTGGTCATCTCGCAGAGTGGTGAGACGGCGGACACGCTGGCGGCGCTGAGGATGGCGAAGGAGAAGGGAGCTACCGTCATCGGCATCTGCAACGTCGTCGGGTCGTCGATAGCGAGGGAGACACATGCCGGCATCTACACCCATGCGGGTCCAGAGATAGGCGTCGCGTCGACCAAGGCGTTCACCAGTCAGGTCGTCGCGTTGACCATGATGGCGCTGGCGATCGGGCGGAAGCGCGGGAAGATAGAAGATGCGCGGTACAGCGAGCTCATCAGCGGACTCCTGCAGTTGCCGGAGCTTGTCGAGAGAGTCTTGAAGGGCGACGAGCACATCAAGGAAGTCTCGAGGGCGTATCAGCTGGCGCAGAACGCCATCTACCTCGGGCGAGGGTATCTGTTCCCCGTCGCGCTGGAGGGGGCGCTGAAGCTCAAGGAAATCTCGTACATACATGCCGAGGGATATCCGGCAGCGGAGATGAAGCATGGACCTATAGCGTTGATAGACAACTGCATGCCAGTCTTCGTCCTGGCGACGCGGGACAAGTATTACGACAAGGTCGTCAACAACATACAGGAGGTCAAGGCGAGGAAGGGACAGGTTGTCGCCATCGTGACCGAGGGAGACACCGAGATAGCACGGTTGGCAGACTACGTCATCGAGATACCAGAGTGTGACGAGGCGTTGCTACCGATGCTGGCAGTCGTCCCGCTGCAGTTGATAAGCTATCACATAGCCGTCATGAGGCGGTGTGACGTCGACCAGCCGAGGAACTTGGCGAAGTCCGTGACAGTAGAGTAGGGGGGAGACCAGGCGGAGAGCCTCGGACCCCGGATATGAGGAGGGCGGAGGAGACTCGGGAGGGAGCCGAGGGACGCCGAAACGACTCCTCGAAGACAAGAAAAAAACAGAAGAAATGGAAAATACAAGACAGAAGAAAGTATCGAGGCTACTCCAGAAGGAAGTGGCGGAGATGTTCCAGAGGGAGCTGCACGAGCTGCTGCATGGGGCCATGTTGTCGGTGACAGTGTCGAGGGCTACGCCAGACATGTCGCTAGTAAAGCTCTATGTCTCGATATTCCCGGAGGGGAAGGCGGAGGAAGTGCTAGCGTCGATAGAGGAGAACAAGGCGAAGGTGCGTTATGCGCTCGGGAAGCGAATCGGGAAGCAGATGAGGATCGTCCCAGAGCTGAACTTCTACCTCGACGACAGCATGAGCTACATGGACAACATCGACAGACTATTGAAGGAGGACAAGGACAATGCAGTACGACCCGATTAAGTTCAAGCTCGGCAAGGTGTTCAACCGGGCGCCGTGGATGCGAAAGCTGTTCTATTTTCTGCTAGACGTGCTCCTCCTGCGCAGTTGGCACATCAGGAGGGCGAAGAGAGAGTGGATGAACGAGTTCGGGAAGAAGGCGGCGACGATACTCGATGCTGGGAGCGGATTCGGGCAGTACACATTCAGTTGGAGGAAGCAGGACGACGTCACCGGAGTCGATGTCAAGGCCGAGCAGATCGAGGACTGCAACGGATTTGCGCAGAAGATAGGGCGTGAGGACAAGGTACGCTTTGAAGAGGGCGACCTGACGCAGTACGTCAAGGAGGACACGTATGACATCATCCTGTCGGTCGACGTCATGGAGCACATCGAGGAGGACGAGAAAGTCTTCGGGAACTTCTACAAGTCGCTGCACAAGGGCGGGATGCTACTGATCTCGACGCCGAGCGACAAGGGCGGGTCAGATGCGCATGACGACCATGAGGGTGGCGAGCCTGGGGTGCACGGGTTCATCGACGAGCATGTCAGGGACGGGTATTCCATCGACGACATAGCAGAGAAGCTCAGGAGGGCAGGATTTGAGGAGGTGCAGACGCGGTATTCATACGGAACGTGGGGGCACATCTCGTGGGTACTCTCGATGAAGTGGCCCATCATGATGCTGAACTTGTCGGCAGTCTTCTATTTCATCCTGCCGATTTATTATCTGATAGTCATGCCATTTTGCCTGATAATGAATCAGGTAGATGTCAGCAGTCTCCAGAAGGAGGGGACCGGGCTGATCGTGAAAGCGTGGAAGTAAGGTGAGGACGTCGGTCGCATTCACAGTAGCACGGAGGTATCTCTTCGCGAAGAAGAGCCAGAACGTGATAAACATCATCTCGGCGATCTCGGCAGCCGGGGTGATGGTAGCGACGGCGGCGTTGGTCATAGTGCTGAGCGTGTTCAACGGGTTGAACGGCCTGGTGCAGGGCCTTTTCGGCAGTTTTGACCCCGACTATCTCATAGTCCCGAAGGAGGGCAAGTCGTTCGTCGCGGACAGCGTCATGATAGACAGGTTGCGAGGCGTCGAGGGCGTACGGGCCGTATCGGCAGAGGTGATGGACAATGCGCTCGTCAGGTATGGCAAGAGGCAGGTCCCGGCGACAGTCCTCGGAGTCGACGGCGAGTATGGGGAGGTGACCGACATAGACTCCATAATCATAGAAGGAACATTCAGGGCAGGGCAGTGCTGCATCGGTGCGATACTTGCCGACCAGCTCGGAGTGTCGTCGAATGTCTTTGTCCCGACCGTCACCTTTTATGCGCCGAAGAGAGTCGGGAAAGTAAACATGGCTAATCCAGAGAAGTCTTTTGTCGAGCACGTGCTGCGGGTGAGCGGAACGTTCATGGTTCAGCAGTCGGACTATGACGGGAAGTACATCCTGGCGGACATAGGGATGGCTCGGGACCTGTTCTGCTACACAGACAGTGACGTCACGTCCATAGCCGTCAGGGGGCGGCTGAGCGAGGACGGGCAGAAAGAGGTCGAGGCGATGCTGGGCGGTGGCGTGAGAGTCCTCGACAAGTGGCATCAGCACGAGAGCTTCTTCAGGATGATGCAGGTCGAGAAGCTCATGTCTTTTCTGATCCTGCTCTTCATCGTCATCATAGCGGCGTTCAACATCATCGGTAGCCTGTCGATGCTCATCTTCGAGAAGAAGGAGAGCATAGGCGTCCTCAGGAGCATGGGTGCGGAGCGGGGCCTTGTCACGCGGATATTCCTCTACGAAGGGTGGCTCGTCTCGGTCGGCGGGGCGTTGCTCGGGCTGGTGCTCGGGGTCCTGATGGTCTTGGCGCAGGAGAAGTGGGGGATAGTCGGATTTGGCAGTGGAGAGGATTATATAGTCAGTTCGTACCCCGTCGAGCTGATGTGGAGTGACGTAGTGCTGACGTTCGTCTCCGTAATCGTCCTGGCCGTCGTCGCGGCGTATTATCCTGTGCGGGTGATAGTCAGGAAGTATTATGAGGGGAGAGACAGTTAGGAGATAGGAGAATGCAAAAAAGCGGTGACAGATAGTTGCGAGCAATGAAATTGCTTAACTTTGCAGAATCAAGAAAGAAGAGTATATGGTAAAGAGGGTGTTCCTAGTAGGATACATGGGAAGTGGGAAGTCGACGATTGGTCGATACCTAGCGTCGGACATGGGGTGGACGTTTGTCGATGCCGACGCCGAGTTTGAGAAGGCCGTCGGGAAGAAGATAACAGAGTATTGGCAGGAGAAGGGCGAGGCGTCATTCAGGGAAGAGGAGGCGAAGATACTGAGGGAGCTCGGGAAGCGGGAGAACGTCGTCGTTGCGACGGGCGGAGGAGCGCCGTGCTACGGGACGAACATGGACGAGATGAACCATGTCGGTCTGACAGTCTACATATCCGTCGAGCCGGAGAACCTCTTCGAGCGACTCAGGAAAGCCAAGGCGCACAGGCCGTTGCTGGCGGGGAAGAGCGACGAGGAGTTGAAGGAGTACATCAAGGAGCAGCTGGCAAAGAGGGAGCCGCATTACAGGAAGGCGTTGATGATAGTCGATGGGGAGCGGCTGGCGTTCTCGTCATATAAGATGTTCATAGAGGCGTTTCCGGAGGAGGACTTGAAATGAGGCTAAGCGGGGCGATATTCGATCTTGATGGAGTAGTCCTCGACACCGAGGGGATGTACACCAAGATATGGGGAGCAGTCGGGCGGAAGTATCATCCCGAGATAGAGGGATTTGCGGACATGATCAAGGGCATGACGCTCAGGAACATCATGGACAAGTGGTTTCCCGGAGAGGAGCTGCAGAGGGAAGTTGACGAGACGCTCAGGCGTTATGAGGCCGAGGAGATGGAATTTCGGTACCTCAACGGGGCGGACGAGTACATACGGGGATTGCGGGAGAGAGGAATCAAGACAGCGCTGGCGACGAGTTCGAAGCGGGAGAAGATAGAATCAGTCAAGCGGCAGATAGCCGACATAGAGAGCCTCTTTGACGTCGTCGTGACGGCGGAGGACGTCAGGCGGTCGAAGCCAGATCCCGAGATATTCCAGAAGGCGGCGGAGCTGATCGGCAAGGGAGCCGGGGAGTGTGCAGTCTTTGAGGACTCGCTGAATGGGCTGAAGGCTGGTCGGGCGGCGGAGATGTACGTCGTCGGTGTCGTCGGGACGTATAGCAGGGCGCAGGTCGAGGCGCTGTCGGACGTGACAATAGACAGAATGGCCGAGTTGGTCGGCGGAAACGATATATTCAAGAGATGAGAAGCATAAAGACACTCAGGTTGCTCAGCGTGATAGGGTTGTCGGCGATGATGACCATGGAGATGTCGGCTGTCGAGACAGGCAGTGGCATGGGGGCTGGGATCATGGGCCTCAAGAAGAAGAACACCAGTTACCAGGTCGGCCAGCTATACATAGGCGGTCACGTCGGAGTGGCGGTGCCGACGTCGATAGGCGAGGACGACGGGTGGACGTTCAAAGACGCAGCGAAGACCGGCTTCGTCATATATGGAGACGTCATGAGGCAGATGAACCAGGCGATAGGCCTCGGTGGCGAGATAGGATTTAGGAACTATCCGTATAACGACCAGAAGATACACCCCAACGTCAACGGAGAGAGCAGGAGGATAACCGGCAGGGCGTCTTACGAGGCTACGTACAGGGGTCTCGACTTTGACCTGACGGGGCGAGTCTTCATCACGACCAAGGCAGTCAGACCGTTCATAGGCGTCTTTGGCGGAGGCGAGATTGTCATGAACAGCGTCACGTATAATCCGCCGCCAAGCTACCAGAAGTACACCGTCACCGACTGCAAGACCACGAACCTCTCGCCGCTGTTCGGATTCATGGCGGGAGCGTATTTCAAAGCCGGGAAGAGAACTCTGATGAGCGTTCAGGGGAGAATCGCATTTGTCACGAGCGTCAAGGACGGCGTCATCAGCGTCTATAACGACGACTATCCGCAGGACAAGCCAGAGGCACTACACCCAATAGCGCACGAGAAGGAGACCAACATCTCGATAACCATCGGGCTGCACGTAGGCAAGGATGCAAAGAACCAGAGATAACAACAGGAGATATGGCACTAAGAATATACAACACACTTACGAGGAGCAAGGAGCTGTTTCGCCCGATACACGAGGGACACGTCGGCATGTACGTCTGCGGTCCGACAGTCTATGGCGATGCGCACCTCGGGCATGCGAGGCCGGCGATAACCTTTGACGTCTTGTACAGATTTCTGACGTATGCCGGGTATAAAGTGCGGTATGTCAGGAACATAACAGACGTCGGTCACCTCGAGCATGACGCCGACGAGGGGGAGGACAAGATAGCAAAGAAGGCAAGACTCGAGCAGCTCGAGCCGATGGAGGTCGTCCAGCACTACCTGACGAGGTATCATAAGGACATGGAGGCCCTCGGTGTCCTCTCGCCGAGCATCGAGCCGCATGCGTCTGGGCATATCATAGAGCAGATAGAGTTCGTCAAGCACATATTGGACAACGGGTATGCGTACATATCCGACGGGTCGGTGTACTTCGACGTCAGGAAATACAACGAGAAGCATCATTACGGCAAGCTATCTGGGCGGAGCCTCGAGAACACCCTCGAGAACACCAGGGAACTCGACGGACAGGCAGAGAAGAGGCATCCGGCAGACTTTGCACTCTGGAAGAAGGCGCAGCCCGAGCACATCATGCACTGGCCGTCGCCATGGAGTGAAGGATTCCCGGGGTGGCACCTCGAGTGCTCGACCATGGGGACCAAGTATCTCGGAGAGACATTCGACATCCACGGAGGCGGCATGGACCTCGTCTTCCCGCATCACGAGTGCGAGATAGCACAGAGCGTCGCGGCGCTCGGTCATGAGAGCGTCCACTACTGGATGCACAACAACATGATCACCATCGACGGACAGAAGATGGGGAAGAGCCTCGGGAACTTCATCACGCTCGAGCAGTTCTTCGCAGGCGACCACAAGTTGCTGACGCAGGCGTATCAGCCGATGACCATCAGGTTCTTCATCCTTCAGGCGCACTACAGGAGCACCGTCGACTTCAGCAACGAGGCTCTGCAGGCGGCAGAGAAGGGACTGGCGCGCCTCAGGGACGCGTATAGCAGGCTCGGGAGGATAGCAGCCGGGAAGCAGTCGACAGTCGATGTCGCGGGCATCTGGGAGAAGTGCATGGATGCGATGGAGGACGACCTGAACACGCCGATCGTCATCTCGAACCTCTTTGACGCTGCGAAGATCGTCAACAGCCTTGTCGATCAGAAGGCCAGCATCAGTCAGGAGGACCTCGGGAAGCTGAAGGAGTTGTTCACAGTCTTCGGGGAGCAGATACTCGGGCTCAGGCTCAGCGAGGGAGACGGCAATCAGACGAAGGCGTACGCCGGGGCCGTCGACCTATTGCTCAAGCTCAGGCAGGAGGCCAAGGCCAACAAGGACTGGGCGACGAGTGACAAGATCCGCAACGAGCTGACGGCCCTCGGGTTCACGATCAAGGATACGAAGGACGGGGCGGAGTGGACATTGTAGAGAGAGACATCTGATATTCATCTCCGAAGCGAGCCATTACTGCGTAGCATGTCAAGAAGCATTCTTGTAGGGGGGGGCGCAGTCGGGGAGAGAAGGAGAGAGGAGAAGCGCGGGGAGGTAGATAAAGACGAAGAATCAAGTAAAACCAAGAGAATATGAAGGTAGTCAAGATTTTAGCGTTCATCGTAGCGGCAGCTGCGATAGCCATTGTAGCTTACAAGCTCGGACAGGAGAGTGTCCAGCCGCAGGAGGCGAAGAGCCAGTTGAAGCCTATCGACATCAAGAAAGTCGAGGCGAAGCTGAGCCAGGTCAGCGAGTTGGCGACAGTCAGCTATGCGTACACCGACATAGCGAAGCACGAGAAGAAGGGCAAGTTGTGGGGGATGAACGTCCCGTTCTCGACGAGCACCATCCTCGTCCAGTACAATGGCGTCATCAAGGCTGGTATCAACCTGAAGGAGGCGAAGTTTGACGTGAAGGACTCTCTCGTCACGTTCTACCTGCCGAAGGCGCAGATGCTGTCTCACGACATAGACCAGCAGAGCCTTCAGATCCTCGACCAGAGCAATGGTCTGTTCAGCAAGATCAAGGTCACGGACTTCACGAAGTTCTGTGCGGAGCACAGGGACACGATAGAGGCTAGGGCGTTGGCTAGCGGACTCCTCGAGCAGGCTCAGGAGAAGGCAGCAGAGAGCCTCAGCCTGATAACCGACCCGCTCGTCTCGGACGGATACATCGTCAACTTGAAGAGTGAGGGGTCGAATCTGGAGCTCAGGAAGGATTAAGAAGGGAACCTCTATAAATTGCTTTTTGTGCGTTGGCGTTGCCTTCATTCTTCACGCTCGGCAAATTGCAAGCAAGCTTGCTTTGCTCTCGCTTAATCGGAATGTTGTGCATCGCACATAAAATCCTCATTTACTTTAGTAACCCACGGTATTTAAGTGCTTGCGCGCCTTTGCAGAATCAAATTACTAGAAAATCCCAAAGGAGAGTGGAGTAGAGATAAAACAATAAAAGACAGAGAATTGGACAAGACAAGTTATGCCATAGGCATGAATTTCGGTGCGAACCTGGTGCACACGGGTGCGACGGGACTCGACCTGGAGAGCATCTTTGAGGGCTTGAAGGCCGTCGTCAACAACGAGAAGCCGGCGCTCGATGCGAGGGAGGCAGGCGAGCTGCTGAACAAGTACTTCGCGGAGCTCGAGGAGAAGCAGAACAAGGAAGCCATCGAGGAGGGACAGGCCTTCCTGGCGGCGAACGGTACGAGGGCAGAGGTGACGACGCTGAATAGCGGCCTCCAGTATGAGATAATGACGAAGGGCAGCGGAGCGAAGCCAAAGGCGACGGACACCGTATTGTGTCATTATCATGGCACGTTGCTTGACGGGACAGTCTTCGACTCGTCGGTCAGGAGGGGTGAGCCGGCGAGCTTCCCAGTCAACGGAGTGATAGCAGGATGGGTCGAGGCGTTGCAGCTGATGCCTGTCGGCTCGAAGTGGAAGCTCTACATCCCGTACAACCTGGCATATGGCAGTCGTGGAGCGGGGTCGAGCATACCTCCGTATGCGACGTTGATATTTGAGGTCGAGCTTCTCGAGATACTGTAGGGAATCTTCTAAATATCTAGAAAATTCCCAAAGAAACGAGGGAAGACAAAGATAAACACACACTTAGACAATATAAAAAGAAAGAAATGAAGAAGATTTTGGCGGTTGCAGCGGCAGCCGTAGTCGGACTGCAGAGTTGCAGTCAGGGGATGAGCACGAAGGCGGATCACATCCCGGCACAGGACACGATCAGCTATGCACTGGGAGTCATGTGGGCAGAGGGTGTTCATCATGCGTGGAGCGACGTCCCGTTTGACACGCTCGACCTGAAGGCGGCAGCGAGTGCTTTTGCAATCAGCAAGCCGCACCCGGGTTACATGCAGAACGTCCAGCAGCAGCTCGACACGATATATGCTGACGTGCTGATGGATGCGTTCAGGACTCAGTTCACGAATGGCAAGTCGAAGCTCAAGCCAGAGGAAGCGCAGATGATACTCCAGGCGAAGTCGATGAAGAAGCGCGAGGCCGATAGGGCAGAGAGGATGAGGACGGTAGGTGCGAAGAACGAGACCGAGGGCAAGGCATACCTCGAGGAGAATGCCAAGAAGGAAGGTGTCGTCGTCACGGAGAGCGGCCTGCAGTACAAGATCGTCAAGAAGGGCAAGGGCAAGGTTCCGACGCAGGACGACAAGGTCAAGTGCCTCTACAAGGGTACGCATCTTGACGGCTCAGTCTTCGACGAGACATCTGACGGGAAGCCGAGGGAGTTTGGCGTGACGGGAGTCATCAAGGGCTGGACGGAGGCGCTTCTGATGATGCCGGTCGGCTCGAAGTGGCAGCTTGCCATCCCGAGCGAGATAGCGTACGGCGAGAATGGCTATGGCAGCATCGGACCTAAGGAGACGTTGTTGTTCGACATAGAGCTTGTCGAGATCGTCAAGAAGTAAGGGAGACAGTCTTTCAGAGAGATAGATACTCGGCAGTCGGGGGCGACCTGGCTGCCGAGGATTTTTTTATAGCAATGTGGAATAAGGAGTCGTCGGAGTCTGAGTTTTCCCATAAACTTTACCTATAATTCATAAATAACATAAAATTAACATATTAACACTTGCACATGTCAATTATTATAAGTACATTTGTACCTATAATAATACAAGCATGAAGAGAGGCAGACCTGCAAGCGCA
>JAFPZF010000036.1 GCA_017417385.1 Bacteroidales bacterium
CCCTCTCCTCCTTCCCTCTTTCCTAATCCTCTTCGGGTTAGACCTCTATTAGACTTGTCCCCTCTTTTCCCTCCCCCTTCCGACCTCTCCCTCATCCCTCTTTGCTCTATCTTCATTTTTCCCCCTCTCTTGAATTTCTCAAATGTTTTACCTAACTTAGCTTACACGTAAATGTAATCTTCTTATATAATGTACACTCAAGAAAACGGCCTGTGGGTAGCTCATTGCGAGGCAGGCCCGCTTAGCATCATAGGCAAGATGGCCAACCGTCACGGCCTCATCGCCGGCGCAACCGGCACCGGCAAGACTGTCACTCTACAAGTCCTCGCCGAGACATTCTGCCAGGCTGGCGTCCCATGCTTTATGGCCGATATGAAAGGAGACCTCTCCGGTATCAGCCAGGTCGGACGCTCCTCCAGTTTTATCGAGAAGAGAAAATCTGAATTCGGCATCTCCGACGTCAACTTCCAGGCCTGCCCAGTCCGCTTCTTCGACGTCTACGGAGCTCAAGGCCACCCTATCCGCACTACTATCAGCGGCATGGGGCCACTCCTCCTTAGCCGCCTCCTCGGTCTCAACGAGACGCAGACTGGCGTCCTCAATATCCTCTTCCGAGTCATCGACGAACAAGGCTTCCTCGCCGACGATATCAAGGACCTCCGAGCCCTCCTCAACTTCCTCTCCAAGCACGCCAAGGAGATTCAATCGACCTACGGCTCCGTCTCCTCTCAGAGCATAGGCGCTATCCAACGCGCCATCCTCGAGCTCGAGAACCAGGGCGCCGACAAGTTCTTCGGCCTCCCAGCCTTCGACATCAACGACCTCCTCGCTACTAAGGACGGCAAGGGGATCATGAATGTCCTCGCCGCCGACAAGCTCATGATGCAACCGAAACTCTACTCGACGTTCCTCATGTGGCTCCTCTCCGAACTCTACGCGACGCTCCCAGAGGTCGGCGACCTCCCGCTCCCTAAGCTGATCCTCTTCTTCGACGAGGCTCACATGATGTTCGAGGACACCTCAAAGGCTCTCCAGGATAAGCTCGAACAGATTATCCGACTCATCAGGAGTAAGGGCGTCGGAATCTATTTCGTCACTCAGAGCCCTAACGACATCCCTCAGGATATCCTCGGCCAGCTCGGCAACCGTGTCCAGCACGCCCTCCGAGCCTACACACCAAAGGACCAGAAGGCTGTCAAGACTGCCGCATCAACGTTCCGCGCCAACCCGGCCTTCAAGACCGAGGAGGCTATCATGAACCTCGAGACTGGCGAGGCCCTCGTCTCTTTCCTCGACGAGAAAGGCGCCCCTTCTATGGTCGAGCGCGCGAGGATTCTCTTCCCGCTTAGCCAGATCGGCGCCGTAACCGACGAACAACGCGCCGTCGCTATCAGGACGTCAGACATCGCCGGCAAGTACGACACACCAGAGGACCGCGTCAGCGCCTACGAGGTTCTCCTCCAGCAAGCTGAGGAGTCTGTCGCCGCCGAACAGAAGAACGCCGCCGCCAACGGCTCCGCTGAAATGCCTGCCGACGACAAGTCGAAGGACAAAAAGTCAGGGACCAGCATCTTCGGCAAGATTCTCAAGGCTGTCCTCACCGCAGTGACATCCGCCGGCGCTGCCGCTGCTAGCCAGGCTATCACCGGCAAAGGTAAGTCCGGCTCCTCTATCGCCAAGTCGGTCACCCAGCGCGCCACCTCGGCTGCTATCCGTACCGCCGCCAACGAGATCACACGCGGCGCTCTTGGCAACCTTCTGAAGTAACCTTCTGGAGGTTTTATACGTAAACTATTATTGGCGTGGAGACCCAACCCGTCTCCACGCCTCTTTTTTTCTTTCCTAACCCTTTGTGCTAACTTAATACTGTAAGATTATGAGAAAAATATTATTTGCCATAACGGTGGCTCTGTGCATCCTGTCTTCGCTCTCCGCCCAGGAACGCCTGACGCGAGAACAAATTCTCGCTATGTCTACCGAAGAACTGTCCGATCTACCGCTCGAAGACCTTATGCAGGCTGTCGAGACTCTCGGCGTGTCTAGCGTCGACGAGCTCTTCGCCCTTATCATGAACAAGAATGTCTCCTCCGCCTCCAAGAATGAGGAGGACTCATTCGTCTCGCCACTCTCCAGCACGGTCCTGACCCGCGACGAGATGCGGACCTACGGAGTCTCGACTATCGAGGAGGCCTTACGCCTTATCCCAGGCATGATTGTCTCCGAAAAGACTAACGGTGTCTACGACGTCCAGGTCCGTGGCCTCTACAACATCCCGGACAACAATATGATTCTCTACACTGAGAATGCTAACATCCTCGTCATGGTCGACGGCCGCATAACTCACAACTATGCGACGGGTATGCCTAACTTCGAGACTCTCCCTATTTCTATAGAGGACGTCGAGCGTATCGAGGTGGTCCGCGGCGCTACCTCCGCCCTCTACGGCCCTAATGCCGTCAACGGCGTCGTCAATATCATCACGACCCGCCCAGATACGGCAGCCTCGATTGTCAGCGGCAGCGCTCAGTATGGCAACAACACGACGGTCGCCGACCTCGCTATCCGCAAGGCTTTCAACCAATCTATCGCCGCCGGCCTGTCTGTCAACGGGCAGATCCGTAAACGCGAGACTAACAGGATTCCTTTCATCCCGCAAGCCGGCTACTACGTCGTCTCAGACCTCGCCAATATCCAGAACGGTCAGCACCTGACCTACGAAGAGACTGACGAACTCCTCGCACGGGGCTACATTACAGACATCTCCACGGGCGCCGACCTCTCCGTCAAAGAGATCACTCAGATGATGAAGTCTTCCGCCGACGAGACGGGACGGACGTTCACCTCAAGCTCTAGCGTCGAGTCCCAGACTCTTCTGCAATGGGAGGACGCCTACCGCGCCCGCGACTCCTATGGCGTCAACGGCTACCTCTCTATCAAGCCCTCCGAGCACTTCCGTATCGACCTGACGGGCGGCTACCAGAACTCTAAGATTCAGACGACTTCCATCGGCAACGAGGACGTCGCCTTCCGCTCCCGTACCAGCAGCACGGGCTACGCTAATATCAATGTCAACGCCTTCGGACTCCGCCTCCTCGCCAACTACTCAGACGGTGTCCAGGACTTCGCTCAGGGCTCCACGGGCTTCAAGATGCAGCAGACGCAGAATATCAACGTCCTCGCTGAATATGATATCAACATCGGCGGTCTCCAGATCCGCCCGGGGCTCTCTTGGCAACGTGTCCACTTCAAGGATGCCGACCCTCGCTACTTCGACTACGGCGACGGACGCGGCCCTCAGGAACTGTCCGGCTACTTCGGCTACTACTCCCAGGGCAACAACTCTGCCGAACTGACTGACTTCGCCCCGAGTCTCCGCCTCGACTTCAAGGTCGACGACCTCCGACTCATAGCCGCCGTCCGCACCGACAAGACTAACCTCCCCGACAAGTGGAATCCCTCCTGGCAGTTCGCCGCAAGCTACCGCATCAACAACGACAACTTTGTCCGTGCCGTCTACGGTCGCTCCTTCCGCTCGGCTAGCATCGCCAACACGAGCTCAAACTACAACTGGATGCGTACCGGCACCGGCGTCCCCGAGCAGATTCAGTTCCTCGGCAACGAGGAGACGCCGCTCGTTCATATAGACAACTTTGAAATCGGCTACCGCTGCCACCCGACTCAGAAACTTCTCCTCGACGCCGAGGCCTTCCTCTCCTTCAGCACTGACTACGGCGAACTGAAGGCCTACGAGAGTATGCTGACTATGCGTGGCGACGAGCTGTCCACCGCCCTCGGCAGTATCATGTCCGGCGCCACCGACCCGAGTGCCCTCGGCTCCCTCCTCCCGCAACTGCTCCACACGAAGACTTATATCCGCTACGGCGACGTGCCTTTCAAGGTCCGCCAGATGGGCGTCAGCCTCAATCTCGACTGGATTATCTCCCCTAAGCTGATCGCTAAGTTCAACGCCAACATCCAGCAGACGACTATCGACAACTACTACCAGTACTCTCAGGCTACTATGATCGCCAAGCAGCTCATGCAGAGCCAGGCTACGACGCTCTCCAACCTGCCTTCCCTCGTCTCCGAGGTCCTGACTGGCGCGACTATAGCTGCGATGTCCGGCGGCTCCACTCAGACCTACCTCCAGGACTGCCTGGGCTACACTCCTGTCCAGCAGGCTAACATGGCTTACTCCGCTATGTCGGACGCCGAGAAGGAAGCCTACCTCTCCAGTCTCCTCGCTGCCTACAACGGCGGTCCTGCTGTCGCGGGCGTCGACCGCCCGCTCGGCCTCTACTACGCCCTGAAATACAGCGTCCGCTACAACACGGCTTCCAACGAATACTATCTCGGCAGCTCTGTCGCCGAGGATTTCGAGACGTCCGACGGTCATAAGCACAAGGCGACTCCCGCCGCCTACGGCATGATCGGCCTTATCTACAAGCCCCTCAACCAACTGACGGTCTCAGCCTTCGGCAACTTCATCGGCAAACGTCAGTATACGACTCTCTTCGGCACCAGAGACCTCGACCCGGTCTTCTCCCTCAACATGAAGGTCGGCTACAAGCCTGCCGATATATTGGAGCTCTTCTTCAACGCCCACAACCTCCTAAACACTAAGAATCAGGAGTTTATCTATACCGACAAGATTTGCGGCATCTATACCGTCGGTATCAACTTCAACTTCTAACGGTTTAGATACACATTCCAAGTTTACGTCGATTGATAGAAATATCATTCGGCGTAAACTTATTTTTAGAGATACACAATCTACATATTTCTATTTACGCCTAAAATTTATCTATAATTTAGATGTTGTTTCTGTAATTATGTTCTTATATAGAATTGTTATCTAACTTTTAAAAATGTCTTGGTTGTTGTTTCTACTTGCCATAGATTTGCAGTGTCGAAAGATAAGAACAACGCTTCCGACACTACAAACAAGTTAATAACAAAAAAACAGATACGAATATGGCACAGAACAAACTTCACTTCGAGACCCTTCAGCTCCACGTCGGTCAGGAACAGCCAGACCCGGCAACAGACGCACGCGCAGTGCCTATCTACCAGACGACTTCCTACGTCTTCCGCAACTCTCAGCACGCTGCCGACAGGTTCGGTCTCCGCGACGCTGGCAACATCTACGGCCGACTGACGAACTCTACTCAGGGCGTCTTCGAGGATAGAGTCGCAGCCCTCGAAGGTGGCGTCGCAGGTCTCGCTGTCGCCTCTGGCGCAGCAGCCATCACCTACGCACTCCAGAACATCGTTGGCGCTGGCGACCACATCGTCGCTGCAGACAACCTCTACGGCGGCTCCTACAACCTGATCACTCACACCCTCGCTCAGCAGGGCGTCTCCAACACTATCATCAACATCAACGACCTCAAGGCGCTCGAGGCTGCCATCAAGCCAAACACTAAGGCTGTCTACGCCGAGACTTTCGGCAACCCTAATAGCGACATCACTAACCTCGAGGGCGTAGCCGAGGTGGCCCACAAGTATGGCATCGTCTTCATCGTCGACAACACCTTCGGCACTCCCTACCTTATCCGCCCTCTCGAGCATGGCGCCGACATCGTGGTCCACTCGGCTACTAAGTTCCTCGGCGGTCACGGGACGAGCCTCGGTGGTGTCATAGTCGACGGCGGCAAGTTCGACTGGAAGAAGAACGCTGAGCGCTACCCGACTATCGCCAAGCCAGACCCATCTTATCACGGCATCGTCTTTGCCGACGCGGTCGGCGCTGCAGCCTACGTGACTCGCATCCGCGCTGTCGTCCTCCGAGACACTGGCGCCACCCTCTCTCCATTCAACGCCTTCATCCTGCTCCAGGGTGTCGAGACTCTCTCCCTCCGCGTCGAGCGCCACGTCAGCAACGCCCTCAAGGTCGTCGAGTTCCTCTCCAAGCACCCGAAGGTCAGCAAGGTCAACCACCCGTCGCTCCCGTCGCACCCCGACAACGCGCTCTACAAGAAGTACTTCCCTAACGGCGCAGGCTCTATCTTCACCTTCGAGATCAAAGGCGGACAAGACGAGGCATGGCGTTTCATCGACGCACTGCAGATATTCTCGCTCCTCGCCAACGTCGCCGACGTCAAGAGTCTCGTCATCCATCCATACACGACGACACACTCACAGCTAAGCCCGGAGGAACTGAAGCAGCAACACATCACGCCGTCAACAGTCCGACTCTCTATCGGAACTGAGCATATCGACGACATCATCGCAGATCTGTCGCAGGCTCTCGACAAGATTTAATATGAGAAAAGTCAACAAATAGATGAAACAACTATGGGGGCGGCTGAATGTCAGTCGCCCCTCGTTGTTTGTTTCCCCCACACTACAGTTTATGTGGATTGAAAATCTGTCCTTCTGCTGTCTACTAAAAATGGGGGACACATCGCTGCATCCGCCACTTCTTAGTTCCCTGTAACCAATCACTTATTCTACTTCACGAGCACTTTCTACCCGTTGTGGATATCATACGGTTATACAACGACATAAAAAAAGCCCAGAAATGCCGCTTTCACTGGCTTTCTGGGCTGTAGCAAACGCCACAAGGGCGCAGTTATGATTGACAGGGGAACCTACTAGTCCTCGTCAGGTATCTCGTTCGCCATCGTATGGTATACGTTGGAGACATCCTCGTCCTCCTCGAGCTTCTGGAGGAGCTTGACGACACCAGCGACCTCGTCGTCTGCGATCTCCTTCGTGTCGGTCGGGATGCGTACGAACTCTGCGCTGACAAGCTCGAAGGCATTGTCCTCGACATACTTCTGGAGCTGACCGAAGGACTCGTACTCACCGTAGATATTGATGATGTCGTCCTCATCGACGAAGAGCTCAGAGACGCCCAGATCGATAAGCTCGAGCTCGAGCTCCTCCGGGTCTACGCCCTCCTTGTTCTTTACCTTGAAGAAGCACTTGTGCTCGAACATGAAGGAGACACAGCCCTGAGTGCCGAGAGAGCCGCCGAACTTTGTGAAGTAGCTGCGGACGTTGGCGACAGTACGCGTCGGGTTGTCGGTAGCCGTCTCGACGAGGATAGCGATTCCGTGAGGGCCGTAGCCTTCGTAAACGACCTCCTTGATGTCGGCCTGCTCCTTGCTTGTCGCCTTCTTGATAGCGCGCTCGACATTCTCCTTAGGCATGTTCTCCGCCTTAGCGTTCTGGATGAGCGCACGGAGCTTAGAGTTAGAGTGAGGGTCTGGGCCGCCAGCCTTGACAGCTATGATAATCTCCTTGCCGAGCTTGGTGAAAGTCTTGGCCATGTTACCCCATCGCTTGAGCTTGCGAGCCTTGCGATATTCAAATGCTCTTCCCATTTATATATAGTCTGAGGAATTTAATGTTATGAAATATCTGATTGTTGTCAGTCGATGAGTCCGGCACGTCTGAGCTCACCCTCAGCCGTCTCGAGCTCGTCATAGAACTCCTGTCCCCACTTGGCTATTATAGGTTCCTTGAGGAACTTATAGGCCGGGACACCGAGTTTCTCACCGAGCTGGAGAGCAGGCTTGCAGACCTGCCACTCGTGGAAGTTGAGAGCGTCGCAGTGAGCGTAGTGGCTGATGCGGATCGGATAGAGGTAGCAGGAGATAGGCTTGCGGAAGGCCGACTTGCCGTCGAGGAAAGCCTTCTCGATAGCGCAACTCCAGACGCCCTCCTCGGTACGGATAGCGTAGGCGCACTCACGCCCGTCGATTATCGGGGTGACAGTGTCGCCGTCGGCATCCTTGACCCACATTCCCTGCCTCTCGATCTCGGCGAGGCCGCGAGGTGTCAGATATGGGCGTATGTTGTCGAAGGCGTCGGCGATAAGTGCCGTCTCGTCGTCCTCGACAGGAGCGCCGGAGTCTCCCTCGTAGCAGCAGTCGCCCTTACAGTGGGAGAGGTCGCAGACGAAGTGCCTGCGGAACAGCTCCGAGCTGACCACCTTGCCGTCAATCTCTATCATCATTGCCTGGCAGAAAAAAGCCGAACTCTTTTAGACGAAGTGATTACTTGCTCTCTGTAGAGTCGTCGACGCCGCCATCGACAAGAATTCTGCCGCAGTACTCGCAGACGATGATACGCTTGCGGAGACGGATGTCGAGCTGACGCTGAGGCGGGATCCTATTGAAGCATCCGCCGCAGGCCTCACGCTGGATCGTCACGACGGCGAGACCGTTGTGAGCATTGGCGCGGAGCCTATGGAAAGCGTTGAGGGCTCTCTCGTCGATGTTCTTCTCGATTTTTGCAGCCTTCTTGAGGAGGTCGTTCTCCTCGGACTGAGTCTCGGCGACGATAGTGTCGAGCTCATTCTTCTTAGTGTTGAGGTCCTGCTGCCTTTCCTCGATGCGTGTGCGCACCTCGGTCAGCTGCTCCTGCTTGCGAGCGGCGTCGGCGCTGAACTCACGGATTCTCTTCTCGCTAAGCTGGCGGTCGAGGTCCTGATACTCGATCTCCTTCGAGATAGCGTCATACTCACGGTTGTTCCTGACGTCCTTCTGCTGCTGCTCGTACTTGCTGATAAGAGATTCAGCCTCCTTGATCTTGTTCTTGTGCTCAGCGACGAGGCCGTTGAGTTTCTTTATCTCAGCGTTGATGTTAGCGGCACGTGTCTCGAGTCCAGCGATCTCGTCCTCGAGGTCCTGAACTTCCAGAGGTAGCTCGCCTCTCATAGTTCTAATCTTGTCGATCTGAGAGTTCACCTGCTGCAGGTCGTAGAGCGCCTTGAGTTTCTGCTCGATAGGCATCTCCTTTGTCGTGTCCTGTTTGCTGCTTGCCATATAGCTTAATAGTAGTATTTTACTGGATTGCAATCCGTATGTGTTACGTAACGGGCAAAGTTACGGAATTTTCTTGATAGAACAGAGAAAAAAACGCTTGTGCAAATAATCTCGGACTCATAATGACCGATGTCAGCCACTGGGATGAGTTCGGATATATCCATCATCTGGTGGTATTTGACGTCTGCGGTGATGTAGAAGTCGGCGCCAGATATGGCAGCAGACTTGGCGAACTCGCTGCCGGAGCCGGTGCAGATAGCGACTTTCCGAACAGAAGGGGCTAATTCAGGTCTAACCTGGGAGTAAGAGTAGCGGAAACATTCCGTCGAAAGTTTGCTCTTGACGATGGCGAGGAAGTCGGGGAGGGCGAGCGGGGAAGGGAGAGAGCCTACGATGCCGTAGCCACATTCGGTGGTTGGGGAGTCTGGAGCGAGGACGTGCATGTCAGTCAGGCCGAGCAGTCGTCCGAGGGAGCCGCTAGTTCCGTCGATACTCTTGTCGGCAGGGGTATGGAAGGCGATGAGAGCTATTCCGTTGCGGAGAGCCGTCATGATGACACGCTGCTCGGCAGAGGCGCCGACGAGACGCTTGAGCCCGTGGAACATCAGGGGGTGATGGGCGACAATGAGATTGCAGTTCTCGCGGATAGCGTGACTGACAGCGTCCTCGGTAATATCGAGAGACAGGAGGACACCCGTCAGGACATCATCCGGGTTGCCGACGAGGAGGCCGCTATTGTCCCAGCCGTCTTGAGAAGACAGCGGGAAAGCCTCGTCGAGGGCGTCGAGAGCATCTTTTACAGTGTATTGACACATAGGCACATAAAGAGTCAGAGAGTCTTCTCCAGATCGGAGAGCCACTCGCGGATACTCATAAGTTTACGTATAGCGATATCACGTTTCGAGAGGTCGTCGTCAGCCGAAGCCTCCTTCTGAGCGTATTTCATTTCCTTGATACGCAGTGCGGCGCCCTTCAGCTTGACATGCTCGACGCGGACAAGGTAGTGGAGAGCGAAGATGTTGCGGACGTCCTTGAGGCGGAAAAGCCTGTTACCCTTGCCAGAGCGCTTAAGGTTGAAGAGGTCGCAGTTGTTGACCCAATGACGGACGGCGGAAGTCTCCTCGCCGAGCATAGAGGCGACCTCGCCTATCGAGTAGTATTCCTTAGAGAGATTGAGGTCATCGATTCCGGCGGCCTGATAGAGTTCCTCGTCAGTCATCTGGGTTGTCCTCCAAATAATCGAAGAGTGAAGGCATGTCGGAGTGTTCGTTCTTCTTGACAGACATCAGCTTAACCTGGTCGACAGGGAACAGGCGGCTATCTTCCTCGTACATATCGGCGACGACGAAGCGCACGGCGCACTCGTGGATAACCTCCTCACGGGAGCGGGACTTGTGGCGGAGGACATATTTGTCGATAGCCAGCAGTTCGCGCTCGGAGAAGCGGACCTTGATGGTCGTGATCTTACCTTTAGACTCGTCGTTTGACATGATTGCTAAGATAGTGAAAAGTCTTGAGAAACAATCAAGAAGTGGCGAAAATCAGCGATTCTTCCTACCGAGGAGTCCGAGGACGGCGTTGACGAACGTCAGAGGGTGAGGAGGATTTCCCGGGACGTAGAGGTCGACATGGAGGCCGTCGAGGACAGAGCGGTCGACATCCTGACTATCGGCAAGGAGACCGCCGCTGATAGCGTCAGTCCCGGCGAGGATGAGCAGACGTGGAGCTGCGACAGCCTCGTAGGCCAGCTTGAAAGGGCCTGCCATATTGCGGGAGATAGGGCCAGTCAGGACAATACCGTCCGCATGGCGTGGACTTGCAACGAAGTCGATGCCGAAGCGACCGATGTCGAAGTTGACGTTACCCGTCGCGTTGAGTTCCAGTTCGGAGCTGCCGTCGCCGCCGGCGGAGACCTGACGGAGCTTGAGCGAGCGGCCGAAGAGACGGCGGATCTCAGCACGGATAGCGTCTGGGTTGATAAGGTCGTCTTCTGGGCGGACGGAGGAGTTGATGATGAGCTTCTGCCTATCATTGGAGCCCATCTTGTAGTTCTTTGAGAAGCGAATAAGGTCTGGGGCGGCGAAAGCACATTCGCCACAGAACATACACTTACCCATATCGATAGAGAGCGGGGAGAAGCCGATGGCGCCCGTCGGGCAGAGTCCACGCAAGGCGGCATCATCCTTAGGCTCGCCGAGGATTTCAGGACGGCCACGGAAAACGCCAGGGACGTCGGTTGTCGTCACGTCGGTGATGTACTGCTTGCCCTGTCTTTTCCAGATTTTGAGTTGGTTGAACATATACGATATATAATGCAGGGTGCAAAAATAATACATTAGAGTCTAAAACAACCCATTAGGAATTAAAATATTGCACAGAAGAGCCGCGAAAAGAGACGGAGGGAGGGCGTAGAGGGGGGCATAGTAGCGAAGAGCATTGGCAAAAGAGGGAAAAGGGGAGAGAAGAGGGGAGAGAAGAGGAGAGAGAAAAAGTAAGAGAAAAGCCCCTGCGCCTCGAGGGAGGTGCAGGGGCCAAAGCACTTATCAATACAGAGTTAGACTCAGTACATCTTGTCGATATTCCAGACGAAGGCACGGAGGCCGTTCTCCTGGTTGACGTGGTCGAGCTTGTCGACGTACTTGAGGACGAGGTCCACCATGTCGTCCTCGACGATAGTGAGAGTCGAGGAGTTCATCTCAGGCCAGGCGTGAGTGCCCATGCGAGGTTCGCCGCCGTTGGTACCCTGACCGTAGACGAGTGGGAACTGCGTCCAGCCCTTGATACGGAGTTGCTCGAGCATATAGGCGACACGCTCAGTGAGAGCCTGGTTGTATACAATGAATACAGCTTTCATGACTTACTTGTTTTTCTTGTGTTCAGGGAGATCTCTCTCAGGGTCGAAATCCTTCATGAAACGATACTGCTTCTGTTCGGACTTCTTCTTGTCGCGGTCGCCACTCTTAGCCGTTGCGGCGTAGACCGCCGGGACGATAAGCATCGTGATGATAGTCGAGAAGACCATACCACCGATGACGGCGACGCCCATAGGCTGCCAAGTCTCGGCGCCCTCGCTAGTAGAGAGGGCCATAGGGAGCATACCGAGCATAGTCGTCAGAGACGTCATCAAGACAGGGCGGAGACGGCTACGGCAGGAGAGGGCGACAGCCTCGGTCAGACGATAGCCACGTTCGCGCATGAGGTTGATATAGTCGATGAGGACGATACCGTTCTTAGTCACAATACCGATGAGCATGAGTGCACCAAGGGCAGCGACGACAGAGAGGTTGACCTGCGTGATGATGAGGGCGAGGATGACGCCGGTGAAGGCGAACGGAATGGCGAGCATGATGATGCCCGGCATGAGGAAGCTCTCGAACTCAGCAGCCATGACGAGGTAGACGAGGAGGAGGGAGAGGACGATAAGCATGGCGAGACCTGCGAAGGACTCCTGCTGATCCTCGTAGGAGCCACCGATGTAGATCGAAAGTTCCTGCGGGACGTCCATCTGGTTGATGACAGCCTGAGCAGCCTCGGCGATGTCGCCCATAGCATAGCCGTCGGCCGGGGTGATAGAGACCGTCAGCATACGCTGCTTACTCTTACGCTCGATAGAAGGTGGGCTGTATCCCTCGCGGAGGTCACCGAGCTCCTTGAGACGGACCTTCTTGCCGTAGCCGTCAGTGATGAGCATATTCTCGACGTCCGACATGTGGGAGCGATATTTCTCCTCGAGGCGTACGATGATGTCGTATTCCTCGCCGTCCTCCTTGAACTTAGACTGTCGATAGCCGTAGACATAGTTACGGACGAGAGAGCCGACGCCCGAAGTCGTCAGACCGTGGCGAGCCAGTTTCTCGCGGTCGAGGTAGAGCTGGAGCTCGACATTGTCGTCGCCACGGCTGATAAGGATATCCTCGGCGCCCGGTACGTCAGCGAGTGCGGCCTTGAGCTTGACGGCGAAGTTGCTCGTCTGCTGGAAGTCGTGGCCGAAGACCTCGACATCGACAGTGTTGCCCGTCGTACCATTCTGTCCCGTCTTGACGTTGTAGTCGAGAATTTCAGGGAATTCCTGGAGTATGCCACGGACCTCGTCTGCGATAGCGAAGACGCTACGGTCGCGGTCCTTGATCTCGAGGACACGGACACGCATATTGAATACGTTGTTGCCCGTCGTGCTCATCATTGAGGCGAAAGATGCCGTCTCCTCTGAGCCGTAGGAGGCCGTTATGATACGGATTTCCGGGATGCGGGCTCGCATGACAGAGTCCACCTTCATAGCGATCTCGCGAGTCTTCTCGACGCGTTGTCCCTGCTGCATCTTAGCGTAGACGCTAAGGTTGCTCATATCGTTCTGCGGGAAGAACTCCGTGTGGAGATACTTCGTCAGCAGGAGAGAAGCGAAGAAGAGGAGCATCATAGAGATGATCGTCACAGCCTTGTGGCGGAGGACCCAACGGATGACACGCTCGTAGAAGTTGTCCATCTTGTGGAGCCACTTCTGACTCCAGAAGTAGAAGCTAAACTTGTTGCCCTTAGTCTCCTCCTCGGCGTCGCGGAGCTTAAGGAACTGCGAGCAGAGCATAGGAGTCAGGGAGATAGCCGTCAAGGTAGAGGTCGAGACGCAGATACAGATAATCCAGCCGAGAGGTTTGAAGAAGATACCCATGATACCCGGGAGCATCGTCAGCGGGAAGAAGACCGCGATAGTGACGAGCGTCGTCACGATGACAGAAGTCCAGACCTCGTTGGTACCATATTTAGCAGCCTCCTTAGGACGGGAGCCACGGTCGACGTGCTTCGTGACGTTCTCGAGGACAACGATAGCGTCGTCGACGACCATACCGATGGCGATAGAGAGCGACATGAGCGTAATCGTATTGAGCGAGCCGTCGGTCACAGCCAGGTAGATGAATGCGACGACAAGGGAGATAGGAATCGTCAGAGCGATGACGAACGTCGAGCGCCAGCGACCGAGGAAGATAAAGACGACGATGACGACAAAGAGGAGAGCGTAGAAGAGCGTCTCCTTCAGGTTGTTCATTGCCTTGATAATGAAGTCCGAGTTGTCGGTTATCATCTGGAACTTGATATCCGTCGGGAGTTCCTCGAGAGCCTTCTGAATCTCAGCACGGGAGTCGCTTGCGACCTGGACAGCGTTGGCGTCGCTCTGCTTAGTGACGAGGAGGACGCAGCCCTCGCGGCGGTTGACCTTAGTCTCGAGCGTGATATCCTTGAGAGTATCGCGGACGAGAGCTATATCCTTCAGTTTGAGAGTCTTGCCACCGACATTGAGAGCGATGTTCTTGATGTCCTCACTCTCGTCGAACTCACCCTCGATACGGAGGGAGTAGTCTTCGAGACCCACCTTGATACTGCCGGCGGAGATGTCCATATTCTCGGCGAGGATAGAGTTGCCGATTTGCGAGAGAGAGAGGTTGTAGGCGTCGAGCTTGTTAGGGTCGAGGTCCACATAGACGACGCGCTCGGCGATACCGGAGACGTAGGCAGAGGCGACACCGTCGACACGGTTGAGGCGCATGACCACCTTATCGTCGAGAATCTTGTAGAGACCCGAGTAAGACTGCTCAGCGGTGACCGCGTAGACGAGGATAGGCATCATCGAAGTCGAGATACGCATGATCGTCGGGCGGTCGATATCGTCAGGGAGAGAGCTCATAGACTTATCGACAGCGTCTCGGACGTCGTTGGAGGCGTTGTCGAGGTTGACGCCCCACTCGAACTCGAGGGTGACGACAGAGAGGTTGTCGTAGCTCTTGGAAGTCATCTCCTTGAGGTCGTCGACCGAGTTGAGCTGGTTCTCGAGCTGCTTGGTGACGTTCTGCTCAATATCAGTAGCGTTAGCACCCGGGTAGGTCGCCATGACAGTGATGTAAGGCGGGTCCATCTTAGGGTACTGGTCGACAGGGAGCGTGATGTAGCTGTAGATACCAATGACCACGATGGCGACGAAGACCATCAGGGTCGAGATTGGTTTTTCTACTGCGGAACTAAAGATGCTCATATCGTGTTAGTCGATTTTAATGTTGAGTTCCTTACCATCGACGAGCTTAGCCTGGCCAGTGGTGACGATGAGGTCGCCGTCGTTGATAGTAGCGTCGAGCGGTTCGATCTCGACCTTGTCGTCGTAGCGGTTAGTAATCTTGACAGATACACGCTTAGCCTTGCCGTCGCGAGCGAGGAAGATGAAGCGGTCGTTGGAGCCCTGGACCTTGAGGACAGCGATAGACTGGACCACCTTAGTGCGAGCCTTGCCAGTCGAGAAGGCAACCGTCCCGTACATACCAGGGCGGAGTTCCTGCTTAGCGTTGTCGAAGAGAAGTTCGACAGAGAAAGTACGTGTCTGCGGGTTGATGCTCGGGTAAACAATGTTGACCTTACCCTCGAACTCGCGCTTGCCGTAGACCTCAGTCTGGAGGGAGACCTTCATACCCTTAGAGATCTCGAGGTAGTACTGCTCGGCAATGTTGACAATAGCCTTTATCGGGTTGATCTGCTCGACGGCGATGATAGCAGGCTTGGAGGCGCCACCGAAAGCGCCGCCGGACCATAGCTCGCCCTCCTCCATAAACTTACCCGTCACGACGCCGTTGAAAGGAGCGACCATGCGAGTGTTCTCCTTGAGAGTCGCGATAGCCTTCTTCATCACCTCGTATTGCGTGACAGCAGCGTCGTAGTTCTGCTGACTAATAGAGCCCGTCTCCATGAGTTTGACAGCGCGGTTGTATTCCGTCTCGACGTTCTTGAGCTGTAGTTCCTGCTGCTGGAGCGTATTGTTGTCCATCTCGACGAGCGTCTGCCCCTTAGAAACCTTGTCTCCGACCTCGACATAGATTTTGCGGATGCGAGTGCCTGCGAGCGTCGGAGCGTAGAAGACCTGCTCGTTGGCTTCGAGGTTGGCGGTGTACTCAATCTTACGGTCGACGACAGTAGTCCTGATCGTATCGACGCGGACCAGAGCGCGGTTGTCCTTGACGACCTCAGTAGTGGTGTCGTTGCTGCACGAAGCTACGGAGAGGAGTGCAGGGACAGCCAGGAGGTAGACGAAACTCTTTTTCATTGTTATGTAGTTCACTTTATTATCAACTTGGAATTAGTAATTGAAGCTGTTGCAGAGCTTCTGGAGCTTAGTATGCGCCATGAGGAGGTCGAGACTAGCCGAGGCGTAGGAAGACTCCGCCTGGAGGTAGTTCGAGTTGGCCTGAGTGAGGGCGAGGCTGGAGAACGCGCCCTGGTCATACTTATTCTTGTAGTTGGCGAGGACACGCTTAGCGACCTCAAGATTTTCCTTCTGAAGGTTGTAGGCGTCGATAGCCGTCTGGAGTTCGAAAGAGTACTGCTCGAGATTCTGCTGGAGGTTGTCTTCGAGGAGGGCTAAGTTGATGTCAGTCTTCTGGACATCAAGTTTAGCCTGTTTAAGCTGGCTATGTCGCTGGAAGCCGGAGAAGACAGGGATGTTGAGAGTCAGCATAGCGGTGTTCTTGAAGTTCATGAAACCGCCACCACGGAGGTTATGTGTAAACTGATAAGTGCCAGTTAGCGTGGGGATGTAGGCGTACTTACGCACCTTGACAGTCTGCTCACCGACCTCTCTGCTAAGCTTAAGCTGCTTGTAGTCGACATTGTTCTCGATGTTGAGTTTCTCGTTGTCGGGGTTAGTAGCGCCATCGCCGATAAGGTCGTCAAGCTTCTGAGTCGTCGTGATCTTCGTCGAGATAGGGACACCCATTTGGAGGACGAGGAGACGCTTAGTAGACTCGAGGCTACGCTCGAGGGAGAAGATAGAGTTCTTGAGCGTAGCGACATTGACGTTCATCTGGTCGACGTCGGTACGCTCGGCAGCTCCAGCCTCGAAGGAGTAGGCGGTGTGCTTAGCGATAGTCTCCATGTCGGCGAGGTTGTCCCGGAGGATCTCGAGGTTACGTTCGTAGACGAGGATAGCGTAGTAAGTATCAGTGACGTTGGCCTTGACACCGAGTTCAGTCTGAGCTATAGAGCAGTCGGTCAGGTTCTGAACGATCTTGGCGAGCTTGACGCCAGCAATCTGCTGCATGCTGAAAGTCCAGTTGGCTGTTGCCTGCAACTTAGTTGAAGTGATGTCCATCTCGCCGGCGCCGAAAGAGAGCTTCTTACCGAAATAAGTATCGGTACTGAGAGTTGCGTTGATCTGCGGGAGGCCGGCCGCGCGGGCCTCGCGGACCTTCTGGTAGTAGATATCTCTGTCGACAGCGCTAGCCTGAAGCTGCTTGTTGTATTGCAGAGCGTTAGAGACGGCGGTCTGCAGATCGATGCTGAGGGACTCTTGCGCAGAGAGAGCGAGAGGGGCGGTCAGCATAGAGAGAAGAGACAGGAGGATAGTCCTCGTTTTCATTATAATAGATACTTAAAATTAGCAGTTGATTACTCGGAGAGAGGTTTATTGATTGAATTGATATACTTGCGAGCCGTCTCGGAGTTGAACCGTTCGTCGATAATCTTGACGCCCTCTGGGGTAGACATACCGCGGAGTGTGACACCGACGAGCTGCAGGAGGATGTCCCGTAGCTCGTAGCCGCTAGTCTCGGCGAGGTCTTTGAGAGCGTTTGGTTTCTTGTTGATAAGGATACGGCTCATAAGAGCCGGATCGAGTTCAGGTCTGATGAAGCCATGCCTCTGCCCCTCGACGATAAGACCTTGGAGTTTGACACAGAAGTGGTTGACCGTCTCGGTGTAGACCTCGATAGCCGTCCGATAGTTGAAGCGAGAGAGGTCGAGGAGGAATTGCATAGAGACGCTCTGAATGAAGCTGATACCCTCGTAGGTAATCTTGAGGATGACGTCATAGAAGTCGAGGTTTTGCTCGAAGATGTCGTTGAGACATCGGAGCCTTTCCTCGTTGATATGCTCGACGCAGGAGATGACAAGTTCGTCCTTGCTGGAGAAAGTCTCGTAGAGCGTTCTCTTGCTTATACCTACGGCCTTGGCAATATCGTCCATAGAGATAGCCTTTATGCCATGCTGCATAAAGGACTGCAAAGCCGCGTGAATGATACCTATTTTTTCCATTTGCCTCTTGTTCGACGCAAAGGTAAGACAAAAAAACTAGAAAACTAAAACGAGTTTTGTGGTTTTTACTTCTTTTAACGAAATATTTTTTCAGAGTGTGGGGGCGGATAAGATTAAAGATCTTCCTAGTGGTGGAGGTAGAGAAGGGGAGAGAAGGGATTGCGTCAAGGCTGTGAATCAGGGTGGGGACAGACTAAGACCAAGCGGGGACAGATGAGCGGCGGACGAGACGACAAGCTATTTCAAGGCACCAAAACCCTTTAAGAGATCGTATATCCGTTCGATAGCCTCGGGCACAAATACGTTTTTATCGCAGTCCCTCATGCACACATGGCCAGTGCACTCCATACAATGGCGATAAGTCTGCTCGATATCCAAGCTGAGCTTGTTGGCAGCCCAGAACTCCTTGCCAAGATTGAAGTAATTGAACTGACGGAAATGAGTGCTTATGTCGTGACCGTGGGGACAGACACATTTCTCACAGCGGGAGCAGCCAATCGGCTCAAACGACTCTCTCAGACGGTCCAAGACCTCCTCGAACGAAAAATGGAGGACATCGTACTCGGAGGCGAACGCATCAGCCTCCTGCTCGAACGTGCCAACCCCCAAGAGGGCGCAGGAGAAAGGATATTCCAGGACACCGCCGATAAGTTCAGCAATAGAGAAGGGGCCAATCAGAAGTCCGGCAGCATATACCTTATTGATGATTAAACCCTTAGAGCGGAACGAGTCCTCGCGGCTGATACGGTCGAGCATACCCCTTTCAAGAATATTGCCGCTACCCTGCAAGACGTCCACCCTCGGGTCTAGAGCACCACGATAGAGCACGTCATAGTAGTGGGAAGCGATCCCAGTAAAACCAATCCTGCCCTCCCGTTTCAGGTCGTACAAAGCATCGAGTGCCCCACCCTGCCCGAAGACCTCGTCGGCATTATCATTGTCCACCTGATGAACGAAGTAGATGTCTGGCTCGGTGCCGAGATTCTCAATAGAGCGGATAACCTCGCGGTAGATAGAGCCCCCACTGTAGAAACGGGCCTTGTCGGAGATCACGATAGACTTTCTGTCGACAGACTTAGCGAACTGACCCAATTTATACTCCGCATCGCCATACTCCTCGGGGATGGCGGTGTCAAAGAAGTTACATCCATGGTCGAAAGCCTTGCGCAAGATAGCAATAGCAGTATCGGTGTCCGGACTAAAAAACTGAGGCAAGACAGGGACAGAGCCACTCAGAATCGGGATCGTCCCGAAGCCAAGTTCAGAGACCCGTAAACCAGTCTCCCCCAACATGCGGTATCTCATACGTATCTGATTAAGTCCATCTTGTCGCAAAACGCAAATGAGTCGTCCATAACGGCCGTCCCTTCCGGCAGAAAGACCTTCTCCAATTGTTCGCAGAAGGCGAAGGCCTCCGACTCGATAACACGGACAGACTTAGGGATGTAGACCGACTTCAAAGACTTGCAGCGGAAGAAAGACCTCTCGTGGATAGAGTCCAGACGGATAGAGAGGTGAATCTCGCGAAGAGAGGAGCAATGCTCAAAGCATCGGGCTCCCAAGTCCACTAAGTTGTCAGACAGTTCGACCGTCTCGAGGGACTGGCAGCCAGAGAAAGCCATAGGCCCGATAGACGTGACAGCATGAGCATTCAGCACGCAGCGCAGCCATTTACTGTTCTCGAAGGCGGACCTGCCAATCCTCTCAGTGTCGGAGGACAAGTTGATGACCTCCAGAAGATGACAGTCCTGATAAACACCATCGCCTATAGAGCGAATACCCTCGGGGAAAGACAGAGTATTGATATTACCAGTGCTCTCAATCAGGTTACGGTTTTCGTCGAGCTTAAAACAGTTGATACACTCAGAGAAAATCATTTGAATCTGCTCGGGATAGCCGGCAGAGACAAGGTCGGAGACGTCGGACAGCCGATAGACAGTCCCGTCGGAATCGACAATCGTCCTCAGGTTGATACAGTTGCGGAAGGCAAGACTCTCGATTGCAACACGGCGTGCGGGCAGATGCAATTCAGTAATGTCGTTATTGCCAGCGAAGCACCAGCTTGCGAGCCTACGGACGCCATCGGGGATAAGCACCGTCCCCTTGCACACGGCGCCGTCCAGGAGAACGCCGTTCACGATAATCAAGCCCGACTCCTTGCGCAGCCTCTCAACCCAGGCCGTCATAAAGAAAGTACGTGGGCCGAAGACCCTCACGGACTCTGGGATGCAGATATCCCTGAGTCGCACGTGGTTGGCAAACACATTTGGTCCAATCTCCTCAATGTCGGAGGGAATAGTGACACGCGTCGCGTCCTGAGAATAGCCAGTCAGGACACACTTGTCAGTAATCTCGAAGCACGAGTATATCGATGCAATCAGTTCCCTCACCGCATAGGGGTAGACGTTGTCAACATGGTTCATACTGTCAGAGAGACGACAGAAGTCATAGCGAACGCCATTGTAAACCACGTGACCAATCTGCGTACAGCCAATGAAAGCGCCGCTCTTCAACACCGTCTCGTCAGAGAAGACAACCGACTCCAACGAGGCGCAATCGGCGAACGCATGGTAGCCACACTCCACAGCGCCGAGCTTGACAGACAGCAAGGAGTCGCAACGCTCGAAGGCACGTTCGCCGATGCGTCTGATTCCCGAGAAGTCGAACGAGTCGAGACGGACGCACTCGTCAAAGCACCTAGCGTCCATACATACGACATCCTCAGCCTCGAAATGCGACAGCGAATAACAACCCGCGAAGCACTCGGCGGGCAAAGAGGAGACGCCCGAAACGACGACAGACTCCAGACCTCGGCAATAGGAGAAGACCCCTTTGCCAAGAGACTTCACCCTAAGCCTGACCCTTTTCAAATTGGGGCAGGTGCTAAACACATTCTGCTCGATCTCGCAATCTGGGGCGTCGATAACAATCTCCTCGAGGTTGGGGCACGCCGAAAAAGCATACTTACCAATCCACCTTACGTCTCTAAGATTCAGCGAAGTAATCGAGACATCAGCGCTATGAGTATAGGGAGCAATGTCGTAATCGCACATAGCGGACACCGCTGGCACGGACAGATTTCCAGAGGAGCCCTCAAAATGCTTCGCACGCCAGAAAGCAAGAGGGGCCACACTAGCACTGGCAGGCCAGGGGTCAAAAGGCAGGAGAGTCAGACACCTACGGAAAGCATAAATGCCGACATACTCCAAAGAAACAGGGACGTTGCACTTCAAGAGCTTCTTACATTCAGCAAAAGCCTCACGCTCGATGCGTTTCAACGAATGGGGGAGGACAATGTTCTGAAGCGTGAGACAGCCGGCAAAAGCCTGTTCCCTAATCTCCGAGAGGCCGTCGGGGCAGAGGACCGTCTTCAGCTGCTCCTTGCCAAAGAAACAGCGATCGCCGATGATCTCGACACCCTTAGGGATAGAGACCTGCTCCTCGTCGCCCAGATACTTGACCAAGATACGGCCACTGATATAGAAATCGGACAGCACCTGATCTCTGATTCTGCCGACGATCGGATTCTGAATGTCGTCTTCGAGCGAAAACGACATGCCAGGCAAGTTGACCTTCTTCAGATTGTTGCATCCTCGGAACGCCTCACCGTCCAACGACACATCGTCACCCAGGAAAGAGACCTCCTCAATGCTGATACAGTTCAAAAAAGCGTTGGACCTAATCTCCTTCAAAGATTCGGGGAGCGTGATACTCTCGATACCCTTCTTGGCGTAGAAGCAACGCTTGCCGATAGCAGTGATACCCTCGGGGAGAACGACAGACTTTATATTGATGTTGAACGACTTGAGGACGCCGTCCTCAATCGTTATCACATGACAGACACTTTCGGCGATAGCACGGACCACTTGCGGGAGGTCAGAGCCAGAGGACATTGCCTCGACCAAGTTGTGGAACTCATACATAACACCCGAGAGGCGGACTCGGACAATCCTCATGCAGCCCTCGAACACCTCCTTGGCGAAATTAGTGCAGTCCACATCCTTGTTAAGCGCCACCTCCTCCAGCAAGATGTCGTGAGAGAAGACACCTCTTGAGAGGAGTGTTGGTCCCTCCAAGACGACCTTCCTGAGACTGTCGCAATACAAAAAGGCGAACTCCCCTATTTTAGTCATAGATTTCGGGAAGACAAGTTCCTCGAGAGCGTGACAGCGGTTGAAGGCATAAGCGCCGACCTCCTCGAGACCATCGGGAAAGAGAATGTCGTGGAGCTGTCGGCAGCCCTTGAACGCCGAGGCGCCTATCGACCTCAAGGAGTTAGGCAGGGACACCTTGCGCAAGCCGGCGTTGCCCTTCATTGCACCGTCGGCAATAGTGTGAACGCCTTCAGGTATCGAGACTTCGGCATCGTAGGTGCGGTATAGTTTCAATACACCGTTCTCAATTAGTATTTCGTCTTGGTTCATCAGTCAGAATATTAAGGATAAAGAAAGTCAGGCTGCGACATCGCCAAAAATCTTCTGCAGCACATCACGCAGCTGGGACAAGTTACCCGATTTGTAGAGATAAGACTTGTATTGTTTCGTCCCGGGGAGCCTCTTCATGAAGTAGGACGCCAGCTTCTTGATGTATCTCAGGACAAACAACTCGTCGAAGCACTCGGAAGCGAGGTCCAATTGCTCCATTATCAGACTACATTTAGAATCGTCCGTCGCACGACCAGTCAGTTCCGCAAAGAGAAGCGGATTCTCAAAGCCGAAGCGAGCGAGCATGACGCCGTCGGCGCCAGTCCTTTCCATGACCGCCAGAGCCTTATCTTTCGAGTCGATGCCGCCATTGGCAAAGACAGGGATGCGGACAGCCTCCTTAGCCATCCGAATGTAGTCGTAGAGAGGTTCGCCCTCGTACATCATGCTGCGGGTCCGTCCGTGGATAGAGATCATATCAGCGCCCGAGGACTCGCACATACGGGCGAACTCCTCGATAACAATCTTCTCGGGGTTCATACCTATTCGGCATTTGACGGAGACGACCTTACCACTACGTTTGCAGGCCTCGATAATCCTAGACGCCCGTGGCAAGTCCTCCATCAGGGCGACACCCCCGCCAGCCTTGACGACCTGAGGGACAGGGCAGCCCATATTTATGTCTATGATGTCGAACCTCTCAAGGCGCTCACTCTTAGCAGCCTTCTCGAACACCGTCGGTATCGCCCCGAGGAGCTGAACACACTTCAGTTTCTCCCGGTCGTCCGTGTAGAGCAGTTTAGTCGTAGCACGGTTGTCGTACTTGAGCGCATCGGCGCTCACCATCTCAGTAAAAGCGCAACCAGCGCCGAGACGTTCCACCATCAGACGGAAAGGGAAACAAGTATAACCGGCTAGCGGTGCCATGAGGACATTGGACTGGAAGCGGACGCCCCCGACCATAATCTCCGTCCCCAACAGTTTCTTCATAGACATAACTCAACTTAAAGACCGAAGCCCTCTTCTTAGATTAGAAGACTGACAATCAAGTAGTGACACTTCAAAATAGCAGCAAACAATTACAACCATACGAGCGGAAACAATCACGTAACGGATAAAACACTCGCAGAATCATAATGAGAGTAAAGTTAGGCACTTTAGGGAAGATTTCCAAGACCAAGACAGGAAACAGGGCCCAGACAGCGACCACATAGAGAAAGACACCTCGGCGGCAGACGCCGATAACGGGCACATAGACTTGACGAAGAAGACGCGAGAAAGGGACGATGGAGGGGGAAGAGAGAGGGAGATACGGTGGTGAGGGGGATAAAAAAAAAGGAGGACAGTGCCCGTTGGCGCTGTCCTTTGATCCTTTAATCAGCTAACTAAATCCAAGTTTCTATGAAAAACCAATGCAAATGTAGGAAGGATTTTTGAATCTGCAAGCGTTTCGTCAAAAAAAAATGCACTTCGTCAAAGATTTTTGCAGAAAATCGGTCAAAATACGTAATTTCGGCTTGGATAAACTGTATGGGAGGTTAGGTGAACGGAAGGGAATCTCTATAAATTGCTTTTTCTGCGTTACACTTCAGACTTTGAAATCCTCATGTAGCTGCGCTGACCTTTCTCACGCTCGGCAATTGGAGCAAGCTCCATTGCACTCGCTTAATCGAAAGGTTTCCACCAGTACACTCCGGTATTCAAAGCCTCGTGCGCCTGGAAAAACCTAATTTCTAGAGCTCCCCTTAGTAAGGTAACATGGCAAAAGAGGGTCTAAAGGGCAGTCAGGGCTAACTCAGGTCTAACCCAAGACTAACCAGAGCCAGACCAGAGAGGGGAGAATGCAGCAGAGACACTATATA
>JAFPZF010000037.1 GCA_017417385.1 Bacteroidales bacterium
AGAGGGAAAGAAGAAAGTGCGAAAGTAAATAGAGCGCGAGGAAGAGGACAAAGAGGGAGAGGGGGGAAATGTGAGAGCCTGAGGAGAGAGGGTGGTGAGGGCAAAGATGTGGTAAAGAGAGCGAGAGGAGCGAAGTGTAGAGAGCATAAAAAGTTAAAATAATGAGTAATACGCAACAAAAACGACGGAAACACGTAAGAAGGAATATAGAAAAATTAATTGTTAAAAAACGACAAAAGGAAGGCGAAATAACTAAATATCAATTAAAGAAATATATAAAACTGTTAAAAATGCAATTCAAACTCACACGAGAGGTGAGAGGGAGAGCGTTAAATAGATAAAACAACCAAACAACGAAACTAGGTATGAAGAGAATAATTACGGCGATAGCGATAGGTCTGTTGACTGTAGCTAGTGCTGAGTCGTACGGGCAGCAGCAGCTGACGAGGGAGCAGATACTAGCGATGTCGACGGAGGAGCTATCGGAGCTACCGCTCGAGGACCTGATGCAGGCGGTTGAGACACTTGGCGTGAGCAGTGTAGACGAGTTATTCGCGTTGATCATGAACAAGAACGTCTCGTCGGCGTCGAAGAAGGAGGAGGACACATTCACGTCGCCGCTCTCGACGACAGTAATCACGAAGAGCGAGATGAGGACGTATGGCGTGAGCTGCATAGAGGAAGCTATGAGGTTGATCCCGGGCATGATAGTGACGGAGAAGACGAACGGCGTCTATGACATCCAGATGAGGGGACTGAACAACATCCCGGACAACAACATGATCTTGTACTCGGAGAACTCGAACACCCTCGTGATGATAGACGGTCGACCGGTTCACAACTATGCGATGGGCGCTGTGAACTTCGACATGATACCAATCGACATAGAGGATGTCGACAGGATCGAGGTTGTCAGGGGCACGGCTACGGCGCTGTATGGAGCCAATGCAGTCACGGGCGTCATCAACATCATCACGGAGAAGCCGGACATGGCCAAATACACCGTGACGGGAAGCGTCCAGATGGGCAATCAGTCAACATTCCTCGGGAACGTAGCGCTCAGGAAGTCGATGAGCGACAAGCTGGCGATGGGACTGACAGTCAGCGTCCAGCACAGGAATAGGCCGACAGACAAGCTGTACGTCATCCCGGCGGCGGGAGTCATGATGTCGAAGAACAAAGATGCCGCAGTGATAGAGAGCACGGACGAGGCTAGCTTCGGAGCGATGGTTGCGACAGGCGAGCTGACAGACTTCTCGGCGGGCGGATATGTCAGCACAGAGGATCTTCATGGGCTTCGTCAGATCTACAAGGGCACGAACCCGATGACAGGTGGCACGTATTACTCAGTCTTCAAGTGCTTAGAGCCGGAGACGCCGGCAAGCGAGATGTTCCCGGACCCAGGACTAGCGAGGAGCACGGAGGGATATAACGGCTACATAGCGATAACGCCGGCGAAGGACGTCAGGATAGACATAACGGGAGGCTATCAGAGGAGCTACATCAACTCGACGCCAGTCGGCGATGACTACTTCTCGTTCAACGGCAGGCAGTCGAAGAGCGGATATGCTGCACTCTCGGCGAGCATCAAGGACCTGAAGGTCCTGGCAAACTATTCGGCAGGTCCGCAGGACTATGCAGTCGGGGTGTCAGGCTTCAAGGTCAAGACGAATGTCTTCAACGTATCGGCAGAGTATGACATCAACGTGGGGGAGCTCGGGATACGCCCGGGAATCTCGTATCAGAAAGTGTACTATGAGGACTACGTCCCGGAGTACACCGACAAGGAGAGGTACGAGTGGAAGTATGAAGACCCGGGGCACAAGTATGACGCGAAGGACCTCGACCACCTGAGCGGATTCTTCAACTATGACGCGGAGCTGACAGCGTTGGCGCCGAGCCTCAGACTCGACTACAAGCACAACAATTTCAGAGCAATAGCGGCATACAGGGCAGACAAGACGAACATACCGGACAAGTGGAATCACTCATGGCAGATCTCGCTGAGCCAGAAGCTCAATGACAAGAACTTCATCAGGCTCGTGTACGGTAGGGGATACAGAAGTGCGATCATGGTGAACTCGAGTGCGAACTTCGAGTGGACGAGGACCGATCTGATGTTTCCGGACAACCTAAAGTTCCTGAACAACAAGGAAGCAGACCTCGTGAGCATAGACAACATCGAGTTAGGCTACAGGATGAAGCCGAGCCAGAACTTGTTGCTTGATGCGGAGGTGTTCTACTCGATATCGAGGGACTATGGAGCTCTCATGGGGAACAGCGCATACGTCTGGATAGCGATGAGCGACATCTCGAAGGCGATAGCGAGCAGGGACCTTTCGTCGTCGATAAGTGCGTTCCACACGGGGGCGGTAATCCAGTATGACAACTTGCCATACGAGGTGAAGCAGATGGGACTGAGCCTGAACATGGACTGGATATTGTCGTCGAAGTTGATAGCGAAGGTCAACCTGAACGTACAGAACACGAAGATAGACAAGTACTACCAGTACAATCAGACCAACATGCTCGGAAAGCTGCTAACGAATGCCACCATGGAGGGCATAATGGTAGCGATGAGGACATCGCAGGCAGTGAACACGGCGGAGGCGCAGGCAAAGCAGGCAGCACTCGACGCAGGGGCAAGCGAGGCTGAGGCAGAGGCAGCAGGCCAGACGGCAAGGACAGCGGCTGCGAAGGAGACATTCCAGGAGTACATAAGGATGGGCCTATATGACCCGGAGACAGACCGCGTCACGGCAGGCAATCAGGACAGGAAGAAGTTCGAGGAGATGAACGAGGAGAACTACAAGCTGCTGCACCCTGACACTGAGGACGGAGTCGAGAACAAGGCTACGCCGAAGCTGTATGGCATGATCGGATTGATGTACAGGCCGATGGAGAGGCTGAACATATCAGCGTTTGCGAACTACATCGGGAAGAGGACATACGCGACGAAGTACAACAGCAATGGCGAGGAGCTCGGACAGAGGCTGACAATAAACCTCAAGGTAGGCTTCAAGCCAGTCCAGAACTTCGAGTTGTTCTTCAACGCTCATAACTTGCTGAACAACAAGAAGAGAGAGTTCGTATATTCGGACGAGATAAAGGGTATTTACACGTTCGGAGCGAACTTCTCATTCTAAGTGACCTTCTATAAATTGCTTTTCTAGAAGTCCACATATAACGAGGATGAAATACGGTAAAAGGAGAAATCACATTTCACCCTTACACTAAGATCTGTTTGTTTTTGACCAGAAGCGACCTGCCGGCGAGAGTTGACGGGTCGCTTTACTTTAGCAGACAAACAGGAGATAGACGAGAAATACGGGAAAAGTATGTAAATTTGTAGAGACAGGAAAAAGAAAGAAGACATGGAGCTAGAGACAGAGAGACTGATACTGAGGCCATGGCGCGAGGACGACGCGGAGTCCCTCTACAAATATGCGAAGAGCGAGGAGGTTGGGCCTGCGGCGGGATGGCCTGCGCACAGGAGCGTAGAGGAGAGCAGGGAGATAATCAGGAACATACTGCAAGCAGATGAGACGTATGCCGTCGTCCTGAAGGCGACGGGCGAGCCAGTAGGGAGTGTAGGGCTGATGATAGGGGCGGAGAGCAACATAGGGCTACCGGTGGACGAATGCGAAGTCGGGTACTGGATAGGAGTCCCGTATTGGGGACAGGGGTTGATACCGGAGGCAGTCAGGGAGATGGAGAGACGTGCGTTTGAGGACTTAGGGATGAAGAAGGTGTGGGCCGGATATTTTGACGGGAACGAGAAGTCCAAGAGAGTACAGGAGAAATGCGGACTGAGGTACGTAGAGACGAGGGAGGGGGTGACGTCTCAGCTGATAGGAGAAGTCAGGACAGAGCACATCACGTGCATAACGAGAGAGGAATGGGAGGGGAGGGGAGAGAAGAGGGAGAGGGAGAAGGAGAGAAGAGGGAGGGGGAATAGTCTCTAAAAGAAATAGACATAGGAGAAAGGCATTGTAAGACATAGAACCCATGAAAGAAATACTCTACAGAAACTATAGACTATATGGCAACCATGAATTGGAAACGGAAACAAACACGCTGTATCAATTAGATGGTCAGAACAAAACTAGGTATAGTCGTCGAAAAAATAAAGACGGTCTACTGCTTGAAGCATCACGTCTTGCGCATGAGCAGCGCAAGGTGTATTGGGTAACTATCTTAGAAGATGGCAAAGCAAAGTATTACATAACGTTTACTAGTGTCTTTATTTCGGTGGATTTTCTAGACGACAAAGGACGCACGGTGAAAAGCTATCAATTCGATAAGGTAGAGCCTAACAAGTTGATGGTAACATTCATGAACTTATATGAATACCATGACGACTCCGATGACCTCGATGTGGATTTGCTCTACTCATACAAAGCGGATGGCTCTTTTGCTCATGTCGAGAGATTTACTACAAGAAAAGGTATGGAACGCCGCGTAGAACAAATTGATTATAAAGCTCATAGCAAAGTAGACATATCAGACAACTTTGCAGCTTATCCTGAATTTGGGCATTATGATGAGCTTATCAGAGAAGATCGTGTGCTATTCACTGACTATCAAAGCTTGGAGTGCACAAAAAAGACATCTACATGGCAAACTCCTGACTACTGAAGAGGAGTGCTTTGCAGTAACACGTTATAGTTATTATGAATCGTTTTGCTACAAGCCTTTTTGGGGGTATTTACACTATCGTATCATAGGCTCAACGGAAGTGCGGCAAAAGAGGAGTGAGACAGTGAGCGGAGTACGGGAGGTAGATGGAGAGGGAAGGAGTTGCCAGAAGGGCAGAAGAACATCCCAGAGTGAGGGAGAACGAAAATTAAATTTGAGGGGAGAGGGAGAAAGGAGAGAAGAAAGGCGTAAATTTGCGATAGGAAAACAAACGAGATGAAGAGACTTTTGGCAAGTGCGATAGCCATCCTGACAGGGATAGGAGTCACAAGTGAGGCAGCGGGGAAGAAGAATCCGCCGATAGCTGGACTAAGCGGAGTCGAGACACAGGCGGCGATATTCGTCATGCTCGACAAGGACATGAGGGCGAAGGACACAGTATACACATGGAACAGCAACAAGAGACTAACGCCAGCCTCGCTGACGAAGCTATTCACGACGGCGGCGATACTAGACAGCAAGGGAAGCCGGTATAGAATCAGGACGCGGATAGGGTATGAGCCTGAGACAGGGATAGTAGTATTACACGGGGCATACGACCCGACGACAGACTCAAGATTTTTCGACAAAGGGCAGTTGGAGGCCGTAGCGGACACACTGGCGGAGAAGCTAAAAGCCAAGAAGGCGACGAAGGGACTCAGACTGACGACAGACAAGAGCCTCGAGACGCAGACGCCGTATTGCCCGAAGCACATGTGGTATGACATGGGGAACTACTATGGCGTCTCGCCGAGCGACCTGATGGCGGACGACAACATGACGACACTATATTTCTCGTCGCCGAAGGGGATAGACCGGCCGTGCAAGATAGACTCGATGAATCCCGACGACGGGTGGAAGACGCGTCCCATATCTTACGTCAGGAGTTACGAGGGGAAGTCCGACCAGTGCTTCATATACATGGCGGGCGACACGTGGTATGCAGACGGGCAGATACCGAGCAACAGGCCAGTGTTTGAAGTACGGTCATCAATTCCCTACCCTACGGAGCATTACGGGAAGAAGATGGCGAGACTGCTGAGGGAGAGGGGGATAGACATAGAATATGCGAGCAACCCGACACTCGAAGAAGCGGCGAAGCACGACAGGACACTGATGAACGTAGAGTCTCCAGAGATATGGGAAGTCATCAGGGAGACAAACCTATGGAGCATAAACCACTATGCGGAGGCGATGCTGATGCATCTAGCCTCGATAGACAGGCGAGAGAAGATCAGGCGAGGCGAGAGAGACGAGCGGAAGCTGACGTGGGAAGAGGGCGTCGACTACCTAAAGAACTATTGGAAAGAGAGGGCAGGCATAGACATAAAGATAGCTGACGGCAGTGGGTTGTCGCCCAAAGGCTCGTTCAGTGCCGGTGACGTCGTAAAGCTACTCGAGTACATGGGGAGGACAAAGGAGCGAGAGTTCTGGATCAACAGCCTGCCGGTTGCGGGGATGACTGGGACCATGAGTGACATCGGGGAGAGGAGCGTCGTAGCAGGGAAAGTGTGGGCGAAGACAGGCTCGATGAGCGGAGTGATGGCCGTCGGGGGGTACATGGAGTGCAAGAGTGGACGGATGGCGGCGTTCTGCCTCATAACCAATCATGACGAGGAGCCGATGTCGATAATCAGGAAGGCGATAGGCGACTGGCTCGTAAGGATGTATAAGAAGAACTAGAGCGACTCGGGAGTTGAAGAGAACAGGAGGGCGAGAAAGTGCTGAAGACAATAAAGAAGATAGTGATAGTGATACTGCTGCTGACGGTAGTCCTGCTCGGCGGCGGCATCTTCGTATTCAACAAATTGATGGCGAGAGACTGGCTCGTCCCGACGATAGAGAACCTCAGCCAGTCGTATCTCGATGCAGACGTAAAAGTCGAGGATGCGGAGGTCACCTTCTTCTCAACATTCCCGAGGTTCGGCATAGAGCTGAAGGGCGGGAGCATAGCGTGTCATCAGTTCAACAAGGACAGTGTCAGCGGGGTCGTCGTTGACAGCCTGAGGAGTCGGATAGACACATTGTTGACATTCGAGAAGGGCATAGTCGGCTTCAACCTACGGGAGTACCTACTCGGTGACGGGAGCATCAGCATAGGATACCTGAGACTAGACAGACCCATAATCAGGATAATGACAGACAGCCTCGGACGGAGCTCGTATGACATAGTCAAGGAAGACACCGACACGGCGAAAGTCGAGGCGGACACCACGTCGACAGGGGCTCTGAAGCTAAATCACGTCAGACTGAACAATGCGAGGATAGCGTTGTTCGACCAACCGAGCCAGACATTCTTCTTTGCGGACAGCCTGACGCTGAAGGCAGACGGAGACCTAGGCGAGACAGAGACCGACGCAGAGATAGCGCTCGACATCAGGAGGACATCGCTAGGCGTCAGGAAGACACGATTCTTCAGGCGGCTGCCAATAGGACTAGAGGGGAGGATATACTTCAACGAGGAGGGGAAGTATCAGCTAGACGAGACACTACTAACAGTAGACGGGACAGACATAAACCTCGACGGGTGGGTACAGCCAGACACGGCTGGGGCAGACATAGACATCAGGTATCAGTTGAAGTCGCCATCGGTAGAAAGACTATTCCAAGCCATACCGAAGACACTAATCGACAGACCAGTAGAGATAAAGGAGGGGAGCCTGGACCTAGCGGGAACCGTCATCGGCAGGGCGGACACCACGAGCGTACCAGTCTTTGAAGGGAAAGCGTACGTCAAAGGCGTCAGGGCGCACTGGGAGGGGATGCCCAAGGACATAGAGGACCTGACGGGAGAGTTCAACGTCTTGATAGACAAGAGCAGGCCGAAGGAGTCGTACGTCAACGTCAACATAGAGAACGTCAAGGGCGGAAAGAGCAGCGTCAAAGCGATCGTAGAGCTAAAGGAGCTACTGGAGGCGCCGCAGATAGACAGCGAGCTCGATGCTCACATAGACCTGAAGGACGCGCATAGCATCCTACCACTCGAGAACATGAAGATGGACGGGATAGTCGATGCGAAGCTGAAGGTCGGGGCACGGATAGAAGAAGTCATGAGATTCAACCTGTCGTCGCTCAGCATAGGTGGGAAGGCGACGGCGAAAGGAGTCGTCATAGAAGACGACAGCCTCAACTTCAGGCTACGGACAGAGATGAAGTGCAGATTCATGGGCGGAGACACGCTCGGGGTGCACATAGAGATACCGCGATTCGGGATGAGGGACAACGAGACGAGGATACTCATCAGAGATGGGCGCATCATGGGCAAGGCGAAAGAGAAGCCGGACACCAGCAGGGTGACGCCGATGGAGTTCGAGACTGGGATAGCACGGGCGTACATCAGGCATGACTCAGTCAGAGTCATGGCGAGCCATATACGCACCAAAGACTACATAGAAGCGAGCGCAGTAGATAAAAAGCTACCTCACCTACACTCGGACCTGACGGCAGACACCGTGAGGGCTGGCATATACGGCATAGGCAGTCAGACGACAGGGCTGAGTGCGAGAGCCGACCTAAGGGCGACGGGCGACACAGTATGGGAAGCGCAGACAGGAGTAAAGTTTGACGAAGTATTGGCGCAGACACCATTCTCGAAACTACCGATAATATCGAGAGACGGCGAGGCGAGCCAGGATGGTAGTTCGGTGACACTGAAGAAGATGAGGGTGAAAATAGGGAAGAGCGAGATGACAATATCCGGGGAGAGCAGGGAGCTATTCAACGAGATAGCGAACAACAAGGAGATAAGAGCGAGGATAGAAATATCGGCGGACACCATAGACTGCAACGAGATAGTATCGTCTCTCCTGATGGCGAAGGACACGAGCGAGAACGTCAGGAGTGCGACAATAGAGAGCGACTCGACGCTCGTCATCAGGACAGACTCACTCGAGAGGATAGTGAGTGCCGACACCTTGAGGCAGCAGATGCTATTGATACCGAACGACATAGCGCTTGACGTGAAGACGACGGCGAACGTGATAGTATGGGACAAGGCACGGATAACGAACATACGGAGTAACATCAAGACCAACAAAGGGGCGCTACACGTGACCAACTTCTTCTTCAGGATGGGGAAGGCTAAGGCGCTGACGACGATGGCGTATAAAGCATATCCGCAGGCAGAGAGGGCGAGGATGACCCTATACACACATGCCGAGCAGTTTGACATAGAGCAGATAATGCGATCATTCTCGCTTGACAGCATAGTGCCAGCGCTGAAGCCGATGCGCGGTGCGATAGACTGCTATCTCGGGGCGAAGGTAGAGTTCGACAAAGAGATGAATCCGAACCTCAAGACCTCGAGGGCGTCGATACACCTCGGAGGGCAGCGGCTGACGCTACTCGAGAATGAGCAGTTCAAGAAGATAGCGAAGAGCCTATTCTTCAAAGACAAGAAGAGGAACATAGTCGACACGCTATCCGTAAACATCCTCGTAGATGCAGGTCGGGTGATGGTGCTGCCATTCGTGACAGAGATAGACAGGTATAGGATGGCCGTCAAGGGCAGTCAGGACCTCGACATGAACATGGACTACCATGCGTCGATACTAAAATCGCCACTGCCGTTCAAGATAGGCGTGAACATCAAGGGCAAGCCTGGGGACATAGACGTCGACGTCACGACAGCGAAGCTAAAGAAACAGGTGACGCCGGAGAAGCTGGCGCACTCGGACAGCGTAGCGACACGGCTGAGGCGGTGGGTGTTGATGGACTCGTACGTCTTGAGCGGGCTACCGCTACCGGACTTCCTGAAGCAGGACACAGTATTGCTGAAGATGCATGAGAGCATGTCTAAGTATGCAGTCGAGATAAAAGCAGACGAGAGCAAGGGCAGCAATGAGGGTGACGAAGGGGAAGAAGGGGAAGAAGACGACGAGGAAGGACGGAAGGACCTTGAGATGGCGAAAAAGATGCAGGAGGGAACGCTAACGGCAACAGAGCAGACGGACGACACAGAAGAAGCTGAGGAGAGTAAAAAAGAAGGAGGGGAAGAAGGGAATGAAGGGGGAGAAGGGAAAGAAGGGAAAGAAGGGGAAGAAGGAAATGAGGGGGGAAGAGAAGCAGGAAATGAAGGGGGAAACGACACAGAATAGCGACAACAAAAAGAGCGAAGGGGGCGAGCAATGAACGTAAGAATAGACAAGACGTGGCAGGAGCTACTATCGGAGGAGTTCTCGGCGCCATATTTCAAGACACTGACAGACTTCGTCCGTCAGGAGTACAGCACGACGACGATATATCCGCCGGCGAGCCTGATATTCAACGCATTTGATCATTGCCCAGTAGATAAGGTACGGGTAGTCATACTAGGACAGGACCCGTATCATGAGCCATATCAGGCGATGGGACTATCGTTCTCTGTTCCCAAAGGAGTAATGATACCGAGGTCGCTACAGAACATATATAAAGAGATACAGAGCGACATAGGGCACATCAGTCAGACCGACGGGGACCTGACGAGATGGGCAGACCAGGGAGTACTACTGCTAAATGCGACGCTGACCGTCAGGGCACATGCAGCGGCAAGCCATCAAGGACGAGGATGGGAACTGTTCACAGACAACGTCGTCAGGAGACTGCAGGCGGCGAGGAGCGGCCTCGTCTTCATGCTCTGGGGAGCATACGCGGGACGCAAGGCCGAGTTGATAGACAGGGAGAGACACCTGATACTCACGGCAGCACATCCGTCGCCGCTGTCAGCATCGAGAGGATTTTTCGGTTGCAAACATTTCTCGAAAGCCAACGAGTATCTCGTCGCACACGGAGAGAGTGCGATAGAGTGGTAGAGAGAGCCACGAAGGCAGCTAACTAAAACAAGAAGAGCTGCGGACAATCAGAGACTAAGAACACGGTCGAGGACCGACTGGGCATCTCGGATAGAGGCGAGGAACCACTGAGAGAGCACCTCATCCTGTTCGTCCTGAGAGAGAGCGACGAGCGAAGGAGGCAGAGACTGGTCGATAGTCCGACGCAGATGAGAGGCCACGATAGCCACGCTGGCCGAGATATTAAGACTCTCAGTCATCCCATACATAGGAATAGCCATACGGACATCAGCGTTGTCCATAGCCCATTGAGAGAGGCCGACCTTCTCGGCGCCAAAGACCACGGCGAGAGGAGATTCGGTGACGTCGAGGTCGTAGAGACTGACGTCGTGACCAGTATGAGGAGAAGCGGCGACAATCTTGTATCCATTGGCGTGAAGGAAGTCGTAGGCCTCTGGAGTATTGACAGCGTTAGTATTAAAGCGGTGGAAAGACAGCCACTTAGAGGCGCCTCGGGCAACGCCGTTGTTGGCGAGGAAGCGGCTAGAGTTCTCGATAACAGTAAGATCCTGGAGGCCCATACACTCGCAGGTACGGACGACGGCGCTAGCGTTCTGACTATGATATATATTTTCGAGAGCGATAGTCAGTCTTTTCGTACGACGGCTGAGCTTAGAGCGGAGCATAGCGAGCCGTTCGTCGGTCAGGAAAGGCTCCAATAGTTCGATACGCTTGCGCGGGTCGAGGGCGAGGAAGGCAGCGAGCTGGCTGCGAGTTGGGTAAGTTACATCGACTGACATAATACATTTATGTAAGGGAATCTCTATAAATTGCTTTTTCGGCGTTGCATTCAACTTTGAAATCCTCATGTACTACAGTACACTCCGGTGTTCAAAGTCTCATGCGCCTTGAAAAATCTAATTTCTAGAACTTCCCAAGTTATATAATAACGACTTGAAATTAGAAAGAAAAAGCGAGAAAAGCAAGCGAGGGGAGAGAAGAGGAAGAGAAAGGGGAGAGAAGAGGGAGTGAATGGGGAGAGAAGAGGGAGAGAAGAGGGAGTGAATGGGGACAGGGAAGAGAAGAGAAGAGAAAGGGCGATAGAAATGGGTGCTCCTAATCGATAGCCTCGATATAGAAGGAGACGGGACGGAAGCCGTCGTTGCAGCTAATCATGGCGCTCATCGGGTTTTTCATCCAACCGCCATAGAAATCGCCCTTACCATTGGCGAGGGAGACGACGAAGGGCTTCATAGACTCCCACGCGGAGGAGCAGAGACCATCGGGGCATTGACCGTCGACAGAGATCCATACCTGCTGTGGCAAGACGTCGCAGGTATGTTCAATCGGGTTCTCGTACTGCTCGATGAGGTCGAGATAGACACAGCGGCGGACTACAGTTATGCGAACATTTTTCATATTATTTTCAGATTTTATGTAACTTAGAAGTTCGGGAGCAAACATAAGGAAAAAACTTAAGATTTGTTCACACCGGCGGGCTAGCATCGGCAACAATTTTGGCACAGTCATTGCAAATTGAGATAGATGCTAACCAAAAAGAGAGACATGAAGAGATACATAATACCACTAATAATATCGCTTGTCGGCTTGTACTTTGTAAGCGGATGGGCACAGCAGAAGACACCTATGAACTTGACTGACAGGGAACTAAAGGAGAAGATAGACTCGCTCGTAGAGGTAGAGCAGCCGCTAAGTGCAGCACCATACATCACGGAAGCGAAGCATAGGGCGAAGCAGCAGAAGGACACGAAGTGGATGCTCGGGATAGTCGAGAGAGAGATAATCATCAACAGCAGGAGGATGCTGAGAGAGGAGACCGTCCAGACACAGATAAGCAAGAATCTCGAAGGGTCGTGGACGCCGCTGCGACAGATGTTATACCTGAACCTATACCTATTCGACCATGAGGAGACGCAGGCGAAGGAGGCGCTAAGCGACCCGGAGGAGCTAAGGAAATATAAGGTGAAGGACGTCATAGACGGCAAGGGAGCGCTAGCGGAGATGAACCTATACGACTACATAGCGATGACAGTCGCGACGTCGATGGAGTCGGACCACAGCCAGATGACGGCGGAGCAGATGAAAGTCCTGAAAGGGAGGTACAAAGAATTCCGGGAGAGCACAGTCCCACTGCCGACCGACTTCGACATCATACGGTCGATAGGCGACTGGGCAGAGAAGACGGGAGACGAGCTAGGGGAAGTCGTAAGTCAGGCGCTACGGCTACTAAAGATAGACGACGTCCCGGGGTTCGACATAGACTCTGAGCAGCGTCAGAGAATGACAGAAGAACTGATAGACAACGAGTTAAGCAACGCGAGTGCTGACGGCGAAATCGCCGCGGCACTCGTTGACTTTGTAAAAGCCGACAACATAGTCAGGCGTGCGATGACCGAAGAAGACGCAGACAAGGCGGACAAGATGCTCGGGGATGCCGTCCCATTGCTGAGGGGCATAATAGCGAAGCTCCCGGACGACCCGTTGAAGGAGAATGCGAAGGCACATCTCGACCACATAGAGAAGGTGGAGGTCGGAATCGGGACAGAGGCGCAGGTATTGCCAGAGACGTACGTCCCGGTCTTCATAAAGTACAGGAACGTCGAGAAGGTGACGCTGAGACTCTATGACATCGGGAATGCGAAGGTAGGGTACAATGACGACGTAGCGACCATAGTGAAGAACAAGAAGCTGATAGAGAAGCGGATAGTCGCACTGCCGCACATCAAATCGAGGCTCTCGCTGGCGTCTCTATACACAGAGCTGAAGGGAGTCAAGCCGGGCAACTATGCCATAGTAGCGTATGTCGACGGGGCGGAGAAGCCATGTGCGGCGGCGACACTAGTCAGCACACAGATAGGCGTCGACCAGATAGTGACAGCGACAGCTATCGGCGGGCAGAGCGACCTCCTGATAACAGACAGAAAGACAGGGGAGGCCAAGAGGACGGCGACGATAGAGGGACAGAGCAAAGTGGACAGCGAGGGGTGGCTCTCTTACAAGCCAAAGACAAAGAACAGGAATCAGAGAGAGACAATCGTAGACGGCGAGGACAGAATCACGATAGACCTATACATGACGGGGTTGTATAGGGAATACACAGAGAAAGCATTAAGGCGCGGCTTCGTCGTCACGGACAGGGCAGTCTATAGACCAGGGCAGAAGCTGTACTTCAAAGGATACCTATACAAGGCCTATCGTGACCGGATGGAGGCCATAGAGGGACAGGCCGTCAGAGTCGAGCTGAAGAGCAGCAACTGGAACAAGATAGGCGAGGCGAAGTGCAAGACAAACGCCTTCGGCACAGTCAACGGAACCATAGAGATCCCGGAGGACGCGTATAAAGGAAACGGAACACTAAGGTTCGTAGACGAGAAAGGGAGAGACATAGCTAATGCGAGCGTACAGATCGAGGACTACAAGCGGACAGACAACGAGATAACATTCGACAAGTTCGGAGACGTCATACTGCCGGGCGGGACAGTCAACGTCGGCGGGACAATCAAGGCGGCCTCGGGGCTGCCGGTAGCGGAAGCGAAAGTCTCGTACACCATCGGTCGGAACGGATATTGGAAGCCGCAGATATACAGACTCGGGGCGACCGCGGAAGACGTCGGAGAAGAGGAGGACACCATAGAGGGCGAGACCACGACAGACGCGGCAGGGCGGTTCGAGTTCAACTTCGAGAGCGACAAGAGCCCTATAACCAGGCACTACAGCATAGAAGTAAGCATCACAGACAATCGAGGCGAGACGACGACGGGCGAGACGATGTGCACCGTCGATGCGAACGGGTCGAGAGTCGAGATGACGACAGAGAAGTATGTCGAGGAGGGGAAGACCCCTACCCTAACCCTCACGTCGGTCAACACAAACTCGGAGCCGTACAGGAGCACCGTCCACGTAAAAGTCATCGGGCACAAGCCGATGAAGGCACTACGTCCGCAGAGCAGCTACAACAAGCCCGACAGGACAGAAGGACCAGTCTCGACACTATTCAGGGACGGCGACGAGCTGAAAGCCAATGGAATAGAGGAGGGAGACGTCGTATGGGAAGACGACGTAGAAGTCAGTGGGACAGAGAAGTACGAGATAGGCGACACGAAGCTATCGACGGGACTGTATACCGTCGAGACGACAGCGAAGACAGCAGGGGGGACAGAGACAAAGAGCACGGGACAGTTCACCATCATAGCAGACGAGGGACATTCGGAGCATATACCATACCTGACCGTACAAAGTCCGAGCAGGGCGTATGCGTCGGACAAGATACGGGTCAAGATCGGCACGGGCCTCTCGGATGCGCGAATAGTCTGCGTAGCAATCAGACAGGGCAAGATAGTGACGCGTCAGGTGCTACATGCGTCGCAAGGCGTAGCAGTCATGAACTACACAATCCCGGAGGACTGTGTCGAGGGCGAGGAGATAGCGTTCGTCGTCATGACGAGGAAAGACGGGGCAGCATATTCGGAGCAGAGGAGCCTCAGGATAGGCACGAAGCGAGAGAAGATGAGCCTCTGCCTTGTCACGAAGCGAGACTACTCGACGCCTGGGGCGAAAGAGAGATGGAAGCTGACGACAGGGAAGGACACGGAGGTCGAAGTATTGGCCTCGATGTATGACAAGCGACTCGACAAGTACATGGACGGGACGTGGCATCCGTACTTTGCAAAGCAGTACATAGACAACTACTACATTCACAATACGATAGAGGCACAGAGGCCGTGGAACGTCGGCAACAAGGACGTCTTGATCAACCATTACAACACCATGTATGACAGCCATTGGCTGCCGGGGATACGAGACGTCTTCAGGCGTTGGGAGCATGAGAACCCATTTGAGTCGATAGGAGGCTATGGGCGGTACATGGGAGCGAACATGATGATGTGCAAGAGCGCGGCAGCAGGGGCGATGCCGAGAGCTGCAATGGCGATGGATGAGGAAGCAGAATTTGACATGGCGAGCACAGAGGAGGCCGTGGAGGTGGAGTCGGCAGCGGCGGCGAAAGACGAAGCGAGCGTAGAGACCGGAGGAAGCGAGACAAAAGAGAGTGCGAAGCCGAGGGAGAACTTTGCGGAGACAGTATTCTTCTATCCAGAGCTAAAGACAGACAAGAATGGCGAGATAGAAGTAGAATTCACACTGCCGGACAACCTGACAGCATACAGATTCCAGGCCATAGCTCACGACAAGGAGATGAGGTATGACAAGGCGGAGCACATCCTGACAGTCGCGAAGGCAGTGAACGTCAGGGTCGGGATGCCACGATTCCTGACAGAGGGAGACGAGGCGAGGATAACGGCGGACGTCAGCGTGACGGAGGAAGACGTCAGGGAGGCGAAGACAGTCATAGAAGTCAAAGACGCGCGGAGCGGGAGAGTCATAGCACGGCAGGAGAATACAATAGACTTCGGAGAGAAGAAAGCCGGGAGGATAGAGGTAAGCGTCGTAGTCCCGGAAGGAATAGAGAAGATAGAAGTCGTCGGGACAGCGACAGCCGGGACGCACACCGACAGCGAGCAGCACACCATAGACGTCGCGAAGAGGAACATCGAGGTAGCAGAGTCGCGGACCTTCGTCATATATGACAAGGGGCGGAACACCATAGAGAATCCGTATATGACAGGGAGGACAGAGGGACTGACATTCTCGTACACCTCCAACGCCTTCATAGAAGTATTGAGGGCGCTGCCGACACTCGACGAGAACCCGTATCCATCGACAGACATATACCTCGGCAAGTATGAGACGGCAGCTATAGCCGCATACCTGATGAAGAAGCCAGAGATCCGGAAGGCAGCAGAATACATGAAGAGCCACAAGGAGGAGCTGTCGACAATAGAGAATGCTGAGAGCACGCCATGGCTCTACGTCGCGCAGAGAATGAGGAAACACGACGAGGGACTGACGCGACTGCTGGACGAGAAATACGCCAACAAGAGTTCGAGGGCGGCGCTACAGAAGCTGGCTCAGATGCAGCTCGCGGACGGGTCGTTCCCGTGGTTCAAAGGCATGGACGGGTCGGCATGGCAGACGGCGAGCATCGTCGGGACCATAGGAGAGATGATGAGACTCGGGATAGCGGACACAGGGAATGAGAATCTCGAGACAATAGTCAGGAAAGCGATCCCGTATCTCGACAGAGAGCTCAAGAAGAGACTCAACGAGATAAAGGAGAGGGAGGAGGAGGCCAAGAAGAGCGAGAAGAAGGCGAAAGTCGGGAAGACGTATCTCGACGGGCTGACGCTCGAGCTACTGTATGCAAGAGTCCTGGCGAGCCCGAAGCAGACAGAAGACATCAAGACCCTCATCGGGATGCTAAAGCAGGCATGGCAGATGTGGAGGATGGTCGACAGAGTGACAGCGTGCACAATCCTCGAGCACACCGGGGAGCGCGAGACGGCGAAGATCATCATAAAGAGCATAGAGGAGAACCTCGTCCAGAAAGACAAGCACAGCGCTTACATAGTAGAGAATGCCATGATGATGCAGAGGAGCAGGGAGATGATGGCACAGTCCATGATGATCATCACGCTACAGAGGATGAACCCCGAGAGCAAGAACCTCCAGAAGATGGTAAACCACCTCATACTACAGAAGCGTGGGGAGGCATGGCCAGACAGGCAGAACACGGCGAGAGCAGTATTGGCGCTACTGGCGACAACGAGCAGACTCGACGCTGAGGACGTCGTCGAAGTCGGCGGGGAGAGCATAAAGTGCGGAATAGAAAAGCCGACAATAGAAGTGAAGGCAGCGGAGGGGACAGGAGAGGCCGTCGTCATAAAAGGCGGCAAGGAGCCGTCTTGGGGCTCGTGGAGCAGAATCCTGCTGACGCCGACTGACGAAATGGAGCAAGACTCGACGAAGGCGCTGAGCGTCAGCAGGAAGGTAGAGGTGATGAGGAGCAAGAAGAGCTGGAAGCCAGTCGAGGGAGAGGAGGTGAAAGTCGGGGACAAGATAAGAGTCACGATGAGGTTCTACAACGACGAGGCGCTGAGCTACGTCAGATTGAGGGACCACAGGTCTGCGACACTTGAGCCGGACGACAAGCTGTCGGGCTATAGAGGATGGTGGTTCTGGCGATGGACAGAGACGAACATCAAGACCCCGCCGCACTACATGATGATAGGCGATGCGACGACCGAGTTCTTCATCGACAATCTGCAGGAAGGGTGGCATGAGATCTCGTACAGACTGACAGTGACACATGCGGGCAAATTCTCGAGCGGGTATACAGACATAGAGTGCATGTATAATCCAGAGTTCAAGGCCCATACGGCAGGTGGCAGGATAGAGATAGACAAGTAGAGAGAGGTTGATGGGCGATCGAGGAGGTCGCCCATCACGATTATATATAGGAGGAGAAGAGGGGAAGGGGGGAAGAAGGGGAAGAGTGAGAGAAGAGAGGGGAGAGAAGGGAGACAACGAAGTAGAAAGAAAAGCAAAGAAAAAGTTAAAAAATCGTCATAGGAAGGGTAAACATTTAGAAAGAATTGTCGTAAAAGCGATTTTTGTATATCTTTGGGGCGGGAAATGTACTTCTTTTAGCGAATGAGAAGATAGCCGTGGGGGAGTGCATTTTCGTATAACTTAGTGGCAGTGAATACTTTAGAGGTTATATCTCTTTCTCTCATAGGCGGTGCGACATTTGTGCAACTGCTGTATTGGTTTGTGTTCATGTTTCGTCTCGGAAAGCGGTCGAGAGACTTGGGCGAGCGACTACCGGACATATCTGTGATAGTCTGCGTCAGGAATGAGGCGGAGAACTTGGAGCGTCTGATACCGCAGCTGATGAGTCAGGACTATGCAGGCGAGAAGCAGTTAGTCGTCGTCGATGATGGGTCGACAGACGACACGCCGATGGTATTGGCAAAGTTCAGGCAGCAGTATGGCGATGCGCTATACGTGACGAGCATACCGATAGATGCGCAGTTCAGGCATGGGAAGAAGCTAGCCATCACCGTCGGCATAAAGGCGGCGAAGTATGAGCACCTCGTATTTACGGATGCGGACTGCGAGCCGCGGTCGGATCATTGGTTGACGAGGATGGCGGAGCGATATGCCAAGGAAGGCGTCGAGATGATTCTCGGGTATGGCAGGTATGCGAAGCGGCCAGGGTTCCTGAACAGGGTGATACGATTTGAGACCTTCTGGAATGCCGTACAGTATATGGGCATAGCGGTAGCGTTCAGGCCATTCATGGGCGTCGGGCGTAACCTGTCGTACACAAAGACATTGTTCGGCAAGAGTTCGCAGTTCAGGAGCACGATGAACATCATGTCTGGCGATGACGACCTGATGGTGACAGAGATGGGTCGAAGGTGGAACGTCGGGATAGTGTATGAGGAGAGTTCGCAGACCGTTAGTGAGCCGAAGGACACGTGGGAAGGGTATTATGCACAGAAGTCGCGGCACTTGGCGACGGCGCCGTTGTATCCGAGCTCAATCAAGATGATACTGGGGGCAGAGTTGATGTCGCGGTTGTTGTTCTGGGCAGGGATAATAGTATGTGGTATAGTATTTTGGGCAAACAGAAACGAGTTATTCGGCATAGTAGCGTTATCTTGTGTCGGAGCGAGGATAATAGTGACACACCTATCAATGTGGCTATCGGCGCGGTCGATGGCGGAAGGTAGGTTGTGGCTATGGACAATACCTATGGACGTCATAGTCCCGATGGTACAGATGGTAGCATGGATGAAGGGTCGGATAACAAAAAGCAGAAACACATGGAAATGATAAATGTGGGGACAGGAAGTGAGGCAGAGGTCAAGCCGTTCTCAGACAAAGCCTTATATGACATAGAGCTTGTCGAGCGGGCTAAGAATGGAGACGAGAAGGCATACGCGAAGCTATTAGCACGCTACAAAGACTCCATATATTATATGTTGCTCCGAATGGTAGGCAACAAGGAGGATGCAGACGACTTGACGATAGAGGCGTTTGGAAAGGCTTTCAAGAACATACAGCTATACTCGAAGAACTATGCGTTCAGCACATGGTTATTCAAGATAGCGTCAAATAACGGCATAGACTTTCTCAGGCGGAAGAAGGGCGGCAGGACAGTCAGCCTCGACCAGGATCAGGACGAGAAGGAAGAAGGCGGAGTCCGTCAGATCAGCGTATGTGACGAGGGTCCGGACCCGTCGGAAGCAATGATCAGGAGTCAGACTGCGGAGGCAGTGAGGGCCGTCGTCGACAAGTTGAAGCCGAGGTACAAGACCTTGGTCGAGCTAAGGTATTTCAAGGAGTTGAGCTACGAGGAGATAGCCGAGCAGCTTGACATGCCGATAGGGACCGTAAAGGCGCAGCTATTCCGTTCGAGGGAGTTGCTGTTCAACATATTGAAGAAGACAGAGACCGTACAACACTAAAGGAGATGAGCGAGCTCATAGAGAAATACTTCAAAGACCTGAGCGACCGTCAGAAAGAGAGGTTTGACGCATTGCAGTCGTTGTATGAGGACTGGAATTCAAAGATAAACGTAGTCTCGAGGAAAGACATAGACCAGTTGATGCTTCACCACGTCTTACACTCGCTAGCGATAGCGAAGTTCATGAAGTTTCGACCTGGGACGGAGGTGATAGACGTTGGGACGGGCGGAGGCTTTCCGGGGATACCGTTGGCCATCATGTATCCCGATGCGCGGTTCACACTGATAGACTCAATCGGGAAGAAGATAAAAGTCGTCGAAGGCGTAGCGACCAGTCTTGGGCTGGACAACGTAGAGTGGAGGCAAGCTCGCTCGGAGGAAGTAAGGGGGAAGAAGTACGACTACGTTGTATGTCGTGCGGTGACGGCGATGCCAGATTTCGTAAAGATGACGCGACATCTCGTAGGCGGGGAGTGCAAGAATGCGCTGCCGAACGGGATAGTGTGCCTAAAAGGAGGCGACCTAAGGGAAGAGGTGAAGAGTTTTGGACGTGCGGTCACGATATGTGACGTGAGTGATTACTTCGATGAAGAGTATTTTGAGGGGAAGCATATCGTCCATCTTTCATTGTAGAGGAGTACGGAAGTTAGTAGTCAGTCTGCTACTGACAGGAGTATCGTGTGCGATGTCCGGACAGGTGAAGACCTTGCCGAACGGGATAGACACGAGCCTGCTCGTCAGGGCGCTGGCAGGGGAGCATGTATGTCTTGACAGGAAAGTAGGAATCAAGTCAGTAGTCAGTGACGGAGGGAGCATAAGGATAAAGCTGACAGACAGTGCGCGACAGATACCATTGACACAAGAGAGGTATGAGGCGGCGCAGGACAGCATAAGGAAGTGGTGTGGAAAGCCACAGGCAAAAGTCAAATTCTACACATCGGAGATAGACCTATCGCAGATAGCCACGCCTGTCGACAAGTGGCAGGGCGGGAAGGCGAAAGGCTCACCAGTCAGGAGAACAGACATAGGCTATGGGGGAGCCATGGAGGGAAGGACGATAGCCATGTGGGCTAGTCACGGGAGATATTACGAGAAGAGCCTGAACAGGTGGGAGTGGCAGAGGGCCAGGTTATACACCACAGTAGAGGACCTATTGACACCATCCTTCGTATATCCGTTTTTAATGCCAATGCTAGAGAATGCAGGGGCTGTAGTGCTGTCGCCGAGGGAGCGAGACACGACAAGCGTCCGGCAGGTCATGACAGTCGGCGATGCAGGATTCACGTCGACAACGGAGAAAGCAGGCGAGTATGAAGGGTATGCGGAGTGCGAGCTAAAGGCGGGAGTCAATCCATTCAAGAAAGGCAAGACGTACGCATATAGACTGACAGAGACAGACAGCCTCTCGTTTACAGGGAAGGCGGAAGTCACGGGTCGGCCGATGGTGTACATAGCATATAAGACAGAGGAGAACAGTTCCGACAAGGTAGAAGTCATTATCAGGACCAAGGCAGAGGAGGCGCATTACGAAGTCAACCAGCGGATGGGGGGACAGATGTGGATGCCGCTAGGGTTCCATACATTCAAGAAGGGGGAAAAGTGGAGCGTCACGCTGAAGGGCGAGGGACTGGTCACAGCAAGTGCCGTCAGGATAGGGGGCGGATATGGAAGAGTCGAGCGAGGAGGGAGCACGAGTGGACTGCCGGCGTGGGCGGAGTGTGCAAAATATTACCTACAGGAAGACGGGTTCGACTATGAGAAAGTCGTCAACCTGAGCGGGGCGGACGAGAAAGACTACACAGACGACCTGAACGGCAGGGGCGAGTGGGTCAACGCATTAGTAACAGACAAGAACATACCAGTCGAGATGTCGCTGGCGCTGCACACGGACGCAGGGGTGACGTGGACAGACTCAACAATCGGGACGTTGGCGCTCGTCACGACGAAGAGAGGGAAGGAGAAGACATTTCCAGACGGGACAAGCCGGTCGATAAGTCGTCACCTGGCGAGCATCGTGACAGAGAGCGTCATCAGAGACATAAGGGCGACATGGGACAAAGACTGGACGAGCCGAGGCATAGCGGACAAGGGGTATGCAGAGAGCAGGCGACCGGACGTCCCGGCTCTACTGCTGGAACTCCTGGCGCACCAGAACCTGGCGGACATGAGATGTGCGCTACACCCAGCATTCAGGCATGATGCAGCGAGGGCAGTATACAAAGGAATACTGAGGTATCTATGCGGAGTCGATGCGGCAGTCGCGCCACTTGCGCCGCAAAAGTTCGGGATAGACAGGGAGGCAGACGGAGAGCTAAGGCTAAGGTGGAGCGCTACCATAGACGAGCTGGAGGCAACGGCAGTCAGCAAGAAGTACATAGTATATGACGGATACAAGCCTATAGGCGAGACACAAGACACGACAATCAGAGTAAGCCAGAAGGCAGACGGGAAGATACACACATATCACGTCGTAGCCGTCGGAGACGGGGGCAGGTCGATGCCGAGCGAGAGCCTATCGGCGTGCATATTCAAGAAGACAGACGAAGTCTCGCTTCTCGTAGAGGGGATGGACAGACTATCATCGCCAGACATAATACAGACCGGGGCGTGGAACGGACTCTTGACCGGCGAGGACAGAGGAGTCGCATGGGACGGGGACATATACACGACAGGCGACCAGTATGACTACAATCCGGCTCACGAGTGGCTGGACGACGATTCACCGGGGTGCGGGGCGTCATACGCAGACAGAGAGATGAAGCACATCAGCGGGAGCCACAGGACGGAGGCGTCGGACGTAGCGAAGCTGATGCACGACAACGGGTTGTCTTACATATCGCAGAGCAAGGAGTATTTCGACGGTGACACCATGAGCAGGGCGACATATCCGCTGGTCAGGATAGCACTGGAGAGGCAGAGGACGACGTGGTATGGAGACATGAAGAAGCGCCACAGCATCTATACCAGAGGGTTCCAGAAGCGACTGACAGACATGGCAAATGCTGGTCAGAAAGTAGTAATCAGCGGGAGCTACGTCGGAACAGACGCGACAAACATAGAGACAAAGAAGTGGTGCCAGAAGACATTAGGGTTCTTGCACAGGACAAGTCATGCGACGATGACATTGAAGTTCAACGTCAGCAGAAAGTGGCTCAAAGACAACAATATAGCAGTCCCTAGCATAGAGAAGTGGGGAGGAACAGTAGCAGCCGACGCCATAGAGCCCGTCGGGAAGGGTGCGAAGACAGTCGTCAGATATGACGACTCGGTCATGTCGGCAGGAGTAGCGAAGGGGAACATACTCGTAGTAGGATTTTAGAGACGAACAAAAACAGATAAGAGAATGAAGAAAATATTGTATATCATGCTGCTAGGCGTCATGGCAGCATGTACGGTGAAGACGAACGAGAGCGACAACGCTAATACCGATAGCCAGAAGAGCGGGACAGAAGAAGTAGCGACGACAGCGGGCAAGACAATAGTATATAACGTCTACTTGAAGCCGGAGGACATGACCGACGAGTACCTGCCAGAGTTCTATGCAGACTTTGACAGGGATGCGTTCGTCGAGGCGATGTTTGAGGCCGTGTATCACAACAGGGCGGAGGTGACCGACATGGAGGGCAACCCGATGACGATCGAGGACATAAAGACTCGCGAGATAGAGGACCCGAACTATTCGAGGGAGAAGCTAGCGGGAATACAGTTCACAGAGGAGTGGACATTTGACCCAAAGACCATATCTATGAGCAAGAAAGTCAAGAAGATGCTAATCGGATATGAGGTAGTCGAGGACAGCATGATAGTAGCGTTGCGTCCGGGCTTCATGTTCCATTTCAAGTAAGACGAAGAGGGAGCAGTAGACAGTCCGTCATGTCGGAGGGGAGTGGAGAGCTGACCTTTTGGGAGCATCTTGACGAGCTTCGAAGCGTCCTAATCAGGATGCTATTGGGACTTGTCGTCGCGACCGTCGGCTGCTTCGTCATGAAAGACTGGCTATTTGCAGCGATACTGTGGCCTACGACAGAAGAGTTCCCGACATATCAGCTACTCGGGAGGATAGCAGGAGACCTAGAGCAGATAAGTTTTGCGAGCGAGCCAGTGATAATCAACACAGAGTTGACGGGGCAGCTCATGGCGCATCTCATGACAGCGCTACTGTTTGCGATTGTGTTTGCGTGTCCGTACATGATATGGCAGGTAGCAGCGTACATCAGTCCCGCACTGTACAGCAATGAGCGGAGAGTGATGCGACAGATATTGATCAGTGGCACGCTGTTGTTCTACGTCGGAGTGCTCACATCGTATTTCGTCGTATTTCCGTGCGCATACAGGTTTCTCATCGACTATGAAGTCTCGGAGGCGATACAGAACATGATATCGCTCACCTCGTATATCGACAACTTATTCATACTGTGCGTATTGATGGGAGTATTGTTCGAGCTGCCGATGGTAGCGATAGCGCTTTGCAAGGCGGGGATAGCAGATGCAGCGATGATGAAGAAGTACAGGCGACATGCAGTAGTAGTCATAGTAACAGTAGCAGCAATCATCACGCCGACGACAGACATCTTCACGCTGCTACTCGTCTGCATGCCGATATATCTCCTCTATGAGTCGTCGATCATAGCAGTGACATTGACAACGCGGCGGAAGAGAGAAGCGTAGGCGACAGGGACGACGGGGAAGCGGAGCGACCGCAAAATAGCCACAAAACACAAGTTTTTAACAAAGGGGAAGACTGAATGAAAGAGGCTTTTAGATGAGTCAGAGCTATACCATCTCTAACCCAAGACTAACTCAAGACTAACTCAAGACTAATACAACACTAACCCAATGGAAAAGGGGAAGAGGAGAGAAAAGAGGAAGTGAAGGGAGAGAGAACAGAAGTGAAAGGGAAGGGAGAAAGAGACAAAGAAGATCGAAGAAAAGAGAGAGGCGAGGACAAGAGGGAGACAGCGAAGAAGCAACATATTTTCAGATTTTCTTGCAAGTGCACTTAAAAATTACTAAATTGCGTTTCGAAGAGGTTGGACGAAGCGGTCGTTTGCCAGGGAGCAAATAGACGATTCGCAAGGACCAGAAGCATCTAACTAACAGAATATCTAAAACATACCGAGATAATGAACGCAAATCTGAAAGGACTACCACTGATACAGCATATCGACAGCGGAAACTTCTTTGTCATGGCAGGGCCATGTGTCATAGAGGGCGAGGAGATGGCGATGGAAATAGGCGAGCGACTCGCACGCATTTGTGACAACCTAGAGTTGCCATTCATCTTCAAGGGGTCGTATCGGAAGGCGAACAGGAGCAGGATAGACTCGTTCTGTGGTATAGGCGACGAGAAAGCGCTCAAAATACTGGAGAAGGTCCGCAGAGAGTTTGGGGTGCCAGTCATGACAGACTTCCACTCGGCGGCAGAGGCGGAGATGGCTGCGCAGTATGTCGACATACTACAGATACCGGCGTTTCTATGTCGTCAGACAGACCTGTTGACAGCGGGGGCGAGGACAGGCAAGGTGATCAACATCAAGAAGGGGCAGTTCATGTCGCCGGAGTCGATGGAGTTTGCAGTCAAGAAAGTCGTCGATAGTGGGAACTCGAACGTACTCCTGACAGAGAGGGGCACGATGATGGGGTACAATGACCTTGTCGTTGACTTCAGGGGGATACCAGTGATGCAGAAGTTTGCGCCAGTCATACTAGACGTCACGCACTCGCTGCAGCAGCCGAACCAGGCGTCGGGCGTAACAGGCGGGAGGCCACAGCTGATAGAGACACTTGCGAGGGCAGGCGTAGCGGCAGGCGTCGATGGACTCTTCCTCGAGACGCATCCGGACCCACAGAATGCCAAGTCGGACGGGGCGAACATGCTACAGATCGACCTATTCAGAGCGATGATGCAGAGACTCAAGGAAATACGCAAAGTAGTCAACGGCTTCGTAGAGGAATAGACTTATGAAGAAACGGATAGGAGTGTGTCTGCTTGCAGCCACACTCTTTTTTCAATGTCAGAAGCCAAGCGATGAGGGCACGGACATCGTGAGAGTCAGTTTCGTCATGCCAGAGGAGGAGGGCGAACAGGGAAGTACGACAATCAGAATCTTCGAATGCAACGAGAAGGCGTGGCGACAGGAGACAGACAGCGTCAGAGTCGAGAGAGGGAAGGAAAGCATCTGGGACAAAGAAATCGGGAAAGGGACAAACACGACATACATCGCGACGCTGGGCGGCGGGGCAGTCATCATCATTGGCGAGAAGGGGGAGATAGTCTGCGACTTCAACGAGGGGCGAGCAAGCGGGACGCCACTCAACGACGAGAAGAACGAATACAGACAAAGACTCTCTGAGCTGAGACGAGCGTCAGCCAACGCATACGACTCGCTCGCACGGATAGAATGGACGTCGGCGGACGACAGACAGGAGGCGCTCGAAAAAGTCGTCGGGAGGGCGAGAGAGGAGTCGCTAAACCTCAACAAGAGAATACTCAAGGAGCACCCAGGCGATGCACTCGCCGAATACATATTCTGGCAAGGAGTCATACCGGACGCGACCATCGACGGCGACGCATTCAAGAAACTACTCGCAATGACAGACGAGAGAGTAGCGAAATTCCCAGTCGTCAAGGAGCACCTCAAGAAAGTCACCAATGCAGAAGAGACACAAGTCGGGATGCAGTATAAAGACATCGAGGCGGAGACCGCAAATGGGGAGACAGAGGCGCTGTCACATCTCGTTGACAGCAAAGGGTATAGCATAGTACACATCTTCGACCCGAGAGACAACAACACGCCAATAGACCTCGGGATACTCACGGAGCTCAGGAGTCAGCATAGCAAGGACATTTCGACAGTCGTCAGCTACTGCGAAGGCATAGACTCACGGGTGACTAGAAGGATAGCTGAGAAATTTCAGCTCGGGTGGCCCATATTCAACGACTATGAGCGGCGTGCGGAGAACACATTTGGAGTCTTCAAGCTCCCGGCCGTCATCATAATCGACAAAGAGGGGAAGATAGCAGCGAGAGACATCGACGTCTCGGCGGCGCGCCACTGGATAGAAGTCGAGACAAAGAAGTGAATACAGACGTGAAGAGGTGACGACGGGGAAGGGAGAATAGAACACTAACCCAACGCCACGACATAGAGACAGAACAAGAGAAAGGGCAATGGCATTTCAGAGATAGAAACGCCATTGCCCTTGAATATTGTAGAGAGGGAGCGAGTTATTTCTGGACACCGAACTCCTTCTGTTGCTCCTCTACCTCGCGAAGAGTCCTGTTTCGATCCTCCTCGGAGGGGAGATTGGACGTCGAGGAGCCGGTATGACCGAGCCTGTGCGACGAGCCGACAGAGTGCTCTTCGAGCTGGCAGGAAGGCATATCGGGAGCTACGGAGGTGATGACGAGCGTGTCGGACGTCGGGACATAGACACCCTCGAAAGCAGCCTTAGCAATGACAGTTATCCTACCCGGCGTAGTCGTCGACCTGATGAGAGCAGGGGCACTACCCCACTCCACCTTGCGAGGGTTGCTCATAATACGCTCGTCGGAGATCAGTTCGCCATTGCCAAAGACCTCGAAGGAGACATCGTCGATAGCAAGGCGGCGGACATTACCATTGTCGTCAGTCACCTCGGCGACAACGACAATAAAGTCACTGCCATCCGCAACAAGATCACGCCCCATGAGGTCGGCTGAGAGCTTCAGTTTAGTAGATCTACGGGCAGGCATCTTCTTCTCGGAGCAGACCACCTTACCGTCCACAATACCCTCGGCGAGGAAGCTGACCTTCTGCCAATTACGCTGCTTGTAGCTATACTCTCGAGCCTTCCAGAAGTCCCAAGCGCCAGTGAACACAACAGGCTCGGAAGGATTATCATCAGAAGAATGTGCGACAGCCTTAGTCACAACCATATCTCCCTCGAAGACAGTCAGGCGGACACTATCACAATTAGAGAACACGACGACGTCATTATCAGAGAACTGCGTCATCTCGCACGCAATCTTCACCATCGGCTCGGAGAGCGAGGTAGGCACCTGAGAGCGGAAAGCATAGAAAGCCGTCTTCTTCTGCCTAAAAGCATCGTAGATACCACCGAGGTAGCTATCAGGGTGGTAGCCGCGCTGGTGGTCGAAGGGGTGCCACTGACAGCCACCGATAAACTGACGGCGGCCATGGAACATAGTGCCATAAGTATCAGACAGAGAGAGGGCGGCGACGAGCATCGGACGCTCGCCCCAGCTTCTCGCGGCCCTATTAAGACAGTTGTGAGCATACCAGTCGTCGACCATCTCACCAAATTCGCGGGTGAAGATACACTTGTCAGTCGGGATGTCAGCCTTGCCGATGTTCTCGGGCCAGTCGTAGAGGACATCATAGTTCTCCTTGACGCCAGCGGAATTGAGGTCGGCAGCAGCGACGGGTCTACCATTGAAAGGGAACTCCTCTCGGGTAATCTTCAGAGCCTCGATGGCGAAGTCGAGAGGGTAGCGAGTCTCGTTGAGGATAGGCTCCCACATCAGGACAGAAGTATGATTGCGGTCGCGACGGATAATCTGACGCGTATTCTCGTGGACCTTCTTAGCGAACTCCGGGTCCTTGTTCCAATACTGCCAGCCGGGAGTCGGGACGATGACAAAGAGCCCCAATTCGTCGCAGGCATCCATGAAGGCGGGGTCCTGAGGATAGTGAGCGGCGCGGATAATGTTCATGCCGGCCTCCTTGAGGCGAAGAGCGTCCCTCCACTGCTGAGAGTTTGGCATAGCATTGCCGACATAGGCGAAGTCCTGGTGCCTGTTACCGCCGACAAGCTGACGGTAAGGCTTGCCGTTGAGCCAAAAGCCATCCTGCCCCTTGAACTCAGCACGGCGGATGCCGGCGCGGACAACACCACCATCGACCACCTTGCCACCGACAGAGACCTCGATAGCAACATCGTAGAGCGTCGGGTCGTCGGGAGACCAGAGGTGAGGATTCTTGACAGTAGATTTCAGGGAGACAGACTGTGAGACAGAGGGGGCAACCTTCAGAGACCTCTTGGAGCGAGCGACAACCTTTCCGGAGCGGTCAGATATGACGACACACACCTGAGCGGAAGCCGGCTTAGGGCCGACATTAGCAAGGTCCACCTCCGTCAGAACATCAGCCTGCCTATCAGAGATATTGTCATAATGGACGAAGACGCCACCGCCTGCGACCTTGCCAGCCACGTTAGGGTCCGTGATATAAACGGAGTTGAGACCGAGGAGGTAGACATCGCGATAGATACCGCCGTGATAGGCAAAGTCGAGCGCCATCTGCCTCTTGCCTGGGGGATAGGTCTTATCGTCGGAGTTGTCCGTCATGACAGCTATGACAGCCGTCTCGCCTGGCTTGACGCCAGCGGCAGAGAGGTCGACAGAGACAGGTAGGTAGCCACCCTCGTGGGAAAGGACCTTACGGCCATTGACATAGATCTCCTGACGGCCCATGATAGCCTCGAAGTAAACCACAGCCTTGCGGTCCTTCATCTCGGAGGGGAGAGTGAAGTGCTTGCGATACCAAGCTACGCCCTGATAGTTCTTACAGCCACTGGCGTTGGAAGGTTCGAGGCGGAGACCGTGAGGCAGGTTGACGACCTTCCAGGAGGCGTCATCAAAATCCAGACCGGCAGCGCCCGGAGCGTCGCCGAGACAGAAACGCCAACCGAGATTGAAATTCAGCACCACTCGACCATAATCAGCGGAAGAATAGAGGCCTGCGACAGACCAACGGGATCGATTGGCATACGAGGTGGCGCAGGTGAACGAGAGAATCAGCGCCAAAACGCATGCGAAAGAAAGACGTATCATAATAAATGTTTGTCGTTATCAGCCATAAAGTTACAACAACGTCGTGGAATGACAGCAATCGGAGGAAGACAAAATGCCAAAAACAGCCGAGGGAGGACGGGTAATGAGGAATGAGGGGCGGAGAAAAGAGGGGAAGAAGAGGGGAAGAAGGAGGGGAAAATCGTCCACAGAGAAAAAAAACGCAAAAAAAATGCAAATGGAATACGTGTTTTACCGCTGAGGATTGTCTAGAGAGTAAACCAAAGAAGCAAGGCTTATGGAATTCATATTTGAACTCTTTGCACAGTTGTTGCATCAGGATAATACAGACAAGGCAGAGGACAATGCGGCCATGGAGCTCAACAAGGCCGAGGCGACCGAATCGGAGAGTGAGGAGGTAACGCTAGCGGAGTCCAAGCCGGTCAACATCTTTAGTGTAGTCAACTTCCACTAGACAGAGCAGACAACATTCACTAACCACGAAAAATGAGCAACCTAATATCACATATCCTCAGTGGCGATGCAGACAAGAGACAGCTAGAAGCCGTCAGGTATGCACTCGATGCAGAAGGCAGGAAAGCCGACGCATGGGGGAGCGTATTGAAGAGCATCGAGGTCCCGCAGAGGAGAAGTAGGAAAACGTTCCTACGAGTGGCAGCAGTACTTCTCCCGCTAGCGATATCGATGCTGATGATCGTCTTCTTCAGACCGCCATCGCCGCAGTCGACATACGCCACGGCGGCGACAGTTGACACCGTCCGATTGCCAGACGGGTCGATAGCGCTGCTGGCAGACGGGTCGTCGCTCACATACGCTGAGAACTGGCGTGGGAGATTTGCGACGCTCACGGGCACGGCAGTGTTCAAGGTCCAGAAAGACCCGAAGCATCCGTTCAGGGTAAAGGCGAAGGATGTCGAGGTCCGCGTGCTGGGCACCACATTTAGAGTCGAGAACCGCCCGAACCAGAACTTCATACGCACAGTCGTCGAGGAAGGGCGTGTCAAGATGTCGGCGAAGAGGAGCGACGTCATCCTGACGGCGGGCGAGGAGGCGACGTGGCAAGACGGGAAGCTCGTCAGCAGCTTGACGGCGCATCAGCATAACCTCTTTGAGAATCCGATCAGGAGAAGGTATGAGGGGGCGTCGTTGCACCACATAGCCGAGGACGTAGCGATGACGTTCCACACTCAGATAACGTCGATAGACTGTGACGAGACGGCGGACAGCATATTGCTGACGACGACGTTTGAGACAGAGACGCTAGACGAGATAGTCAACGAGCTAGCACTGCTTAGCGGTAAAAAAATAGCGATAGTAAATGGCTGTCTGACGATTACTGACTAACTTTGTCGACGTGCGGGTATAGAATAGTTACCTGCGTTGTGTCGACAAAGGAGCAAAAAGACTGATGGGACTTAAACAAGTTTTAAGTGTTGATTTGTTTCCGAGACACCTTTCGAGGTGTCTTTTTTTGTTGTGCTGGTGTCTGTCATTATTGACTTGTATAGTCGTAGGCACGACGTCCGCCAGCGCACAGGACCTCAGTCTGCTCACGAAGCCAGTCCCATCGGCAGCGCGATACACAGGCAGCACAGACTCACTGCTACATCTCGTCGAGAGAGAGACAGGAGTAAGTATATCATTCTCCAACCAGACCTTTCTCAGGCGGCAGACGGCAGTCAAGTCGAGCAGTCCGACACTGCAGGAGTGCCTTGATGCCATCTTTCTACGCTTTGCGCCGCGATATATACCGGCGCAGAACAACAAGATACTCGTCCTCACGCCCATCTCAAAGCTCGTGACCGTCAGTGGATATTGCAGAGATGCGCAGAACGGGGAGGCGCTCATAGGGACGAATGTCGTCGACACCTTCCTCCGGAGGGGTAACAGCACCAATGCCGACGGATATTACTGCCTACACCTGCCGCCGGGCAATGCCGTACTACGCTTCTCGTTCGTCGGCTACAGTCCGAGAGTCCTGACGATACCGCTGACAGCGGACACAATAGTCACAGTAGAGATGAGCGACCAGACGCAGCTGCTCGACATCGACGTCGATGCGCACAACCAGTTCATCTCCGACGACGAGCGGGAGGGGACCACCACCCTCCCCCCCGACCTTGTCAGAGCCATGCCGACCCTGCTGGGAGAGAGCGACGCCATCAGCACACTCCGGCAGACGCCAGGCACGCAGAGCGGCAGTGAAGGATTCGGCGGGATGAGCGTCAGAGGAGGAGGGATAGATCAGAACATGATCTTCATCGACGATGCGCCGCTCTACAGTCCCAACCACCTACTCGGTATCTTCTCGGCCTTCAACACAGACATAATCAACAAAGTGTCGCTCATCAAGAGCGGCTTCCCGTCGCGATATGGCGGGCGGCTTTCGTCAGTCCTCGACATCAGGATGCGCGATGGCGACCTCAAGCACTATGGGGCGAGTGCGAACATCGGGCTACTCGCCTCGACGCTGACAGCAGACGGACCAATCGTCAAAGACAAAGTATCCTTCGTCGTCTCGGCTAGGCGGTCTTACTTCGACTTCGTCCCACGCCTTCTCAACAAAGGGGCGGAGACACAGTACTCATACTATTTCTATGATGCAGCGGCGAAAGTCAACTGGCGCATCAACAGCAACAACACGTTATCTGCGACCGTCTTCAACGGAGGCGACAAGCTAAGGCAAGACTTCAACATCGACAAGAGCCAGAGCAACTACATACGATGGGGCAACACACTTGCGTCGACACGGTGGAGCCATGTCTTTGCGCCGCCCATCACGCTGAACATCATCGGGTGGCTCAGCCGGTACAGATTCAGGAACTACAAGGGGGAGAGCGACTATCAGATCAGCAACGAGTATCGGAACGAGATACACGACTACGGGCTGCGAGCGGACCTAGCGTTCTATCCCTCGATAATCCCGTGCATCATCAGAGTCGGCTCGTGGCAGTCCGTCAAGAACTACAGGCCACTCTTTGCCGTCAACACGCGGCAGGTCGTCGATACAGTATATAACAATCGGAGGTTACGGGAGACAGACATGCTACGCTCGGAGTCTCACGCATACGCCGAGATGGAGTTTCGGCATGCAGGACTCTACACGTCGATGGGGCTACACCTCTCGTCGATGCCGAGGGAAGAGCAGAGCACATATCGAGTCTGGGAGCCGAGACTATTGGCGGGGTATAAGTTCTCTCCGTATCTGACAGTCAGGGCCGGGTATTCACTGACGTCGCAGTTTGCGTATCTCTTCCGCCTGCTCTCCGTCTCACTCCCGAGCGACATCTGGCTACCGATTCCGGCGCACACACGGCCGCAACGAGCACGGCAGTTCTCAGTCTCGTTACACTCGCGACTCCCATTTGACCTATCGCTCTCAGTCGAAGCGTATCACAAGAAGTACATCAACATCCTCACACAGATCTCAATGTCGCCATACGAGATCATATCGCGCAACCGGTGGAGCGAGACGTGCACGGAGGGCGTAGGTGACGCAAACGGCATCGAGATCATGCTACGGAGGAACCGAGGGAACGTCCGAGGGTGGGTCGGGTACACATTGAGCCGCAGCCGGAACAAATATGAGCTTATCAACGACGGCGAATATTTCCCGCAAGACAACGACAGGCGACATGCCCTGTCAGTCTTCGCGACGTACAGCATAACCGAGCGGACGACCGTATCAGCGTCTTGGAACTATGCGACAGGTGCGCCATTCACGCTACACTCGCAGAGATATTCCGTCGTCGGGTATGATGCGACGTTCAGCGTCCCCGAGCAACGAAACTTCCTCAGGATGCCGTCTCAGCACTCACTAAACATCGGAGTCGATATACGTTTCCCCGACTCGCGATTCTCCAAGACCCTCAGTCTCGGAGTCTATAACACGTATGCGCACGCCAACCCGATGTTCATCTACTGGCGGCCGACGAACGACGGGAAGACATACTCTCTCAAGCAGTTCAGCCTTGTCGGCATACCGCTACCATATTTCAAGTACTCAATCCATTTCTGACGTCGATGGCAAAATACCGCAACATAGCAACAGTCCTGCTGACGAGCCTCGTGGCGATGGTCGTGTCGTGCGAGACAGACCCGACGGGCATCGTCATGCCCGACAGGCAGACCGAAGGCATCATGACGGCGATATGCAAGAACGGCCAGCCGCTCGTCGTCAACGTATATGGGAGCGTCCCCTACAATGACACAGTCAGAACCAAGAACATCGGCGAGGGATACGTCACCGCAGTCAAAACGGACGGAGCAAGACAGAGACTTTACCTTGCCGGTGGCACGACATCATTGACATTCGACGAAATCATTTGCCTACCAGACGACAAGCTATATCTGAATGCGACAGTCGGGAACTTCATCCTCGACGGGAGACTCACGATGCCGTCGCTCATAGATATCGAGTCGGTCGACACGCTATCCATCGACAACAAGATGCACATAGCCGTCACCATCACAGACTCCAAGGAGAGCTACGACTACTATCAGCTCCAAGTGTACCTACGCAAATATGCAGGGGGCGTCATAGAGAGCGAGGAGCGTCTCGAGTGCCAGTACACACATTCAGCGTTCTCCATAGCGACGCCACTACTCGAGACGAACACGAACCTCGTCGGCCTCTTCACAGACGAGAGCCGCAATGGGCGCAAGATGCAGCTAACGCTCGACGCAAAGATAGACGACATCAATGCTGCCGCCGACGCCGACAGTACGGCAATAGTCGTCAGGCTGCACCATCATTCGCCTGAGTACTACTACTTCCTACTCTCGAGTGCCTTTGCAGAGGACTACCTCCTCATCCCGGCGCTCGGGCTACAGACAGCATACTCCAACGTCGAAGGAGGGTATGGAATCATAGCAGGCACGACACTCAGCGTGAGCGTCATCACATTAAGGCAGACAAAATGAACGATCTACTCTCGCTATTCCTACTGTGCATCGGAGCCTCGTTCATCCAAAGGACGACAGGCTTCGGATTCGGCATCTTCATCATGACACTCTTGCCGAGCATCATCGGCTCGTATGGAGAGGCGACAGCCCTCTCGGGCATACTGGCGCTAACCACCTCGGCCATCATAGCGTGGAGGATGCGGAAGCTCATCGTATGGAAGAAGCTCATCCCGATCCTCGTGACGTTCATCGTCGTCTCGACGGCTGCGATATTCATCCTAACACGAATAGAGGGGCAGCTACTGAACAGAATACTGGGAGCCGTTCTCATCCTGATAAGCATCTATTTCTGCCTTTTCAGTCAGCGGATAAAACTACGACCGACCAAGCGTGTCATGTTCTCGACGGGCACGCTGAGCGGAGTCATGGGAGGACTTTTTGGCATGCAGGGACCACCGGCAGTCCTCTACTTCATCACAGTCGAGGACGACAAAGACAAGTATATGGCGACAGTCCAGGCGTTCTTCCTCCTCGGCAACCTGACGATGACGCTTGTCAGGGCGTTCAACGGGTTCGTGACGCTGTCAGTCAGCATCGGGTACCTCATAGGCCTAGGGGGAGTCTTCATAGGGTCGTCGATAGGAGGGTACGTCTTCAGCAGGATCCCGAAGCACATATTCCGGTACGTCGTCTATGCGTATATCGGCATCAGTGGGCTCATCATCATCATCAACGCGTGAATAGTCGATCAGCGTAACCATCGGAGGCGGATGTGCGTACAAAAAAGAGACAGAAAGCAGAATACAGATACATAGGACAAAAGAGAAACAAGAAAGAAGCAATCATTTTTTTCACAAAAAGCGTCGAAGAATTATAAGTTCATGCTTTTTTAGTTATTTTTGCGAGAGAAAGAATAAATTTGTAGGTAGGAGCAACTGAATATTGAAGATGTCTGACATTGCCAAAGCGATAGAAGAGATAAGGGCAGAGTTGCCACAGGGTGTCACGCTGATAGCGGTATCGAAAACACATTCCGCCGACTGCGTGAGGGAGGCATACGACATAGGCGTACGTGACTTCGGTGAGAACAAAGTGCAGGAGATGGTCCAGAAGGCGGCTGAGCTACCGACGGACATACGGTGGCACCTCATCGGACATCTACAGACGAACAAAGTCAAGTACATAGCGCCGTTCGTCTATGCCATACATTCTGTAGACAGTCAGAAACTGGCAGCAGTCATCAACAAGGAGGCGCTGAAGGCGCAGCGTAGGATACGCTGCCTACTCCAGGTCCACGTCGCACAGGAGGAGACGAAGACAGGATTCACGCCGGAGGAGCTACTCGCCTACCTAGAAAGCGGAGAATGGAAGACACTCGCTGGGGTCGAGATAGTCGGCATAATGGCCATGGCGACCAACACCGACGACGAGGCTCAGGTGCTGAAAGAATTTCAATCCGTCCGCTCGCTTTTCGACGATGTCAAGTTGCGCTACTTCCCGACGGAAGACAGTTTTCGGGAAGTCTGCATGGGCATGTCGGGCGACTACAAAATTGCAGTTCAAGCCGGAGCGACCGAGGTGCGCATAGGCACTAAGATCTTCGGAATGAGATATTACCCTCAAAAGGAACAATGAACTCTAAAACAAGAAATTAATTAGCTATGAAAATATCAAGGATAGCGTTTGGCACGGCCGTAATGGCACTAATGGCAACTGCCTGCACACGCACACAGCCGACAACGAACAGTATCGATGAAGCAATCGGCGAGACGACGACAACGACCGGTCAAGGCGACTCGTCAGAGGAGGACCTCAACAAGTCAAAGACAATTCTCTACACGATGCCTGCCCCAATAGAGATGGCATCGCTCATCAAGGAGACGGGCGTCAGATTCGACGACCAGCTACTCCACGACCTATCGGCGGCGAACAAGTACAACACGAACCTCAAGATGGCGCTGAGCCTCGGGGCGTATGCGACGGACATGAGCGTCAGCGGGATGTTTAGCCAGTCGCAGAAGATGGTCGATTACCTCAAGACGCTGAAGGACATCACGAGGCGACTCGGCATAGTCCAGATCATGGACGAGAACGCCATCAGGAAGCTCGAGGGCACGAACGTCTCGAAGGACGAGATGCTGAACGTCATCAGCGAGGTGTATATGAACACCAACCAGTACTTGACAGAGAACAACCGTCGTAACGTCGCGACCATGGTCATGGCTGGCGGCTGGGTCGAGGGTCTGTACCTAGCGCTCAACCTCATCGACACCAACCATCTGAACAAAGACATCGTCGAGCGCATCATAGCTCAGAAGCTCGCACTCGCTACGATGCAGAACATCGTCGACAGTGAGAACTCAAAGGGAGAGGACGCCGACCTCACCTACATCTCGGAGAAGATGCAGGAGATCAAAGCCATCTTCGACTACGTCGAGATAGCCAAAGTCGGGCGAGTATCAGCACTGACGGACCCGGAGACGAAGACGACAGCCATCAAGGCCAACACGTCTGGCGAGCTCAACACAGAGATAGTCAACGCACTCAAGCAGACCGTCACCAACATCCGCAACGAGTTCGTTAAATAGCATTATTCCCCCACCCTATACACAAAACCCTATCCGATAATAACAATTCGGATAGGGTTTTGTAAATTAAGACAAGATACATAGAAAACGGGCATCAGCCCATCCATAGGCGAAACGGAAAACACTTATCAGAATGGCACAGAAAACCAGGACAGAGATAGAAGACACGTACAAGTGGGACCTGACCCCCATCTACCCATCAGTTGAGGAATGGCGTAAGGAGAAAGTAGAGATCTTCAAGAAAATCGACACAGTCCAGACCTATCAGGGCAGACTCGGGCGCTCGGCAGCCACACTACTCGAGTTTCTCGAATTCGACAGTGAGCTCAACAAGACGTTGACAAAGCTCAGTTGCTATGCGTCGCTACTCTCGGACGAGGACGTCAACAACGCCGAGAACATAGCATTGACAAAGGAGATAGAGCAGGTCACCATAGACTTTGCCCAGAAAGCAGCCTTTGTCAGGCCGGAGCTTGCGTCCATACCGGCAGCGACCTACGCCGCGTTCATGAAAGAGCAGCCGGGACTATCGCAATACAGCATGCTGATCGACAGGATACTCAGAATGAGGGCTCACACACTCTCGGACGTCGAGGAGGCGCTGCTTGCGAAGATGAGCATCATGGGAGACACGCCGGGAGACACATTCAACATATTCTCGGATGCAGAGATGCCGTTCCCGACCATCAAGCTCCAGAGCGGCGAGGAAGTCCTTCTCGACCACTCAGCCTACTCGAAGGTCAGGGCGTCCTCGGTCAGGGCCGACAGAGAGACAGCGTTCAAGGCGTTCTGGGAGAACTATCGCAAGTTCGAGGGCACCTTTGGTGAGCTGATGAACGGAAACCTGAAACGGGCAGTCTTCGGCATCAGTGCGAGGAAGTATGACAGCTGTCTTGCGGCGGCGCTCCACTACAATGACATACCAGTGGCAGTATATAAGTCGCTGATTGACAACGTGCATGCAGCACTGCCGACCTTCCACAGATACCTACGGCTCAAGCAGAGGCTACTAGGAGTCGATCAGCTAAAGTATTCAGACATCTATGCGCCGGCGGTAGCGACGTCGAACCTCCACTTCACCTACGAAGAGGCCAAGGACCTCGTCCTCGAGGCGCTCAAGCCACTTGGCGAGGACTACGTATCGGTAGTCAGGCGAGCATTCGCGGAGCGATGGATAGACGCCATGCCGAGCAAGGGCAAAGCGACGGGGGCGTATTCAAACGGCGCAATATATGACGTCCACCCGTACATCCTCATGAACTTCAACGAGCTGTATGACGACCTCGGGACCCTCATCCACGAGCTCGGGCACACGATGCACAGCTACCTCTCCAACAAGAATCAGCCGTATGCGACGTGCGACTACTCCATATTCGTCGCCGAAGTGGCGTCGACATTCAACGAGGCGCTGCTCGACCACCTGATGCTCCAGAAGTTGACAGACAGGGACGAGCGCATCACGCTGCTCATGAACATGCTGGACGGCTTCAAGGGGACACTCTTCAGGCAGACACAGTTTGCAGAGTTCCAGCTCCTCATGAGCGAGATGGCAGAGAAGGGAGAGCCAATCACCGGTCAGAGACTGACAGAGCTGTACGGCTCGATACTCAGGAAGTACTATGGGCACGACGAGGGCGTATGCCACATAGACGGAGTCGAGAACATCGAGTGGGCCTTCATCCCGCACTTCTACATGGGATTCTACGTCTATCAGTACAGTACGTCCTTCGTAGCATCGCAAGCCCTCTCGGAGATAGTCCTCAAGGGCGGGAGCGAAGAGCTCAAGCGCTACATCAACTTCCTCTCGGCAGGAGACTCCAAGTATCCTATTACCGAGCTGAAAGAAGCCGGGGTCGACATGACGACAAGCGAGCCATTCGAGCAAGCCATGAACAAGATGAACCAGCTCATGGACGAGATCGAAAAGCTAGTCTGACAGAGACAAAACGTAGACAACAACAACACAATAAACCTATGGCATTCGTTGGTCGAGGTCAGTTCCTGACCGAGGAAGAGGAACAGAACAAGCCGGTGGTGACGCTCGCTCTCATCAAGAGAGTGATGAGTTACCTCCGGCCATACTGGAAGCAGATGACACTTGTCCTGCTCGCCATCTCACTCTCGTCCGTCCTCGGGATAGCGCCGTCAGTGCTGACCGGACGGATAATCGACGAAGGCCTGATAGGGAAGGACTGGTATCTCCTGATAGAGCTAGTGCTGCTGTCGCTCGGCGTCACACTCGGAGCCAACCTCATCGGGGTACTGGAGAGCTATCTCAACACGTGGATTGCACAGCACATCACGTACGACATGAGGTGCATGATGTACAGGACACTCCAGAGACAGAGCCAGAAGTTCTTCACCAACAACAATCAGGGTGACATCATCACGCGAATGACGAGCGACATACAGGGCGTCCAGAGGATCATCACAGACACATTCTCGAGCATTCTGTCCAACACCATCACGCTCATCGTCGCCCTAATCGCCATGTTCCAGATGGACTGGCGTCTTGCGATAGTCGGCATACTTGTCGTCCCGCTGTTCATCATCCCGACACGACGGGCGGGCAAGACACGATGGACACTCACACGCGAGGCGCAAGCGGCGTCGGACGAAATCAATGGCATCCTCAACGAGACGCTATCAGTCAGCGGACAGCTCCTCGTCAAGCTATTCGGACGTGAGGAGTACGAGTATGAGCGGTATGAGAAAGTCAACAAGAGACAGGTACGGCTGAACATCAAGGAGAACATGGCGGGACGGTGGTTCAGAGTGTTCCTCTCGACAACGACAAGCGTCGGTCCAATGCTGCTGTATCTCGTCGGTGGATATCTGATCATATTCCGAGCGGAAGGGCTGTCCGTCGGTGACATCACAGTCTTCGTCGCGCTCCTCTCCAGGATGTACGGGCCAGTCAATCGGCTGCTCAACATACATGTCGACTGGGTGCGCTCGATGGCAATGTTCACCCGAATCTTCGAGTACTTCGACATGCCATGCGAGATAACCTCGTCGGAGAATCCCGTCGCCATCAGCAAGCCGACTGGCAACGTCAGATTCGAAAACGTCTCATTCTCGTATGACGAGGAGCGACAGATACTCCACAACATCAGCTTCGACGTGGCAAAGGGCAAGAGCATAGCCATCGTCGGACCGTCGGGCTCGGGCAAGAGCACCATCGTCAACCTCATACCACGTCTCTACGACGTAAAGAGTGGCAGAGTCCTAGTCGACAACGTCGACGTGAGAGACATAGACCTCCAGCAACTAAGGAGCCTCGTCGGAATCGTCAGCCAAGAGACATATCTCTTCAACGGGACAATCCGCGAGAACCTCCTCTACGCCAATCCCGAGGCGACTGAGGCCGAGCTCATAGAAGCCTGCAAACGCGCCAACATCTATGACTTCGTCAGCAGCCAGGAGAAAGGACTCGACACGCTCGTCGGCAACAGAGGGCTGAAGTTGTCAGGCGGCGAGAAACAGCGAATCTCGATAGCACGCGTCATCCTGAAGCGGCCATCAATCCTCATCTTCGACGAGGCGACATCGGCTCTCGACTCGATATCCGAGAAGAAAATACAGGAGGCGACGGAGCCACTCATCAAGAGCCATACCAGCATACTGATAGCACACCGCCTATCGACAATACTCGCAGCCGACGAGATACTCGTCGTCAAAGATGGCAGAATAGTCGAGCGTGGCACCCATAAAGAGCTCGTCGGTGCTGGCGGGGTGTACTCGCTACTATACGAGACACAGTTCAAAATCGAGAGGTAGCCGATTGCCACTTTAAGACTATTTGGCGCGGTCGCTTTAAAAAGAAGCGTTTATTTCGTACCTTTGTAATCCCAAAGTCGCAAAAGAGGATTATGGCAGACAACGAGTTTATAGCTGCTAAGGCAGAAGAGACATATAAATATGGGTTCTCGACGGAGATCGAGACCGAGACTATACCCCGTGGACTTACAGAGGAGACAGTCAGGCGCATTTCGGCCCTCAAGAACGAGCCGGAGTTCATGCTCGACTTTAGACTGCAAGCCTTCCATCTCCTCTCGAAGATGCAGCAGCCGCAGTGGGCGCACCTGAAGGTCCCGACAGTCGACCTACAAAGCATCATCTACTATGCGGCGCCAAAAAAGAAAGAGACAATCGGGAGCCTCGACGAGGTAGATCCCGAGATCCGCAAGACATTTGACAGGCTCGGCATACCGACGAAGGAACAGGAAGCCCTTGCCGGTGTTGCTGTCGATGCAGTACTCGACTCGACGAGCGTCTCCACGACATTCAGAGAGCGGCTGGCAAAAGACGGCATCATCTTCTGCCCTATCAGTGAGGCAATCCGCAGCTACCCAGAGCTCATCAAGAAATACCTCGGAAAGGTAGTGCCAGCATCGGACAACTACTTTGCAGCGCTCAACTCGGCAGTGTTCTCCGACGGGTCGTTCGTCTATATTCCCAAGGGCGTCCGTTGCCCGATGGAGCTGAGCACATACTTCCGTATCAACGCTCGTGAGACTGGGCAGTTCGAGAGGACACTTATCGTAGCTGACGAAGACTCGTACGTCAGCTATCTCGAAGGCTGTACAGCACCAATGAGAGACGAGAATCAGCTTCATGCCGCTATCGTCGAGATCATCACAGAGGACAGGGCTGAGGTGAAATACTCGACAGTCCAGAACTGGTATCCGGGCGACAAGAATGGCAAGGGAGGCATCTACAACTTCGTGACCAAGCGTGCGCTGGTACGTGGCGTAAACTCGAAAGTCAGCTGGACACAGGTAGAGACAGGCTCGGCCATCACATGGAAATACCCGTCATGCGTTCTCTCGGGCGACAACTCAATCGGGGAGTTCTACTCCGTCGCTGTCACCAACAACTACCAGCAGGCAGATACCGGGACAAAGATGATACACGTCGGCAAGAACACCCGAAGCACGATAATCTCCAAAGGAATCTCGGCTGGACATAGCGAGAACTCGTACCGAGGGCTCGTCAAGGTCGTCCCCAATGCCGATGGTGCAAGGAACTTCTCGCAATGCGACAGCCTACTCTTGAGCGACACATGCGGAGCACACACGTTCCCGTACGCCGAAGTAGGAAACCCGACGGCGCAGATAGAGCACGAGGCTACGACAAGCAAGATCAGCGAAGACCAGCTATTCTATTGCAATCAGAGAGGTATCGCCACCGAAGACGCAGTCGGGCTCATCGTCAACGGCTACGCCAAGGAGGTCCTCAACAGACTGCCGATGGAGTTCGCAATCGAGGCTCAGAAACTATTGCAGATATCTATCGAAAATAGCGTCGGATGACATACGGCCACAAATACGTATACTATTCTTCTTCAAAAAATTCTACACCTATGCTTCACATTGAAAACCTACATGCCTCTGTAGATGGCAAAGAAATACTCCGCGGTATCAACCTGGATATAAAGGCTGGCGAGACACACGCCATTATGGGACCTAACGGTTCGGGCAAAAGCACGCTCTCAGCCGTTCTCGCTGGAAATCCGGCTTACACAGTCACGAGCGGCACAGCAGTGTTCAATGGCAAAGACCTCCTCTCGATGAAGCCAGAGGACAGAGCAAATGAAGGACTCTTCCTCTCGTTCCAATACCCGGTAGAGATACCTGGCGTCTCCATGACAAACTTTTTGAAGGCTGCGGTCAACGGGAAGCGCAAATATCGTGGCGAAGAACCACTCTCAGCGAGCGACTTCCTGAAACTCATGAGGGAGAAGAAGAAAATCGTCGAGATAGACTCCAACCTCACGAACCGAGCCGTCAACGAGGGCTTCTCGGGTGGAGAAAAGAAAAAGAACGAGATATTCCAGATGGCGATGCTCGAGCCTTGCATCCGTATTCTCGACGAGACAGACTCGGGACTTGACATCGACGCACTCCGCATCGTCGCCAACGGCGTCACCAAGCTGAAGTCCAAGGACAATGCAACAGTCGTCATCACCCACTACCAGCGCCTCCTCGACTATATCGTCCCAGACTATATCCACATCCTCTATCACGGGCGTATAGTGATGACAGGCGACAAGAAACTCGCACTCGAGCTCGAGGAGAGAGGTTACGACTGGATAAAAGAGCAATTCAAGGACTAAGACAGATGGAACCTAAGACCATTACCATAAAAGAGATGACAGAAGGTGCTCCTCGCGGAGAGTACTATCTGTACTTCGACTTGGCGAAGGCGCTGTCTGTCACAACCGAGGCTTCAACGGCAAAGGTTGTGCTCAACGGCAGCGCATGTGAGCAAAGTGCCGTCTCTCCAGACTTCACAGACATTGACAATCGCCCAGCCGACACACTATTTCTGCAAAAGCTCGCCGCGTCGGCAGTCGCAACATACGCAGATGTCGAACTTAGAGAAGGTAGGAACGAGCTCAGCATCTCGGCCGACGAAGCAGACAGTCCTTCTTCACTCCACGTCGCTCGTCTGTTCATCCACAATTCAGCAACAGCAAGCCATAGCGAGCTCGTCGTCAGAATCAATGCGAGAAATCCACTCCTCCTCGAGACAGTCATCCTCGCCGACATCGACAAAAAGACTGATGTCATCATGATACAGGCTGACAAGTCTTCACTCCTCTTGACGACGACAAATGTTGTGTCACGGCGCAACTCGAGGCTCACCTTCAACCTTGTCAACCTCTCGCCTTCCTGCAACCGCAATGAGGTTACAGCCTCTCTCGTAGGCGAGAACGCATCAGTTTCCCTCGGTGGTCTCTACTCGGCAGTCAAGGATTGCAAGGTCGACAACGTGACAACCGTTCGTCATCTCGTCCCTAACTGCGAGAGCCAGCAGCTCTTCAAGGGTATCGCTGATGATAATGGTAACATCTCTTTCAGCGGCCTTATCGTCGTAAAGCCAAACGCTCAGAAAACGACAGCAAGCCAGACCAACAGACACTGCATATCCGACAAGTCTGCCAAAGCATACTCAAAGCCTCAGCTGGAAATTTATGCCGACGACGTCAAGTGTAGCCATGGTGCTACTACCGGACAGATTGACGAGAGCCAACTGTTCTACATGCAACAACGAGGCATTGATGAGAGTGAGGCAAGAAAGCTGTTGACAGCAGCCTTCCTGAGCGAGGTCGCCGACAAGTTCCCGATGAGAGATGTTCGAGACGAAGTCCTCTCTCTCATCACTGGCATGGATAACGACATTAACGAAGAAGTCTAATGAATATCGACAATATAAGAAGCCTCTTCCCCATACTCGATGAGACCGTCTACGGCAAACAGTTAGTTTACTTTGACAACGCTGCGACGACACAAAAACCGACCCCAGTCCTCGATGCCATCAGAGACGTCTACGAGCACAAGAACGCCAACATCCATCGTGGCGTTCACCACCTGAGCAATGTCTGCACGGATCTGTACGAGCATGCCCGCACGGTTGTCGCACGTCATATCAACGCATACAGCGACAAGGAGGTCGTCTTCACTCGCAACACGACGGAAGCTATCAACCTCGTTGCCAACACTCTCGGCAACCAGATCGTCATGCCTGGTGATGAGGTTATCGTCTCCGAGCTTGAACACCACTCAAATATTGTCCCCTGGCAACTTCTCTGTGCAAGGAAGAACGCCACACTCAAGGTTGTCCACGTCAACGACGACGGCACTCTCGACATGGATTCCCTGAAGGACCTTCTCTCACCGAAGACTAAGATTGTCAGCATCGCACACGTCTCCAATGTCATGGGCACTGTCAACGATGTCAAGCAGATTTGCTTCCTTGCTCACTCCGTTGGCGCTATCGCTGTCATCGATGGCGCACAGAGCATTCCACATCACGCTATAGACGTCCAAGCTATCGGCTGCGACTTCTTTGCTTTCTCTGGGCATAAGGTCTACGGGCCTCTCGGCAGTGGCGCACTGTGGGGCAAATATGACAATCTCTCTCAGATGCAACCTTGGATGGGGGGCGGAGAGATGATCGACAAGGTCTCCTTCTCCGGCACTACATTCGCCGAGCCTCCTCTACGCTTCGAGGCTGGCACACCAGATTATGTTGCTGCGATAGGTCTCGCAAGTGCTATCGAATTTGTCGACTCGATTGGAATAGAAGAGATCGAACGTCATGAGGCCAGACTGCTCCAACACCTTATCTGCGGCCTGAAATCTATCGGAGACATACGCTTCATCGGTAATGCCAAAGAGCATTCCGGAGCTGTATCCTTCCTCGTCGGCAACGCCCATCCCTACGACGTCGGCATGATTCTCGACAAGATGAGCATCGCTGTTCGCACGGGTCACCATTGCGCTCAGCCTCTTATGGAGCGCATGGGAATAGTCGGGACGGTACGCGCCTCTCTAGCCGTATACAACACACTTGAGGAGGTCGATCTCCTGCTCATTGCTGTCGAGAAGGCTAAGATGATGCTCCGCTGAATCCAGACATTGACGAGCTAGTCCTCCCCGCTTATCTCACCTTTAGTCGTACAACCGGAATATACGTTCCATCGGTTGCCACTTCTCGTCACTCCTCGCCTCGGCAGAACATCCTTGAAACTTCGCCACGAAAGCCTCCCACTCCGCCTGCCTCGGCAAGGTGGCTTGTCCATTGCCTCTTTCCAGTCGAAATCTATCGGCGTGTCGACTATCATCACGAGACGATTACCTATCATATATAGCTCCATCTCGAGTATACCGACCTGACGTATGCCTTCCCGTACTTCTCGCCAGCTATACTCCTCCGAATGCCACTTCCGATACTCCATCATCAACTCGGGGTCATCACAAATCTCGAGATACTGCACGTACCTCTTCGTCTTCCCGTCACTCAGCTTCTGTACATATCCTTCCATATTGCTCCTCCTAGTTGTTTCTTTCCCTCTTTACCTCAGAACTCGACGAGTATCCTGAACACTTTGCCCGGATTCTGGCTCCACCACCTCATCGTCTCTAGCGCCTCCTCTGGCCTGACGACTCTTGTAATCAACTCGTCTACGGGACAGGTGCCAAGCTCCAAATACTTGATGACAGCACGGAAGTCACTCGGCTGGGCATTCCTCGAACCTCTTATGTCAAGCTCCTTCTGCACGAAATACTTCGTCTGAAACGACACCTCGCTCTTTGCATACCCGATGCACGTGACTCGACCCGTGAACGCGACGACGTCAGCCGCCATCTGATATGTCATCGGACTCCCGACGGCCTCTATCACGACGTCCGGACCAAAACCTTTCGTTATGTCCGTCAACCTCTGCCTGACATCCTCGGTCTTTGTGTTGATGGTGTACGCAGCCCCCACTCGCTTGGCGAGCGCGAGCTTGTCGTCGTCTATGTCTGCCGCCACGACGATAGCACCCCTCATCACCGAACGTACTATCGCACCAAGTCCTACCATGCCACACCCAATCACCATAACCACGTCGATGTCGGTCACCTGCGACCGACTCACTGCATGAAACCCTACGCTCATCGGCTCTATCAACGCACTCACCTTCGTCGTGAGTCCCCCTGCCGTTATCACCTTCTCCCACGGCAATACGATATACTCCCTCATCGCCCCATTTCTCTGCACTCCGAGTGTCTCGTTGTGCTGACATGCGTTGACTCTCTGATTACGACACGATGAACACTTCCCGCAATTTGTATATGGGTTGCACGTGACGACCATCCCCGCCTTCAACTCTTCTGGGACGCCTTCCCCGACGGCCTCTATCGTCGCACCTACTTCATGCCCCGGAATGACAGGATTCAACGCCATCGTGTTGCGTCCCATGAAGGTGTTGATGTCGCTCCCGCAAAACCCTACGTAGTGCAACTTCAACATCACCTCACCACGACCGGGCGCCTGCGGCTTCTCTATCTCTATGACTTTCAACTCCTGAGAATGTGTTATCTGTATCGCCTTCATCGCTATCGTTTTCTTATGTTGTGTATCTCTTTTGTTTTCCACCCCCTTCGGCGGCAATATCTCCCAAGCTCAACCGGTCTCTTTTCCCGCACCAGCCGACGAGTTGCTGCCAACATCTATGTCTGATGTGACAACTCCCCTACCCTCTTCAGACTTGTCACTTCATTCCTCTGTCTCTTTCGCTACATGCCTTCCAACTTCTTGACGAGCGACTTATACCTGAATCCATAATACGCACACACAGCGAAGCATATCATCGGAACTATATATGCTATCTGATAACTTGCTGCATTATTGTGCATTATGTACGCTGTCAACTGTGGTAGGCACGCATTCCCGACTATCGCCATCACGAGAAACGCCGACCCGGATTTCGTTTGGTCACCAAGGTCATGAAGCGCCAACGAGAACTGCGTCGGATAGATGATGCTCATGAAGAACGACACTCCCAGCATCGCATACAGCCCGACGTACCCTCCGAAACACGCTATAACAACGCAGAGCGCTACGTTAGCTATCGAATAGATTGTCAACATCTTAGTCGGCTCCACCTTGTTCATTATCAGCGTCCCTATCCACCGACCGACAAGGAATGTCAGCATGTACAGCCCGAAGAACGTCGTCGCAGTCTCCTCCGAGATGCCAGCATATATGGTACAATAGACGAGGAACAGGCTGTTGATGGCCGTCTGACCTCCATTATAGAAGAACTGAGCTATGACGCCCCACAGATGATGTGGCTTCTTCAGCGTCGTGAAGTCTATCAGCTTCTTTTGTCTAACGCCCTGCTCTACCTCTTCATCCCCGACCCTCGGGAGTTTCACTAGTATCAGGACGACGGCAACGGCTACGAGCACCAGCGCAAGTACCAGGTATGGCGTCTTCATCGAGTCTGTCTCGACCTGTATGTAGCCTTCCCATCCTCCCGGATAATCCCCCGGCAACGTCTCCCGACTGTAGCTCTGACCGCTCAGGACGAGCTTGCTCAGAAACATCGCTGCTATGAACGCACCCAGCCCGTTGAACGACTGCGCCATGTTCAACCGTCGTGGCGCCGTCTTCGGCGACCCAAGAACAGCTACATACGGATTCGCCGCCGTCTCCAGAAAACACATGCCAGTAGCTATGACGAAGAATATGCACAGATAGACGCCAAAGCTCTTCACATCCGCTGCAGGAAAGAACAGAATACCCCCACCTGCCGCTATCAGGAGGCCCGTGATGATACCCGCCTTGTAACTGTATCTCCTCATGAACATCGCTATCGGTATCGGACAGATGAAATACGCCAGCCAATAGGCGGTCTCTGTGAACGACGCCTCAAACGTGTTCAGCTCGCACGTCTTCATCAACTGCCTTATCATCGTCGGCAATAGGTTGCTGCTTATCGCCCACAAGAAGAACAGGCAGAATATCAGCAAAAGCTCTATTTTGGTCTTCCTCATTCTGACATGTTTTTGATGTATGGTAACTCCGGCACGTTCTCAAAACCGTAGAAGTAATAGGCGTTCTCCCCGAGAAACATCCTCTTCTCGCTCTCTGCCATATACGGTGTCTGCTCTACGAAGCTATACGACATCTTATATGTGATGGCTGTTATGGTCCGCGGATAGTCCGATCCCCACATCAGCCTGTCCATCCCGACCCAGTCCGCCGCCTCTCTTATCTTCCTGATGGCCGTCGGATACGGATAGAACTCCGTGTTGTATAGCCACGTGATGCCCCCAGACTCTATCATGACTTTGTTCCCATACCGCGCCAGCATCACCTGTTTGCGGAAGGTCTTCGTCGTCGGCATCCCGAAATGTCCTATCGCTACCCGCAGCCGCGGACACTCCTCTATGATTTCTGACATCTCCGCTATCTGCCTCTCGTCGTCCCCAAGGCACATGGAGAGTATCATATCTCGGCTCTCCATCAGCTTGAACATCGGCATCAGCTTCAGCAGCGACTCCTTCACCCTGTGGCCCGGTATCGCTATTCCCCTCAGTCCCGCATCAGCGACTGCTCGAGCCTCCTCCTCGTTCCACGCCATTCCCATGCACAGGAATCTGTCGGGATACGTCTTCTGCACCTGCGTCAGGTACTCGTTCTGACAGCCGTCTATCAGCTCCTGGACGACGACTGCCACCCCGACTCGAGCATAGTCCATGTTCGAGAGAAAGACTTCCGCCGTGTTCCGACCGTCTATCATGAACGGCGGCAACATCTGGACCTCCTCGTCCATGAAGATGCTACGACCGTTACGGAGCGTCTTTATCCGCTTCCCGTCGACTGTCGTGTCCTGCCTGAGCCACAAATGCGAATGGGCATCTATTATCATCATAATCTTCTCAATACCTTAATGGCTACCCGTCTACGAGTTCGCCCACGTGACTCGCATCTGCTCGCCTATTATCTCCCGGACTTCCTTCACAAGGTCCCAGTCCGGCTCCTCCTGTGCCCACAATATGTTTCGCCGCACATTGTCGGGATTCGCCGACGAGAACAATGTCGAGGCTATCCGCTTGTTGCTGACCGAGAACTGCACCGCCAGACACTCTATCGCATACCCCTCAGCCTTGCAACGCTCCGCCGCCTTCTGGCACGCCTTGACCAACGCCTTAGGTGCCGGATGCCACGACGGGACGCCCCTCTGACTCAGCAGTCCCATGCTCAACGGCGACGCATTGAGTATCCCGACGCCCTTCTTCTCGAAGTAGTCCAGATAGTCCGTCAACGCATCATCGTTCAACGTGTAATGGCAGAAGTTGAGTATGCTCTCGACTCCCTCACTCCGCTCGACGACCCACTTCAGGTTCTCCAACTGCAAGTCGGTGATGCCGACATGCCCGACGACACCCTTCGCCTTCAACTCATATAGCGCCGGCAACGTCTCGTCTACGACTTTCTGCAAGCCACCCGGCATCGACGCCTGAAACTCTATGTCGTGCACGTTGATGAGGTCTATGTGGTCGACTCCGAGCCGCTCCATGCTCTCATAGACGCTCTCCGTCGCCCGCTTCGCCGAGTAGTCCCACGTGTTCACCCCGTCCTTGCCATACCTCCCGACTTTCGTACTGACATAGTACTTCTCGCGCGGTATGTTCCTGAGAGCCTTCCCCAATACTGTCTCGGCCTTGTAATGTCCGTAGTATGGGCTCACGTCGATGAAGTTTATTCCACCTTCTATCGCAGCCTCGACCGCCTCGCAGCTCTCCTTCTCGTTCGTCTCCCTGAAGACACTGCCAAGCGACGACGCACCGAAACTCAGGCGAGATATCCTCATCCCTGTCCGTCCTAATTCTGTATACCTCATAATCGTTAAGTGCTATGGTTTTCCTAAAGGGAGTTCTAGAAATTAGTTTTTTCCAAGCGTGCAAGCACTTAAATACCGGAGTTTACTAAGGTAACATTCCGATTAAGCGAGAGCAGAGGGAACTTGTTCACTCTGCCGAGCGTGAGAAAAGTCAGCGAAGCTAACGTGAGAAAGTAAGACTCCAGTCAATGGAGCTTGCTCCAACGCCAACGCAGAAAAAGCAATTTATAGAAGTTCCTTTACCAAAGTTAATAAAAGTTTATTACCATTCCAACTCCGACTATTCTGTTGCACAACACATTGGCCTATATATACGACGAAAGCAGGAGACCGTCTCAACAGCCCCCTGCCTCTCATATCGCGTTCCAGCTACTACTGGACCCTGTCCGTCCTCAGGTACTCCTGACGGCTGAAGAAGAAGCTGCTCTCCCTCTCTGCATTCTCGTCACTGTCGCTACCATGGATGGCATTCGCCGTCTTGCTCGTAGCGAACAACTTCCTGATCGTGCCCTCCTCGGCCTTGTCCGGATCCGTGGCACCGATAAGCGTCCTGAAGTCCTCTACGGCATTCTCCTTCAAGAGAACCATTGCTACGATTGGACCAGACGACATGAAGGATATCAACTCCTGATAGAATGGCTTGTCCTTGTGTACTGCATAGAACTCTGCTGCCATGTCAAGAGTCATCTTGAAGGTCTTGATAGCTGCTATCGTGTAGCCTGCCTCCTCTATCTTGCTCAGAATGTGACCAATATGCTTGTTGCGTACCGCACCAGGCTTGATCATCGAGAATGTCTTATTACCGCTCATTGCGTTATCTCCTCGGTACTTTTTAGTTAATTGTTTCGTTGACGCAGCCCTGTTGTCTGCCCCTTTACTGCTCGCGCGGGCTCCCCCTACGCTTACATTGGTTTACAAATTTAACCTTTTTTTTATTGATGACAATACTTTCACCTCCCTTTTTCTTCCTACTACTTATCTTTCCTGTCTCGCACCTCTTCATCAACCACTCTTAACTCGCTGTCTATGCCCTAAAAACGCCACCATCTTCTCTTCTCTATCCTCTTCCTCTCTCTTTCCCGCCCTCCAGTCCCCTTTTCTTCCTCCTCGCTCTTCTTCGACGCTGTCCTTCTCTCTTCCGATTTATTGCGCCCGGGGTTAGACCTGTATTAGGCCAGACCTGTCTTATGTTAATCTGTCTTCACCTCTTTCCCCCTCCCTGTGCCTCCTGCCCCCCGTCTGCTATCCCTGTCTTTGGGCTATAGACGACAGATGCCGACCGTCATATGACTGCCGGCATCCATGTCTTGGGTCCGCACTCCCTGATCTCTATCGTAGGCTCTCTCTGAAGAAAGCTTCTATCTTTTCGTATGGGACGACACCCGCCATGTCATCATAGAGGTCGACATGCGAAGCCCCGGCTATGATGAGGAGTTCCTTATTGCCCTCCTTGTAGGATCCTGCATATTTGCCCGCCGGAATCTCGTTGGCCTTCGCACACTCGCCGACCGAGGACTCAAAAGGCTTCTTGCCGGTCATCTTCTCAAAGGCATACTCGGAAAAGTAACGACTGTGCGCCCGCTCTCCATGTATGAGCAGGACGGGCGTCTCTATCTCCTCCGCCCACGCAAGCAACGGCTGGTTGAGGAACGACTGGCAGCCTATGACGTTCCACCCGTCGTTCGAGTTGCCACTGCGCTCATGGTATCCGCGTGACGTCTTATAATACGAATGGTAGTCCTTCACAAACCATGGGGCATTCTCGGGTAGCGGGTCGACGACTCCTCCTGCTCGCTTATTGCTGCCACTCTTGACGTCCGCCGTCCGCTGTGCGGCTATTGCACGACGCTTCTCCATGCGACTCTCCTTGCTGTCCTCGCTCGCAAAGTATCCCTCTACGTTCACCTTGCTCATGTCATACATCGTCGAGGCTACCGTGGCCTTGATTCGCGGATCAAGGGCTGCCGCATTGACCGCCATGCCTCCATATCCGCATATCCCGATGATGCCTATGCGCTCGGGGTCGACATTGTCCCTGTCGGACAGGTAGTCGACGGCTGCAAGGAAATCCTCTGTGTTGATGTCGGGCGAGGCCATGCGCCGAGGCTCTCCCCCACTCTCGCCTGTAAACGAGGGGTCAAAGGCAATGGCGACAAACCCACGCTCCGCCATGTGCTGTGCATAGAGCCCGCTCGACTGCTCCTTTACCGCTCCAAAAGGCCCCGACACGGCGATGCCTCCTAGTTTGCCAGTGGCTTCCTGCGTGTACATGTCGGCGGCCAGCTCGATGCCATAGCGGTTCCTGAATTTGACCTTCTTGTGGTTCACCTTGTCGCTCTTGGGAAATGTCTTGTCCCACTCCTGTGTCATCCCCTGCTCGACACTACTCGCGCCGCGCCTGTCCATAGACGTATTGTTCATTCGCTCGTCGTTTTGATTCTTGTCTCTATTCTGCGTGCAGGCCGTGAGCGTCATGCCCATCAGCACTGCAGATATTATTGCCTTCCTCATAATACTACCTTCTTTCCGTTCTTGATGAATAATCCTTTCCTTGGCGCGTATGCCCGCTGGCCGTTCATAGTGTAATATACGTCCTCCCCGACAGCTGTCCGGACTACGCTGATGGCCGTCGGCGCAGATGATGCTGACAGCCTCACAACTACATTTCCTTGCCCAGCCTTGAGAAATGCTTCCAGCTCCTCCGCCGACGTGTATTCTATGCGCCCCAGACGGGTGTAGCTCCACGTGTTCGAACCGTAGAAGAGGACTATCTGGCTGCCATTGTACAAGACGACATCCCCGGGCTGAGTGGTCGTCTGTGCGTCCTCTGTTGGCAGCATGCTCCCTATTGACCCTACTTTCTCGAAGCCGCCATAGTCATTGGCCTCGTATGCTATATCGCCCTCCTGTAGGGCTGCCGTCAGCGCCTCCGTGGCGGAATTGTCGTCCAGCACGACGGGCAGCGTCTTGCTGCCGATATTTATGTACATTTTGCCCATGATGGTCTGTTTCTTTGCAAGGTTTAGTGTTTTGAGCCAGTTCTCTATCATCGACGCACGCGCACTGTGGTTGGAGTTGTTGATCCACAACGCGTCGCCTGCCCACACGACGCCGGGCAGTAGCCGCTTGGCATCACTGACGACACCACCTATGCTGCTCGAATGGCTCGACACGATGAGAGCAACGTGCTTCTCTGACATCTCCGTACTGTGGTTGAAGAGGTACGTCTGCATGATGGCTGCCATCTGGCTCCACCATAGCGGGGTCACGACGATGATGTTCTGATAGGGCGACAGGTCTTCGACGCTCACGGGGTCTATCGCCGGATAGCTCGTCGCTTCATTGGGCGCTGCCTTGATGGTGTTCAGCAGTTCCGTGCCGATGGCATAGTTGTTCGCCTCGTATCTCTGCGTCTTGTCCGCCGGCTCAATCCTCATCACGTCCGCCTGAATCTGCCCCGCCAGCGTCTCTACTATCTGTTCGCAGTTTCCCGTATAGCTGTAATAGACTACGAGCGTCTTGCCTGTACTCTCCACTGTCTGTGCACTGACTTCGCTGTCTTCCGAGCAGCACGTCAGCACTACCGCAGCCAACGTCATAAGATAAACTCTTATTCTTTTCATGCCCCTATCTGTTTTCATTTATACTTGTCATGCCTCTCGCTTAGTTTGGAAGTCAAGGTTCCGTCTCTCATGCCGCTACCGGTCTCTCATGCCGTCGATGTCTTTACGAGGCAAAGTCCTCGGCACCTTCATTCTCCTGCCTTGAAATCTATTGCAAATTTTCCACGAAATCCGACTTATTGGCTTATCTGAATCGACGGAATACTTACCATTTTTATCTTTTTCGCCGCTATTGACCATTTTTTTCTGCTGAAATGATGTAAATTTGAGTCTATTCGAAACTCCTCCCTCTCGCATCACTGCGACATCATGACTAAGGATTATCTCTACATCGACCACGCCAACAACTTTGCGCAGAGCGTCGGGGCCGAGGCATATCACCCGGCAGTGTGCGTCGTCCACTTCGACGAATTGGGCCCCATTGCCCATACTCTGAACAAGATGGGCGATGTCTACGCCTTTTTCGTGCAAGACAATTTCCCTACCGACGCCACCTATGGCATGGGAAGCTACAACACTTCGACTGGCTCGCTGACGGCCGCCTCCCCTGGTCAGATCATCGGCAAGGCCGACGACGGCTCACGCGTATTATACCACGGCTGGACTATCCACTTCGATGCGGAGTTTATGCGTGGAACGGCTTTCGAGCAGCGACTGCAGGATTATCACTACTTCTCCTACAACGTCAACGAGGCTCTCCACACGACCGAGGGTGAGAAACAACTGCTCTGGCAGCTGATGTGGATGATCAGACGCTTCATTCAACACAGACAGCCGTCGCCTCAGACCGACCGCATCCTGCAGGACTATATCCTCCTGATGTGCGACTACGCCCTGCTCTTCTACCAGCGACAGTTCCAGGATGCCGCTCGCTGCCAGGACGACCTCCTCTCGCGATTCTTCCGCCTGCTCACCGACTACTACGACCGAGACATGCAGCTGCAGTACGGCCTGCCCAGCGTGAAGTATTGCGCCTCATGCCTCTGTCTCTCTCCCAGCTATTTCGGCGATGTGGTGCGAAGCGTCTCCGGCGAGAGCCCTACACAGGTCATCCAGCGCTTCCTTATCAACCGTGCCAAGAGCCTGCTCGTCAGCGGGCTCTCCGCCTCCCAGACCTCCGACTCCCTCGGCTTTGAATACCCACAGCACTTCACCCGCTTCTTCAAGAAGCACGTCGGACTACTTCCTTCTAAATACGTCGCTTCTCAGCGAAAATCTTGACTAATTCCTCCTTCCCGCCCTCTAATCTACACCATATTAATAAAAAACTATTTCACCGGCCTTATCATCAACCCCATCCTTCTGTGCGTCCAGTGCGTCTGGCCCTTCGACCTCTCATTGCTCAAATACATCGACACGCTCATCCATTCGCTTCCTTCCCAGATGTCCGCGCCCCAGTACATACCTTTTGTCCCTTCTTCCTCTCTGCTCTCCATATATAGCCCACCGAGTGGCAGGTATATCGACTTCCCATTAGGTCCCGTCACTCTGAATCCCTCTCCCTCGAGTTTCCACGTGCACTTCTCTATCAGCTCCTCCATCTCCGCCTTCGTCGGCATCCTCCATACGTTCTTCGTCCTCACCTTCGCCGCATCATCTTCCGCCGCCAGCTTCTTCTTCCCGTCCTTCCCCGTGTACTTCGTCATCTTGTCCCAGGTTCCCTCTCCGAGACCATAATTCTCCCATGAGAACGATTCCCTATTATCCTTCTCACCCCATGCGAAGAAGTCACCGGCATCCTTCTCGTTCTTCGCCCCGAGGTTCGTCTTTGCCCATATCGTCCCGCTCGGCAGTCCGAGATCTACTCCGTCCTTGTCCTCCGTCGTCGTCCCCTTCTTCTCGTACTTCGCCGTCACTGTGACGTCGCTCACAACGTTCCCGTAATCTCCTATCCATCCCACAAACTTATATCCCGTCCTCGTCGGATTCGTCGGCGCCGTCGCCGCCTTTCCATGCTCTACCTCCTGCGTCTTCAGCGTCTTCCCGTCCCAGTCTATAAACTTCACGGTGTACTTCGCTGCGCTGTACTGTGCCGTCACTGTCATGTCCGCCTTCACGCTCGTGAATGTCTTATCCCATCCCGTAAAGCTATATCCCGTCCTCGTCGGACTCGTCGGTGCTGTCGCCGCCTTCCCATACACTACCTCCTGCGTCTTCAGCGTCTTCCCGTCCCAGTCTACAAACGTCACGGTATACTTCGCTGCGCTGTACTGTGCCGTCACTGTCATGTCCGCCTTCACGCTCGTGAATGTCTTATCCCATCCCGTAAAGCTATATCCCGTCCTCGTCGGACTCGTCGGTGCTGTCGCCGCCTTC
>JAFPZF010000038.1 GCA_017417385.1 Bacteroidales bacterium
AGGCACGGGGCCGGATAACCGGCCCCGCTTATTAACAGTACACATTTAAGGAGGAATACACAATGGCAAACAAATACGCCGGTACGCATCCCCTCCGCCCTTCTCCTCCTTCTCCCCCTTCACCTCTCCTCCGCCTCCGTGCCCTCTCTTGCGAGCGCCAGCTCGCCCTCTGTGTTCATTAAAACTCTGTGCCTCTGTGCTCTCTGTGTGAGGCATCATCTACCTTTTCGCATTCTATCCTTTTCCCTCTCCCCATCCTCTCCCCTCTCACATTCCTAATTGCTAATTGCTAATTGCTCATTCCTAATTCCTAATGTCCTTCTCTCCAAAAAAAATTCTTAACTTAGTAGCTCTATACAGGGTTCATTCCTTCGATTATGAAAAATACTATATATCTCGCCCTCCTCTCCCTCATCGCAACTCTCTCGGCTTGCCGGTCTCAAGACGACCCGAGAGAACTGCAACCACTCAACGACAACTGGCGTTTCATGCTCGGCGCATCGACAAGCGCCAGTATGGTCGACTACGACGACGCCCGCTGGAAAAAGGTCAACCTACCGCACGACTGGGCTATCGAGGGCGACTTCTCGCAGTCCCACCCCGCCGGCGTCGCTGGTGGCGCACTCCCCGGCGGCATCGGCTGGTACAGACGACACTTCGACCTGACCGACCAGGATCGTGCTGGTAGAATCCGCCTCGTCGTCGACGGCTCCTATATGAACACTGCCGTCTACGTCAACGGTACTCTCGTCGGTCAACGCCCCTACGGCTACGTGTCACAGGAATACGACCTCACGCATATCACTCATACGGGCCGCAACGTCGTCGCCCTGCGTATCGACAACAGCGTGCAGCCTAACTCCCGCTGGTACAGCGGCTGCGGCATCTTCCGCAACGTCTGGCTCCTCAAGAGCGCCAACGTCTATATCCCACGCTCCGGCACCTGCATCCGCACCCCCCTCGTCAACGACATCAAGGCGGACATCTCCGTCGAGACTACTGTCTGCAACCAACAGGAGTACGACATCGACCTGCTTATCGAAACTAAGATCGTCGGTCCGAAAGGGATCACCGTCGCCTCCGACAAGCGTATCATTCGTATCGACGCCGAGGCGACTCAGCCTATCACGCAGGATATCCGTATCACCGACCCGCAACTGTGGGACGTCAACAACCCACAACTCTACGAGGCCCGCACGAAACTGTTCGTGGACGGCAAGGAAGTGGACCGATACTCGACGCCTTTCGGAATCCGTACTTTCTACTTCGACTCCGAGCGCGGCTTCATCCTCAACAACAAGCATACTAAGATCAACGGCGTCTGCCTCCACCAGGACTATGGCTGCCTCGGTGCCGTCTCCAACCTGAGAGCTATCGAGAAACGTCTTAGGATGCTCAAGGATATGGGCTGCAACGCTATCCGCACTTCCCACAATCCTCCCGCCCCTGAGTTCCTCGACCTCTGCGACCGCCTCGGCTTCCTCGTAATGGACGAGGCTTTCGATATGTGGAGCCGTGGCAAGAATGTCGGCGACTACTCCCGCTTCTTCGACAAGTGGCACGAACGGGATATCAAGGACTTCGTCCTCCGAGACCGCAACCACCCCTCTGTCATTATGTGGAGCATCGGCAACGAAGTCCTCGAGCAATGGACTACTCCCCGCGAGGATAGTCTCCTTCAGGCTGGCGCCATCACCGAGCCTAACGGCGTAAGGCTTACCAAGGAGCTCTGCAGCCTCGTCCACAAGCTCGACCCGACACGTCCCGTCACCGCCGCATGCCAGGAACCTAAGACTTCCAACAATCTCTTCAAGGCTGGCGCCCTCGACATCATCAGCTTCAACAACCACAACGACCATATCAAGGACGTCCCCAAGAACTTCCCCGGCAAGCCCTTCCTACTCAGCGAGAGCGTCTCGGCCCTCATGACGCGCGGCTACTACAAGATGCCGTCGACGGTGACTTTCATCTATCCGGATAGGGGCGAAGCTACTCATAACGACCTCTCCCTCAGCTGCTCTTCCTACGACAACTGCCACACCCCTTGGGGCACTAGCCACGAAAAATCTTTGCTGGACGTCCGGGAAAATGACTTCGTCTCCGGTCAGTTCGTTTGGACTGGCTACGACTACCTCGGCGAACCTACTCCCTACGACTGGCCCGCCCGCTCCTCCTACTTCGGCATCATAGACCTCGCCGGCTTCCCCAAGGATGTCTACTACCTCTACCAGAGTGAATGGCAGACCGAGAAGACTGTCCTCCACCTCTTCCCGCATTGGAACTGGAAGGCTGGCGACGAGATTGATATGTGGTGCTACTACAACAATGCTGACGAGGTCGAGCTCTTCGTCAACGGCAAGAGCCACGGGGTTCAGCACAAGACTAACAAGACTCTCCACGCCCTCTGGCGCGTCCTCTACGAGGAAGGCTCCGTCCGCGTGGTCAGCCGCAAGGATGGTAAGATTGTCGCCGAGAAGGTTATCAACACCGCCGGCCGCCCTCACGCTATCCGCCTTACTCAAGACAGAAAGAAGATTCACGCCGACGGCTCCGACCTCTGCTACGTGACGGCTGAGATTGTCGACCGAGACGGCAACCTCTGCCCTAACGCCGAGAACGAGGTGTCTTTCAATATCGAGGGAACGGCTGTCATCGCCGGCGTCGACAACGGCTGCCAGTTCGACAACGCCTCCTTCAAGGCTAATAGCCGTAAGGCTTTCTATGGTAAGTGTATGGTCGTCCTCCGTAGTAGCGGGACTCCTGGCAACGTGAGGCTCAAAGCCTCCGCCGAAGGTCTCAACGGTGCCGAGCTGACGGTCAACTGCCTGACTGACGACACGTACTAAGCCCCCCGCTCCCTATCTCGATGGGGACGGGCGCTCTGTTTTATTGTGCCGTCTTCTCTATTTTGCCTATGATTTTCCGAGCCCTCTCTCGGATATGCTCCTTGAAGTCTTCTGGAGAGATTATCTCTATGTCGTCAGACAGGCCCATCACGAACCTCCCTATGCCTTCATAGCTGGCGACGACAACCTCCAGATAGTTCTCTCCGGCTGTATTATAGATATGCTTCTTGGATTTTGGATACTCCTCTGTTAGGAGGTTCTTAGCCCTCTGTCCTATCTTTAGCTTGACGGTACGCATGCCGACTCCGCTCATGCCGAATATGTCGGTGAATAGCTGCTTATGCTCCCTCTCGTGCATCCACGTCTCGTTGCTGACCTCGACTCCGCCTATCCGCGCCAACTTGAACCGCTTGAGTGCCATGTCATCGGTGTCCAGACACCATACCGACTGACGGTCCGACGTTATCTTGAACGCCTCGACATGCCTGTCTGCCGTGCTGCCCGAGTTCGCCGAACTGTAATTCTTCAGCGTCACGCACCGCTTCTGATGTATCGCCTTGCGTAGCAGCTTGAGGTTGTCCGCGACTTTCTCGTCGAGTTCCAGCTCCTCCCCGAAGATGCTACTCTCCTCTTTATATAGGTCTGCAAACTTCTTGAGCAACGGCGCCTTCATCGGGTTGCTGTTTTTCAACTTCTCTATCAACTCGCAGAGTGTCCGCGCCTCGTCATACTCTATGTGCACATACTCGTTGGTCTGGCTGATCCGCCTCCCCGCTGCACTTATCTGCCACGTCCCGTCACTCAGCCGCTGGACGTCGAGCCCGACGTTGTTGAACGAGTCGAAATACCTGTATATGCTCCGCTCAGACGTCCCCAGTCTCTCGGCCAGATCCCGTACTGTGTACCGGATGGCACCACCAGACAGGAGCTTCATCAACTCCAACGTCCTCTCGACTTTCGGCTGGTCATACGCTTTCTTCATAGCTCTACGACGTGGAATGAATACGGCTCCAGCGTGATTCTTGACTCGCTGTCGGTCTTTATTGTCGTTCTGACGCTCTCGACCTTCCTGTCCGCCGGCTTGCCCTTAAAACCTTCTGCCTTATACTCTTTCCCCGCTCCGAGCTGCCTGCATGTCATCTTGACCTGCACCGGCAACGCATTCACTACCTTCAGATACTTCTTCCCGCTCTTGCTGTCCCTGACGATGCTCGCGACGACTCTGTGCCTGACTATGTCTGCCGCCTCTACCTCGGTCTCTACATACCTGTCACCCGAGTGGTTGCCGAAGAGCTTCTGCGTCTCATAGCTCGGCGTCAACTGTGGCGCCTCATTCCCCTTGAAATATATCATGTCGGGATTCCAGTTCCCGTGTAGGGTGTTGCAGAGCAGTGGCGCATAGCTCGACATGACGACTACGTCGGCATTCCGCTCGAGATTGCACAAGTGTATCGCCTCGCATAGCGCCGCCTCTACGTCGCTCCTTCTGACTCTGCTCTGGACTGAGTACTCGCCGAGATACACCTTCGGCGCCTCCCTGTCATAGCTGTCATAATAGTGCTGGTTGTTCAGGAACCACCCCGGACTCTCATAATAGTGCTCATCGACCATGTCTATGATGTCCCTGTGCTCGTTCGCGAACTTCCAACCCTCTATGTAGTCCGACGACGGAGTGTGGAACGGACCTACTGTCCCGCATATCTCTATCTCGGGATACTTCTCCTTGATGACTTTCGATATCATCAGCATCCTGTCCTCAAACGTCGTCGACAGCAGGTCTTCGTTGCCTACGCCTATGTATTTGAGGTTGAACGGCTCTGGGTGCCCCGCCTCGGCCCTCATCTTCGCCCACTTGCTCGTCGCCGGGTCTCCGTTCGCCCACTCTATGAGGTCTAGAAACTCCTGGCTATACTCCTCCATCTTCTCCATCGGGATTCCGCCCTGCTGTCCGCCCATACCGGTCTTGTCTGCCGCCGAGTTCTGGCACGGGACTCCCGCCGCAAGGACTGGCAGTGGCTCCGCCCCCATGTCCTCACACCACTGGAAGAACTCGTAGAATCCGAGGCCCCTCGTCTGATGATAGTGCCAGATGTTCATGTCGGGCTTCCTGTCCTGGAGAGCGCCTATCGTCTCATGCCAATGATAGATGTTGTCGATTCCCTGCCCGTGCGTCATGCACCCGCCCGGGAACCTTACGAACTTCGGCTTCAACGCTGCTATCGCCTCCGCTATGTCCTTCCTGAGGCCATTCCTCCGCCCCTTATACGTGTCCTTCGGGAACAAGCTGACTATGTCTATCCCGACCTTGGCCTTCCCCTTCCCGCTGACTGTTAGCCGCGCATTTTTCGCTGTCGCCGTCGCCGTCATCTTCTTCTCGTATCTCGTCCAGCCTCCCTTCTTTATCTTGACTGTCGTCTCCGCAACTGTCTCGCCCTCTGCCTCTATGCGGACTGTCAGCTCCTTCGCCTTCGAGTCTATCGCGTTCGCAAAGAGTGTGAAATAATACTCGTCGCCCTGCTTGACTGCCATTCCGTCCCACCCTTCGTTCGTGATTGTCTCGTCTGCCACGACTGCATAGTGCGGATTGTTCGCCGAGAGTGGCTTGTCTGTGCTGATTGTCAGCTTCCCTGCGCTCGACTTCCACGCTGTCTGAGCATCCCATCCCTTCCGCTCTCCGTTGTATTCGAAGTCTCTGTTCTGCACCATCTCTGCATATAGTCCCCCGTCTGCCGCATAGCTGATGTCCTCAAAGAATATGCCTATGAGCTTGTCGGATATCTTCTTCTCCGTCTCCCTAACTGTCAGCGTTGCGAACGCTGTCGCCTTCCCGTCAACCTCCTTGGTCTCTATCTTCCCGAGTAGCTTTGCACTGTCCTCTTTCAATGTCTCTGTCCACAGCTGTCTGTTGGCCTCCTGCTCTTTGTGAAACTGCCGTAGTTTCTCGAGTTCCTTGCTCGAGACGCTAAACACCTGCCCTGCGAACTTCTTCCCGCCGACCTCTACTGTATCTCGCTTGACCGATGGACACGCCTCCGCTTTCTCGTCCTTGCCGAAATGTCTGAAGTCTGTTGATGCCACTACTTTCCTCACCCCATCCTTCGCCTCGTAATAGACGGCATACAGCTCGCCCTCTCTCTCTATGACTGGATTCTTGCACCCTCCGACTGTGAGACGCGGATAGTCCTGCGGCCTCCATGTCACGAGGTCCTCACTATACGCCGCTGCAAACGTCGGCGCATAGTCGTTGACCTGCCATACGACTCTCCACGCCCCGTCATATCCCCTATGGATGTACGGGTCTATCATCCTCTTCTCCGTTCCCCACTGCGAATAGTCGCTCTGGCAAAGCTGACCGACCTCCTGCCACTTCTTCGCTCCGTCAAGATATGCTATGTGTAGTCCGGCCCGACTGTCTGGCGAGTAGAAAAATACTTGCTCCGCCGAGACTGTTCCGGCGAATAGTAAAGATGCTAAGATACTGGCTATTCTTTTCATGCTATGTCGTTATAAAAAAACGGGTGGCCGTAGCTCTCACTACAACCACCTGATACGTTCCTATCCTTTGATTTGCAATTTGCTATCCACCAGACGCTACGATTAGAGAGAGATGACCCCTTCTATCTGACATACTCGTGATGTGACTTCCATGACCGCATCCGCACTCGCCATGTTTGCGACGCACGAGATGCTGACATACTTGCCCGTCCTGCTGTTCGTAAATGTCGTCCTGCTCGTCGTAGGTAGCAACTCGAGTGCGGCATCTATCTTCGCCCTGTCGTTCGGCAGGACAAACTTGAACATATACTTCTGCGGCCACTTCTCGTGCTCCAGCCTCGCCCTCAGCTGACTCGCCTGCTCAGCTGCCGACATCTTCTCTCCACTCATCGTTCTCCGACTGCTTTTAGTTGTAGTTGACGGTCTGGACCAGCTTCCACTCACCCTTCTCCCAGAGATACTCCCTCTGGCTCATGATGTTGCCGTCATATCCTATGCGATACTCGAATCGTCCCTTGTAGAACTCCTCCCACCTGTCCTTACGCGGATTCCACGAACTCGTGCTCTCGCTCGTCTTGTTGTGGTCGGTATCATAGACGAAACTTGCTTTCGACTGACGCTTCCAGACCTTGTTGGCCTTGTCCCACTTGTACCTCTCCTCCGCTGTGATGTTGCCCATGTCGTCATAGTCCGTCTTGACGTTGACGACTCCTCTCCACGAGTTCGCCGCCATGTCCCACTCCATCCTGATCTCACTCAGGACGTCGGCATACTCGCTATACGTCTTGTCCGTGCTGCTGACTCCTATCCAGTCGTTCCCTCCATTCCAACGATAGCGCGCCTCGTGCGTCCTGTCGCCATTATTGTTGTACTCTATCTCGGTGCGCTCGATCTTGACGACCTGCCATCCCATTCCGTTCCACTCCTCCTTCTTGTTGATGAGCTCTGCTCCTCGCGGGTCAAGGACTGTCGTCGTCTTGTCATGATTGACCCATACAGCCTTCGTCGCGTCGTAATTCTGTGTCTGCGTGACGACTACGGTCTGCCCAGCCTCGTTGCGACTGCCACTCGTATAGATGAATCTCGTGATCGGGACCCACTTGCCCTCTGTCCATGTCATCGTCGTCGTCTGTATCAGTCTGCGGTTCTGCGGGTCATACTCATACTCCTCACGCCTCGTGTTCTGCCACTCGCCTGCCGCCCATACCCTGTGCGTGTCAGACTTCTTCTGCCTCGTCGCATCGTCATACTCGCTGAGCGTCGCGTCTCGCTCTATCCACTTGACTTTCGCGTCGTCCCACTGATAGTTGAAGACCTCGGCACGCTGACCATTCACTATATATCGGCAACTATTCTTCCTGTCTCCTATCCATGCGTTCCTCTGCTTGTTCCACGTCATCGCCTCCTCGCTGAGTCGCCGTCCATTGACGTCGTATGCGACGTTCTCCCTCGTCATGTCGAGCCACTTCCCCGTGTCATAATCCCAGTACGAGACGATGAGCTGCGTCCTGTTGCCGTTCGCATCATACTGCGCATTCTCTTTGTACGTGCCACCCCAGACTCCCGTCTTTTTATTCAGCGTATAGTGCTCGACCGCCGTCTGCCTCTCCTGTGCGTCATACTTGAAATAGGAACGATTCACGACTCGCCCCTCCTTGTCCGTCTTTATGATACTGTCCGGCGTCGGATTGTACTGCGAAAAGGCTTCTATAGCAGTTATGGCACAAAGAGACATAATGCACATCGCACTCCTCACCATATTATGTATCATAGTCTTACACATGATTCTGTCTATTTAGTTTAACCGCTGCATCTTACGAGGCATTACGCAAAGATAATATTTATTTGATTATTTAAACAAGTAAGACAAGTTTTTTACTACACAACTGAAAAAAGAACAGTAATAATCTGTGAATTGTGTATGTGTAAGTATACGTGCTGAGACGAACGAACTGCAACTTGGGACGAATGTCTATCGCATCCGGATTATCTCTCCAGATATGTCGTTGATGACCAATGTGTCCTTCTCAACGGATCGCTTCCTCTTCGACACGAAGTTCACCATGTAGTTCCCCGGGAATACTATCGACTCGAAATACTCATACCTTCCCTTGGTCTCGAGTCTGTTGTACCGCCACTCATAGACGCCATTCTTGAGCGTCAGCTTCCCGACCGACCCGACTCCTGCTAAATATGCGAACTGACCCCTTATCTCCGGCGAACAAAGTATCGGCACGTCTAACTCCGCCTTCCAGACTATATTGAACGTCGCAATATAAACTCTCACGATCCGACAATGTAGCTTCCCGTCCTTATGATCATGATTCGCAAAGAAGAATATGTCTCCCCCGCGCTGGACGTAATAGAGGTCCTGTACTATTCCCTCATCTAATATCTTGACGGACTTCAACCTGTTCGGCAGCCAAATCTCGCCATTCTCATCCATCTTGCAGAGTATGCCGTTGACTACGACGAGCAGAGAGTCATCAACTATGCGAGCCTTCGTCGCCGACTCGACGACAAGTCCTGTCTTTGTCGGTATGATAGCCGCAATCTCCGACTTCTCCCTGTCTGCATGATGCCGACAGGAGAATAGGCAGATTGCCATCAAAAATAGCAAACAACTAATATGTAGTCGACGAGCTATCAAAGCATTATCATTTGCTGACGAACCTTCTGCGCCGTCGCCTCTCCTTCGAGCGACGAGAGTAGCGCGACACCGAACTCTAGCGCCGCCCCAGCTCCAATTCCTGTTATGACCTTTCCGTCGACGGTGACTCTCTCGCCTGTATGAGTGGCCCCGCCCGCTGATATTTCGGCCTCAAATCCTGGGAAGCAGGTCGCTCGCCTCCCGTTGAGGACTCCTGCCTTGGCAAGTGCTATGGGCGCCGCACATATCGCAGACACTACCTTCCCCTCTGCTCCAGCCTTCTTGACGAGTTCTATGACTGCTTCGCTGTCCCTCAAACTCTTCGACCCAGGCATGCCTCCTGGCAGCATGAGCAAATCGAAGTCTCCTACTCCCTCTGTGAGCAGTAGGTCGGCGACAACTGTCACGCCATGCGAACTCTCGACGAAATACTCCTCTCCGATCGAGATGAGCTTCACCTCGACTCCTCCTCGTCTTAGGACGTCTCGTGGTCCGAGCGCCTCGACCTCTTCGAAGCCATCGGCCAAAAGTATTATTGCCTTTTTCATAGTTCTAGTCCTCTTAATGCTTGAATTGCTCCAAGCAACATGCAAAGATAATTATTTCTTAACAATCTCGCTACTTTATTAAGATGACGACGAAAAACTGCTGGCGCTGTCAGATTGTCTGCAAAAGATAGCTCTCGACCTCCTCTGTGGTATGAAATAGTTTATCGGCCGCTGAAAGATAGCTATCCGATAGTTTCCCTGTGTTGACGGCTAAGACTGGCAGCCCAGCCGCCTTTCCTGACTCCACACCGAGTGGCGCATTCTCGACAACGAGGCAGTCCTCAGGACGCTCCCCACTGCGCTCGAGAGCCATCAGATACGGCTCGGGATTCGGTTTGCCATACTTGACGTCCCGCCCTGTTATCAGGTGGGCACTATCGACTCCGAACTCCGCCGTCAACTTGTCTACAAGCGATGGCTGACGAGACCCTGTGACGATAAACACGCTGACTCCCCGACGACGCAACTCTGGTAGCAGTCTCTTCATCGCCGGAAAGGGCTTTGCCGGACCGCACTCCCGCATGAGCTGGGTCTTGATGACATAGAGGTCCTCGACTTCCTTGTCCGTCGCCTTCCGACCTATTGATCGCTCAAATACTATGTTGATGGTGCCCGTCGCTGTCCGACCCTCATTCTCGTATGCCTCGGTAGGCGAAAACGCCATGCCTATCCGTCTAAAGGTCTCGCACCACGCTATCTCATGTGCAGGCATGCTGTCATACAGGACGCCGTCCATGTCGAAGAATACTGCTTTTATCATGGATTTACCTCTATTTCATTTGTCAAGACGACTGCCTTGACGCGCGCAACTATGCTATACTCGAAATCCTCGAACAACCCGCCTTTCTCCGGTTTCCCCGAGCACTCCACGTCGTTGGGATCGACGCTCAGCCACCGACCATAACCTCGACCTATGTAGCATGTATACTCGTCTGGCTTATAGCAATAGATTTCCGTCGTCTCGCTCCAACTCTCTAATACATTCGAGACGAGCTCGCCGACCTCTTTGGCATAGTCGCTGGAGTAGATCTCTATCCTTCTGACACTGTTCTCCGTCATCGGACTGAAAAACGAGACTACGGCGTCGTCGGTATTGGCGGCCTTGATATATGTGTATGCGACCTCGGGCTCTACGACGTATCCTTCGAGCTTTATATTCTCGGGCAACGGCCCGCCAAGATGGACGGGTCCGAAACTGTCCTCCGAGGGTCCTATCAGGCAATGTTCCTCCATGCCGACATGCTTGAAGGTCTCACCGTCAAACTCATAGCGGAGGCTCCTCGCCCGACTGGTCAGCTCGGCTCCATCACAGAGCTGTTCGCCAGCAAGACACGAGTATTTCCCGGTCCTATTGTCTCGCGTCAGCAGATACGAGGCACCCTTGTCCCACGAAGCCTTGACTTCCTGTATCATCGACGGCTCTATCCCCCATTCGCACATTTTGTCAATGAGTTGCGTGTATTCTGGCTGAGGGATTGGCCACTCGACGTCTTTGAGCGTCGTGCCGTCAAAGACTCCTGCATAGTGTCCCTGCTGCTGCGTGCAACCACAGCCCCCCTCATGAATGAGCAGCACGAGCCACGTCCCGTCGTTCTTCTCAAGCACTTGGACTGACGCCTGTGTCAGGCAGTCTTCGTTACTCCAATCTGCCTCCCACGTCATCGATGCCTCGCTGTCCTCGCTGACGGTGGCTACAAGTTTCTCAACGCTGTTGGCGTTGCGAATGGTCTCGGGTAGTTTGTCATAGAGGTGTGGGAGAAGTATCTTCATGGTCTTTGCTGTAGCACTCGAGGTCTGCTGCTCGACTAATGGGGCTTCGGTCTGCGACTGTCCTTGATTGGATGTGCCGCCCGCACACGCCGTAAGAGCTGCAACACAGAGGGAAAGTGATATCTGTTTGGTGTTCATAACCTCTACTTTCTGTTTGGTGTTCAAAGTTAAGACAAAAAAGGTAGATAGTGTGGCCACGACTGAAAAAAACGTCGCTCACAAAGCCGAATGGCTATGTGAGCGACTGTTGAGAGAGTGCCTTGCTGCAGGCTACTCAAAGTTGTACTCTACTAATAACCTGGGTTCTGAGAGAATCCTGCTCCGAGGTTATTGACTGCATCAAGCTCGGTCTGTGGGATCGGACGATACAGGTGATGCTGATCGATGTTGCCTGCCGCCTGAGCATTATACTTCTTGACATACTCGATGAGCTTGCCCGTACGCTTCAGGTCGAACCAACGCATCTGCTCACCGCAAAGCTCGATTGCCCTCTCGTTGAGGATCATGTCAAGATCGCATGTGCCACTGAGCGTGTTGTCCTGGCCAGGGATGGCGCGTACTGTGCGAAGCTCGTTGATTGTCGAGAGAGCTCCTGCTGCATTGCCCTGCGCAAGTTGTGCCTCTGCCTTGATGAGGTAGAGCTCGCTCTCCCTCATGACGATAGCGTCACGGCTGGAGATATCCCACGTCGGATATGTCGGATCATAGACGTCGTCAAGGAACTTCCTGATGCCCGGGAACGAACGGTTTCCACCAATCTTCGCATCGTTGTAACGTGCGTCTCCATAGACGTCAGATACTTTCTTTGCTGCCTCGGTTGGAACTGCCGTAGCTGGGTCGCCTGTCGTGTAGACTGGGATGTCACCATTGAAGGCGAACTGGATACGATAGCGATCCTTAGCCCACGCCTGCTTTGCCTGTCCCTCTGGCGAGTTGCCGTCAAGCGGACAGTAGTAGATGGCGGTATCTGTCAAGTTTGCATAGTTCTGGGAGTTGCCTATCAAGCCAGGGACGATGTCGTAGTGATCAAGAAGCGTGGCCTCTGTGCGCTGGTCGGTAGCACGATGCTCCTCGAGAAGCTGCCACAGACGAAGCGACGGGAGGTAACGCGTGAAACCACGGCCGTATGGTGAATATGCTGCTCCACACTCGACATCCTTGCCTGTCGCCTTGCTCTTGATCGTCGTCTTGCCGACTGCCATACGGAAGAAGACCTGCGTGTCCTTCTGTCCGTTGCCTCCGAGGTCTGCACATCCGTTGTTCCAGAGTGATACGAACATCAGGAGCATGGCCGAGCCACCACGGCTGTAACCGGTCCTGGTGATGAGGCTGTTGTAGTCCATCGGGCTACCACTGCTCTCACGATAACGCTTCGGTATGCAGTTGACATTCGTCGCGATGTCCTGAGAATATGTGATGCCGAAGATTGCCTCGCGGTTTGCATCGTATCCCTCGTTTTTCATCGTCCAGACGTCTGAATACGTCGGATACAGGCTAGCGTATGCCGAAGCTCCCATGACGGCCTCAGCCTCGGTCTGTGCTGCCGAGTAGAGTGCCGAACCGTTCATGCCAGAGTACTTGCTGTTGCCCTCGACCTGCTTGCCGAGCTGACCATTGAGCCAAGATGCTGCATACAGGAGTACGCGTGCCTTGATACCACGTGCTGCCCAGTAGTTTGCCCTTCCTGCGGCCTTGTCCTTGTAGTTCGCCTTGTCGAAGAGGTCTATCGCCTGATCGAGATCCGCGAGTATCCTGCCATAGATCTCTGCCTCTGGCATTCGCGTCGGATTGAGATTCTGTGCCGAGATGGCCTCTTCATTGTATGGCGCATCGCCCCAGATGTTGACGATGTGGAAGTAGTAGAACGCACGAAGGAAATAGACCTCGGCACTGTACTGCTGCTTCTTTGCCTCCGAGAGTTCTGCACACTCGTCAATGTACTTGATCGCATTGTTGCACGCGTCGACTGCACAATAGAACAACTCCCAGTACTGGTCAAGACATGGATTGTCCGCTACGTTGTTCTCTAATGCCGCAGATGTGATGTTGTACTGGCACAGGCTCTTCTGCTTGTTGTCATAGCCGTAGTAGAAGAGGTCTGTTCCCATCTCTGAAAGTCCGAGCGCCGGCTCCTTGCCGTACCAGCCACGTGCAAAGCTATAGCAGTTGCCGATAAGGCCGAGCACTCCGTTCTCCGTGCTGTACGAAAGGCTTGCCGTCTCTCCGACCTTGTTGTCCTCCTCGAGGAAGTCCGAGCACGCCGGAAGTAGCGTACCGACCATCCCGCAAGCGACGAGGGCAGCGATTATATTGCGTTTCATTTGTCTAAATGTGAATTAAGAGGTTAGAATTCGAGGCTGATACCAAGTATGCCCTGCTTCTGGAGCGGGAATGCGATACTGCCACCACGCTCCGAGTCGTAATCGTCTATCTTGCTCTTCGTGATGAAGTTCTTGAGCGAACCGTAAATGCGTGCCGATGACAGACCGACCTTGCTTACTACGTCCTTCGGGAGCTTGTAGGCAAGGGTGATATCCTTGACCTTGAAGTAGTCGGCCTTCTCATACATCAGAGCTGTCCTGTATGTGCTATACGAACTTGCAACTGACTTGCCTGGTGTCGGGAACTTGGCTCCCGTGTTGGTCGGTGTCCAGTAGTCAACTGCCGAACCCCAGTTCGCCGTCTCATAGTTGAGCTGGCTGTTCATGTCGTATGAGAGGTAGCCACCCATACGTGCAAAGAACTGAGCCGAAAGTGAGAGCCCCTTCCAAGAGAAGGTCGTGTTCGCTCCAAAGATGTGCTTCGGATCCTTGTTGAAGTGGATGCGGTCATCCTCCGCCGAGATCTTGCCGTCATCATTCTGGTCCTTGATCTTGATGGTTCCTGGCAGTCCGTATGTAGACTCGAACTGTGCCTCCTCGCCCGGATGACGTGCCTTCCAAGACTCGATATACTTGTCAAACTCGCCTATGTTCCAGATGCCGTCTGCCTCGTAGTCATAGTATGCATGGATCCTCTGGCCAACGGTGAACGCGGTCGTACCATTGACGAACTGGTCAACTCCTGCTGCAAGCTTGGTAATCTCGTCCGTCGAGTGTGAGTAGCTCCAGTTGACATCCCATGTGAAGTCACCTATCTCGAGGATCCTGGTGTCGAGCTGAATCTCAAATCCGGTGCCCTCGGTCTTTCCTATGTTGCTCAGCACGGTCGGGAATACTGACGATGCAGGACCGGTCTGGTAGAACAGCAGGTCGTTGGTCTTGTTCCAATAGACATCGACACTACCACTGAAGCGGTTGTTAATGATACCAAAGTCTACACCGAGGTTGACTGACGAGGTCTTCTCCCATCCGAGATCCTTGTTTCCCATGTGGCTCGGGAGCTTGCCCGCTACGTCATTGCCACCCATGTAGTAAGATACTGTCTGTCCGCTGAGCGTGGACATTGTCTGATACGGGTCGATGGCTGCATTGCCGGCAACTCCGTATGCGAGACGTATCTTGAGGTTGCTCAGAACGTCCTTCGTCGACTCCATGAAATCCTCCTCGCTGACACGCCATCCTATTGATGCCGATGGGAACGCTGCCCACTTGTTGCCCTCCGCAAGGACTGAGCTACCATCCGCACGCATCGAGAACGATGCCAGGTACTTGCTCGCAAAACTGTACTGCAGACGACCAAAGAATGAAAGCATGGTCTGCTTCGTATATGAACTGCTCGGCGTGTCTACTGTCGTCATCTTGCTGACATCATAGAACGAACTCTGACGCAGATGATTGCCTCCGCCATTTCCCGAGACTGTGAGGCTCTCCGATACTTTACGCACCGCCTCATGACCTAAGAGTACGTTGAGGTTGCTCGTGCTCCCGTTGAAGTCGGTGTTGTAGTTGATGGTGTTGTCCCACGTCAAGTTGGTTGAATTTGACGGATTCTGGTTGATCACTGATGTCTGACCCGACTGATATCGCTGCTGGCTCTGGTAGTCCTGATACGTGCCACTACGAGAGTTGTTGCGGTCCACTGCCAACATGGTGCGGAACACCAAACCCTTGATCGGAGTGAGCTCCAAATATGTGTTGCCAAAGAATCGTGTGCTCTGTACGTTTCGCTGATAGTTGCCTCCATCGTCCTGAAGTGGACTACAGTGCGCCGCATACAGAGGGTTCGGCGTAGCATTGATGCTGCCGTCCTTGAGATACGCATGCGTGATGGTCGTCATCTTGAGCGCCTGGCTATAGACGCCGCTGTTACGACGATCATGGTTCTTGTAGGTGAAGAGCATGCTCATCCCCGCATTGACATAGTCGTTCAACTTATGATCGACGGAAAGACGTCCATTGTATCGCGTCATCTTGTCGTTCGCCATAAGTCCACGATCGAAGAGGGCTCCGAGTGATATACCAAGCTGGGTGTTTGCATTCCCACTGTTGAGGCTGAGCTCATACCCCTGCGACGTACTGTTCTCTATCAACAGGTCTCCCCAGTCTGTGTAGCTCTTATCCTTGACTATGTCGAGCATCGGAGTACCATCATCGAGATTATATCCCGCAAGGGCATCCTCGGCTGTGTATGTCTTGGTGCCCCAGACTCCTGTCTCCTTGTATGTCGCATAGTTGGCGTCGAACTCCTTCTCGGCTATGAGTCGGTTGACCTCGGCATCGCCATACATTGACGTGGCTGAGCTCGTCGGCGCATTCCACGAGTTGTAGAAATGGAAGTTGACTGTCGACTTTGTATCGCACTTGTCTGCCGTCTTCTTTCCACGCTTCGTCGTGATGATGATGACACCGTTTGCACCCCTCGTACCATAGATGGCCGTCGAAGACGCATCCTTCAAGACTTCCATCGACGCGATATCCTGCGGGTTGATGTCAAGGGTCGATCCATACTCGACTCCGTCAACGAGAATCAACGGACCGTTGCTCGCATTGATTGAACGTGCACCACGAAGGTTGATGCTCAATGAACCTCCAGACTCACCACTGCTCTGCTGGACGTCAAGTCCTGGTATGCGCGCCTGCATCGCCTGCATTGCGTTCGGCGCCGCTACCTTCTGGATGTCGTCTGCCTTGATCGACGCTATCGAACCCGTCAAGTCGGACTTCTTCTGGACACCATAGCCGACGACGACTAACTCGTCAAGCTGCGAGTACTCCTCCGTCAAGGAAAAATCAATGGTGGTTCCGTCGGCTGGCTTCGTCTCCTTGTTGTAGCCGACAAAGGAGACTGAAAGTGATGCTCCTTCTGGGACATTGAGTGAGTAGTTTCCGTCAATGTCTGTAACAGTTCCGGTTGTAGTGCCGTCGACAACGACCGCAGCTCCGACTATCGGCTGACCATTATTGTCGACAACCTTTCCCGTCACCTGCTTTGAACTCTGCGCCATGACGGACATCGCCATCAGGGATAGGACAGAGGTGAACAGAAGCCGTCTTCCTCCTCCCGTCAAATTTCGTAAAAACATTACGTACAGATGTTTAATAACAAACATAGTGGGCATCTGTAAGCTATAGGCGCGGCACTTGCCGTGACCGACAGGGTGCACAGAAGCCCTTTAAGCACCCCATTTGAATGCTAATTTAGGATATTTTATCCAAAATGCAAACGTTTGCATACATTTTTATTAAAAATGTGGTTGAAAATGTTGCATAGCATAAATAGCGCACGCAAAGGATAGGTACCACACCGAAACACCTCGAGCCCCAAATAAACAATATGTGAGAAAACGCAAAAATGCAAAAGAAACAATCGTTTCCAAAAGCATGCAACTCGACCTACCTCTTGCGAAAAACGAATAGCTGAAAGCCTGTTCGCATCAATAACCTCTGACCTCTCGCCTCGACCCGCCACCACGAGAACTCCTCTATCTCCCCTGCGGTCTAGACACCCAGACCTCCCGACTTCCCGCCACTCCCTCCTGCACATGGACTACGCCGACGAACTCACCCCCCTGACATGAACTCCCAGCGCACTAAAATAAAAGAGGCCGCGAGCTAATGCCCACGACCTCCGTTCTGTCTTGAGTAGGTAAGACTACTTCTTTGCGAAGTAATCCTTGACTGCCTCGTTGGCAACCATCTCCTCAGTGAAGACGTATGCGCCGGTCTTCGGTGACTTCACCATCTTGATGACCTTCGCAAATCCCTTGCCCTCACCCTTCTGAAGGGTAGCGACTACTTTCTTTGCCATAACTCAGTGAGGATTGAATGTTATTTAATCTCCCTGTGAAGCGTGACACGCTTCAAGAATGGGTTGTACTTCTTGCGCTCCAGACGATCTGGAGAATTCTTACGATTCTTCGTCGTGATGTAACGAGACATTCCCGGTACGCCACTCTCCTTCTGCTCCGTGCACTCAAGGATAACCTGCACACGATTGCCTTTTGCCTTCTTTGCCATTTCTCAGTAATCTCTTTGTTACAGAAATTCCAAATTACTTCAGAAGCCCATTAGCCTCTGCGCGGCGGACTGCCTCACGGAGTCCTACCTTGTCGATCAAACGCAGTCCTGCGCTGCTCACCTTAAGCGTAACCCAGCGGTTCTCCTCCGGGATGAAAAACTTCTTGCTGCTGACATTAGGCAAGAAGCGGCGCTTAGTCCTCCTCTTTGAGTGGGATACGTTGTTCCCATTCTGATAGGATATGCCTGTTATCTGACAAACCTTAGACATTTCTCTGTTACTTTTTCGATACTATTTCAAAACACGCTGCAAATTAACGAAGAATATTTCAATTATGCAAGTAAGCGTGCCTTTCCTCGCTTATTTTTTTGCCACAACGCCTCTTCACTCACTCTACGGTCTCCCTTCGCTCCCCTTCTCTTCCCTTCTCTCCCCTCTACTTCACGACTACTGTGACGGACTTCGTCGGCGTCTTCACGATATACAGACCCGGCGTGAGATCCCCGCTCGCCTTTATGCCCGAAAGGGTATAGACTGTCGTGCCTGCTGGCGCCGTTATCGTCCTCCCCTCTACTCTCACTCCTGCCGCCTTGGCTGCCCCGAGCGACGTCACTCCCGTAGGGAACGCGATGCTCACTCTCTTCGTCGCATCATACGTGAAGGTCGCACTGCTCTCCCCGAGCTCGACCTCCTCGTCGCCTATCTTGATGTACTTCGGCCTCTCGGTGTACGCTATGGTTATCTTGTCGCCATTGTTCGCAAACTCTGGCGCACATGCTATGTGCCTGTCGTCATTGACGTCATATTCGACCTTGTAAAGTCCGTTGGAGACGCCGTCAACATCGATGGCAAGCTCGGGATAGTCTTTTCCCTGGCGCCATGTCGCTGTGTACTCACCGGTATAGCCGACTCCATTCCAGTTGAGCCAGTAGGCAACGACACCCGACGCGAACTCTCCCGACGTGAACTCGCGCTCCAGCTTGTTGATCTCCTCCTCTGTGTATTCATACTCGGCCCTGATTGTCTTGTTGTCCCCAGTCTTGCTCTTTGCGACTTTCCTCTTCCCTCTGTTCCTTAGCGCTACTATGGCCTGCTTGATGGTTATGCAACGCTTGTTGCCCTCCTCCTGCTGCATCAGGTCGGTATCGTAATAGAATCCACTGATACTGCCCGTCTCCTCGTTGTCGCCTACGAGGCAGACGGCCACTGTCTTGCCCTCCGGCACTTTATTCTCATCGACTACTACCCGACCGGCAAAACCGAAGTTGCTGACGGACCCGCTGTTCTTCGAGGCTATTAGGCTTATATATATGGTGTCGTTGCGCTCCTCCCATCGTGGGTCGGTGGGATCTACGTAGATGGACGCCTTGTCGAGCATGACATCCGAGACTGTCGCCCCCTCTGCAATCACTGTGAACAGAGAGTTGCCCCTGGCGACTGCATTGCTGATTGTCTTCCCGTTGCCCTCCATGCTGCCCGTCAAGACGCCTCCTGTATGCCAGACCGGCGCAATCGCCTTGACGTTCTCGTCATCGAGGCCTTCAAGATCGAGTGCGACTGGCTCACACAAGATGTCTTCGTCTAGGGCTATGCTAGACCTGGTATAGAAGAAGGCCGTGTCGTTGCCCTTAGCCGCAAAGACGTTGAGGAGCGACGCAAAACTGTTGACGTGGAGCGTCATCTTGTCTGTCCCGAGGTCCTCGACGTCGACATCATTGTCGAGGCTATACGAGAAGTTGACGTACGAAAGGTTATCCTGCCACGTCTGGCTGTTCTTGAAGGTCTCTGCATTCTCCTCCATTGCGAAGATCTTAAAGTCGCTCGACGCTGCATTGGCAAAGCATGTCTCTAGTAATGGCATGCTGACATGGGGATTCGTGAGGCTGGGTGCCTCCCCGAGAATGTATATGGAGTTGAGACTCGTACACCCATCGAAGACTCCAACGCCCAACTGTACCTGATTCGGGAAGACAAAGGCCTCCAAGCTCGTGCAGTTGCGGAAGGCATACGACCCGATATAGAGCACCCCACCTATATTTAACGTGAGTTCGATGAAATTAGAACAATGCTAACTGCCTGTTATTTGCATCGTTACAAAACTCAACCCTTATACTCGGCTTTTTCGGCAAGAAGCAATAAGCGGATAGAGCAGCGAAACCATTGGATAGGAAGTTCGAG
>JAFPZF010000039.1 GCA_017417385.1 Bacteroidales bacterium
AAGGAAAGAAAGCGCATTAGCTTCGCTGACCTTTCTCACGTTAGCTTCGCTGACTTATCTCACGCTCGGCAGAGTGAACAAGTTCCCTCTGCACTCGCTTAATCGAAAAGTTCGGCAAAACGAGCAAGCTCGTTCTGCATTCGCTTAATCGAAAGTTTGCACTCGCTTAATCGAAAGGGATTGCAAATGCTTATACCCCAAGGAGCGGGAAGTTGCCCCTCAGGGGCGGAAGTTAGGAATCGGAGTCGTCAGAGTCGTCAGAGTCGTCGGAGTCGTCAGAGTTGTCGGAGGTGTCGGAGGGGGCGGAGCAATGAGCAATAAGCAATGAGCAATGAGGTGGAAAGTGAATGAAGTTGGACGGAGGGAGAGAGACTCAACGGAGAGGAACATGACGGAGGGATGGGAAGAGAGGAGGGAAGGTGAGGGGAGAGGAGAGAACGGGGAGTTTAAGGTCTCACACAGAGGGCACAGAGGCACAGAGTTCTTTAGAACACAGAGGCGAGCTGGCGCTCGCAGAGAGGACACAGAGACGGGGGAAGGCAATGAGCAATTTGCAATGAGGAATGAGGAATGAGGGGGAGGAGTGTAAATGGTGGAGAAACAAGGGGACAGGAAGGAAGGAAGGAAAAATTTGTTGTTGGAAGAAAAAATAGTTTGTTGATTTGTTTGGTGAATAAGAAAATAGTGGTAACTTTGCATTGTCGGAAGGCGAAAGAAGATTGGCTACGAGGTGGCTGAGATTTGTTTCAACCGGAAGGCATGAAGAACTAACAACCTAATCTAACCTGCTGGCGAGTCGACTTTGAGGCTGGAGCACCCGAGAGGGGGCAAGTCACCCGGAGCGCTACGGAGGACGGGCACCCACCCATGGGCGGGGGCGGAAGGCCGAGGAGGCGGCGAGCTGGCGAAAAAAAGAAGTAGAAGAAAATGGCAAAGTACAATCCAGGTCTATTTGGGTCGGTGAGTGGCAAGATAGGCAATGTCGTCGGTAGCTCGTGGAATGGCGTATGCTACTTGAAGAGTCTTGCGGCGAAGGTGAAGAATCCGAAGACTGCGGCGCAGGTAGCGGTCAGGGACTTGATGAAGTTGACGACCCAGGGGCTAAGGCCGTTCCTTGTTGCGATAAGGGCAGGCTACAAGGCAGTGAAGGGGCTATCGAGCTGGTCTATAGCGATAAGCAGGAACAGGAGCGTGATAGTCGATGCGGCGGCAGGCGGCAGCAACTGGACCTTTGACGTGACGAGGGTCGAGTTGACCAACGGAGTAGAGAGTTTCGACGTCGACGTCGTCAAGAACAGGGAGGGCGGCTATGATGCCAGCTGGACTCCGGTGGACGGTGAGAGCAAGTTGGACGGTGGCGAGGTCTATGTAGTCGTCTATAACGCGAAGACCAAGAGGGCGGAGACCTTCAGGAGCGAGATGAGTGCGGGCGCGATGACCGTGAGTGCGGCGGGTCTGATGACTGGCAGTGGCGACGAGATACACGTCTATGCGTTTGCGGCGTCTGCGAAGGGGAGTAGCGCGACTAGGCATTATTCCTTCGATTAAAAAGGCGTGTGGGGGTCTATAAATTGCTTTTTCTACGTTGGCGTTGCCTTCATTCCTCACGCTCGGCAATTGGAGCAAGCTCCATTGCACTCGCTTAATCGGAATGTTAAGCTCACTTTTGAAATCCTCATGTAGCTGCGCTGACCTTTCTCACGCTCGGCATAACGAGCAAGCTCGTTCTGCACTCGCTTAATCGAAAGGTTTCCTTCAGTACACTCCGGTATTCAACGCCTTGTGCGCCTTGGCTTCGCCTCATGTGCTCACGCTCGGAAATAGGAGCAAGCTCCATTTCTCTCGCTTAATCGCACAAGTGAAAAATCTAATTTCTAGAAGCACCTTTAAGAAGGGCAAAGAGTCTCGAGGACGGGGAGTTGGTAGGGTGCGACCCCTGCCGACTCCCTTTTCTCTTTTGGTAGGGATGTCGAGAAGAGAGAGCGATAAAGATTTGTCGGAAAAACAAATTTGGTGATAAAGGAAATGGAAACACAGTATTTCAGTCATGACTATAATGCGAGGCGGGACAGGAAGATGGTTCGCCTCAGGCTAAAGATGGGGTATGAGGGGATCGGGATATACTGGGGGATCGTCGAGTACCTATATGAGAACGGGAACGAGTGCAGGAAGGAGGATGTCGATATCTTGGCGGACGACCTGCGGACGGACGAGGAGAAGATAAGGAGGGTCCTAGAGGAGTTTGGTCTCTTCGAGAGTGACGCCGAGCGGTACTGGTCAGCCAGTATCGCCCGGCGGCTCGAGGAGCGGAGCATGAGGAGCAGGACGCAATCGGAGAACGCGAAGAAGAGAGGAAGGGGACGAGAAGAGGGACGAGAAGAGGGACGAGAAGAGGGACGAAAAGAGGAAGAGGCGACAAGAAGTGAGGGGAGAGAAGGAAGGGGAGAAGGAAACGAGGGAAGGGGAGAAGGAAACGAAGGGAGAGAAGAGGAAGGGGGGAGAGAAGGGGGACGAGAAGGGGGAGAGGAAAAAGTAGAAAATAGTGGCTGGGGATTGGCTGAGCCAAATGGTGAAGTTGGCTGGAAGTTGGCTGAGCGAAAAGATGCTATAATAAAAGAAAAAGAGAAAGAGAAAGATAATATATCCCCCCTACCCCCCAAGGGGGCGGGACTGACCCAAGTTTCTTCGACGAAATATGATTTCAGGGTGGAGGCGCGGCCGGAGTGGATGATGGCAGACATGGCGGGAGCGTTCAAGGAGTGGATAGACTACAAGCGCAGCAGGCGGAGCGGGTATGCGAACGAGCGGACGGCGCGGACGTGCTACGAGGAGCTGATGCGATGGGCCTGCGGGAGCGTGGAGGCGGCGACACGGCGGATACGGGTGGCGATAGCGAACAACTGGCAGGGCCTGGTCTTTGACGACGGGAGTGGCAGGAGAGCGGCGGCAAGCGTCGGCAACGTCGGGACGTTGATAGGCAGACGAATAACAGAATTCTGATGGAGAAGAGAGAGGAGATGTTCCTCGGGGCCCTGATCGAGGGCACGAGGAGGGAAGTCGCGATGGAGGGCGGTGAGATGAAGCCCGTCGACATGGCGGCATACGAGCGAGTCGCGCGGTGGATAGCGACGGAGATGGAGACGCCGACGGGCAAGGGGCTGCTGATGGTCGGGGGCGTCGGGACGGGCAAGACGCTGATGGCGACGCGTGTCCTGCCGGGGATAGTGTCGTCGTTCTGCAGGCCTGACAGCAGGGTGTATGGGGGTCCGCTCAGGAGGATCTATGACGTCGCAACGCTGACGGCGTATGAGCTGCCGGAGAGCGGGTACGAGGCGTGGGCGAGGAAGCGGATGGCGAGCATGCCACGGGGCAGGGACATCATGGAGGGCGTGTATGCGCTGAGGATGGTGACGATAGACGACATGGGGGCGGAGTTTCGGAGCCAGTATGAGAACGACAGGATGTTCGCGTTCATCGACGGGCTGTACAGGAGGCGGAGCGTTGTCAAGACGGTGGTCACGACGAACCTGACGTCGAAGCAGTTGATCGAGAAGTACGGTCTCAGGACGTGCGACAGGCTGCTGTCGATGTGTGACATAGTCGTCTTCGGCGGGGGGAGCTACAGGGACACCGGGAAGTTCTATGGGGCGATAAACAACAATTAGGAATTAGGAATTAGCTATACGAAAAGGGGGTCTAAAATGACGAAAAGGGGGTCTAAAAGCGACAAACGTAGGGAGAAAACCGACAAACGTAGAAAAAATTAGGAGTGAGAGGAAAGTAATTGTTACCTTTGTCGTCTGAATGGAGATAGTCGGCAGGTGTTGTCGGCGGTAAAACGCAAAAGAGAGGGCTGTGGGGTCCGGAGCTGAGGTACATAACTGGGGGTCTCTGAGGAGGCTCGTGATGCTGGTGGCGAGCGTGCTGCTGGCGGTCGGGGTGTATTCTCAGGACAGGATGGAGATAGGGCTGATGGGTGGCGTCGGGTATTACCTGGGCGACCTGAACCCGTCTCAGCAGTTCAAGAATCCCGGTCCAAGCGTTGGGGGCATCGTCCGGTATATCGTGACAGACAGGGCGGCGGTGAAGGTAACGGGAGGCGTCACGATGATCAGCGGGAGCTATGGCGAGAAGAGCCTCGACAGGTACAGTCCGACGGAGGTCGTGCCACACATCGGGGCGATGGGCGAGGATGAGACCGAGGTCATCAGGCCTGGGGAGATGGAGTTCAAGAACACCATTGTCGACATCTGTGCTATGGGTGAGCTGAACTTCATGAGTTTCGACCACATATTCCGTAAGGACCAGACGAAATTCACGCCTTATCTGACGCTTGGGCTGGGAGCGAGTTCGTACTTAGCGGAGCGCGACGGAGCGAAGAAAAGGGTTTTTGTATTATCTTTGCCGTTTGGTGCGGGCATCCGGTGGAAGGTGACGAAGGCGCTGAGGATAGGTGCGGAGTGGACATTCCACAAGACCATGGCCGACGACCTCGAGTATGTCGAGCCGGGGGAGCGTCCGTTTGACGCGTCGGACCCGTATAAGAACAGCGTGCACGTCATGACACACAACAACGACTGGTATTCAGCGCTGAGGGTGATGGTGACGTTCAGCATGTGGCCGAGGTCGCTAGTCTGCAATGACGGGCTGAGGACGTATTACAGAGAATAGAGAGCGAGGATGGAAGAAATAGACAGGAGTCGAGTCCCGCAGCACATTGCGATCATCATGGATGGCAATGGCAGGTGGGCGAAGAAGCAGGGGAGCATAAGGCTCGTCGGGCACAAGTTCGGCGTCGGGTCGGTCCGTCGGGTGACGGAGGCGGCGGCGAAGTTGGGTGTGCGTTACCTGACGCTATATGCGTTCTCGACGGAGAACTGGAGCAGGCCGGCGGCGGAGGTCGAGGGGCTGATGAAGCTCCTCTCGAGCACCATAGACAGCGAGATCGGAGACCTCATGAAGAACAACGTCAGGCTAAAGATGGTCGGGGACGGTCGGCTCCCTGAGGCCCTCAGGAGGAAGATGGAGAAGGGTGAGGAGATGACGAAGGGGAACACCGGGGTCACGCTGACGCTGGCGCTGAGCTACAGCGGGAGGTGGGAGATAGCCGATGCGGCCCGGAGGATAGCGGAGAAAGTCGAGAGGGGTGAGATGAAGTCTGGGGACGTCAGTGTCGAGACGTTCGCGAAGGAGATGCAGATGAGTTTCTTGCCGGAGCCGGAGCTATTGATCCGGACGAGCGGCGAGCAGAGGATAAGTAATTTCATGCTGTGGGAGACAGCATATTCCGAGTTTTACTTCACGGATACGTTGTGGCCGGACTTTGGCGAGAAGGAACTCGTCGAGGCGATAGCCGAGTATCAGCGGAGGGAGCGGAGATTTGGAAAAACAAGTGAACAGATTGAAGATGGCGGAAGTAACTGAGGCAAGGCGCATAGACGTGAGGTCTTGTCTGGCCTACAGGATGCAAGAGATGCGAAGAAGAGTAATAGCGGCGATGTTGCTGCTGATCTGTGTGTGCGGCGCGGCGAAGTCGCAGGAGGTGCAGGCGACAGGGGGCGAGATGGAGAAAGTCTCGTACTCTGGGGTTGCGCGTAAGTATATCATAGACGACATAGTCATCAAGGGCGTCGAGTTCATGGACAAGACGCTGCTCGTGAACCTCAGCGGCCTGCACAAGGGCCAGGAGGTCGCGATACCGGGCGAGGAGATCACGCAGACCGTCAAGAGGTATCTCAACAACGGGTTGTTCTCGGACGTCAAGATGATGTACACAGAGCCGAGCGAGGGGCATGCGATCATCGAGATCGAGCTCAAGGAGAGGCCGAGGCTGAGCCGGGTGAACTTCAGCGGGCTCAAGAAGAGCGACGTCAAGGACGTATCGAGCAAGGTAGCCATCATGGAGGAGGCTCAGGTCACGCCGTTCCTCGTCAAGAGGGCCGAGAAGTACGTCAAGGACTTCTTCGTCGGCAAGGGCTTCTACAATGTCGAGGTGAGCGTCACCCAGCGGAACGACCCGTCGAGGGACAATCACGTCATCCTCGACGTCCACGTCGACAAGAAAGACAAGGTCAAGGTCCACAGACTACGATTCCACGGGAACGACGTCATGACGTACAGGCAGCTCAACAAGGCGATGAAGAAGACCAACCAGAGGGGTCTATTGAACTTATTCAGGACCAAGAAGTTCGTCAAGGAGCTGTATGAGAAGGACCTCGAGGCGCTCGTAGATTTCTACAACGAGCATGGCTACAGGGACATGAAGGTCGTGAACGAGACCGTCATGAGGAACGACGACAACACCGTCGACGTCGACGTGTATGTCGATGAGGGCAAGCAGTATCACATAGGCGACATCGAGTGGGTCGGCAACTCGATATATAGTGGAGACGACCTGCTGAGAGTCCTCGGGATGGACAAGGGCGACATCTACAACACCAAGAAGCTCGACGAGCGCCTCTTCAAGGAGGACGACGCAGTCCACAACCTATATATGGACAACGGCTACCTCTTCTCGAACATACAGGTCGTCGAGAGCAGAGTCTCGGGCGACACCATAGACCTCGAGATGAGAGTCGTCGAGGGCAAGCAGGCGACCATCAACGACATCATCATCAAGGGCAACGACAAGACCAACGAGCACGTCATCAGGAGGGAGATCAGGACCAAGCCCGGTCAGCTCTTCAGCAAGAGCGAGCTCATAAGGACCGTCAGGGAGCTGGCGCAGCTCGGGCATTTCGACCCCGAGAAGATCAATCCCGTCCCCGTCCCGAACACCGACAACGAGACCGTCGACATCATCTACAACCTCGAGGAGAAGAGCAACGACCAGGTCGAGCTCTCGGGCGGCTGGGGTGCCGGCATGTTCGTCGGTTCGCTGGGACTGAACTTCAACAACTTCTCGATAGCCAACACCTTCAACAAGGAGGCGTACTCGCCGCTGCCAACAGGTGACGGACAGAAGCTGTCGCTCAAGGCGCAGGCCAACGGCAAGTACTTCAAGTCTCTCTCCATCTCGTTCACGGAGCCGTGGCTGGGCGGAAAGCGTCCGAACTCGTTGACAGTCTCGGCGTTCTACTCTTCGCAGACCGGTGTCTCGTCGAGCTACTACAACAACTTCTACAACGGATATTCGGAGGGGTACACGTCAGGACAGAGCGTCATCCCGAGCAAGAAGAGCATCAAGCAGTACAGGAAGGTGACGGGACTCTCCGTCGGCTTCGGCAAGAGACTGACGTGGCCGGACGACTGGTTCGTCCTCTACACCGACCTCAGCTATCAGCACTACAACCTGCAGAACTGGCAGTACTTCCTCATGCAGAACGGCAACAGCCACAACATAGCACTCGGCATCAACCTGAGCAGGAACTCCATCGACCAGCCCATCTATCCGAGGAGCGGTTCGAACTTCTCGATAGGCGTCAAGCTGACACCGCCGTACTCAGCATTCCAGAAGAACATCAACTGGAGGAACGAGGACAGGGACAACATCCGCTACAAGTGGATCGAGTATCACAAGTGGAGCCTGAAGGGACAGGTCTTCAAGCCTCTGTCGAACAACAGGAAGCTCGTGCTGATGGGCAAGTTCGAGATGGGCTTCCTCGGGTACTACAACAGGTACAAGAAGTCGCCGTTCGAGAAGTACGTCATGGGTGGCGACGGCATGTCGGGCTACAGCACGTATGGCGAAGAGACCGTCGGTCTGAGAGGCTACGAGAACTCGTCGCTGACGCCGAGGTCGACGACGTCCTACTCCTACGATGGCAACATCTACAACAAGTACACCATGGAGCTCAGGTATCCTATCACCCTTCAGCCGCAGGCGACAGTGTATGCGCTGGCGTTTGCCGAGGCGGGCAACTGCTGGAGCAACTTCCAGGACTACAGTCCGTTCAGCCTGAAGAGGTCGGCTGGCGTCGGCGTGAGGATCTTCCTGCCGATCTTCGGACTCCTCGGAATGGACTGGGGCTATGGATTTGACGAGGTCGATGGATACAAGGGGGCTGGAGGGAGCCAGTTCCACTTCGTGATCGGACAATCCTTCTAGTGAAACCTCTATAAATTGCCAAAACAAATTACAGTAGGGTGATACAGTGTAAGTAGAAATATAATCGTAACTTTGGTATGTAATTTGCGAGAGGAAGAGACAGGAAAGAAACATAAACGAGAAGACTATGAAGATAAGGAGAATACTAATGACGGCAGTGCTCGCGGTAGCGGGTGTCGTCGGAGCGATGGCTCAGAAGGTGGGCTACGTCGATACGGAGTACATCCTGAAGAACATCCCGGCGTATGAGAGTGCGAACCAGCAGCTGAACCAGCTGAGCTCGAAGTACGAGGCGGAGGTGAAGGCGAAGCTCGAGGAGGTCCAGAAGCTGTATGAGACGTACAGGACCGAGAGCGTCTTCATGAGCAACGACATGAAGGTCAGCAAGGAGAACGAGATAATCGAGAAGGAGCAGGCGGCGAAGAAGCTTCAGCAGAAGTACTTCGGGCAGGACGGCGAGCTGTTCAAGCAGAGGGAGATCCTCGTGAAGCCGATCCAGGACCAGGTGTTCAACGCCATCCAGCAGGTCGCACAGGAGAAGAGCTACACTTCTGTCTGGGACAAGGCGAGCTCACAGGGCCTGATGTATGCCGACAAGCAGCTCGACATCAGCGACATGGTGCTCAGCAAGATGGGATATGGAAAGTAGAATAAAAGACGTGATGAAGGCAATAAGCAAGGTATCAACGTTGATAGCGGCGCTGATGGTCTCGGCCGTCGTCAGTGCTCAGCAGCTGAAGTTCGGGCATTTCGACAGCCAGACGTTTCTCGAGGCGATGCCGGACATGAAGGCGATCGAGAAGCAGCTGGACCAGGAGGCGAGCAACGTCGAGGCGAGGCTGAACATCCTCCAGGAGGACTTCAAGAAGCAGCTGACCGACTATCAGCAGAAGGCGGACAAGATGACCGACGCCGAGAAGAGGCAGAAGGAGCAGGAGCTCGGAGAGCTCCAGCAGAGGATACAGGAGTTCGTCCAGACGTCGCGCATGGACATCCAGAAGAAGCAGCAGGAGCTCGTCCAGCCGATACTCCAGAAGGTCCTCAAGGCAGTCCAGGAGGTCGGGGCGAACAACGGCTTCACCTACATCTTCGAGAAACAGGCGGGGCTCGTCCTGTTCTCTGGTCAGCAGAGCGTCGACGTCTCGCCGCTCGTCAAGAAGAAGCTCGGAATACAGTAGTAGTGCCCACGGAGGCGGAAATAAAGAAAGCAGAAACAAAAAAGCGATGAAGATAGGAAAGATATTGGCAGCGGCGGTCATGAGCCTGCTGACGATAGGATTTACGGAGGCGCAGGACTTGAAGTTCGCGCATATCAACTCACAGCAGTTCCTCGCCGAGCTCGACGAGTACAAGGCGGCGAACACGGCGATGCAGGCTGAGGCCACGAAGCTCGAGGAGCAGGTCAAGACGATGGCGGCAGAGCTACAGAAGAAGTATCAGGAATATGTCGAGCAGCGCGACTCGCTCCCGGAGCTCATCAGGGCTACGAAGGAGAAAGAACTGCAGGACACCCAGGAGAGGATACAGAACTTCCAGCAGCTCGCTCAGCAGAGCCTCCAGCAGAAGGAGCAGCAGCTACTGGCGCCTATCATCGAGAAGTATCAGAAGGCTCTCCAGGCTGTCGGCGCTGCCAACGGATTCACGTACATATTCGACACGACGAGCCAGGTCATCCTCTATCAGTCGGAGCAGAGCATAGACGCTGCGCCACTCGTAAAGGTCGAGATGAGCAAGCAGAAGTAAAGGGAGGCCACGGCAATGAGGGAGACAGAACTGTATTGGAAGATATTCAACGAGGCGATAGCGGACTACCACAAGACCGACAACGTAGATGCGCCATTGAACAACCCGTATCAGGGCGGAATCGAGAAGCTCCTCTACCATAAGAACTGGATTGACACCGTCCAGTGGCACCTCGAGGACATCATCCGCGACCCGGCTATCGACCCTGTCGAGGCGCTCAAGATCAAGAGGCGCATCGACGCTTCGAATCAGGAGAGGACCGACATGGTCGAGTACATCGACTCGTACTTCCTCTCGAAGTACAGCAACGTAAAGGTCAAGGAGGGTGCGAAGATCAACACCGAGAGTCCGGCGTGGGCTGTCGACCGCCTGTCGATACTCGCGCTCAAGGTCTATCACATGACCATCGAGGCTGAGCGCACCGATGCTGACGCTGCTCACAGGGAGGCGTGCCAGAAGAAGCTCAGCGTCCTCCAGGAGCAGAAGAAGGACCTCCAGACGGCCATCGAGGAGCTCCTGAGCGACATCTCGGAGGGCAACAAGTACATGAAGGTCTACAAGCAGATGAAGATGTACAACGACCCGTCGCTCAACCCAGTACTTTACGCGAACAAATAGGGCACCTATGCAGCAGCAGAGGGTGTTGATAATAAGACTCTCGGCAATGGGGGATGTCGCAATGACGTCTCCCATTGTCGAGAGAGCGTGTTTGGAGAATCCCGACGTCGTCTTCGACTACCTCTCGACGAGCAGCTTCGCCCCGTTCTTCGAGCCACAGCCGAACCTCAACTTCGTCGGGACGGACATCCGCAAGGAGAAGCATGGGCTGACTGCGCTCTGGCGACTCTTCAAGGAGCTGCGCGCCAGAGGTGGCTACAACATTGTCCTCGACCTCCACGACGTCATCCGCTCGCGAGTGCTCTCGCTACTCTTCAGGCTCTGCGGCGCCAAGATATACCGCCTCGACAAGGGGCGGTCTGAGAAGCGACAGCTCGTCAGTGGCAAGGAGCGTCGGCAGCTTCGCGAGATGGTCCTCCGCTACGAGGACGTCTTCAGGGCTGCCGGTCTGAAGCTCGCCGATGCTCGCTACCGTCGTCCGAAGGAGCCAGTCCCGAGCGTCGTGACCTTTGGCGACAGGGAGAAAGAGAAGTGGGTCGGAGTCTCGCCGTTCGCCCAGCACAAGGGCAAGATGTACCCCCTCGACAGCATGAGGGAGGTCGTCGACCGTCTCGCCAGCGCAGGCTGCCGGGTCTTCGTCTTCGGTGGCGGCAGCAAGGAGCGCGAGCAGGCTCAGCAACTCGTCGGTGACTCCGGAAGGGTCCACAACATGATTGGCGTCATGCCCCTCGCCGACGAGATGGCGCTCATGTCGAACCTCGACTGCATGGTCTCGATGGACTCGTCGGCTATGCACCTCTGCTCGCTCTACGGCGTCAGGGTCGTCTCGGTCTGGGGTGCGACACACAGGTACGCTGGCTTCCTCGGCTATGGTCAGGCGGAGAGCGACGTCGTCGAGAGGGGAGACCTCAACTGCCGCCCCTGCTCGATATTCGGCAACAAGCCCTGCGCCCTCGGCGACTACCGGTGCATGGACATCAGCCCAGACGCCATATTCGACAGGGTCATGAAGCACTGACCACCTTTTCCCAACTGTAAAACAACAAGATAGCGTATGTATGTAGACATGATATTGCCGCTGGCACTTCAGAAACTGTATACATACGAAGTGCCAAAGCAGCTCGAAGGGAGCGTCAAGGAGTTCGTCAGAGTCCTTGTCCAGTTCGGCAAGAAGAAGTTCTATGCCGGCATCGTCGTCAATATCCACGACGACAAGCCGGACTACCCGACAAAGGAGATTACCGAGGTCATCGACACCGAGCCGATACTCACGCCCGAGCAATATCGCCTCTGGCAGTGGATAGCGGACTACTACGTCTGCACCCTCGGCGAGGTCATGAAGGCTGCCATGCCTGCCGGCCTCAAGCTCGAGAGCGAGAGCAAGGTCTATGCGTGCGACGACTTCGCTGACGACAACTCGCTCACCCGACGCCAGGCTGACGTTCTCGCCGTCGTCCGTCAGCACAAGGGCTGCACGATAACGGAGATCGCCGCAGAGCTCGACGGGACCAACCCTATCGGCGTCGTCAAGACCCTCATCGAGAAGGAGGCTATCTACACCGGCGAACAGCTCAAGGACGGCTACAAGCCCAAGACCGAGACTGTCTATGCCCTCAGCCCAGAATACAGGGAGGAAGGCGCACTGGCCGACTTCATCACGACTGTCGAGAAGAAGGCGCCACGCCAGCTCGAAGCCCTGCTCGCCATGCTGCAGGCTGCCGGAGGTATGGGACGTCTGACGTCTGGCGTCCGCATCGAGAGGGCCAAGCTGCTCAGCCAGAGCAAGGCTATCGCTGGTGCCCTCGGCGACCTCGTCCTCAAGGGCGTCCTCGCTCAGGAGTCTGTCAACGTCTCACGCCTCGACGCCACTGACGCTACGGCCGACAAGCCTCTGGAATTGACCGAAGCTCAGCAGAAGGCGCTCACGGAGATAAAAGACGGCTTCGCAGGCCACAAGCCGGTCCTCCTCAATGGCGTCACTGGCAGCGGCAAGACTGAGATATACATCCACCTCATCCTCGACTGTCTCGCCCGTGGCAAGAACGTCCTCTACCTCCTCCCCGAGATTGCCCTGACGACACAGATCATGGTGCGCCTCCGTCGTTTCATCGGAGACCGCATGCTCGTCTATCATAGCAAGTTCACCGACGGCGAGCGTGTCGAGGTCTGGCAGAAGGTCCTCGAAAACTCTGAGCCACGACTGATTCTCGGCGTCCGCTCCTCGATTCTCCTCCCGATAACGAACGTCGGTCTCATCGTCGTCGACGAGGAGCACGAGAGCAGCTACAAGCAGTTCGACCCCGCCCCCCGCTACAACGCCCGCGACATGGCACTCGTCATCGGCCAGATGCAGAAGGCCGACGTCCTCCTCGGGAGCGCCACGCCGAGCCTCGAGAGCTTCGCCAACGCCCAGAGCGGACGCTATGCTGGTGTCGCACTCACGGTCCGACACGCCGGGGTCCAGCTCCCCAACATCGAGATTGTCGACATGACGACCGAGCGCAAGCACAAGACTGTCGACGGCATCTTCTCCTTCCGACTCCGCGAGGCTATCGCCCAGGCCCTCGACCGCAAGGAGCAGGTCATACTCTTCCAGAACCGCCGCGGCTTCGCTCCCGTCATCGAATGCAACCAGTGCGCCTTCGTCCCTAAATGCGTCAACTGCGACGTCAGCCTCACCTACCACAAGAACGTCAACCAGCTCGTCTGCCACTACTGCGGCTATACGGTCGGCCTCCCCAACCTCTGCCCGGCTTGCGGGACGCCCTCGCTTCGCCCCCAGGGCTTCGGGACTGAGAAGATCGAGGAGGAGTGCAAGCGTGTCTTCCCTGCCGCACGCCTCGTCCGCATGGACCTCGATACCGCTAAGAGCCGCAAGGCCTACGAACAGATCTTCACGGACTTCTCCGCCGGCAAGTACGACATCCTCGTCGGCACTCAGATGGTATCCAAGGGCCTCGACTTCGAGAAGGTCACCCTCGTCGGCGTCATGAATGCCGATTCTATGCTCAATATCCCCGACTTCCGTGCCGACGAGCGCAGCTTCCAGATGCTCCAGCAGGTCTCCGGGCGCGCTGGCCGTCATGGCGACCGTCAGGGGACTGTCGTCATCCAGACTGCCAAGCCGACTCACCCCGTCGTCGCCGACGTCGTCGCCCACGACTACGACAAGTCCTCACAGCGCCTCCTCGCCGAGCGTAACGCCTACCACTTCCCGCCCTACTACCGCATGATCAACCTCCTCGTTAAGCACGTCGAGCCCCACGTCTGCGGCGAGGCTGCCATGGCGCTTGCCATGTCCCTCCGCTCCGTCTTCGGTGGCTCCGTCGGCGGTCCCTTCCAGCCCTACATCACCCGCATCAGCAACTTCTACCTCCAGGAGATCAGCCTCCGCGTCCCCAAGTCCGCTCAGCCCAGCCAGGTCAAGCTCATCCTCATGCAGCACGTCAACTCCCTCCTCGCCGACCCCCGCTACCGCTCCGCCCTCGTCAGAGTCGACGTGGACCCATACTAAAAAATTAATAAGTTTTGAATCAACAAAGCCCCACATCAATCGATGCGAGGCTTCGTGATTGTGGTCGGCTTACTTGCCATTCCCTCCAGCGGGAGCGTTTCCTCTGTCACCACCTGAAGGTCTCCCTTCCAAATTCCCCCTTGTGACTTCTCTTCTCCCTTCCTCATGTGATATACCATTCTACAAGTTCCCATCCCTCGTCATATACCATCTCATACTCAAACTCCCGAGGCTGTCTATTCTCTTCAATGACCTTTTGCAAGATGGCATCCGCCGCCACTGCGTCATGAACCCTCCAGACGACGTGGCACACGCCGTCGTATGTCTCTCGGAACAGAAACAAGGCATTAGGCTTTTCCGGACAGACGTTCAGAGACCTCTCAAGACTTTCGCAATAATCCTGAACAATGCCTATCTCATTCCCGCTCGGCATACCTTCGTCGCCGACGTCATTCAGGAAGAATACTATTGAAAGGTTCCATCCGAAAACATCTTTGAATACAAACTTTTTTAGGCTGTCTTGAATGACTATCACGACAGGCTTGCCCTCTTTTGTCCGTGTCTCAACAGTGCAATACGACTCTTCGGGAAACCAGACATCAACCTCCTTTTTGTCGGACATATACATCTCTTGATTCTTTAGTAGTTGCAGAATGTACTTCCCCGAAGCTGAAGCCGTATGACAACATTCCACCCTTTGAACTGAAACGGTAGCTCTACTAGTTCATCGTCATATCTTCCTCCTGTGCCTCGATATGGAGCTTCCCCTCGTTAAACACACAACAATGCCAAGGCCGTTTACGTCTTGATCTTATGTCTCGTTACAGTCTCAGCAGGTCCTTGACGGAATAGATGCTGCTGAGTGCCTCAAACGTAAAATATTGGTCGTCCATAATCATCCATTCCTCGCGTTGCTTCTTCGTCAGGTGCTTGATGTCGGGGAACATCGAGACGGGGACGATAATCTCGCGACCATCAGTCAGGTATGCCGCCATCGCGCCGCGCTTCACGTTGAAGTCAAGCTTCTTGATTCCTAATGTCGTGTCCTTGAACTTACACATAATGCTTGTCCTCCTATTATTTTATTCGTTTAATCTTTATCTTCTTGCCGGCAAACACATCGTTAATCATTTGGTTTAGCTGTCCCCAGTGCGTGTCTATGGCTTCGATGATGAGTGCTTCCTCGTCGGCGGTCAGTTCATAGAATGAAGTAGAGAAGTATCATCAGTTTGCCCATCGTCTATTCGTTTAATGTATTATCTGTTATCCGGCTAGACCTTCGCAAATTTACGGTCGCAAAGTACAAATAGTTTTGGAATAATCGCCCAAATGCTTCTACATTTTAATACATATTAGGCTTTCTTTGACCGATTTCTCCTCCATTCCTCATTCCTCCCTCCTCGCCGACCCACGCTACCGCTCCGCCCTCGTCCGAGTCGACGTCGACCCACATTGAGTTTCCCCTTCCCCCTTGCCCTATACCTCTATTAGCCCTCTCCAGCCTTATGTTAACTTCCCCCTCCCTTCCCTCCGACCCTTCCTCATTGCCAATTCCTAATTCCTCATTGCACATTGCTCATTGACTTTTTATTGCTATTTTTGTCCTGCCGTTTGGGAGTTGGAACATATCTCGCCCCCAGATGCTCAATCCAGATAACTATGGTCAAAGTCTACAACCCTATATACGACACCGTTTTCAAGTACCTTATGGAGGACGACCGCGCCGCCAAGGTGCTACTGGGTAGCATCTTGGACAAGCAGATCAAAGTCCTCTCGCTCAAGAACAACGACTATACTATCGTGACGGAGGACGGCCTCAAGATCGTCCGCCTCGACTTCTGCGCCACCATCGTCGACAAGAAGACCAAGGCCGAGGAGATTGTCACCATCGAGCTTCAGAAGGCCTTCGACGAGGAGGAGGTCGTAAGATTCCGCAAGTATCTTGGCCGCCAGTATCAGGACGAGGCAAACACTATCAAGATTACAAAGAAGCGCCGCAATAGGGACGAGGAGTATGTCCTTCACAAACCTATGCACATCTATGCGATCTACATCCTCGGCCACGGACTGGGCACAGGGTTGGAATACTCCGTCCTCAAAGGCAAATATATCTTCGAGGACCTTGACGGCAAGACTGTCGAAATCCCCAAGCACCACGAGTTCCAAAACGGCCTCACCCACGACCTCTTTATCGTCCAGATCCCTCATCTCTCCGACAAGCCTAAGAAGCACGTCGAGAAACTTCTCAGCATCTTCGACCAGCGTCAGATTATCGACAAGGACAACCCTAAGTTTATCAGCATCGACGAGGACAAGGACTCCTCCGATGACTATAAGGCCCTCATCACGAGACTCTACAAGGCCACCGTCGACGAGGACATGCGTGGCAAGATCGAGTTCGAGGAAGAGATGGAGCGCCGTTTCCAGCGCGAACGCTACGAGAGGGCTGAGCTCACCGACGCTCTCAACGAGGCCCGCGAGATGATAACCGACCAGCACAACCAAATCCTCCAGCAACAGTCTCAGCTCGCCGAGAAAGACAAGCAAATGGCTGAGAAGGATAGGCAGCTCGCCGAGAATGGCAAACAAATGGCTGAGAAAGACAATCAGCTCGCCGAGCAAAAACAGCAAATGGCTGAGAATCAAGTTGCCTCGATTAGGTTTGCTGCCTCCCTCGGCGCTTCTCCCGACCAAATCGCCGCCCAGCTCAACATCCCCCTCTCCGACGTACTGACGGCGTTAAATTCCCAGCCTAAATAGCAGCGTCTGTATTCCTTCCTCCCCAATTCCCCAATTCCTCATTCCTCATTGCAAATGTCCTGTATCTTTATCTTCCCTCCCTTGTCTATCATCGCGCTCGGGAACCTCCCGCGTACCCTCTTGCCCGTAAACCTCTTCCTCCATACTATATACCCGTCTTCTACCTTAATCTTGAACTTGTTTATCCTCGAATTGTATCCTCTAAAATTATAATCAACCTTGACTTTGCCAATCATCTTTATGCTATCGCCCTCAATCACCCATTTTTGAATCGACCAATATATCGGCCATCTCCTAAAACTGTATAGTCCGTCAAGCACCGCATCATCAGTTGTGTAGATCGTATCATTAACTACCACATACTGCGAGGAAGTTTTTTTTAGCCTCCTCAAGTTTGCCGATAGGCTCCCCCCTTCGTTAGCCCACTCTTCCGCCAGCTCTTTAAGTCTTATTTCTGGACTCCCTTGTGCCACTATGCCAGTTTGCAGCATGCTGACTATTGCGATAATCGCTATTCCTCTTCCCATATCTCTTCCTCCTTTTTATACTATTTCCTCATACCTCCTTACAAATACCTCGGGTTTGCCATGCCTCTTTGGATGACATCCCCTTTCCTGTATTTGTTTGCGCGTATTAGGCTCCCATTTCCCAGATAGAACCTGCACCACCCGTGCCTCTTGCCGTTTCTGTATTCCCCTTTTTCTACTATCTCATTCTCTGGATACAATATCATTACATACTTCCCATGCTTCTTTCCCCTCCTGTACTCGCATATCTCTACAACTTCTTCCTCCGGGTCCTCATCCTGTCTCTTTTCTATCCAGATGCCCTTTCTCCGCCCATTGCGTTCCCTGTTCCATCTCTCTCTACCTTCCCCGCTTTTGCTTTCCGGTCTATTGGGGTCTATCACTGCATACTCTTCTCTCTCCTCCCCATGCTCATACTTCACTATGTGTATCATCCCCGTGCTGTCCACCTCTGTCCACACCCCGTCCTTTGTCCCGGCAGAGTATCTGTTCCCGATATTCAATACTCCCTTGTTAGACTTGCAGCTCTGACAGACTGCTACTACCAGCATTAGCCCCATAATAGCGAGTGTCTTCTTGATTTCGTAGGCTGACAGCCTTCTTGATATAATATGATTAGCCATTCCTCTCGCTTTTTATCCTTCCTTTTATGAGTATGGTAGTGCCACTGTCGCACCCCCCTTCGCCAAATTTACCTCTTTTCATCGCAACTAACAAAACATCTCCGCCCCCTCCGACAATTCCTCATTCCTAATTCGTAGTTTCTCTGTGTCCTCTCTGCGAGCGCCAGCTCGCCTCTGTGCTCTAAAGAACTCTGTGCCTCCGTGTCCTCTGTGTGAGGCTTTAAAAATCTCCGTGTTCTCCCGACGACTCCGACCCCTCCAACCCCTCCGTTGAGCAGGATTTGCACCCTTTCGATTAAGCGAGCGCAAACTTTCGATTAAGCGAATGCAGAACGAGCTTGCTCGTTATGCTGAGCGTGAGAAAGTAAGACTCTAGTCAATGTGCTTGCACAAATTGCCGAGCGTGAGAAAAGTCAGCGAAGCTAAAGCGCAAAACCGTCCAAGCCCAGGGCAACCTTTCGATTAAGCGAGTGCAGAGGGAACTTGTTCACTCTGCCGAGCGTGAGAAAGGTCGACGAAGTCAACGCCCTGGGTAAA
>JAFPZF010000040.1 GCA_017417385.1 Bacteroidales bacterium
CCCTCCTTCCCTCCTTCCCCATCCCTTCTCCCCTCCCCTAACAAAAAGAGCGAGGCTCCCCGCCCCGCTCTTTTTCTTGTCATTTCGTCTCCGATAGCCTCTCTTACATCTTCCCTGCGAGCTCCACTATCTTCTTCCTCGTCTCCTCCGTCTTCTGCTCGTCGTTCTTCGCCGTGACGACGCCGCAGTTCTCTGCCCCCCAGTAGTTGCAGATGTCCCTTAGCTCTGCCTTAGCCCCGTCATAGACGTTCGGCGAGTAAGACGATGCCATGAGCGCCATCTTCTTCACCTTCGCCGGCTTCCCGACGCAATACATCCTCTGGATAGCTACCTGCACCTGAGCACTCAGCGTGAAGTAGTAGATAGGTGCTGAGATCACTATCGCCTCCGCCTCGTTCATCATTGTCGCTATCTCCGCCATGTCGTCCTTCTGGATGCACTTGCCCTCGCCCTTCGTCCTGCAATAGCCACACGCCATGCAGCCCGCTATCTTCTTCTTCGCGACGTCCACTAGCGTCACGTCATGCCCTGCAGCCGTCGCCGCCTGCCTGAACTCCTCCGCCATCCATGCACTGTTCCCGTTCGCCCGTGGCGAACCTTGTAGGATTACTATCTTCATGGTTTTATCTGTTTTTGTTTGAGATCTGTCTGCTGTCCTTGTGGCTCTGTACCCGTCTTGTCTGCTCCTCCGCCATTTCTGTGTCATATTCTATGCTGAGATGTCCCTTTATGTTCTTCTCGTTGACGTAGCTGAGGAGTCTCAGCCTTATCTCCCTCCCGTCCTCAGTCCTGAGACGGTACCACTGCCCGTCCATCTTGTATATCGGCGGCATCGTCCTTAGGTCGACTTCCATCCATCCGCTCAGCACCTCGTTCCTGTACGACGCCGAGTAGACTATTATGCTGTCCATCATCTGGCTCAGGTCGACCATTATGCCTTCCTCCCTCCATACGTCTCTCGCCCACACTGTGTCTCTCTCCGCCCTGACTTCCCCATTGTTGGTCCTGACGTCGTAGTGGTGTATCGCTATGTCCCATTCCGCCGGCGGCTCCGTAGTCTCCCCGAGCGTCTCCAGCGATATCTCAGTCGTCACCCTCTCCCCTGTCCGCAGGGATATGTAGTGCCATCGTGTGTACGACGTCGCATCGACTCGTATGACTCCGCTCGGCGCAAAGGTCTCGACTCGCTTGTTCTCGCTGCCCTCGTCTGCCCCGACTTCGTCATATATGCTCCCGAACATCCCGTCGCAGCCCGCAGCTATGAGCAAAAGGGAGATGCAACCTGTCTCCAGGACGCCCCTCCCCCTTTTGTCTGTCTTGCGTGGTCTCACCTCGTGACCCTACTTCTCGTCAAACGAGAAATGGATGTTCATAGGCATCGACCCAGGCCTGACGTCATAGATGAAGCTCTTCATCTCACCATCCCAGAATCCGCCTGCCAATGTCGTGACCTTGAAGTTCATGTCGCTGTCCCCGTTCTTCGCCGTCAGCTCACACGTGTCCTTGCTGACGAGGTAAGCCCCGACTCCTCCCGTCACGTTGCAACCCTCTATCTTTAGCGCCGGTATCGTCTCCGTCTTGCCTCTCCCGCTGTACGAGAATGCCGGCAGTGTCACGTTGACCGTGTTGTGGCTCGCCTGCTCTATCGTGACTGTCAAGCCCTCGTTCGACCCTATCGCCTGACCCATCACTGTCGCCGTCACCGTACCGCTGTACGTCCCTGCCACCTTCGCCGAGATCGGATCATCCTCGTCGTCATCTTCGCACGCCGTCAGGCTGTAGCCCATCACAAGCCCAGCCATCATCAAGGCTGCAAACTTCTTCAGTTTCATCTGTTTTGTTGTAGTTGTGGTTAATGTTTTTAATTGATGCAAAATTAAAGAATTATTTCCGCAATCTAAGGCTGTCTCCACGTGTTTTACAACACAGAAAAAGAGAGAGGGGAAAGACTCTCATTTCGAGTCCTCCCCTCTCCCGATGTCCCACGCCTTTTCTTTTATTAGATGACGAGCTTATATCCCTTGCCGTGAACGTTCAAGATCTCGACAGACGGGTCATCCTTCAGGTGCTTGCGCAACTTCGTGATGTAGACGTCCATGCTGCGTGCGTTGAAGTAGTTGTCGTCAACCCAGATGGTCTTCAGCGCTACGTTCCTCTCCAAGACCTTGTTAGCGTTCGTGCAGAGCAGCTTCAGTAGCTCGCTCTCCTTCGTCGTCAACTTGATGACCTCGCCATTGTCCGCAAAGACGAGCTGCTGCTTCTGTGTGTCGAACGTGTACTTCCCGAGCTTGTAGACGTCCAGGACTGGCACCTCACCACCCGTACGACGCAGAATCGCCTCGATACGCATGATTAGCTCCTCCATGCTGAACGGCTTCGTCAGGTAGTCGTCCGCTCCTATCTTGAAACCCTGGAGGACGTCCTCCTTCATGTTACGAGCCGTCAAGAATACGATCGGCACGTCGACGTTGATCATCCTGACCTCCTTCGCAAGCGTGAAGCCGTCCTTCTTCGGCATCATGACGTCGAAGATGCACAAGTCGTACTTCTCGGCCTTGAAGGCATTGTACGCTTCCTCACCGTCGTGCGTCAAGACCGCAGCATACCCTCTTCCCTGCAAAAATTCACAGAGGAGTGCGCCGAGATTGCTGTCATCTTCAGCCAATAGTATCTTATGCTTCTTCTTCTCTTCCATAGCCTTGATTTTTTCTGTTGTTACTTCGCTTGTCTTTGCGTTACAATCTGCAAAGATAATATCAATTTATTTTTATAGGCAAATATATGTCAAATTTTGTTCCTACATTTAGCTCACTCTCCACAGAAATACGCCCTCCGTGCTCCTCGACTATCTTCTTTACGTACGCTAGACCCAGTCCGAAGCCCTTGATGTCGTGTCTGTCACCCGTCGAGACTCTGTAGAACTTGTCAAAGATCATCTTCTGATTCTCCTTAGATATGCCAAGCCCGTTGTCCTTGATCGACACGATGATGCCGTTGTTGGCGTTCCTCGTCACTATGCTCAGCATCGGCGCATCCCTCCTGTACTTCAGCGCATTCTCCAGCAGGTTGTGGACGACGTTCGTGAAGTGAACCTCATCGACCATCGCTATCGAGTCCTCCGCCTCCAGCCGCAGGTTGATCTCGCCACCAGCATTGTCCACCTGTATCCTGAACGTCTCGACGACTTTCTCGACTATCTCGTTGATGTCCCTCTCGACCTTCCTCAACTGGCTCCGACCGCTCTCGAACGACGCCAACTGCAGTATCCTCTCTACCTGACCAGTCAACCGCTTGCTCTCGTCGATGATAATCTTCGAGTTCCTCCGTATCGAGTCCGGCTTGATGAAGTCAGACATCTCGTTCGTCAACTGTGCCGCAAGCGAGATAGTAGCTATCGGAGTCTTGAACTCGTGCGTCATGTTCCCGATGAAGTCATTCTTGATTTCGTCCAGCTTCTTCTGCCTGAAGATGATGTACAGCGAGTATATCGACAGGCAGAACACGACGACCAGAAATCCTACCGTCGGCAATACGTAGATCCACAACCCATCCAGCGCATTCGGCTTGTCGTTGAAGTACACCCTGACATAGTGCGCCTTCGAGTGCATGTCGTTCGGATACAGCCGCTTCTCGTATATCTGGGTCTTCTCCGTCGGGGCATATCCCGGCGTGTGATACGCTACCGACCCCGCCGCATTGAACACCGCAAACTCGTATGTCTCCCTTATACCATTGTCGTCGAACTGCTGCATCAGCAGCGCGTCGAGTCGCTGTGAGTTCACCCTCCGCTCTATCGGACGGTTCTCGAAGAAGCTCTTCGACTCCTTCGCCTGACGTAGCCGCGCCTGCCTGACCAGTATATCGACTATGGCCGACTTCGCCGCCTCCGACAGGTTAGTCCCTAGGTTGCCCCCGGTCTCGACTCTCCCGACGTCCGTCGAGAGTGCCTTCTCCCCAGTCCGTGTGTCTATACGGTAAAATCCATACTCGTCCATCGTGAACGTCAGTGTGACGTCCCGAGACTTCGCGTCGAAGTCCCGCTTCTCTTGTGATTGTGAGCTTACTGTGAAGTCCTTAGCGGTGAAAGGTCTCCTTGGTTGATTGTCCGTCAACTCGTCTTTCTCAAGACGCGATATGACGTTGTCCATCGACCGAAACACTATCTGAGAGTACATCTCCCGCTTCTGCTCGACGGCATTCGCTATCCAACGGACCTGCATTATGGTTAGCCCGATGAACGCCAGCGGCAGCAGGATGCACACTATTCGTATCAGTCTTCGACTCATTGGATGTTTTGATATTCTGTGCAAATATACGAATATTAGTTAAAAAAGGTTTCAACCGCTTGCCATTATTTTTCTATTATGTATATTTTTTTATTCTTATGCTCATCTTTCCACCCTCTTACGCACTCCCTTCTCTCCCTTCCACCTCCTTCTCCCTTCCACCTTCTCTCCCCCTAATTCCTAATTTAAAAAGTCGGCGGACCGGCACACTCTCCCGCGTGCCAGCCCGCCTCGTCTATCTCTTGCCGTCCGCCGTCTACTTTCCGTCGACCGGGACTACTCCTTCGCCCTTTATCGTCATGTTCATCACCTCGATGAAGTCCCTGTCGCCGCTCTCCTCCTGCTCACGGACATGCGTGATGTTCGATATCTGCCACGTCGTGTCCTTCAGGCACAGCTCGACCTCCATAGGCGTGTAGTTCCACCCGTCACAGTCCGGACACTCCTCCGTGCTCGGGACGTAACACCCGACTGTGAACGACGCCTTCGCCGTCCCCTTCTCAGCCGATAGGTCGCTGACGGTCATCTCCTCGAGCTCCTTCAGCTCTCCACTGTCCCTCATCCCCCATGGATCGACATACGAGAGTGGATACCACCCGTCTCCAAAGTCCGGTGTGCCGTCTTCCCACTTCGGCAACGTCGCTATGTACTTGTCCTCGAGAGCCTTGCTCTCCTTGTACAACTTCGCGAAGTCTGCCGTGCAGTACTTCCCGACGAGCTCCTCCGTCGTCTTGCCTGCCTTCTGGTCCGCCTCGACAGCCTTGAACAACCCGTTCACCTGCCTCTTCACGACGTCCTCCTTCAAGTAGTCCGCCGGATTGTACTTCTTCGCAGTCTCTCCCGACTGACTGTTGCCACTGTTACCGCCAGAGCATCCTACCATCAGCGCCCCGACAACCGCAATCAATGTACTCTTTCTCATAACTCCCGTTATTAGTTTCTGTATTATAATATGCAAATATATATTATAAATTGTTTTACCGTTCTTTTTCAGCAATTTATTTTACTCTTTCCGTCCTCCACGCCTTATGTTTTCTCCACTTTCTTCCCCTTCTCCCCTTCTCCACATGTCAAAAAAAGGAGGCACCGTCTCCGATGCCTCCCCGTCTATCAATTCTACAAAAATCTATATGAAGCTCTACTTGTTCGCTATTGTAGCAATTTCTAGTAATCCACTTACTTTACTATCACCTTCTTCCCCCCATGCACATACACTCCCTTCTCGCTCGGCTTCCCATTCAACTGCCTGCCCATGAGGTCATACCAAGCCGCGTCCGCCTCCTCTACGCCGACTTCCTTAGCCGCCGTCGTCTCTGCAAACTCTATCTCGATGCTCTTGTTGGCGTTGTAGACGAACGTAGCACTCTCATCGCCTATCTCCGTCACCTCGTCACCATTCTTGATGGATATTGGCCTCTCCTTGTACTTTATCGTGACCCTGTCGCCGTTGTTCGCAAATACTGGGTTATCGACGATCTTGCTCTCGTCATTGACCGAATACTCTATCTTATACAGTCCGTTCGAGACTCCATCGACGTCTATCGCCAGCTCCGGATACTTCTCGCCCTGACGCCAGATTGGCTTGTACTCTCCGGTATAGCCCCTGTCTGTCCAGTTCAACCAGTATGCTACCTCGCCACTCGCAAACTCTGCTGCCGTGAACTGCCTGTCCATCTTGTTCACCTCTGCCTCGTCATACGTCGGCTTCCTGAGGCTCTTGTTCCCAGCCTTGCTCGTCGCTACCTTAGCTCGCCCGCCGTTCTTTGCGCATCCTATGTTCTGCTTGATGGTGATGCACCTCTTGTTGCCCGGCTCCTGCTCGAGGTCGGTGTCATAATAGAATCCGTTGACGTCTCCGTTGTTCTCCGAGACGAGGCAGATCACTACGTTCATGCCCTCCGGCACCTTGCTCTCGTCAACTACGACCTTGCCCGCAAATCCGAAGTTGCTGACCGCTCCCTCGTTCTTCTTCGCTACGATGTGGACGTATATGTTGTTGTCCTCGACTGTCCACGCCGGGTCCGTAGGATCTATGTATATTGTCGTCGACTCCATCACGAGGTCGCTGACTGCCGCCTGCTCGTCTATCTTATCGACGAGACCGGTCATCTGCGCTACCATGTTCTTTATGGAGTTGCCCTGCCCGTCTATCGAGCCCTTCAAGGTCCCTATCGTCGAGAGCGCTACGGCCTCCTGCTTCATCGACTCGTCTGTCTGCTCCTCGAGGTTGATGTCGCTCCCGGCTCCCTCTATGTTGCCCTCTATCTTGACTGCCGCGTCGTCATAATACTGGCTCTCGTCCTTGCTGAGTGTCGTGAGGACGTTCGTCAGTCCTGCCGCTGTCTTGGTCGAGACTGTCAGCGCACCGGTCTCCTTGTCGACTTCCTCTGCCGCCTCGCTGGATAATAGCTTCCTGAATGTCACCTGGACTGTGACCTCCTCGCCCTCCGGCATCCTGAAGAAGTCTACTCCTCGCTTCAGTCTCTCACCGTTGACGAAGATGAGTCCGAGTCCATAACCTTCTACGAAGTCTGTCTCCTTGACGTCGAGATCTACCAGCGCGCCTTTATATGCCGTCTCTGGGCACCTTATCGTGCCGAGCTTCGTGTCATACTCGAGCTTGATCTTCCCCGGTGCTATGAAGTTTATCTTAGTAAATAAGACGTCACCCTTCGGCATCTTGAATCCGCCTTTCGTGTCTATAGGGAATGACACCGTGCTTCCCTCCTCGTCTATATAGAACATGTCGATGGCGCCCTCGTTATAGTCTATGCTCGCCCCGTCTTCGCTGACGCTGACTATCTTGACCGAGTCGTCTTCGACTGCCCAATACTCCTTCTTCCACTCTTCGTCAACTTTCCTCAAGAATACTGTGTTCTCTAGGACATTACCATCGACTTCCTCGTCAAAGTCCAAACTATACATCTTATCGACATTCACTGCCACGCTAGCCCCAGGCATCTCGAACTCATAATACGAAAAGTCCTCATTGACATTAGCAATGCCTTTCCTCAACGTGTTTCCTGCAGCATCGACGACGCTGACCCACGTGCTCCTCGGGAAATCCTCGCCAAACGTCAACGCCGGCACCTTGACTGCCTCTCCCTCGGCTGCTATCGTCTTCAGGTCTCTATACTCGTCTTTTATCTCGGTGCAATAGCTGATGTTATACCACGCCGCTACGTCGAACGCTCCCCACTCCTGGTCCTGCTTGTACTCGCCGACAAGGTCCTGCGCTACATACACATTCATCTTCTCGTTAGTGAACGCCGACGCTGCTCCTGCCGCTACCTTGCTCGACCCGAGCAGATATACTGTCTTGAGCTGCTTGCAACCATCAAAAGCACCCTCCTGAATTCCACTGACATTCCCCGAGATCTCTACTCTCTCAAGTGAACTGAAATTGGAGAACGCTCCCTTTGTCAACTCTCCTCTGACATCAAAGACTACTGTGAAAACTGACTCCTTGTACTCCATGTACCCGTCTTCTCCATCCTGCTCGAAGTTTCCCGTTCCCTCTATCTTCAGCGTGAGCGCTTCCCCTTCTGACGTAATTACCCACGTCTGGCCGCTCTTGCTCGTCCCGTCCGCCACCTGCTCTGCCCGGACTCCTGTCACCAGGGCCATCAGCATCACTATCAAACTAAATAGTCTTGTCTTCATGATTCTTTGTTTCTTAATCACTTGTTTTCGCAAATTTACCACTTTACTCCCTAAAATCACTCTCGTGAGCCTCTTTCTTTCGTCTCCCCCTTTTCTCTTCCCTCTTCTCTTCCCTCTTTTCTTCCCTCTTTTCCTTCTTCTCCCCCTCGCTTTACACATTCTGTCATTCATCTGTGACGAACGGCACTCCCCTCGTCTCTCTCTATCGCACTCTCTATCTTTCCCGTGCCTCTCAATACTTTACTATCACCATCGTCGCCACGAGCGTCAATATGTTGACCACCGCTATGCCCCCGACGACCCACCGATACCACGTCTCGTGCCTCCCGGCAGTCCCGCCTGTCAGCATCGCCATGCTCAGCCCGAAAGCCCCACTCGTCAGCAGCAGCGCTGTCAACGCCACGCTCTGAAACGTTATCACCTCGGTCAACAGCCCGACGCCTACGGCCGTCAGCAGCATGGCGACGTCTCTCATCGTCCCCTTGCCCGCCCTCGCCCGCTCGTCGTTTATGGTCTGCACCGCGAAGGCTATCCCGTTCACTACGAAGTAGTACATCACTACTACCAGCATCCCGTCTATCTGTCCCATATCTCTACTTTTAGGGAACTTCTAGAAATTAGATTTTGCACTTGTGCGATTAAGCGAGGGCAATAGAGCTTGCTCTAATTGCCGAGCGTGAGCACATGAGGCGAAGCCAAGGCGCACGAGACTTTGAATACCGGAGTATACTGAAGTACATGAGGATTTCAAAGTTGAGTGTAACGCAGAAAAAGCAATTTATAGAAGTTCCCGTTACATTATTGCATCTCCTATCGAATCACCAATACTCCACCCCGCCCACACGCTGATGATGAGCAGCACTATGAACAGCAGGCACAGCAACGCTATCAGTAGCCAGTTGCTCCCCTTCTCCTTCCGTTCCCTGACTTCATACTCATAGATCCCGTCCTCTATCCCGACTTTCGCCGGCTCATACTTCTTGTCCCCCTTCGAGACTCTGACCTCTATCTCCTCGCCCTTCTGCAGCAGCTTCTCGGGTATCCCTATCCGCCCAGCCTCGTCCGTCTCGAGCTCCCAGCCCTTGACCTCGACCTTGGCCTCCTCTATTGCCTTCCCTGCCTTGTCATAGAAGTATATCTCGATGTCTCTCTCCCCGGCTATCTGCGGCATGGCATCGACTCTCGCTAGGTCAAAGACGACCTCGACCACCCCGTCCTCGACGAGTCTCACCTCCCTGCTGTATCGACGGACTCCGACTCTGACCTCCTCGTCTGTCCCCCCGACGACGAAATCTACGACGCCCTCGTTGTTCGTCCTCCCCTCGATCTTTCCTATTCCCTGACTCTCGACCTCGACGGGCTCACCGCCTATTGGCTTCCTGTTCTTCCTGACCCTGACCCTGAGTGTCGACTGCTTCTTCCCCGCAAAGTCTATTGCGACCTCTGTCGTCCCCTCCTTGTCTATGCTGACGCTCCTGTGCTCGCCCCGTACTTCTATATCGACTGTCTGCGGTATCTCTTCTGTCCACTCTGCCGCTCCGCTCCCGTCTGTCGTCTTCTCCTCTGTCGTCCCGTCTGCCTTCCTGATTCTGACTCTCTCGCTCTCAACTGCCGTCCCGTCTTCCCTGACGACGACCCGTAGCGTCCCCCGCTTCGCACTATATGTGTCGAATGCTATCACGTTCTCGCCCTCAACGAGATCTACTTCCCTGCTCTCGCTACCCCACTCGACTCTGATGTGTCTGCTCCGCCCGTTCAGGAGGTACTTGGTCTCGACCTCACCCCTCCCGTCCGTCTTGACGCCCGTCCCTGCTATGACGACGTCCTCGCCGGCCTGTCCGACGCCGTCCCGTCTGACTGCCACTCGTATGTCTGCATACGCCGAGACGTCGAGGTCCATGTTGCAGTCCTCTGTCCCTATGCTGTCCTTGAACTCTTTCCCTGTCTCGCTGTCGACGACTGTCACCTCGCCAGAATTGGCCTTGAGGTTCGCGAGTCTAAACTCGCCCTTCGCATCCGTCGTCTGCGGATTTCCGTTGAGGGTGAACTGACGTCCCCCGACGACCTGCCCGCCGACTAAGAAACGTATCTTGAGCGCTACTACCCCGTTCCCCCTGTCGTTGACTATCCTGACTTTCGGCTCCCGAGTCGGCATCTTGTCATGCCCCCACCCGATGAGCACGAAGTTGCCGTTCGCACTGTTATAGAATATGCACTCCTCGCTCGGGACTCTCGTGATGTCCTTGAGCTTGTCGTCAAGGCTGTCCCTGAGGCTGGCTATCGACGCCCGGACCTTCGCCTGCTCCTCCGGCGAGAGCGCCCCTATTCCTTCATATCCGTCCCCTACGACATAGCGCATGCTGTCCGTCCGGAGGTTGTAATCGACCTTCGCAAAATGCTGACTTATGGCCCCCGGGAGGACTTTTATCTGGTTGTTCGCCATGTTCGGGTCATCGACCCACGTCAACTGCTTGATTATATCGTCTTTCTTTATCTCGTATGCTGCCATGTCTCTTGCTTTTGGATATATGTGGTATATCTTGTTTTCCTCTTCTCTTGGTTAGACCTGTATTAGCCCTGTCTATTCTCGGATACGCGCTCTCGTCGCCGTGTCTCTCGGCTCACCTTCCTCAATTCTTGTCCCTTTGCTTTCTCCCCCCTACTCTCTCTTTTCTATCGCCGTCGTCCCCTTCTCTGTATCGACTTTTATCTCATATTCTCCCCACCCGAGCTCCTCGACTATCCTCTTGTTATTCCTTAGCGCCTCACCGGTCTCGACTGCGTCTGTCGCTTCTCCGACTACTCTCCCTACCTCCCCTTTCAGCATCTCTGCATAACTTCTCTTGCCTCCCTCGCTCCTGATCGTCCCGACTTTCTTGTCCGCCTCCTGAAACCATCTTATCTCCCCGAGCTGTCCCCTCGCCCTGTCGAGCACTCTCTTCGCCTCCTCGCTCGACGGATATCCTGACGTGTACTCTACTTTGTCTCCGAGGACGCTGACTGTCGGCTTCCCTATCTTTATCTTCCCTATCCTTTCCTCGCAATACTTCTTGGTCTCTCTATACAGCTCTACTATCTTGGTCTCCTCCCTGATGTCGAGGTCGCTCCGCCTGTTGCTGTATAGGTTCTTTATCTGTCCCTCGATTCTATACACTGCCTCGTCACTGCAGTCTCTCTTTTTTATCTCCCCTCTCAGCTCTCTGCCCATCTGCTCCTTCGCACATCCTTCTACCCTGCTGTAGAGAGACTTGGCCCTCTCCGCACCTATTGCTCCCTCGTTGTTCCCGATGCTGGAGTATATCCTGACGAACGCCTCGCCGTCATACTTCCCCTTCTCGCAGAACTCCCCTATCTGTCTGTCATAGTCGTCCTGCTCCCCGACTTCTGCCGTCCCCTCTCCTGCTCTCACATTCTCCCCTGTCCGCATGTAGAGTACTATGCCGACTACTACGCCTACGACTATTAGCGCTACTCCCAACTGCTTCAGTAGATTGACCATTTCCTATGCCCCTCCCCTGCGTCTCTCTTGTCTGTATTCCTCGTTTCCTGGCTGTTATCTCGCTACTTCCCGTCCTTCTTTCCGCCTTTGCGGTACTCCTCCAGCTCCTCGGCCATCGCCTCTATCTCGACCTCCTTGATTTTGATCGCTGCTTGTAGGCTGTCTTTCTCTGTCGCGAACCTCTCTGCTGTAGCCCGAGACTCCAGCAACTGTCTTTGTGTCTCCGCAGCAGCCGCCTTCTCTGCCTCAGCCTGACTGCTTCGCCCTGTCCCCCAGACGAGGAACCCTATCAGGAGTCCGAGCAGCAGCCCTGCCACGCCTATCCCAACCTTTATGGCTATGTCTTTATAGTCGAGGGCGTTGCCTACTGCCGGCTCACCTGTAAACTCTACATCGACTGTACCATCCTTGGCCTTCCCGAGATCTACTCTCTTCCCCGCCTGGCTCTTTGCGTCTGCACACCAACACTTCGCCCCTGCCCAGACTCTGACCTCGACTTCTCCTGTCTTCCAGTCTGGCAGGAGCACCATCCGACTCTTATACCCGTCCGGCCGTGCCTTGTCCTTGACGAATCGGACTTGCGTCTCTATGCTCTCATGCTCATGCCTGACCTCGACTCTCGTCTGCTCCTTGGTGATGTCCTCGCCCGAGACGACCATGACTCTGAGCAGTGTGTAGTCCCGCTTCTTGACGGTCACCCGTAGCTCTCCCTCGCCTTCCTTCTCGCTCTTATAGTCATAGCGGACCATGTCATAGTCCTCCGCCTCTATCGTGACAAGTCCCCCTTCTCGTCCCCCTTCTTTCCCGCCTTCTCTCCCCTTCAGCTTCTCTGCTACGCTTATCTGATTTCCCTTCAATACTATGCTCTTCCCGTCTTCCGAGACTATCTTCGCCGTCCCGTATGCTACTCTGACGAGCCTTATTGCATCATTCTCATTCCCTCTATACCCGTCGACATCTACCCGGATTGTGACTTTCCTCGGCTCTGCCTCTATCGCTGTCTCTGCTTTCATGACGAGCGCCTCGGTGTCATACTGGACCTTCAGGCCCTTCAGTGTGTATGTCGCCTGCTGTCCGCCGTCCGCAACTTCTACTCCTCCCGCCTGCCTGAATCTGTAATACTTCCCGTCGAGTCCTACGTCGGTCAGCTTCAGCGTCCTCGGCTTATCGACGTCTGCTTTGGTCAACTTCTCCGGCAGGGTGTGTGTGACACCTCCCGGCGTCCGTAGCTTCAGGACTACTGTGTAATGGTCCTTGTGCGGCAGGTTATCCTTGACTTTCGCTGTCAGGTCGTCTGCATAGTTGACTACCTCGTCGTTGCATACGACGTATACTTCCTGATACGGCTTGAACTCCTGATACTGGACGTCGACGCTCATCTTCCCGAGTTCCTCTCTGCTCAGCCTGACGAACGCGCTCTTCGCTCCTCCCTCGGCCATCGGCTTGTGGACCGATTCGTCGGCTACCCGTAGCTTATATGCGTCTGTTATCTTCCTGAACTCTGCATCGCTGTCGGGGACGCCACCACGATACTGCCACCCACCGGCACTCTGGACGAGACATAAGGACTCGAACTTCGCCGTGACTTCGTCGAGCACGTCCACCGGCGTCCGCTCTCCTTCTATGCTGCGCCCCTGTGGTATGGCGATGCAGACTATGTTAGCCCGCCGACCTCCCTCGGCATCTATCATCTTATATCGCCTGTAGACGGTCCGCCCTTTCTCTATCTTGATGGAGTAGTAGTCTTTCTGCTTCCACTCGACACACCCGCCGAGCTCGCTTATGTTGATGGGGTCCACCGGGCTGCCGCCAAACTGTATGGTGACGAAACCCTCGCCCCTCCTCGGATTGCCCGCTATCGCAAATTCTATCTTCTCGCTCATTGTTGTCTCCTTTCTTCTTTATCGCCTGTCCGCCTATCCGAATATCTTGTCGAATATGCCCCGCTCCTTGCCATTGATGTAGTCGGCTATGGACTTCGCCAGGTTCTCAGACGTCGACGGGTCATACTCATACATGCCGCACAAATAGAACTTCCCGAGTGTATGCCGGTAGTATCGGACATTCTCTTTGTTTTTGTCCATCTTCGGATACATCTTGTATAGCTCTGTCAGTCCTCTGCTCATGTTGAGATAGTCCCCACGTAGCTTCTCTTGGCACTTCGCATCCTGCTCTTTCTCGGTCGCCCCCAGGAGGTTGCACTTGGTGAAGATGACGTGTACTGCCTCGACCTGCTCCATTATCGCCCTGTTCGCCGGCTCCCTCATCATGCTGACCATCTTGTCGAGTATGTCAGCCTGCTTCAGCTGGATGCCGTTCACTCCTATGTAGTCCCTCGTCGGGTCTATGACGAGGTAGAACAGTTTCTTGCACTTCGCCTTGAGCAGCTCTGTCGCACCGACGCCCATGTCCGTAAAGTTAAGCGTCGTAGCCGTCGCTATGTTGTTCAGGAACGCCTCACCCGCCAGCTCTATCAGCGTCGCCTTGCATATCTTCCTGTTCGTGATGACCTCGACGGGTATCGTTGCGACGACATTGGTGTTGGTTGACCCAAACCTGTAGTTGAGGTTGAGGTTGTTCATGAGCATGTCGCCATACGAGTTCAGCTTGACACCCCCAGCTACGACCATCGGGACTGCCCTCAGGTGTATGTTCTTCCGCGCATTGATGAGCCCCGTCAAGATTGTCGTCTTTCCTGTTCCCGGAGTTCCCCAGAAGAAGACGTCCGTCGCCCCATCCTCTCTCCTGAGCATGTTGCTCCTGAATCCCTCGGGGTCGTTCTGTGCATATCCGTCGACTCTCTGGAGGTACGTCGTGACGGTCTGGTCGAGCGCCAAGACTTCCTTGCTGAGCAGCTTGTCGACGAGTCCCTCTGTGATGAGTCCGTCGCTGACGAGGCTCTTCCTGTCGACGAGTCCGTCGTTATATAGCTGGTGGAGGTCCGCCAGTCTGAATCCTATCGGATTCTCTTTTATCTTCTCTATCTGTCCCTTGACGGCCTCCCGCTTGTACTCTACCCATAGCGCCTCTATGTCGCTCGGCCTGTGGACTGCCCCCCAGCTCTCGAGGCTCTGCGAACCTCCTCCACTGCACGCCTCGAGGTCCCTGAGGTCTGTCTGGAGCTTGAAGAGGCTCCCCTGGACGTCGTCATCCACGACCTGCCTGACCCACAAGGTGTTGAAGGTGTTGACTTTGTCCGCCAGTCTGCTGCCGTCTATCATCCTGCTGACGACGTCGTCCTTGACTGTCTCGTAATACTCTCTCTGCAGCTCCCTGCTGTGCGCACTCGTCGGATACTTCCTCGCATACTCTTCTATGAACCGCCTCTTGCCTTCGCTTGTCCCCTCTTCCCGCAGCTTCTGCTCCATTTCTCTCCACTCTATGGCCTCGTTCTCTATTGCCTGCAACTGCCTGAGTCGCTCCTTAGCCGCCTCTATGCTCGGGTCTCCGACGAATATCTTCTCCCACTTCGCGACGTAGCTCTCGAGCTTCGCCTTGTCCTCCGACGTCGCTATCGACATTGTCATGGTCTCCATGTCGAAGGCCTGCCTCTGCGCCGCCTGCTTCATCGCCATCCACTGCTTCGCCCTCTGCATGACGTCGTCATGAGCGTACTTGTCGCCCCACGTGCCGACGACTGCCGCCACTTTATCGACGCTCTCGCTCGCCATGTCTCCCCCGACTGTCTCCCGCGCCGTCGCATACGCCTGGTCATATAGCTTGACGAGTATGCCGAAGGTCTGGGGCAACAGATACTGGTTGCTCTCCTCCCACGTGAAGGCTTTCGCTGCTATCGCCGCCGCATACTCCCCTCCTAGGATGTTCGCCTGGTTCTCAGGACCCTGTAGATATTTTATCTGTTCTGATGTCATCGCTCTTCTTTTTTTTCTGTCCCCTGTCTCTTTTTGTTTTTAGGAACTTCTAGTAATTATGTTTTTTACTTGTGCGTTTAAGATAGCGTGAGAAAGTAAGACTCCAGCCAACGGAGCTTGCTCTAATTGCCGAACATTTCGAGTAAGCGAGTGCAATGGAACTCGTTCCAATTGCTGAGCGAGAGAAATGTCGACGAAGTCAACATGAGCACATGAGACGAAGTCATGGCTTGCTATTGAGCACAACGCCGAAAAAACTACTTATAGAAATTCCGCTACTGCTTGTCGTCTAGTCTCAGATGTCGTTAGGATTAAACAGTCCACCCGACCCTTCCATTCTCCTCCGTGTATCGGCCAACTGTATGAATGGTAGCAGCCCGACTATCCAGACTCCCAAGACTATCCATAGCTCCACTCCGCTCCCGAATCTCTCTATCATCCCGCTCACTCTGTCCCCGACTTTCTCGGGCTTCCTGACTTCCGCCTTCGTCATCGTGAACTTGTGCCGCCCAAGAAAGGAGTCATAGCTCCTCTCGACTTTCAGCGCCTTGACTTCCTTGCTCCCGACGAACTCCTCTATCCCGCTGTTGACGTCCTTGCGATACATCTCTATGACGTCCGCTATGTCCCGCTCCCTCAGGAATCGGAGGTCTCCTCCCATCTCTTTCTCTATGATCTCTTTCTCCGTCTCCCACTCTTCATATCTGTTCTCCTTCTCCCCGTCCTTGACCCTCGTGCTGAGTCTGTCTATGTAGTCCCGCTGGGTCTCTATGTGCCCTTCAAAGGCTTTCCTGCGCTCCTTGGCGTTCATCGCCATCTTCCATCCGCTCATCTCCTCAAATCCGCTGTCGTCACTCCCCGCCTTCTGGAAGTAGTCTTTCATGGCAGACTCGAGGTCGCTCAGGCTGTTCCTGTAGTCGCTCTGGACTTGCTTATACGCCCTCTGGAGCTCCCCTATCTCGGTCGTCTCCTCCATGTCGAGCATGTCTCCCCGCAACATGTAGCCGCACCCTTTCGCCGCTATCCAGACGCTCGCCGCCGATACCCCGAGGAAGGCTATGGTCGCCAACACGGCGACGACTGTGCTGCCTCCCCGCTGGCTCTCTCGCCACGCCCGCTGACTGACGACCGACATGACCAACAGCAACACGAGGATGACGACACCAACGACGGCCTGCACTATCACGTCTCCCGTCATCATGCACGTGCCGACAAATCCGGCTATCGCTATCAGCGACACGCAGACGACCCTTACGACGTCCGCTATGCTCATCGAACTCTCTTCTCCGCTCATATCTGCCCTCCTATGCTTCGGTCGGATCAAACCGTCCATAACTCCCCTCGTCCTTCCTGACCATCAGGAACGGGACGACAAATCCTAGCAGGCACAAGACTACGACCCAGTCCAGCCTGACCGAGGTGAGACTTGTATTGGTCTTGAGCAGGTCCTTCGGCTGACCGACAACCTCCGGCTGCTTCAGCTCCTCCTCTAGGAAGGAGACGACGTCTTTCTCGTCATTCACCGCCGTCACCATCGGATGGTCCTTGATGAAGTAACGGACGTTGTCATTGACTGTCACCCTGAAGCTCTCGACCTCCAGCCGCCACCTGTCGTTGACGCCCCCGTCGCTCTGATGCTTCAGCCGCTTATATACTATCTCCCACTCGTCAAATCTCTCACCGAAGTCCTCGACCTGCTTGCGCCTGTACTCGCAATACCGCTCGCAGTCCCGCACTCCCTGCCAATACTTTGTCGTCGGACAGCTCGCGACGTTCAGCTTCGTCTTGTCTCCCCAGTTTATGCTCTTAGACGCCTGCTCGAGCGCCTCTATCTTGCTCAGATATATGTTCCTGACGCCTACGTAATGGTTCCTGACGGCCTCCAATACTTTGACGCCCTCCTCGTCCCTCTTGACGTTGCTCGCCGCGTCATTCCTGAGCCACGCGACGCCATATATGATGCACCCGTATGCCAATGCAAGCACCCCTATCACTATCCACCGTTTCAACCCTTTCATCCATCTTATGGTCTCACACATCACCCATACTATGCCTATCATCAGTACGCTGACTCCTATCCCAGCCAATATCGCATCCTCCGTGCCCTCCATGGCTATCATCACGCCGACCACGACGAGGCCTATCAGACATATACTGATTACTAAATTCTTTAATACTTTCTGCCACATATCTATGCCCTCCTATTTGGATTAAATGTTCCATACTTTCCTTCTTCGCGCCTCTTCATCAGTATGGGTATCAAGAAGCCGCACATGCATATCCCCAATGATATATAAAACTTGACCATCGCCTCGTCACCATCCGCCAGACCTGTCACCGACGCACTGACGACTACCGACAGCACTATGTAAATCGATATTATGACGACCATCGACAGCAGCCTGACGAATCCGCTCCGTATGTTGACGGCCTTGCTCATCATCTTGATGGCTATGAAGATGAGCAGCAGAAACAGTCCTCCTATTATCATCCCGCCTTGCATGCTGCTCCCCTCGTCCCAGTCATTCTCCATGTCGCGCAGGAACACTTCTTTCCACCCATACACCGACGCGACTCCGACTCCGACTATCCCCGCCACGACGAATCCTACTATTATGTCTCTCAGCCGACTACTCATTCTCCCCGTTATATTCTGGCTCGGTCTCCTCCATTATCTTGTCAAACCGCTTCAAGACGTAGTCGCACTCGCTGTCATACATCGAGTAATTCCGGTCGCCCGTGACACCCTTGAAGTGTACGACTCCGCTCTCGTCGCTGTATATCTTCCCGCTCTTGATCCCGAGATACGGCCTGCTCTTCCCCGTACCTTTTATCTCCCCTGTGCTACCGACCACTACTTCCCCATCGACTATCTTGACCGTCATCGCCGCCGTGCAGTCGTCGCCAATGACTTTCTTGTCCTCGGTGACGCAATATATGTGAGCCCTGCCCTCCTTCTCGCTCTTTATCTCGAAATATGGTCTGCCCTGTCCTGAATATAGGCCCGTCGAGACTACGTAATACTTGACCTGCTTGACCGACCCCCAGAGGCCCATCGGCTTCTTCCTGAAGTCGTCACCCTGGGCGATTCCTTCCTTCACCTTCTGGAGCGCGTCTTTTATCTGTATCAGCTTCCCTATGTGGCTCCCGTTCGTTCCCCCGACTGGCTTGCCGGTCTCGTCCAGTATCTTGATGATCTCCCGCGTCGTCAGCGAGTTGTCTATGCTCTTCATCAACGCAACAGCCCCAGTGACTATCGGCGCCGAATAACTGGTACCCGCCGACTCGTGCAGCTCCTTCGGGTCTGTTATGTAACTGTTGAACGGCTTCGCTGCAAACATTAGCTCGCCTGGCGCAGAGATTGTCGACGTGTGTACTCCATGCTCCTCGTAATTGCCGACGTTCGTGAAGTCGGACGCCTTCAGGTCATAGTTGACCGACGAGACGTTCAGTATGTTCCGGCTCCTCTTGCTCGGGTCGAGCCCTATGTACTCGGTCGAGTTGCCCGCAGCATACACGATTGTGCACTTCCTCTTCTCGGATAGGTTGTATATGTACTCCCATATCTCTTCCTCCTCCTGCCCGATGAGCTTCGACGCCTCTATCTGCTCCCCTATCGACGCACCATGCTCCTTCGCCCCGAAGTCTATCCCTAACGACAGGTTGATGACGTCCGCTCCATTGTTCACGGCATACAGCATTCCATACAGTATCTGCAACGTCTGTATGTGGCTGCCGACGCTGATGGGCATGAACCTGCACTTCGGCGCGATCCCGGATCCTCCTGTCCCGTTGTCCGCCGTCGCCAACGCTATTGACGCCACCACTGTCCCATGATAGAAGTTCGGATCCTCTCTGTCCATCTGAGCGTCCGGCTCGACGTCCCTGCTCCACTTCTCGACCGAGAACGGCGCCGTCACCCTCGACCCGCTCAGCTCCGCATGCTTCAGGTCGAAATAGCTGTCGACAATGGCGACTGTGACGTCCCCCGTCCCTCGCGTGATGCCCCACGCCTCATACGCCTGTATAGGCTCGAAATACCACCTGTATAGCTCTGGCACTCCAGCCTTCGTGAACAGCTCGTCCTGAGGGACGACTCTCTCGCCCTCGGTCACGAACGACCTGTTGTCGGTGATGTAAAATTTGATGTCGGTTATCTTCGCCTTGACTGTCGCCTTGACGTTCTCCCTGTCCTCCGGCGGGACGACGAGATGCAGTATCTTCAGGTTCTTGTCATAGAACGTGACCTTGTACCCCTCGCCAGGGAACAACGCCTTGAACTCGTCCGCCCACTGCTTGACGACGTCCCGAGTCTTGTCCTCCTCGTCGATGATGACGGTCAGCTGGTTCGAATATATCTTCCCCTTGTCGGGGTCGTCTATCAGGCCCGTCGTGTCACTCGGCATCCTGTTGTCCCCAGCGTTCGGCAGGTTCTCCCCCGGATCCTTGTAATTGGGGTCCTCGACTGGCGGCAGGACTGGCGTCGCCTCGATTGGCTCCGTCGGCTTGAATCCCGTCGTGTCACTTATCTCTGGTATGGTGTCCCACGGCGTCGCCTCCGTCTGACCCTCATGCTCGTGATGGCACTGTCTGAGCATGCCCAATATCATCGACAGGACGAACGCAGCCGCCAGAAACTTCAACCCGTTCCTGACGCCTCGCTTGATCCCGTCTCCGTCCCCAGAAGCCGAACCTCCGCCCCCGAAGTAGACTACCTTCCTTCCCATCTCCTTTTTCCTCTTTTGTTTGTTCCCTTTTCGTTCCTCTTTTTGCTTGCCTCTTTCTCCTTCTTCCCCTTATTCTCCTTCTTCCCCCCTCTTTCCCTTTCTTTTCTAACGTCGATTCACTCCGTTTATTGTATTCGTCTATCCTATCTTGCTCAATATCGTCCCCAGCTCCTCGTCCGCAACCCTGTCATACTGCTCTATGCCGAGATGGCTGACGAGCGACACGACAAGGCATGCGAACCATCGGTCATACTCGGTCTCGAAAGACCGCGCTATCAACGCCCGACTATCCCTCATGCTGTCGAAGATCCCGCTGATGACCTCGTCGTCGTATGCGCTGACGGTCTCCTTCTCAGCCTTCCCGAGGTCGTCGATGAGGTGCGCCGGGATTTCTATCTTCTTCGCCCCCTCTATCTGCCCCTCGCTGACCCCAAGGTCATACACGAAGTCGCTGATGATCGTCGACGCTATGTCGGCTACGACGTCCTGATTCATCGCCGTCGGATTCGGGATGTTCACCTCGTCCTCTATCGCCTTCGCTATCTTTTCGCATAGGTCCGTCGCCTCAGACACTTTCTTGTAGTGCGAGACGAGCTTCATCAATACGGCCCTGCTCATCATCCCCCCAGCCTCGGGATTGTCCCGGACTACTGCCGACGACAGTCTGTTGCACCACTCGTTGAGCAAGATGTGTGCATAATAGACCGACGCCCTGTTGTCCCTCTCCGCAAGCTCTACTATCTTGTCGAAGTCTAGCCCCCTGTCACTGAGGCTCTTCTCCGCCTCTTCCCAGTCTCCGAAGGCATAGACTTGCATGAGCCTTGACTTCTTCTCTTCCCTGCTCCCGCAGCCCTTGAAATAGCCGCAGTCCCTGACTATCAACGCTCCCCTGTCGTCTCCGCCGACCTTGCTGCTCCTTATGTTCCTGTGCAAGACGCTTAGGCACTCGTCCTCCGTCATCATCAGGTCCTTCAAGAGCTTCCCCCAGAAGAACCGTCCGCCCTCCGACTCCCCGGCAAGGCTCCGCTCCCTCTTCACCTGGAACGCAAAGTCGAGGTTCTTCTTCAGCTCCTCGTCGGCATCGTTCTCCCCATGATAGAACTCCTCGACAGCCCTCCGTATCTTCTCGGTAGCCGCCTTGCTCCGCTCCTCATAGTCTCTGTCCCTCTGCTCACCTATGCTCTTCGAGATGTTCGTGAGGTTCTCTATTATCCATAGAGACCCGTCATTGTTCATCGACGCCGCCAGGTCAAACGACTTCTCTGGGTCCGCAAAGAAGATATTGAACTCCTCGTTCCTGCGGAATGTCTCCCTCAGCCGACTGTAGTACTCCGCCGTCAGCTTGTCCGGCGTCTCCTCATAGCTGTCCTTTACCGTCTCGTCATAACCCTTATAGCAGTTCCCCGCAGCCCCCGTCGAATACGCATAGTCCCTCAGCAGATATGTGTTATTGAAGTGTTTGCCCGTCCCTGTCCAGTTGTTCATCCAGTTCGTCTGAGTCTCGCCGAGCAGTCGCTTCAGCTCCTTCCCCCTGTTCTTCCACTTCCCCTCGCATATCGTCTCGGAGTTTGCGTCCTCCCCGCCATTCTTATAGACCAGCTCGCTGTTGAACTTGGTGCAGACGACGAATAGCGGAGATATGTTGTCGAGTCCCTCTATCTTCCTTGCTCGCGTCTTCGCATCCTCGCCTATGTACGTCTTCACCCACTTATCGACGGTCTGCCACATCTCCTGAACTGATATCTGGATATTGTCGTGGCACAACGTGAGTATGTTTATCTCCAGCTTCTTGCTGAGACTGCTGAAGAGGTACGCGACCTTGCCTCTGAGGAAGATGTATGTCCTGTTCGAATATCCTTTCTCGTCGGAGTTACCTATGGTGGCACGCGTCTGCCCTCCCCTCGACCTTGCTCCGGGGAAGTCAAGCAGGTCCAATCTTTCGAAGATGTCCTTCCGTACCTCACTGGGCAGCCTGAGCCTGTTTCTGTCGACGTTCTGCTCCTTGCATCCCTTCGCGTCGTCACTGAAGACGTACTTCTGTACCTCGTTGAGGTAATCGTCACCTATCTTGAACACAGCCTCCGCTGTCACCGCCGCCAGCTCGCAACGCCTGACGCCGTCTATCCGCCTCTCCCCGACCAGCACGCTGCACGTATGGCTGTAAGTCTGCACGTCAAGGTTCCTGAGACAGTCGACACTGAGTATCGTCTTCTCATTGTTCCCGTTGTGTATCGCCGAGTCTAGAGACGTATATACGCTCCGCGCAAACCCGAGCTCCTCCAGCACTGTCACGGTCTGGCTGAATATGGCCGTCAAGTCGGCATTTCCATACCATAGCGTCGAGAACACGTCTTTGTATTCCGACACTGGTATCCTGTCTATCCTCAACGCCAACGTCTTGAAATACTTCTCGTCACTTAGCGGCTTGATGAGTCCGACGAAATTGTCCATCGTGTACTCCTCGAGGTCCAATATGTCCTCCGCCGTCACCGGCGCTCCCTCGACCTTCGGCGCATTCTTATACTTCGCCTCGATGTCTGCGACTTTCTCCCTTATCTCGTCCGCCGAGAACTGAACGGCGTCACTGACGTCCTTGCAATATCCGTCACATATTATCGCCGCCAGCTCGCTGACCTTCAGGAGCCGTAGCTGCAACGGATACTCGGGCTTGTAGTCCCCATCATGCCCGCGATACGACGTAAATCGCGATACGACACCCGTGGCCTCATAACCGTCGCCCGTCGGATTCATCTTCTTGACGAAGTTTATCGGCTCCGGACTCTTCAAGACGACGTCCTGACTGCCGTCAACCTTGAACACTTCCTTGTTGCTCTTCAGGAGGTTCCCGACGAGGTAGCTCTTGCCCTTCTGGCTCTCGCCGTATAGCGCGACTGCAGGATTGTTCCTCTTCGCATTCTCTATCGTCAGCAGCCTGCGCCGCTGGTCCACTATGTCGATGAACTTCTGCTCATATATCTCCGGACGGTACTTCCTGATCCATTCGAGCGCCGCATCTATCGCCTTGTTCTGTTCTTCCATGTCCTCCTGCTTTTGTTATTTGACCCCTGCTCCGTGTGTCGTCGCCAGACTCATGACGCCACTGTCCTGCCATACTACTCCGTCGTCCGGCAACGTCTGTATGTGCAGCTCGACGCTGTCTTTGTTGACGTTGTTCCCCATGTTGTCGGTGACTCCATCGATCTTCAGGACTTCCGCGCCCTCGCCCTGTAGGTCCCTACAGATGTCGACGTTCACTACGGACTTCCCGCTCTTGTTCACTATCCTGTACAGTGGCCGCGCCTGGCACGCCTCTGTCCTCAATCTCTTGCAACCGAGATACTCCTTCGACGAGACACTGACGCTTAGCATCGTGTCCTTCGGCTCCATGACGGGCTCCCTCAGTATCCGCCTGTCTTTGTCATACCGCCCTATGTACCGCGCCGTGGACTCCCTCATCTCGTTCGCCAGAGTCCTGAAGTCTATCCTGAGGTTATCCAGCTCGCCCTTCGACGCGAGGAAGCCTATCATCGCCCCTACCGCTACTGTCGACTTCGGCTCGCAGAAATATCCACTGTCGAGAGCCAACGGGAATAGTCTCGACACTCTGTATGTGTTGATATCGACGACTCTGCTCGGATTGACCGGCAGATACTTATAGACGAGCTCGTTCAGCGTCGAGAGAGACGCCGGCCGCCCAGACAAGGTCAAGATGTCGCACTGCAGGTGATGCACGACTTCGAATAGCTGTCTCATCGGCTCCTCTATCACGCTGCTGACGCACCGCCCGACTTCCTCGGGGTCATACTCCCACTCGAGGTCCTCAAACCGGAATCCGAAATGCTTCGCAAAGCCGTCAAGGACTCTCCTGCTCGGCTCGTGCTTCTTGAATATCTCTCTGTAGCTGTACTGCGTCTTCCGCCTGTTCTTGTCTGTCAGGCACCCGAGCATGAAGCACGCCAACGGCTGTGTCACCTGCGTGCAGAAGTCTTTCCTCAGTATTCTCTTCTCCTCGCTCATGCCCGCCGCATCGATGCCGAAGAAGGCGTTCAGCATGTCGGTCACGAGGTCTCGCTTCGCCTCGCTCAGCATCTTGCCCTCGAGCGGCTCCATCCGCCCTATCTGTATGTGATACGCCGTGAGGTAGTCCGCCGCCTTTATGTCGTCGAGGCTCATGCTCTCCATCCGCTTCTCTATCGAGCTCCGCAACCCGCCGACGCCCGCCAGCTGCCTGTCCTTGCCCTCTATCAGGACTTCCTCGATGATGGCTCTGACTATGTCGTCTCCCGCTGTATATAGGCTGTCGTAGTATAGCGGCTTCGGCTCTATGGTGTTCCCTGTCCGCTTATACGCGCAGACCATTATGTCTGTTGTCCCGGCACCTATGTCTATGCTCCCTATGGTCAGCATCTTCTCTCCTTTGGTGAGCTCCGGCCTCTCATGCCCCTTGTGCTCGAACATGCTCCCCGTGCTGCCCTTATATCTGTTCGTTATCTGGTCCCAGAGGAACACCATCTGACCGCACGTCGCCTCGTCATATATCCACGTCTTCGCGTCATTGCCCGTCCTCATCGAGACGACGTTGCCCTTCAGGTCTTCCGACGACGGACTGACGGTCGGCACTACCCTCCCGTCTATCACGCCCTCCCTGACTAGGCAGTCGACGGCATTCTCCGCCGCCTTCCTGAGCACTATCTGCTCCTCCATCGCCATCGACGTCGGACACGTCAGTATTATGTTCCTCAGGCACCGCCGCTTCCCTATGTCACCCCACCGCTCTCTGAACGTCTCGGAGTTTATCTGCATAACGGCCTGCTGCAATATCTCTATCAGCGCAAACGTCATCGTCGACTGCCTGCTGTAGTGCTTCTCCGCACCCCCTATGTACTGCTGCTCGCTATACGTGCCGTCCTCCTTGAAGTGCTCTCCGACCCCGACGGCATACACGTTGTTCTTGTCCCTGTCGTCTGTTGTCGACTGTGTGTCCGTCGGGAGCATTATGGTCTTCCAGCAGTCCCTTCCGCCTGTCGTGTGCCCATAGAATGGCGCATCGTCCCATAGAAAACGCTTCGGCGACGAGTAGTTGTCATACTCCGTGCTGTTCCGCTTCGTCTCCCTGTTGTATATGAGCTGACGCGCCTCCTCGCCCAGCCTGACAAGGCTCTTGTATTCGAACTGCTCGCACGTCGCCATGATGTCGCGCCCCCCATACGTCTCCCGCCTGAACGCAAACCGCATGTCGAACGCCTCGACCTTCCTGAACTCCGCCTCCGACTTGCTGTCCCTATACGGCGCCGGGTTCGACATGTTCATCAGCTCCAGCATCCTCGCATTCGAGAATCTCCCGTCTTCGAAGAGTATGCCGCACGTCCGGCTGTTCCCCATGTCGAGCGAGAGATCTACGCTGTGCCATGCGCTCTCGTCCTTGTGCAGTTCGACCTGCGGGACCTGTCCGATGTTCTGAAGCAGCTTCAGGAGGTACGCATAATATACGAGGACCTTGTAGCTGCTGTCCGCCTTCTCGACGTCCGCCTGCATGAGGTACGCTATATACCGCCCCATCGACGTCGGTATCAGCTCCGTACCCCCGCTCAGCGTCTGCGCCTGGCTGACGAGGAAGTCCAGGACGTCCTCAAATCGCCTGCAGATGTCCATCCTCTGACTCGTCAAGTTCGGGTCGAAGAATACTGGCTTCAGGTCCTGGTCGTAATCCCCGCTCGTCTTCGTGTCAAAAGCCCATATTATCTTCAGCGTCCTCGTGTTCTCGTCCGTCCTCCGGATCTCGTCTATCCTCATCCTGCACCACCCCTTCGGACCCTTGCACGCCGAGTTCTCGTCGTTCGCCGTGTACATCGGGACCGGCAGCCACTTACCTATCAACGCGTCTATCCCCGCATACCGCCGACGACTGCCGTCACTCCCGACCTCCTGTATCATCAGCGAGTTCAGGCTCCTGACGGTATACACCTCGTCCGCATTCCCGCTGACGACCTTCTGCAGCAACGCCAGGTTCGCCGACCCGCTGTCTATCATCGGGACGCCTATCTCGTCCAGCGCCTCCGCCTCGTCCCTGTCCTTCTGTAGGCAGCCACTGCTCCGAGCCTGCGAGACTATGCGCATGTCTCCGTTCCCGTCCGTGTTCAGCAGGTCGAACTTGCGTGTCGTCGTCGTCATGCCCGTCAACGGACTCGTCCTCGTCTCTACGCAGTCCTGCACCGTCACAGAAAACCGCTGGCTCTGCGTCGGCTTGTTATAGTCTATCGTGAACGGCTCTCCAAATATGAACTGTATGCCGCTGTCCGCTATCAATGTATGCATCTGGCTTCCTCCTTTTTCATTTCTACATATTGTCCCCCGGCCACCAGCATTCCCCTGCCAATAGCCCGGTATCTTCTCGTGTCAGCTCTCCCTGCCGACATCCTCTCAATGTCCCCTCTTGTTTGTCCTATGGCGTTTTCCCCTAGCATCTACATTCCTCATATCGCTCTCACAAATTTATACATTTTTTCTCTTCCCTACCACTACTTCACACTTTTCTTCCCCTTTTGCTTTTCATCAGCCTCTCTTCCCTCTTTCCCTTCATCCCTATTCGGCTTCCCCGTTAGTCACACCATCCTCCACCGCTATCTCACGAACTGCCCCACTGCCGAGAGTGACCATCTTACTCACGTCAGTAAAATGATCCACTGTCATCCCGCCATCTACATCACCGCCAAATCTCGCTCTGCGACCCGCTCTACTTTCGACCCCTCCGACGATTCCGACACTTACACCGACGACTCCGACCCCTCCGACGACTCCGACACTTACACCGACGACTCCGACCCCTCCGACGACTCCGACACTTACACCGACGACTCCGACCCCTCCGACGACTCCGACGACTCCGACGACTCCGACAACTCCGACGATTCCGACGATTCCGACATTTACACCGACATTTCCCCTAATAGTCTTACGCCGTATGGTAACCGTCACGCCACCTCCATTCTCTTCGATGAAGCTAGCAAGAACCTAGCGCGTTAGCCTATAGCCAACTATCTCACGCTTAGCACCTTTACCCACGCCTATCATTTTCCCGGCGCCGGGAAAATGGTCCTCTGTCTTCCCGCCTTCTACATCACCGCCAAATCTCGCTCAATAGTCCGCAGAGTTTCCGACATTTACACCGCCTTCACCGCCACTTGCACAAAATAGCTATTAGACTCCAATTAGGCCAACTACCTCACCCGCAGCCAAATGCCTTGTATGACGTTTCTGTTCGCCAAACTATGTGCTTGACGCTATTACACCGCACTCGGGACTTGCCCCCGTTAGACACTGCTCATGCCGAGCGTACTAGCAAGAGAGCGTCCCGAATCCATCGGGGCGCTCTCTTTTATGATGTCGGTTTTTAGAAACTCAGGCCTGCTACGAAGTATATGCTTTCGGTGTTCGGGTTAAAGCACATGGGCGATCTGTTCGAGACGACGTACATATACAGGTGCATCCTCACGAACGACAACGACTTGACTGCCAAGGAGGTGATTGAGTTCTACAATCAGCGAGGGAGAGCGAAAAGAACTTCGACATTCAGAACAACGACTTCTGCTGGTCGAGGCTGCAGTTCCGGAAGATGAAGGAGAACAACGTGTTCCTCATCGTCTATCGGAATGCCTATCGCAGACTCGAAGAAGGACTTCTGTTAGCCTTTTCTATTAGCCATCTTCCTCTTTAGGATTTCCTTCTCTATGCTTGGCAAAGAAGCTACAAATTTCTCGAAGCGCACTTTGCCCATACGTTCGTATAGTGCACGTCCCAATAGATAGACCTTGGTCTGCAATGGCTCTGGCATATAACTATCTGGATTTGTGTCAGCTTTACTTGCATTCTCAATGGCATCAAGCATCAACGGCAAGTACTTGATGTAATAGTACCCGCCCTTTTCTAGCTTATCGAGTGCCTGCTTTGCATCTTTGGCTGTCTGAATGCCAAGATCTCTGAGATCTGTTTTCTTGTGGTATAGGAGCCAGATCTCAATACATGGGTTGCTGATTACCAAATGCCAATTATCCTTCTGAGCGCAGAATGAGTGTAGCTCCGCAATTTGCTCCTGCGGCCAACGGTCAACGTCGATAACACACCACAACGAGTCTCCATCCTCGGCACTCAACTGATTCTCTGCGATATATGCCTTAACCTTTTCCAATACCTTCGACGGAGAAGATGCTTTGCGTTTTTCTCGTATGCTATCTTCATCTGATACGTCAGGTTCGATAATGTCAACCTTGATACGATCAATACCGTTGAAAGGCTTAAAATAGTCAGGTTCACGTTCGGTTCCTTCTGTAGCGATGGCGAATAGAGAATAGTCGCGAACCTTATCCTCGGAAACGTCTCTTGTATAACCTCTAACCTTGAATCCCATATCACTCCCAGTTTAATTCATTGAACCTTGCAAGGAAAGGAATGGCGCCGAAACGCCCATTGAGATAGCCTTTCTCCAAATCCAAATCTGCTCGCGGCTTGAATTCGTCAAGCGTGTACAAATGGGTGCTCTGAGTTTCGCGGTCTTTCTCCGCGAACCAAATCTCATCGTTGCGGAACACCTTTCCATCAAGTAGACCTGCATCATGTGTGGTAAAAATCAGCTGACCCTTCATGTTCTGGTCTGTGATTATTCTTGACACCAACGCTCTTACAAGTGTTGGATGCAGACTACGGTCAAGTTCGTCAATGACGTATGTGCAAGCCTCGCTTTTTACTTTCTGAACCATTGGCACGAAGTCGAAGATGCGCTGCGTTCCGTCCGATTCCTCTTTTAGCTCGAAGTCATATAGGGTGTCATTAACCTTATGGAGAGCTTTTACTCGGCGTACGAAATATTTATTTCCCTCGCGGCGCATACTGACGGTAAATGCTCCGGTGTCAATCATCACCTCTTCGGAACCCTCGGGAGAACGTGAGAGTCTTTTGACAATTCCATCTACGCCTTGCACCAATTCTGGCCATTCCGAAATACTCTGCTTGAACGACTCGATGTCCTCGTCTTTCAGAGTCAACTCGTCAATGCCTAAGTCTAATGCTGAAATGAGAGCCTCTGACTGCGACTTAAATGTCTCATCAGAATATCGATTGTCAAAAATGGATGTCGAGCGAGTCTCTGGAAACAAAACATGCAACTTGTTGGTAAGCCATAAGAATGCATCTGTCATCTGAGCGTTTTTCACTACCTCATATTTTGACAGCATTAGTTCGTTGCCCTTTAGCAGATTGTCTTCCAGTAGTGAAATCAGCAACTTGGTCTTTGCCTCATTCTTTTTACTACCAGCCAGTTTAATATTTGACTTATTAGACTTTTCGTCATGTTTGCGCTCAAATACGCAAACAGGTTTCTTGACGGTAGAATACAGCCACTCTTCTACGCAGAGACTACCGCGATAACTTACTCCGTACGAATACTGGTCAGATTCCGTACTAAACTCCACCTCGATAGTTACAGGTAGTTCTGGGTCATTATACTTGTTGGCATCTCTAAAAGCTGTAGGAGGTAAGCTACCTGTCGTTACCATAGTTTGAAGCCGCCCAAGCGCCTTTACCAAGCAAGACTTGCCAGCGCCGTTGGCTCCATAAACAACTGCTGTGCGCAATACATTGGCTCCACGTTCTTTGCTATGTACATGCCAATCCTTCCTGCGAACATTCGAAGACGGCAACATATTGAACTCCGTCTCTTGTTTATACGACTTAAAATTCGTCGTAACAATCCTTATAAGCATAGTATATTGCATTGTATTTCGGGTAAAGTTACGAAATTTTCGTTATATATCACGTTTTTGTTCTTCGTCTACTCATTATCAGTCTGAAACATGAATCTCAGACCGCAAAGGAATAGCAGTGAATTGGCGCTGTTGGAACGTATCTGACTCTTTCGGTGTCTTTCGGCAACTATCGGAGAATTTCCTCGATATTATATTCCATTTTGCACATTATATCACACATAGTATTTTGAGCAAAACCCTACAGAAAATTGAGTTCCCCAGCCCGAAGACCAAGGAACTCAACTGTCATTGATTCAACCAATCTTCCATCTGGCGCTTTTCGGCTTCAAGCAACTGCTTGGCGTGCTCCATACGCTTCTGCTTGATAGCTTTGAGCCCTTCGCCATAGAAGTCTTCTGGAGGTTGACCGTTCTTGGCAATCTCCTTCGCACGCTCTTCTGGAGGTAGGTTCGCCACTATCTCCTCGTAGATCAAGATGCGCCCTTCTGCCTCTTCCGTCAAGAGTTTTATCCTTTTCAGGAAGGCATTCTTCTTCTCTTGGATGTTGTAACGTCTGACCGAAGCTATCCGCATGTGATTCCCGAGGTCGTTGAGCAGACGACTGAGGTCAAACGCCCCATAGTGTCCGATTTCGTACTCGTCGTAGTAGTGCTGACCCGTCTGCGCATAGCCAAAGAAGATGGCTATGTGCGTGATTGGTCGGTTGCCGTACTTCTGGAGTATGACCGATGCGAATGTGCTGACCTGCTCAGCATCGGGGGCAACAGTCGAGGCTAACATGGCGCATCTCATTATCTGCGAGAAGAGCCACAATTCGGCGTTCTTCTCCAGCACGAAAGTTTCCCTGAGCTTCTTTTCGTTGAGTAGAAGCTGTTTGCTCTCCTTTGGATCGTTGACGGTCTCGCGCACGTAGTCGGGGTTGAGTCTCGCCAGCATCTTCTTGTCGTGCTCCTCCTCATGGCTGCAAATCTCGAGACAGTTCTCTCCCGATTCCGAGACTTCCAAGCTACCCGTTCTGGAGCATTCGGGCAGTCTCGCGCAGCAGTTTTTCTTTGGACTCTCGAACTTGCTCAGCAAAGGATTAGCGGTAGCCCGTGCGTCCTGATGAGATGCGGTCACCGTCAGTTCTTGCTGGAACACTTGACTTATCGCTTCCATTCTTCTTTTTCAGTTTTACGTTCAACATCAACCAGTTGCAGAACCATTTCTTTGCGTCTGCCAAGGTTTTAAGTTTTGACTCTTCACCTCTGGCGACCTTCTGCATACAGAAATGGTCAAGTAGCGTTTTGACATCTTCCTCGGTTGCGGAGATTCCACTACTTGCCGACACCTTCAGTAGGCAATTGAGCCATTCCGTATCGGCTTTCATGGTGGGTAGATGCTCCGTTATCGTTTTGCAACGATTATCGACCTCAACTTTTTTGAACCCTCAGCAATTTTTTCGCATACGCGTTCTTCTTCTTTTTCTTTTGAAGTACTGTTAATCCGATTAGGATTAATAGTACTTAATATCTTAAATGCATATCCGCAACCAAGTGAATACTATCTGTAAGTTCTGTGCTTAAACGTAGACACTCGCTCAACGCATGCCACTTCCAACCTTTCTTTCAGGTTTGTGGGACTGTCATTGTAGAAGTATCTTCTGTTGTATTTGTA
>JAFPZF010000041.1 GCA_017417385.1 Bacteroidales bacterium
ATTTTTTTAGCCTCACACAGAGGGCACGGAGACGCAGAGAGGTCGCCTGGCGGCGACGAGAGAGCACAGAGAGGGAAGGAGAGAGAAGAAGAGGACACGGAGGACGAGCTGACGCTCGGGGGAGGACACAGAGGGCGCCTTCGGCGAAAGGGAAGCGGAGAGGAGTAGGGGAGACATAGTGTTTTTAAGGTCTCACACAGAGGACACGGAGACACAGAGAGGTCGCCTAACGGCGACGAGAGAGCACAGAGAGGGAAGGAGAGAGAAGAAGAGGACACGGAGGACGAGCTGACGCTCGGAAGAGAGCACAGAGGGTCGCCTGCGGCGGAGGGGAACACGGAGGAGGGGAAAGGTTAACATAAGATGGGACAGGTCTAATACAGGGCTAACCAAATTAGCAATGTGCAATTAGGAATTGGAATGGTCGGAGGGGCGGAGTCGTCAGAGTCGTCGGAGGGGTCGGGAACACGGAGGATTTTTTTAGCCTCACACAGAGGGCACGGAGACGCAGAGAGGTCGCCTGGCGGCGACGAGAGAGCACAGAGAGGGAAGGAGAGAGAAGAAGAGGACACGGAGGACGAGCTGACGCTCGGAAGAGAGCACAGAGGGTCGCCTGCGGCGGAGGGGAACACGGAGGAGGGGGCGGAGTCGTCGGAGGTGTCGGAAGGGGTCGGAGGATCGGATGGTTTTATGCCTCACTCAGAGGGCACGGAGGCACAGAGATTTTTAGATCACAGAGGCGAGCTGACGCTCGGAAGAGAGCACAGAGGGTCGCCTGCGGCGGAGAGGGAGACGGAGAGAGGGAAGCAATTAGCAATGAGGTGGAGGGTGGAGGGGGGCGGAGGGAAAAGAGTCGTCGGAGACACAGCGGGAGGTAAGGGGAATCCACTATTTTAATATATGTATAGAAAGCTTAAGTATTGTATTTGTGGATTAACTATTTTTTGTAAATTTGCCGCTCGAAAACTGAAATGTAACCAGAGGGTGGTTTAAAGAGCGGCGGTTGCCTATCCGGCAAGATGCTCAACCGCCGCAGGAAGCCCCCTCATAAAAAGAAAGGAGTTCATGGCAGAATATACGTACATAATCCGAAAAGGTTGCAAGACTCAAGGGAGTCTTCCCTTTGCCCTGTCCGTCTGGGTGAAACACGGACGTGGAACTTATTGTATCGTAGAACGGACGAAGGCGGTAATAATCAATGAAGAAGCCTTTGTCAAACAATCGAAAATTCAATGAAGAAGATTATGTCAATGCTTGCAGCTTCAGCGTTTGCAGTTGTAGCAGGTGTTAACGTGTACAACGCACAGGTGACAGAGACGGCGATGAGCGACTTGCAGATGGAGAACATCGAGGCCCTGGCTGCAGAGCCGGAGGTGACGGTTGGTGGACCATGTGCAACTAATGTTGCTGGTCTCTGCCTTTGGACCAATCCTTATGAATTGTGGTTCGTGTACATGGATTATAGTCGTTAATTGCATCGTTCTGAGAGGAAACCCTCTCGGAACCTTTTAATTCATTATATGATGATTAGAAATCTGATTATTTTTTCTTTCTTGATTATACTTGCTTCATGCTCAAACGTGGAGCAACCGCTACCAGAGACTCCTGTCAAGCATTTCGGGAAGGCGTACAAGATAAAAGCTAGGAAAAAGGCGGATTTTGAGAGCCTTGACATCTTGAAACCGAGGGAACTTGTCTGCAACTCTGAGTGGATCGCTACTATCGATGATGGAAGCAGAAGTGGTTGTGTATGCCTTATAAGTAAAGATTTCAAACGTTGCATTCGTGGATTGCAAGTAGGTCAGGGACCGAAGGACTTGTCTAATGCTGCGCGTCTTTGCGTCTTGAACGACACGATTTGTGTGATGGACTTCAACTTTAGGCGGATGATGTCTTTGAAAGTGTCAGATGACAGTATATATGTAACAAACACAAGCCTCGTTGATGCGATAGGAGGTTGGGGGCGGACGGCTCTTACTTGTGGTAGGTATCTGATGCCGACTCTGGCGGACTCGTTATTCATCAAGTTGACTGATGACAAGGGGAATACGTTGTCATCTATTGGCTATCCGGATGACAAAGTATTATCTGAGTATAGCTACACAGCGAGAAACTCGATATACATGAACACGTGTGTTGCAGTCTCGCCAGATGAGCGTCACTTTGCATACGGGGTGATGTACGCGGAGACGTATGGTTTCGGGAGCATAGTAGCTACAGACATCAGTTCAACAAAGACATACGTATATTCGTCGCCTATGATTGGTCACGTCATAGAAGATGGCAAGTTTCTTATCCCAGCGAAGACCTCCAGAGTTAACGTCATTTCTGTTACCGGGAATAACGACATAGCGATTTTTGCATATAGCGGAGAAGGCTATAAGGCGATGGCATCATCCGACAATCTGCTTGTGTACAAGTGGGATGGGGCTCCCAAGTTTCGTCTCATACCTGATACCCCTGTGATGATTATTGCGGTAGACAATTCTCGTGATGTCTTGATGTGCATAGCTTATACGCCAGAAGCGCAGTACGTAGAGTACGACTTGAAGGCGGTAAAAGACCTATGAGGCGAGAGGATTTGTTGTGATTCAGTTGCTTAATAGATTACCTTAGACTGAGGTAGTGATAATACGTGTAGAGACTTCCTTAGTCAAGATACAATAATTAAATGAAGAAAGTTAATGGAATGGTTGCAGCTGTGGTAGTTGCAGCGGTAGCAGGGGTGAACGTGTACGAAGCGCAGGTAACTGAGACGGCGATGAGCGACTTGCAGATGGAGAACATCGAGGCTGATGCTTCATGCTCTCTGTCAGAGGGCGGAACAGTGGTGTTTAAGTGCGAAGGGAACACGGATGTCTGTTACGAAAAACATATTGGCGACTTTGCAATATGCTGCTCAGGAGAGAGGGTGAATATGTAAAAAGTCATACCTATGCGGATATGCGCTAGTATGTCCGCATAGGTATTTCTAACTTATCAATTGATTACATCAATGAATAGCATTAAAACTATAGCGTTTTGCAGCGTTTTAGTAGTGTTTATAGTGGCAATGACATCATGTTCTAAGAGTGGACGTGACGAGCGTTCTGTTAATGATGTTATTCTGACGGAAGTGGATTTGCCAGCACTGACCAATTCAGCGATAGAAAAGGTGAAGATAGACTTCGACAGTGTCTATGAGACACGGACGTTTGTCTATCATGATACAATCTTGATTCAGTTTGACGAGAAAGTGACGGGGCATCACTTTTTCAACCTGTCTGTTGTCGGATCGAACAAGTGTTTCGCACAGTACTTTAAGCGGGGGCAGGGACCTCGCGAACTGTTAGCACCTTATGTGTTTGGCATTGAGGAGAACAGACTGAGGTTTTGGGATATGATGACGTCTAAACATGGAGTAATAAACATTGACTCGGCTATTGTGCATGGTAATAGTTATGAGCCGATGCTCACAAACCGTGAATTCCCTCTGACATATTGTAATTGCTGGCCAAACGATACAACATGCGTTATGGTGAATGTGCAATATATGGAGGGTTTTTGCGCTGATTCTGTCAAAGAGTTTTTGGTTTATGACGTGCGGAACGATAAGTTTCTTGTTAATAGTGCAGACAACACTCAGTGCTTTCCATGTAATGTTACAGGATGTTCAGTGGTGTATAATAGAGAGAGGGGGAGGATGATGGCAGCCTATTCGAATCGTCCGATATATGCATTTTACAATTCAAAACTGGAATTGATCAAACGTTTTATTGGGCCAGAACCGGATGATGCTGTATTTAGGTTGGGCAATAAGACTGAAGTTGTATTTGATGGATTACCAGATATTTATTATATGAGAATCACATGCACAGATAGGCATATAATCGCAGCCAACTATCGTTTGAGAAAGTCGAAATATAGAGGTGAAAGCCATTTAACGACATGTGAAGTGTTTCTGATCGATTGGGATGGGAATATCGTAGCCCGAAAGAATATAGGACAAGGTCCTGTTAGCCTATCATACAGTGAAGAGACAAATACGCTTTATTGGACAGCATTAGATGAAGAGGAGCAAAGGTGTTTGTACAAGTGTAAGTTGGGTGGTGAATAAAGTTGTGTTCCATGAGTTGGAGGAGAATTGAAGGAGGGGAGACGGAGGGTGTCGGAGTGGTCAGAATCGTCGGAGTCGTCGGAGTAGTCAGAGTCATCGGAGTAGTCGGAGGGAATTACAAATGGCGGCTCAACGGAAGCGTCATTTGTAATGATGTCGAAGAGGACTTGTCTAATGGCAGGATATTAGTAAATTTGTGAAAACGGAGTTGAAGCAGAAGTAGAGGTTATTTTACCAATAACAAGATAGATAGAGAATGAAGTTCTGTTGTAGTGATTTTGAGGGGCATTATTATGTGGAGAATCAGGTTGGTCCGAATTTCAGAATCGTAAGATTCACATCTCCAGTACTAACGGGCAGAGGAGACAAGTCGTTTTTTGCACATAATCCAGCGTTATTTAAGACTAAGCATAAGCGGAATGACATTCGTTTCTTTATAACGATGGGCTATGAGAGATTTAGTCTACTTGAGACGGGTGCCTGCAATATAGCATTTTGTCCGTATTGCGGGACGAATCTGTATGATTTCTATGTAGATGACGAATGTGCTAATGAAGTCGAGGGCAAGACATTCGATTTAGGACTGATAAAGAGATAATGGAGGGTGGATACATGGAGGAGAGTAGTAGGATGCCGACGGCGGAAGAGATGGGGGTAATAGAGTTTTTAGTCGACAAGGGCGGTTATAGTAAGGGCGATTGGAGACGGGGACTTCGAGTAATAGATATGCCAGGAGGAATGGGGAGTTTAAGGATTTCGTATGATGATAAAGATAGCGAGAGGAAACTCGGAGATGAGGTAAGCAGCGTGCGATTCAAAGACATAGATGGCGTAGATGTGATAATGACGCTGTATGTTGATACAGAAGGTAAGTTGTATGAACTCGACGTGTGGAAAGTTGATTTCACAGATTTGATAAGAATGCCTGAGAGGTGGTAATTGTGAAAGGGGAATCCTCTCGCTTAATAGAGAGGGGGCTAAATGCGGCACAATAGTGGAGGCGGTTTTGAGAACGGCGATAAATCCGTATCTTTGTGGAGCAGACAAGGCGGGTGAGACTTGGAGGCGGAAGACAAAAGCGAAAGATACATGAAGCAAAGCGTCAGATATATAGCGTGCTTGATAGCATTGATATTCTGTGCCGTGGAGAGCGCATATAGCCAACAGGCAGGCGAAGGAGAGGTGTCGAAAACAGACAGTATACTAAACTTAGTTGCCAAGACGGGAGACGAGATGGAGAAGGCGAGGCTATATAACGCCATAGTGCACCTAGGAACGACGTCGAGCGAAGACAGGATAAAGTATTCAAAGCTATCGCTGGAGCACTGCCACAAAGACAGCTTCAGGCTCATAGCCGACAACAACAACTACATAAGTTACTCATACAATCAGTTGGCGAAGCCGAAAGAGTCCATCGGATATAGCCGAAAGTTGATAGGGATGTATGAAAAGCTTGGGAGACGGGATCGCGTGGGTGTAATGTACGGGCGCATGGCAGAATCCTACAAGTATCTACAAAAGTCAGATAGCATATTTCATTATTACAATCAAGCACTGCGAGTCTATGAAGAACTGAAAGACACGGCAAACATTTCGGAGACGCTTTTTGGATTAGGGTCGGCGTATAGTGACTTTTCGTTCTACAAATCTGGGGAAGAGTATTTTAGAAAAGCCCTTGCGATAGATTCGGCGAGACATGGAGAAAAAGAGATAGCTCGCGACTATTATGGCATTGCGCACAGTGTCTCGGAAGGATTTTATAAGAACCTATCTCGGGGGATAATGGAGTTGAGGAAGGCGGCAGATATATTTGACAGAACGCATATCGACGAGAATGACATACAGTACATTATATATAAAAATATATCATATACATATCTTGCGCACAGCTATATCATGTATGCGAAAGAGGGAGGGGCGGAGTATGCGGATAGCTGCAAGCAGTATTTAGACAAGGTAGGGACATTTTTTGACGACATAGGATTTGAAGGGCTGGCGGCAGTGACTCGGCTGGCGTACGTCAGGTATCTGATATACAACGGGAAGTATAACGAGGCGCTACCGATAATGCTTGAGCTGGAGGCGCATCTTAACAACGGGGAGATGTCAGTTGAGACGTTCACCTTTTACGATGCCCTTTATGAGCTTTATGAGAAAAAGAAAGATTATAAAAACGCCTGTATAGCATTGCGCAAACGATACGAGCGGGAGTTGGCAATGATAAACGACAGTGCATTGGCGAGCGCGGCGAATGCGAAGACGGAGATGGCGCTCTACTACGAGCGAAAGATCACAGATGCGGAGAAAGCGCGGATGGAGGTCGAGAGGGATCGGATGTATGTAGTCATCTGTTCGCTGGTCGGGGGTCTGGTGTTAGTCTCGTTGCTAGTTTTCTACATATTGAGAGCGTTGAGAATCAGGAAAAAAGCCAATCGGGAGCTGTCGGTGAAGAACACAATATTGGCAGATCAGAAAGAAGAGATAGAGGCACAGCGCGACACCATCCAGAGGCAGAGGGACGAGATACAGGCGGGCATCAACTATGCGCAGCTCATACAACGGATGCTACTGACGCCGAGCGAGACCATCAGCAGCATCTTCCCCGAGCATTTCCTGCTCTACAAGCCGCGCAACACAGTCAGTGGTGATTTTTATTGGGTCGGGCAAAGCGGGGACAACAAAGTCTGCATAGTCGCAGACAGCACGGGACATGGAGTGCCGGGGGCGTTCCTGAGCGTGCTAGGCATGTCGAACCTGAACTATATCGTAGGGCAGACGACAAGACCCGAGGAGATATTGAATCAGCTGCGTGAAGCCATAATAAAGAACCTGAGGCAGAGGGACGAGACGCCAGCGGAGTGGGAGGAAATGACAATCGGAGAGGACACCGACCTCTGCCATGACGGGATGGACGTCGCGGCATACGTCGTCAATGAGAAGACGATGACCCTCAGCTATGCCGGGGCAAACAATCCACTCGTGCTAATCAGGGACGGCGGGATACAGTTGCTAAAGGCAGACCGGATGCCAGTCGGTGTCTATGCCAGCCATGAGCCATTCAAGTCGACGACCGTCAGTCTGCAGGAGGGCGATTGCATCTACACCTTCTCGGACGGATATCAGGACCAGTTCGGATACAGGACCGGTAAGAAGTTCATGAGCAAGCAGTTGCGGGAGCTGCTACTAGAGATATACCGGCGACCCATGGACGAGCAGAAGAGCATACTCAACAAAACCTTTGAGGAGTGGCGTGGCCCCGTCGAGAATCAGACGGACGACGTAGTCGTGATGGGTGTCAGAATAGGCAAGGGCAGATGTTAGAAAGGCGGCTGTGCTTGTCAGACGGAGTCGTCGAGGAAGACGGGGCAGTCGGTGGAAGTAAGAAAAAATACAGAAAGACAATATTTTTTAGTACCTTTGAAAGCTAAAAGCAAGATGAGGTAGGTGAGGTTTGCGGACGTCATAGGACAGTCGGAAGTCAAGCGGAGACTCGTCTCGATGCACAGAGAGAACAGGTTTCCGCATGCGTTGCTGCTACTCGGCTCGGAGGGGTCGGGGGCGCTAGAGTTGGCGTACGCCATGGCGACATACGATGCTTGTACGGGCGACAAGAGCGGAGGAGACTCGTGTGGCGAGTGTCCGTCGTGCAAGAAGGCTCAGAAGATGGCGCATCCCGACATACACAGCATATTCCCGTCGATCAGGAAGAACGACAGCACGACGAGCGAGACGTTTCAGCCCGAGTGGCGAGAGGTGATGACGGCTGGAGGCTATTTCGGGCTGCCGGAGTGGACAGCAGCCATGAAGGGACTGAAGGCGACCGAAGTCGACGACGACGATGACACGGCTGGGGGAGGAAAGGCAGACAACAAGCAGGCGCAGATATTGAAAGATGCGGCAGTCGCGATACATCAGAGCCTGAGCCTGAAGCCATACGAGGCGAAGCGGCAGTTCATGATAATCTGGAAGCCGGAGCTGATGAACGAGGTCACGTCCAACAGCATCCTGAAGATACTGGAGGAGCCGCCGACGGACACAGCGTTCATCCTCGTCAGCGAGGACACGGAGCGGATATTGCCGACAATACTCAGCAGGACGCAGGTCGTCGGGGTCCCGCCAATAGACGAGGGGAGCCTTGCGGAGGCGTTGGCGGCGCGGCTCGGAATCGGAGGAGACGAGGCGGCGCGGACGGCTCACATAGCGAGGGGAAACTTCGTAGCGGCGAAGCGACTCGTAGCCGGGGCGGAAGACAGGCGCCGAGGGCTCGAGATCTTCAAGGGCGTCATGCGTTCGGCGTGGAAGCGAGACGTCAAAGGGTTGTCTGACACGGCGGAGGAGATGAAGAAGCTCAGCAGGGAGCAGGCGAAGAACGTCCTGACGTACTGGAGGGGCCTATTGAGGGAGAGCTTCGTCATGAACCTCGAGTGTCCGCAGCTAAACTACATCAGCAAAGAGGAGGAGGAGTTCCTATCGAGATTTGCGCCGTTCATACACCTCGGGAACATCGAGGAGCTGACGCGTCGATTTGACAAGGCCGCCGGCATGATAGAGCAGAACGGCAACATCAAGATGGTGATGCTAGACCTAGTCCTCAACTTGACAGCACTAATCAGAAACTCTAAACGACCTGAATAATATATATTCTATCGCAATGGACGAAGAGATAAAAGAAGAAACGCAAGACAATATAGAAGAGGTACGCCAGGACGACACGACGGAGGAGCAGCCGTATACGGCGCCGAAGGAGGAGAACGTCGAGAGCGACGACATACCGAAGATACCATATCGCAAGGAGGACAGCAAGACGCAGAGGGGGACTTGTGCAGTCAGGGGAGGGAAGCTCCACACATACGACTGGCTGGAGGACCTGCCAACGCCGCCGAATCCGTCGGACCTTGTCGAGGTGCAGTTCAAGAACACTCGGAAAGGGTATTTCAGAAATTCAGCGGGGATACAGTTGAAGAAGGGCGACATAGTAGCCGTCGAGGCGTCGCCGGGGCATGACATAGGTGAGGTCACGCTCATGGGACGACTCGTGTATCTCCAGATGCATAAGAACCACATAAATCCGACGACGTATCCCTATAAGCGGATATACAGAGTCGCGCGTCAGACCGACATCGAGAAGTGGGAGGAGGCCAAGGGCCTGGAGCACACGACCATGCTCGAGGCGCGCCAGATAGCTCAGGACCTGCACCTCAACATGAAGATAGGCGACGTCGAGTATCAGGGAGACAGGACGAAGGCCATCTTCTACTACATAGCGGACGAGCGAGTCGACTTCCGTGAGCTCATCAAAGTGCTGGCCGATCATTTCAGGGTGCGCATAGAGATGAGGCAGATAGGTGCTCGCCAGGAGGCAGGCAGGATCGGAGGCATCGGTCCGTGCGGCAGGGAGCTGTGCTGTGCGTCGTGGCTGACGAACTTCATATCCGTCTCGACACATTCGGCGAGGGTGCAGGACTTGTCGTTGAATCCGACGAAGCTGGCGGGTCAGTGCGGGAAGCTCAAGTGCTGTCTGAACTTCGAGCTGAGCGCGTACGTCGATGCGATCAGTTCGTTCCCGCCGACCGACAAGCCGCTCGAGACGGCAGCTGGGGACTATTACTTCTACAAGTATGACATATTCAAGAGACTCATGTGGTATTCGCCACAGAAGGACTCCCTGAAGAACGTCGTAGCAGTCGAGGCCGACAGGGTACGCCTCATACAGGAGATGAACACCAAGGGAGAGCGTCCGGACGACCTCGGAGGCCTCTCGCTGAGCGTCGAGAGCGAGGATGACGGGTATTATGGACCGATAGAGCTCGAGGACGACCTGACGAGATTTGACTCGAAGGGAGACAGCAGGAACAGACGTCGTGGGCAGAACGGCAGGAACAACCGTCAAGACGGAAATCGCCAGGGAGGCAACAGGAACGGGCAGAACAGGCGAGGACAGGGAGAGACGCAGGGGAACAATCAGAACGGCGGTCAGAACGGAGCAGCCAACCAGAAGCCAAAGAACCAGCAGGGACAGCAGCAAGGTCAGCAACAGCAGGGACAGCAACAGGGTCAGCAACAGGGTCAGCAGCAGAGGCGTCAGGACAACGGCGACAAGAACCGCCAGAGGAGACAGTCGAGGCCGATGACACAGGCAGAGCGCGAGCAGGGGGCAGTGACGGCACAAGGTCAGCCACAGCAGCCACGCAATGAAAACAGGGGAGAAAACAGGGGAGAAAATAGGGAGAACAGGGGAGAGAATAGGAGAGACGGGAACAGGGATAACGGCAGGCGAGGCGACAACAGGCAGCAGAAGCAGAGGCGCCAGCAGAACGGACAGCCACAGGGCGACGGACAGCAGGAGCGGACTCAGCAGCCGCAGGCGCCGCGCCAGGACAATCCACAGCCACAACAACCGACAGGTCAGGATGGGAAAGAGTAGGAGCATAGTCAGCATCTTAGTCATGCTCGTCGTGAGCTTGGCGTCGTGCACGAACAGAGGCGTCGTGTATGACGAGTTCGTGAGCATAGACAAGACGACGTGGGACAAGGACTCGCTAGCAGTCTTTCGGGCGACAGTGCCAGACACGACGACAGCGTATGACGTCGAGCTGCAGGTCCGGAACGACAACAGCTATCCGTATGCAAACCTTTGGCTGTTCGTCGACGTCATAGATGCCGCGGGTCATACGCGTCGGGACACCGTCGAGTGCATACTCGCCAATCCAGATGGCAGTTGGCGCGGTGCGGGATGGGGGTCGCTGTATACAGTCAGGTGTCCGTACATGATGAACGTGCGGTTTCAGTCGGAGGGAGCTTGTACCTTCAGGTTGACGCATGGCATGAGGGCAGAGACGCTCGGAGGAGTGACCGACATAGGGCTCATAATCAGCAAGCACAAGACCGAGGAGCGATGAGCAAGAACAAGTTGAAGAAGTTCGCCGACATGGCGAGTTACCCCCACGTCTTCGAGGCGGACTTTGAGAGCGTCATGAGGGACGGTTTCTCGATGAGGGGGAAGTGGCATGAGTGGTTTGGCAACGCCAACCCCATAGTGCTGGAGCTCGGGTGTGGGCGAGGAGAGTACACAGTCGGGTTGGCTCGGGCGGACAAGGACAAGAACTACATAGGCGTCGACATCAAGGGGGCGCGTATGCATGCCGGTGCTACCGAGTCTCACGAGGAGGGGATGAAGAACGTAGCCTTTCTGAGGACTCGGATAGAGTTGATAGACAAGCTCTTTGCGCCGTCGGAAGTGGGAGAGATATGGGTGACGTTTCCCGACCCGCAGATGAGGAAGGCACGGAAGCGACTTGTCGGGACCATGATGCTCGAGCGGTACAGACAGTTCCTGGTGCCTGGCGGTGCGATACACCTCAAGACAGACAGCAAGTTCCTCTACGAATACATGGAGGCCATGCTGAAGGAGAACGGCATCGAGGCCGAGGAGAAGACCGACGACCTGTATGCAGGTGGGGCCGAGGGGCCGGTGAAAGGCATCAAGACCTATTATGAGCAGAAATGGATATCAGTAGGCTTGACAATCAAGTACATACGATTTACTATGCCAGAGGACATAAAACCCCTCGTCGAGCCAGACGTAGAAATAGAGAGAGACGACTACCACAGTGTCGGTCGTGGAGTCAAGTTCAAATCAGCAGAATAACAAACCAACAATTATGCAATACTATCCTGCTCTTGTCATAGAGGCGCTACGGACCGTAGTTCATCCCGAGAAGGGGAAGGACATCGTCAGCCTAGGGATGGTCGAGGACGACATACGCATCAATGGCAACAGAGTAAGTTTTTCGTTACTATTCGACAGGCCAAACGACCCGATGGTTGGCACTCTCAAGCAGAAGGCGGCGGAGGCCATCAAGCGACATCTTGGTCCTGAGGTAGAGATAGAGGGCAACATATTCGTCAAGATCAAGCAGAGGCCCAAGGCTGAGGACGTGCCGGTATTGCCTGGGGTGAAGAACATCATAGCAGTAGCGAGCGGAAAGGGAGGCGTCGGTAAGAGCACCGTCGCAGCGAACCTGGCGATAGCGTTGTCGCAGGCAGGGAAGAAAGTCGGGCTGCTTGATGCCGACATCTTTGGGCCGTCGGTGCCGTTGATGTTTGGTGTAGAGGATGCGCGACCCGTATTGAGTGACAAGTCGACGGAGACGCGACAGTTGATAGAGCCCATCAGCCAGTATGGGGTGAAGATGCTCAGCATAGGGTTCTTCGTCGAGCCAGGTCAGGCAGTAGTCTGGCGTGGGGCCATGGCGACGAATGCCATAAGGCAGCTAGTCACAGAGGGGGCGTGGGGTGACCTCGACTACCTCTTGATAGACATGCCTCCGGGGACGTCGGACATACACATCTCGTTGGTAGGCCTCGTAAAGTTGACGGGAGCCATCGTCGTCTCGACGCCGCAGAAGGTAGCGTTGGCAGATGCTCGGAAGGGCGTCGATATGTTCATGAACGAGAAAGTCAACGTCCCAGTGCTTGGGATAGTAGAGAACATGGCGTGGTTCACACCTGCGGAGTTGCCGAACAACAAGTACTACATCTTTGGAAAGGATGGGGCGAAGCAGTTGGCAGAGGAGCTAAACGTGCCGTTGCTCGGTCAGATACCGATAGTACAGTCGATAAGGGAGGCCGGGGACACGGGACGTCCTGCGGCGCTCGAGAGCGACACGCCACAGGGACAGGCGTTTGCCGCATTAGCACAGAAACTGATAGACTATAGAGAGATATGTCAATAAATAAGGTTGTCAACCTTTTCCTCCTTGCGATAGTCGTAGCCATAATGTGGTCGTGTGAAGAGCCGAGCCACATGCGTCTTGGTGGGGTCTTGTCTGACGGCATAGTGTTGCAGCAGAATGCGAAGTCGGTCGTCAGGGGGCATGCGTCGCCTGGGGTGAGGATAACCGTCACGACAGACTGGGACTTCTCGGTGACGACGTCGGCGTCTGACGACAGTCTGTGGGCGGCGTACATCAACGTCCCGGCTGCGGACAACAGACGACACACCATAACCGTAGCGGCGTCGGACACGCAGACAGTAGTCTCGAACGTCTTGATAGGCGAGGTGTGGCTGGCTATGGGTCAGAACAACATGGAGTTGCCGTTGGCTGGATGGGGGACAGACACCATACCGGGCTCGAAGAAGATAATCGAGGCGTCTGGGGACTCGTTGCTACACTTCTTCATGGTGTCTCCACGACTTGGGTACTTGCCAGCTCGTCGGCTTGACGGAGTATGGCTGGAGGCGTCGGCGGATCACACGTCGAGGTTTGGCACGTTGCCATACATGTTTGCTAAGCATCTGAGGGACAGCCTTCAGGTCCCGGTGGGGATAGTCCAGACAGTATATGGAGGGGCGCCATTGATCTCGTGGGTCAATTCAGACTTGAACAAGGGAGACAAGAACTATTCCGTCGAGATGGACTTGATAGCGAAGACAGAGTCGGAGTATGAAGTCTATCGAAGGTGGCTAGACTCGTTGCCATACATAGACATCAAGCCAGTCAACGGTATAGACCCATTGGCGGACATCACGATAGGCGACGAGTACGTCAACCTGTCGTTGGTAGAGGCGACATATTGGAACAAGATACCGGTGCCGGGATACTGGGAGAATCATGGGCTAAAAGGCTTTGACGGCGTTGTATGGTTTGTCAGGACCGTAGACCTGCCGCAGTCGTGGGTCGGTCAGGACTTGAAGTTGTACCTTGGAGCCGTAGATGACAGAGACGTCACGTATGTAAATGGGACGTGTGTCGGGAGCGTGACGGCGCCGGACCAGTTCTCAGTTGACAGAATATATGACGTCCCGTCGACAGTGTTCAGGAAGCCCATGTTGACGATAGCAGTGCGGGTGACGGATGACAGGTCGAAGGGAGGAATAATCGGGATGACCGACGGGTCGAACATACGACTGGAGAACCAGAAGGGGGAGACGATAGACCTTGAGGGGATGTGGAACTATAAGGTAGCGGCGCAGATAGACGGAGGGAAGCTGATACTGATGAATGTCAAGGAGGACGTGTATGAGAAGCGACCGCGGATGAGCCTTGAGCTGTCGCCGGCGTCGCCGTCGATGGTATATAACGGGTTGTTGTCGCCACTTGCGGGATATTCATTTGGAGGAGTCATCTTCCATGCTGGGGAGGCGGACGTATGGTCACCACAGACGAGAAAGAACTTCCCGGACCTATTGCCGAAGGTGATAAAGTCAGTCAGGAAGCTCGTCAACGGGAAGCGTGAGACGCCGTTTGTCGTAGCGCAGATAGCGCCGGGAACATATAATGGATGTTCGTCGACGACGTCGGCGGAGGTGAGGAATTCATTTCCGATGAGTCTTGCGGGATTGGACAACGTCTATCTAGTCTCGACGCTGGACTTAGGAAGTCCGTTGACACTCAGGCCGCCGTATAAGGACATCGAGGCGCAGAGGATGGCGAGAGTCGCGTTGAAGCACGTGTATAACTGGGACTTAGGTAAGGTCGATTGTCCGGCACCAGTATCGGCGACGTGTGCGAATCAGATAGTCAACGTAACGTTTGAGAATGCGGAGGGGCTGCGTCTGATGACCGAAGGAGTCAGTCAGTTCGAGTTGGCAGGTCCGGACAGTTTGTTCTATCCAGCGAAGGCACTCGTGACGGCGCCGAACGTGACAGTGTTCAGTCACATGGTGACGGAGCCGAGGTATGTACGATATGCAGGTCAGAATTGCTCGTCGCATACGTTGGTCAATGCGGAGGGGCTGCCGTCTGTATCGTTTGTGATGCCAGTCGAGTAGAAGACAGACAGATAGAAAAGACAGAAGCGTCGTGACTTGACAGTTGCGACGCTATTTTTTATGCGGGAGAAGAAGGAGGTTTTTAGGCAGAAAAGGGGAAAAGGAGTATAAGAAAAAGGAAAATGTACGGAAAGTGAAAGAGGAGGGGAGCGGAAAGATGCAGAAAGTCCGAAAAGTGAAACAAAAAGTACGGAAATTGAAACGGCGTTATTGGGGGTCGGCGTAAATTTGCAACAGAAAACAAAACCGCTATGACCTAGATAAATAGGTTCGAACACACACGAAGAAAAGTCACATTCCGGGTTTCGCACACATGGGAATTGGTAGCACTGGATTCCGAGGGGAGTCTGGTGCTACTTTTTTTTGCGAGTGGGTGAGGGAGGGAAGAAGTTGTTGGAGTTGTCGGTATTGTCGGAGAGGGTCGGAGCGCGCACAGAGTTTTTAAAGCCTCACACAGAGGGCACGGAGACACAGAGTTTTTTTAGAGCACAGAGGCGAGCTGGCGCTCGCAGAGAGGACACAGAGCAGTCAAGAGGGAATGGAGGTGTCGTAAACGTCGGAGATGTCGGAAGTGTCTGAATCGTCGGAGCGCGCACAGAGTTTTTAAGGCCTCACACAGAGGTCTCGGAGACACAGAGTATATTTAGAGCACAGAGGCGAGCTGGCGCTCGCAGAGAGGACACAGAGCAGTCAAGAGGGGATGGAGAGGTCGAAAACGTCGGAGATGTCGGAATCGTCGGAGAGGGTCGGAGCGCGCACAGAGTTTTTAAGGCCTCACACAGAGGTCACGGAGACACAGAGTATATTTAGAGCACAGAGGCGAGCTGGCGCTCGCAGAGAGGGCACAGAGCAGTCAAGAGGGGATGGAGAGGTCGAAATCTTAGGAAGGTGTCGGAGTCGTCGGAGACGGTCGGAGTGCGCACAGAGTTTTTAAGGCCTCACACAGAGGTCACGGAGACACAGAGTATATTTAGAGCACAGAGGCGAGCTGGCGCTCGCAGAGAAGACACAGAGCAGTCAAGAGGGGATGGAGAGGTCGAAAACGTCGGAATTGTCGGAGGTGTCGGTATTGTCGGAGAGGGTCGGAGCGCGCACAGAGTTTTTAAGGCCTCACACAGGGGTCACGGAGACACAGAGTTTTTTTAGAGCACAGAGGCGAGCTGGTGCTCGCAGAGAGGACACAGAGCAGTCAAGAGGGGATGGAGAGGTCGAAACCGTAGGAAGATGTCGGAGATGTCGGAGGTGTCGGAATCGTCGGAATTGTCGGAGGTGTCGGAATCGGAGTGGTCAGAAGGGGCGGAATAGAAAGAACGGAGTTTTTAGACAGAAAAAGGAGAATATGACTATAAGAAAAGGGACAATGTACGGAAAGTGAAAGAGGAGGGGAGAGAAAAGATGCAGAAAGTCCGAAAAGTGAAACAAAAAGTACGGAAATTGAAACGGCGTTATTGGGGGTCGGCGTAAATTTGCAACAGAAAACAAAACCGCTATGACCTAGATGAATAGGTTCGAACACACACGAAGAAAAGTCACATTCCGGGTTTCGCACACATGGGAATTGGTAGCACTGGATTCCGAGGGGGGTCTGGTGCTACTTTTTTTGTGGGTGGGCGAGAAGGGAAGAGAAGGGAAGAAAATGGAGATAGTTGGGGATTGCGGTGAAAGGATGAGTATATTACATAGGTAGAAAGACGGACGAACGCTATACCAAGTCTAGTATAGGTCTAATCCAATTGGCAATGTGTAATGAGAAACTTGCAATTAGGAATTGGGGGGCGGAGAGGTCGGAGGTGGTGGAAGGGAACGGAGGACGATAGGGTGGAAGATCGGGAGGAGGAGAGGCGGAACGAAAAGGTTAATAGATGGTTAAATATGAAACAATATGTAGAGTGCTACGTACAAAGGGGGAGTGCTAACAGAAAAAAGGGAAAAACCATGGATCTTGGCATAAATCATAAAAGAGGAGGGGTGTCAGTAGAGGCATCGGGAAAGCTGGGAAGGATTGTGACCAGAGAAGAGATGATGAGAAGAATCGGCGCAAGGGGAAGGGGAGAAGCGGTGAAGAGGAGAGACGAAGAGGGAAGAGTAGGGAAGAGTAGGGGAAGAAATGGACAGTAGAGAAGAGGAGGAGTCGTAGAGGGTGACGGGATGTCAGAGCCAGAAGAATGAACAGAACCAAACGAGAGATAAACAAAAAAGTCATATAATCAATGAAAAACAGGTTACTACTATTGTTAGTCGTGCTGTTGACCGTCGTCGGGAGCGTACGGGCGGAGGAACAGGCGACTTTCTTAAGTTTCTATTGTGGAGAGACCCAAATGGGGGATTATGACGCCGAGGTAGAACAGCCATTTGAGGTGCGAATCAACAATTGTCTCATACATCCGATAAGTGATCTGCGCATCAGCGTCGTCGGGGATAACGGGATGATAGAGCTGAACGATGCGGATGTGGACAATCCCGAGTTAGTATTCAAGGGACTGTTTGACGGGATAGCGACAGTGAAGCTGACAGGCAAGTCGAATCCCGTCAGGCCGTATTGGGAGAATGCGAAAGTAGAGCGTAGCTATACCGTCTATGTAGTGATGACAGTGGGTTCGCTGGACATGTGGACTACTATCGGCATTGTCGAGAGGCTGATAAACAACATCGGGACAGTCTCGAATACAGCGGCGAGCGTGCTGTATGTCAGAGCCGTAAGGGCGGCGTACAATAGACTTGGCGAGGCGGAACAGGAGAGGCTCAGCAATTACGAGCTCTTGACCTCAGCAGAGGAGCAGCAGAGCAGTTTTATGGCGGCGGTCACAGCCTTTGACAAGATGGTAGAGGAGCTCGACGGGTGGAGCGATACATTCGAGAGAGACGTCGCATCGGCACGGGCGGCATATAACAAGTTGAGCACGGAGCAGAAGAAGGTAGCCCAATATGAGAAGGACCTTGTCATGGCGGAGGAGTACATACCGGTGAAGGCTGTGGACGAGTTGATAAGGGAAATCAGAACAGATTATGATAACGTCGAGACGTGGAAGGCGCAGATAGACGCGGCGCGGACGGCGTACGACAAGTTGACCGACTCGCAGAAGGCGATAGTCAGGCACTATGAACAATTGGAGCGGGAAGAGAGTGCGTATGCCGAGAGTCCTGCGAGGCTAGTCGAAATGATGATATACCAGATAGACTATTACGTGATCAATGACGAGACGAAGGCAAAGGCCAAGGCGGCGCGGGAGGCGTATGATGCGCTGAGCGCTGAGCTGAAGGCGAAAGTGGACAACTATGAAAGGCTGGAGATGGCGGAGAACTACATCGCTAACGGGCCGGCAGCAGAGGCTGTGGATGCGCTCATAGAAAGCATAAGGCAAGGAGACGACATCGAGGCCTGGGGGGCACAGATAGCAGCGGCACGTGCGGCGTACGACAAGCTAACGGACGCGCAGAAGTTGCTTGTAAAACGTTATGAGTGGCTGACATACGAAGAGGAACGGTACTGGGTATATCCTGCGGATCAAGTCGAAAGGATGATAATGGACCTACGCTATGAGGATGTAAATGACGAAGCGAAGGCTAAGGCGAAGGCGGCGCGGGATGCGTATGAAGCGTTGAGCGACGAGCTGAAGGCGAAAGTAGACAACTATGAAAGGCTGGAGAGGGCGGAGAACTACATAGCGAACTTTCCGGCGGCGAAGGTCGTCGTAGACCTGATAGATGCGATAGGGTATCCGGAACTCACGGATGCATGCAAGGCGAAGATAGCAGCGGCACGGGCGGCGTATGACAAGTTGACGGCGGCACAGAAGAGCTTTGTGAACAACTATAACAGGCTGGAGGACTCGGAATACATGTATAACATAGAGCTACCGGCACGGGCAGTCATGAAAATGATAGACGAGTCGTGGCAAGGCGAGACCATTGACGAGAAGAAGGCGAGGGCAGAGGCTGCTCGGGCGGCATACGAAGAGCTGACTGCGGAGCAGAAGAAGCAAGTCTGGAACTACAGCACATTGGAATTCGTGGAAAGCTACGTAGTGGACTATCCGGTGGCTAAAGCCGTCATGGACATGATAGATGCTATAGGCGATGTAGAGATTACGGACGCATTCAAGGCGCAGATAGATGCTGCTCGAAAGGCATACGACAAGTTGACGGCGGCACAGAAGAAGTATGTGAACAACTATGATAAGTTGGATTATGTCGAGAGGCAATATGCAGAGCTGTTGGCTGAGGTCAATCCAGCTAAGGCAGTTGACGCATTGATAGACGCGATAGGGACAGTCGAGTACGGCAGGAGCGATATCAAGATAAATGAAGCGAGGAGGGCATACGACAAACTGACGGATGCGCAGAAGAGCCACGTAGAGAAGTATAGCACGCTGACGGCGGCGGAGGCAAGGTATGCAGAACTAAAGGCTGCTAAAGAGGCAGCACAGGCAGTCGACGACTTGATAGACCAGATAGGGAGGGTCGAGTACACCGAGACGTGCGAGGGCAAGATAGAAGCGGCACGTGGTGCGTATGACAACCTGACGGCATCGCAGAAGACGTTCGTCGAGAGGTATAGCACATTGACGGCGGCGGAGACCGAGTATGCAGAGTTGAAGGCAGATAATGATGCGGCGGATGCAGTTGACGAGCTCATAGCCCAGATAGGTGTAGTCGAGTACACCGAGACGTGCAAGGGCAAGATAGAAGCAGCACGGGCGGCATACGACAACCTGACGATGTTGCAGAAGAGGCTCGTAGCGGGCAAGGAGATATTGACATCGGCGGAGGCGAAGTATGAAATACTGAAGGCCGACAACGATGCGGCGGACGCAGTTGATGCACTGATAGCCAAGATAGGGACAGTAGAGTACACCACGACGAGCAAGGGCAAGATAGAAGCAGCACGGGCGGCATACGACAACCTGACGACGGTGCAGAAGAACCTTGTAGAGAGCTATGAGACACTGACTGCGGCGGAGACGAGGTATGCAGAGCTGAAGACGGACAATGAGGCGGCAGTGGCCGTCGATGCGCTCATAGCCAAGGTAGGGACAGTCGAGTACACCGATGCAAGCAAGGGCAAGATAGATGCGGCGAGGGAGGCATACGACAAGCTGACGGACGCACAGAAGGCGCTCGTCGAGAAGTATAGCACCCTGACGACGGCAGAGACGAAGTATGCAGAGCTGAAGGCAGACAACGAGGCGGCAGATGCAGTCGATGCACTCATAGCCAAGATAGGGACAGTAAAGTACAACAGCACCAGCAAGGGCAAGATAGATGCGGCGAGGGCGGCATACGACAACCTGACGGCCGCGCAGAAGACGCTCGTAGGCAAGTATAGCACACTGACGGCTGCGGAGACGAAGTATGCAGAGCTGAAGGCCGATAATGATGCAGCAGCGGCAGTCGATGCACTGATAGCCAAGATAGGGACAGTAGAGTACACCACGACGAGCAAGGGCAAGATAGATGCGGCTCGGGAGGCGTATGGCAAGCTGACGGAGGCGCAGAAGAGCCTCGTCAAGAAGTACAGCACCCTGACGACGGCAGAGACGAAGTATGCAGAGCTGAAGACTGATAATGAAGCAGCAGCGGCAGTCGACGCGCTCATAGCCAAGATAGGGACAGTAGAGTACACCACGACGTGCAAGGGCAAGATAGATGCGGCGAGAGCGGCATACGACAAGCTGACGGACGCACAGAAGGCACTCGTGGACAGCTATGCGACGCTGACGGCGGCCGAGAACAAGTATGCAGAGCTCAAGATCGACAATGACCTGGCGGACGGAGTTGACGTCTTGATAGCCCAGATAGGGACAGTCGAGTACACCAGCACGAGCAAGAGCAAGATAGATGCGGCGCGGACATCGTACGACAACCTGACGAAGGCGCAGAAGGCCCTCGTAGAGAGCTATGAGACACTGACGGCGGCTGAGGCGAGGTATGCAGCACTGAAGGCAGACGTCGAGGCGGCAGCGGCAGTCGACGAGGTCATAGCCCAGATAGGGACAGTAGAGTACACAGCGACGAGCAAGAGCAAGATAGACGCAGCGCGGACGGCATACGACAAGCTCAGCAAGGCGCAGAAGACACTCGTAGGCAAGTACGGCACGCTGACGGAGGCGGAGACGAAGTATGCAGAGCTGAAGGCAGACGTCGATGCAGCAGCGGCAGTCGATGCACTCATAGCCAAGATAGGGACAGTCGAGTACACGGCGACGAGCAAGGGCAAGATAGACGCAGCGAGGGCAGCGTATGACAAGTTGACCGCAGCACAGAAGACGATAGTCTCGAGCCTCGGGACGCTGACGACGGCGGAGGCAAAGTATGCAGAGCTGAAGGCCGACAACGAGGCTGCAGTGGCTGTCGATGCACTCATAGCAGAGATAGGGACAGTCGAGTACACCAGCACGAGCAAGGTGAAGATAGACGCAGCACGGGCGGCGTATAACAAGCTGACCGACGAGCAGAAGAAGATAGTCGCCACACTATCCACGTTGACCGATGCAGAGAGCAAGTATGCAGCACTGAAGGCAGACAACGATGCGGCGGCGGCAGTCGATGCACTGATAGCCAAGATAGGGACAGTCGAGTTCACCAGCACGAGCAAGGGCAAGATAGATGCAGCGAGGGCGGCGTATAACGGACTGACAGACGCGCAGACGAAGCTCGTCAAGAGCCTCCAGACATTGGTAGATGCAGAGGTCAGGTATGCAGAACTCGCATCGGACAACGACCACGTAGGTATGGTCGAGGGACTGATAGCCAAGATAGGGGCAGTAGAATATACCAACGCATGCAAGGCGAATATCGACGCAGCGAGGGCGGCATACGACAAGTTGACCGCAGCGCAGAAGTCGAAAGTCACGAGCCTCGGGACACTGACGGCGGCGGAGAGCAGGTATGCAGAGCTGAAGGCCGACAACGATGCGGCAGTGGCAGTCGATGCGCTCATAGCAGAGATAGGGACAGTCGAGTACACAGCGACGAGCAAGGGCAAGATCGATGCGGCGAGGACGGCATACGACAGGCTGAGCACGACGCAGACCGCACTCGTAAAGAGCCTCGGGACGTTGACGGCGGCGGAGAGCAGGTTTGCAGAGCTGAAGGCAGACAACGAGGCGGCGGCGGCAGTCGATGCACTCATAGCGCAGATAGGGGAAGTCGAGTACACCGATGCAAGCAAGAGCAAGATAGAGGCAGCGAGGAAGGCGTACAGCAACCTCTCGGAGGCGAGGAAGACATTCGTCAAGGGCGTTGCCACGCTGAGCGATGCAGAGGTGAGGTATGAAGCACTCAAGGCCGACAACGAGGCGGCAGCGGCCGTTGATGCGCTCATAGCCAAGATAGGGACAGTCGAGCTGACGAGCACGTGCAAGGCAAATATCGATGCGGCGAGGGCGGCGTACGACAAGTTGACCGCAGCACAGAAGACGATAGTCTCGAGCCTCTCGATGCTGACGGCGGCGGAGAGCAAGTATGCAGAGCTGAAGGCAGACGTCGATGCCGCACAGGGCGTCGATGAGCTCATAGCCAAGATAGGGGCAGTCGAGCTGACGAGCACATGCAAGGCAAATATCGATGCGGCGAGGGCGGCATACAACGCCTTGACCGACGTGCAGACGAAGCTCGTCAAGAGCCTCCAGACCTTGATAGACGCAGAGGTCAAGTATGCGGAGCTCGAGGCTGGCAACAACAAGGTGGCAGCCGTCGAGGGACTGATAGCCAAGATAGGGACAGTCGAGTACACCAACGCATGCAAGGGCCTGATAGACGCAGCGCGGGCGGCATACGACAAGCTCAGCAAGGCGCAGATGGCCGAGGTCAAGAATATCGAGACATTGACAGACGCCGAGGCGAGGTATGCAGAGCTGAAGGCCGACAACGAGGCTGCGCAGGCGGTCGATGACCTGATAGCCGAGATAGGCCTCGTAGAGTACAGCGAGACGAGCAAGGCGAAGATAGATGCGGCACGGGCGGCGTACGACAAGTTGAGCAAGACCCAGGCGGCGCTCGTCCTGAACATCGAGACCCTGACAGACGCCGAGGCGAGGTACATAGTGCTTAAGACCATGGCAGAGCAGATGGTGGCAGACAAGCAGACCTTCGAGGAGTACAAGGCGACAGTGAAGAAGCAGATAGAGACCCTCGGCAGCGAAGATGACAGCCAGACAGTCAAGGACCTCATAGCGACGGCAGTGGCGGCAGTAGAAGCCCTCGCATACGACGAGACGACGACGCTGAACGGGAACAAGTATGCGGTGGACGCGATAGCCACGAAGCTACAGCTCGACATTGCGACGGCGAAGTATGCAGAAGTCCTGGAGGCCATGAAGGCGACGTTCGAAGACTATAAGACGACGCTGAAGGGACAGGCTGACGAGCTCGGAATGGATGGCGACAGCCAGGCCGTCAAGGACATGATAGCAGCGGCGAAGACGGCGATAGACCAGACGGAGTATGACGAAGCAAAGGACATCGTCGGGAACATGGATGCTGTCGCGGAGATAGTCAAGCAGTTGGCCGACGACGTCTCGAAGCAGAGGGAGGCGGAGCAGCACATGACGGCGATAGAGAACGTCGTGAGGGAGACCGTTGACGAGTGGTATGACCTCGGAGGACGGAAGCTCGCGGAGAAGCCGACGAGGAACGGGGTGTATGTTAGGAATTGTAGGTTAGTGAGAATCAAGTAGGGGAAAAGGAATTTATATATAAGGAGAAATATGGGCGGCGGCTCTCTCGAAGGAGGGAGTCGCCGCTCTTTCCAATTAGCAATTAGCAATTAGTCGTCGGAATCGTCGGAGTCGTCGGAGGGGTCAGAGTCGTCGGGAGTGTCAGAGGGATCGGAGTCGTCAGAGTCGTCGGAGGGGAACGGAGGAGGAACGGAGGAGGAAGGGGGAGAAGGGAAGAGGGGGAGAAGAGAAACGGCATAGAATGTGCATGAGGAGGAAAATGGTCTGCGAAGAAGAATGTTTCGGAGGGGACAGGGAGGGAGAACCAAGAAAAATTAGTAATATTGCGAGGTCGGAAAGACCGAAAAACGGATCTCGACAACACGAAAGAAAACGGGCGAAGAGCCGAACAATAATATAGACAGCATGAAAAAGGCAGTGATAGCAGTCATGAGCATGATGACGCTCATGGCGAGTGCACAGAAGATAGAGGAGCACAGCAAGTGGTTCAACGGGTACGTAGTCCTCGAGGCGGCGGCGAGGGATGCGGGGAGCTTTGTCCTAATGGGGAATACGGAAATCGAGGGGACCACGATATACCTGACGCCGATAGCAGGCAAGGAAGGCGAGTACACCGCGAGGTGGGGCGAGGACGAGGAGACGAGCGTCATGCAGGTCAAGACCGTCGATGGCAAGAAGGCCATAGTAGAGATAGAGGGAGGCGAGGTCGTCACCGTCTTCAAGGAGACGAGCAAGGAGCTCGGAAATGCGACGATGGACGAGTGGAAGACGAAGATAGAGGGACGGTACACCCTCGACAGCGAGACCGGGAAGAGCGTCGTCGTCGGTCGGGATGCGATAGAGATAGACGGAGTGAAGTATCCGTACGTCGCGGAGACGCATCACAAGATGCCGTGCCAGGTAGTCAACATCAGCGGAGACTCGGAGTGGGCAGGCACATGGAGGCTGAGGTATGCGGACAATGGGCTCGAGATGAAGAGCTGCAAGAAGGACGAGAACCAGGTGTACAGGTCGGACAACAGGGCCAACTACAAGCTAATCTGGGCGGACGGGACGAAAGGCCGATGGGCATTCACGTCGAGCTGGATACTCGTGAACGACATAGAGTGGTTCAGCACCACGCAGCTACAGTTGATGGAAGAAGCGCTGAATGCTAAGAAGGCTAAGAACGGCAGCCTGACGGCTACGGAGGCGCAGAACAGCCAGATGATAGAGCACTTCAAGAAGGTGGTGGAGAAGCGCGAGAAGGAAGGAAGAAGAAGGTAGATATAGAGGGGGCGGATGATGGTTCGCTCCCTTTCTTTTTTGAGAAACGTAAAACCTGGAGAGGGACCCAAGAAATTCTGAATAGAGAGGGATAAACAGAATAGAGGGAGCGGGGAGGAAAAGAGGAAAGAAAAAAGATATATGGAGAAAAGGGCGAAAGGTTGCGAGAAAAAACTTAACTTTGGGGGATTTTTGGGGGTTCTGTATCCACAAAGGAGGTAGGGCTCCGGAAGATTGAGAAACCAGAAAGCTAAAAACAAAGCAAGCAAAATGACACACGAAGTAAGGAAAGTAGTGATATTAGGCTCGGGGGCGCTGAAGATAGGCGAGGCCGGGGAGTTTGACTACTCGGGGTCACAGGCACTGAAGGCACTAAAGGAGGAGGGAGTCCGCACCGTCCTCATCAACCCGAATATTGCTACGATACAGACGTCGGAGAACATAGCGGACAAGATCTATTTCCTGCCGGTGACGCCTTACTTCGTAGAGAGGATAATCGAGAAGGAGCGTCCGGACGGCATCTTGCTGTCGTTTGGAGGACAGACCGCGTTGAACTGTGGCGTGGCGCTGCACCAGTCGGGCGTCCTGAAGAAGTATGACGTCAGGGTGCTTGGCACACCGGTCGAGGCGATCATCGACACCGAGGACAGAGAGATCTTTGCAGACCTCTTGAAGGAGATAGACGTCAAGACACCGCAGAGCATAGCGGTGAACACCGTCGAGGAGGCGCTTGCGGCATCCGACAAGATAGGATTCCCGATAATAGTCAGGGCGGCGTACACGCTAGGCGGCATGGGCTCGGGCTTCTGCAACAACAAGGAGGAGCTCGTCCAGAGGGCCGAGAATGCGCTCTCGTACTCCAACCAGATACTCGTCGAGGAGAGCTTGAAGGGGTGGAAGGAAGTCGAGTATGAGGTCGTCCGAGACGCATACGACAACTGCATCACCGTCTGCAACATGGAGAACTTCGACCCGCTCGGCATCCATACCGGCGAGAGCATCGTCGTCGCACCTAGCCAGACGTTGACGAACAGCGAGTATCATAAGTTGAGGGAGATAGCCATCAAGGTTGTCAGGAGAGTCGGCATCGTCGGTGAGTGCAACGTCCAGTATGCGCTGGACCCGAACTCGGAGGACTACAGAGTCATCGAGGTCAATGCCCGATTGTCGAGGTCGTCGGCCTTGGCATCGAAGGCGACAGGATATCCGTTGGCGTTCGTAGCGGCGAAGCTCGGACTCGGCTATGGACTGTGGGAGCTGAAGAACTCCGTCACGAAGACCACGCCGGCGTTCTTTGAGCCAGCGCTCGACTACATAGTATGCAAGATCCCGAGATGGGACCTCGGCAAGTTCACAGGCGTCTCGAAGCAGATAGGCAGTTCGATGAAGTCCGTCGGCGAGATCATGGCGATCGGCAGGACCTTCGAGGAGGTCATCCAGAAGGGCTTGAGGATGGTCGGCCAGGGCATGCACGGATTCTGCGGCAATCAGCCGCTCAAGGGCATCGACATCAAGGGCGAGCTGGCGGAGCCTACCGACAAGCGAGTCTTTGCCATCAGCGAGGCCATGGCAGCGGGCATGACAGTCGACGAGATACATGACATCACGAAGATAGACAAGTGGTTCCTCTACAAGTTGGCACATCTGGACGACATCCGAAGGAGGTTGGCCGAGAAGAGCAAGATAGAGGAGGTCAGCGACGATCTGCTGAAGGAGGCCAAGGTAGCGGGCTTCAGTGACTTCCAGATAGCGAGGATAGTCATGAAGGACAGCACTCGGAAGATGGAGGAGCAGCAGCTCGAGGTCAGGGAGAACAGAAAGAAGAGGGGCATAGTCCCAGTCGTCAAGCAGATAGACACCATGGCGGGCGAGTTCCCGGCGCAGATCAACTACCTGTACCTCACGTACTCGGGCAAGGAGAACGACGTCAAGTACGTCGGTGACCACAGGTCAGTCATCGTCCTCGGTTCGGGAGCATATAGAATCGGTTCGTCAGTCGAGTTCGACTGGTGCTCGGTGAACGCCATCAACACCATCAAGCAGCAGGGTCTGCGCTCCGTCATGATCAACTACAATCCGGAGACCGTCAGCACAGACTATGACGTCTGCGACAGACTGTATTTCGACGAGTTGACAGAGGAGCGAGTTCTCGACATCATAGACCTCGAGAATCCGAAGGGCGTGATAGTCTCGGTGGGCGGACAGATCCCGAACAACCTTGCGATGAAGCTATACAGGCGTAACGTACCAATACTGGGTACGTCGCCACTCAACATAGACAGGGCGGAGAACAGGTCGAAGTTCAGCAGCCTGCTTGACGAGCTCGGAGTCAACCAGCCGAAGTGGAGCGAGTTGACGACCATAGACGACATCTACAAGTTCGTCGATGAGGTAGGGTTCCCAGTCCTCGTGCGTCCGAGCTACGTGCTCTCTGGCGCGGCGATGAACGTCGTCTCGAACAGGGAGGAGCTCGGGTACTTCCTGAACCTTGCGGCTAACGTCTCGAAGGAGTTCCCAGTCGTCGTCTCGCAGTTCATAGAGCAGGCGAAGGAGATAGAGTTCGACGCAGTAGCTCAGGGCGGTGAGATCATAGCGTACGCAATCTCGGAGCACGTAGAGTTCGCCGGAGTGCACTCAGGAGACGCCACCATAGTCTTCCCGCCGCAGAAGCTGTACGTCGAGACCGTCAAGAGAATCAAGAAGACAGCAAGGCAGATAGCGAAGGCGCTGGAGATCAGTGGACCGTTCAACATGCAGTTGATGGCGAAGAACAACGAGATCATGGTCATCGAGGTGAACCTGAGGGCGTCTAGAAGTTTCCCATTTGTCAGCAAGGTGTTGAAGGTGAACCTCATCGAGCTTGCGACGCGAGTCATGCTCGGGTTGCCAGTCGAGAAGCCGAGCAAGAGCCTGTTCGACATCGACTACGTCGGTATCAAGGCGCCGCAGTTCTCGTTCGCACGCCTGCAGAAGGCCGACCCAGTGCTGGGCGTCGATATGTCGTCGACTGGCGAGGTCGGTTGCATAGGCAACTCGTTTGACGATGCGGTGCTCGAGTCGATGCTCTCAGTCGGCTACAGGATACCGAAGAAGAACGTACTCATCTCGTCGGGTGGAGCGAGGAGCAAGATGGAGCTGCTCGATGCCGCCAAGCTGTTGAAGCAGAAGGGATATAACATCTATGCCACGCATGGCACGCAGAAGTACCTCCAGGAGAACGGCGTCGAGAGCACGCTACTCTACTGGCCGGACGAGAACACGCAGCCTAACGTCGTCGACTACATCAGGGACAAGAAGATAGACCTCGTCATCAACATCCCGAAGAACCTGACTCACAACGAGTTGGCCAACGGTTATAAGATCAGGAGGGATGCGATAGACTTCAACGTCCCGTTGATCACGAATGCGAGGTTGGCTAGTGCGTTCATCATAGCGTTCTGCAGGATGGGGCAGGATAGGATACCGATCAAGGCTTGGGACGAGTATTAGAGAAAACCTCTATAAATTGCTTTTTCGGTGTTGCGGGAGCCGTAGAGAGGCGTCTGCACAGCGAGAGAGCCTGAGATCTGGAGCCTTCCAAACGGAAGATTAAGGAAAGAAGAATAAATTGCAGGAGGGGCTTTTGTAGCTTTTCCTGCATTTTTAAAATATAGAAGCTGATGAAAAGAGTATTAGGACAGGTGGCGGCGACAGTTGCGATACTGGTTGCGGTAGGCTGGACGGGGATAGCGTGCAGCGGAGCGAGGGCGGCGGAGCAGGACACGACGCTCGTAGATAGCACGGAGGAAGTCGTGGCGCTCAACGACAGTGGCATCGTCAGGCTACTATTTGCCGGGGACATGATGCAACATGATGGGCAGATCAAGGCCGCATACGACACGGCGACGAAGGGCTATGACTACTCCAGCTACTTCAGGTATCTGAGTCCGATAAGCCTCGACGCAGACCTTGCGATATGCAACCTCGAGGTGACGCTCGGCGGTGCGCCGTATAAAGGCTATCCGCAGTTCAGTGCGCCCGACGAGTATGCGCAGGAGATCATGGATGCAGGGTATGACATATTTCTGACCGCGAACAACCACTGCCTTGACAGGGGGAAGAAGGGACTCGAGAGGACCATAGATTGGCTGAAAGACAAGGACATACCTCAGATAGGGACGTATAAGGACAGTCTGGACAGGGCGAAGAGGTATCCCGCATTGACAGAGTACAACGGGGTCAAGTTCGTCCTCCTGAACTACACATACGGGACGAACGGGCTGAAGGTGAAAGGCGGTAACATAGTCAACTACATCGACAAGGCCGTCATAAAGAAAGACATAGCGAAGGCCAAGGCGCTGGAGCCCGACTACATCATAGCGTGCATGCACTGGGGGATAGAGTACGTCACGACGCCGAACAAGGAACAGAAAGACATGGCGAAGTGGCTCATAAACCAGGGCGTGGACCACGTCATAGGCGGGCATCCGCACGTCGTCCAGCCGGTCGAGATAATAGAGACCAAGGACGGGCGGAAGCATTTCGTCATCTATTCGCAGGGCAATGTCATCTCGAACATGCGGAAGAAGAACACCGACTTCGGAGTCCTCGTCGGGCTGACGCTTCAGGCGAAGGGTGACAGTGCGGACTACAACGTCACGGCGGAGACAGCATGGTATACGGCATATCACGTCGGTCGGCCGGACAACACGAAGTTGAAGAACTTCGTCGCTTACCCATCGGGACTTGACGAGGCAGTATTGCCGGGTGACGAGGCTGAGAGGCTGGCGGAGGCCGTCAAGGACTGCCAGGCGATAATGGCTACGGGCGACAGCATAACGGAGAAGACGAGCAGGAACTGGGGATGGTAGGGGGAGAGGGGAAGAAGGATAGGGAGAGAAGGGTAGAGAAGGAGAAGAAGGGAAAGAGAGGGAAGAAGGGGGAGAGAAGGGAGTATCCACGAGCGGAGAATAGAGCATAGGCGATGACCGAGGAGACATCCTACATACACGGACTAGAAGAGTACATCCGCCAAGGCGAGCCACAGAAGCAAGAGCGTGGTCGAGCCTGGCAGACGGCTATCGGACAAAAACAGGTGGACAGGGTCAAGACATCGTATAACCCGACTCGGAACAAACCGGAAGAGCATAGTAGAATAATTTGCAAATCAATTAATCAACAGATACACATGAAACAAGTATTGACAGTGATTTTTTGCATACTGATGTCAGTAGTGCAGGTGAAGGGAGAGATGGCGAGCGGCGACGGATGGACGCTGGCAGAAGACGGGACGCTGACAGTCGGGAAAAACTTTGATTACAGTTCGTCAAAGGAGTATCCGTGGTATGGCAACAGGGGAAGCATCGTGAGAGTGGTGTTTACGGGCGACGTGACGAGCATAGGCAGGAACGCTTTCGACTCTTACTCGACATTGACGAGCGTAGAGATCCCGAGCAGCGTGACGAGCATAGGGAATCATGCTTTCTTTCAATGCGCCAGATTGACGAGCGTAGAGATTCCGAACGGCGTGAAGAGCATAGGGGAATTGACTTTCAGTAGTTGTTGGATGATAACGAGCGTTGCGATCCCGAGCAGCGTGGTGAGCATAGGAAGAGAAGCCTTCACGAAGTGTGGAAACTTGGCGAGCATAAAAGTCGACAAGGGCAACGAGAAGTATGACAGCAGGAATGACTGCAATGCGATCATAGAGACGGGGACAAACACCCTAATAGTAGCTTGCATGAACACGACAATTCCGAACGGAGTCAAGAGCATAGGGCGAGAGGCGTTCGATAGCTGCGACAAGTTGAAGAGCATAAAGATTCCGAGTAGCGTGACGAGCATAGGCGAGTTTGCATTCGATGGTTGCAGCGGATTGACGAGCATCGAGATTCCGAGCAGCGTGACGAGCATCGCGGGAGCTGCATTCAAAGATTGCAGCGGGCTGACGAGCATAAAGGTAGCTGAGGACAACGAGAAGTATGACAGTCGTGACGATTGCAACGCCATCATAGAGACGGAGACAAGCGTTCTCATCGCAGGCTGTATGAACACGACAATCCCGAGTGGCGTGACGAGCATAAAATGGTATGCCTTCTCTAACTGCGCAGGGCTGAAAAGCGTGGAGATCCCGAGCAGCGTGACGAGCATAGGGACGAATGCCTTCTATAGTTGCAGCGGACTGACGAGTGTGGTGATTCCGAGCGGGGTGACGAGCATAGGCAGTACGGCTTTCAGGTATTGCACAGGTCTGACGAGCGTGGAAATCCCGAGCAGCGTGACGAGCATAGGCGAATATGCATTCACATCATGCTACAAATTGACGAGCGTGAAGACCTTGTCGAAGACTCCGCTAACAGTGAAGTCAAATATTTTTAGCACCGCCGACATGAGCAAGGCGACGCTATACGTGCCAGAAGATGCCGTCGAAGCATATAAGACAGCAGATGTGTGGAAGAATTTTGGAGAGATAGTCGGGATAGCTAAGACCGCTCAAGAGAAGGCAGATGAAGAGGCATCGGAGGCGGTGGAGAAAGACATAGAAGAAATAGGAGAAGTGGAGAACACCGATGAGTGCAGGAAGAGGATCGAGACAGCGAGGGAGGCGTATGACAAGTTGACGGAGACGCAGCAAGAACTTGTAAGGAACTACTCGAAGCTTACAACAGCAGAAGAGACGTATGCAGCGTATGCCACAAGACCGATGGCCATCAAGACAGTCTGGGCAGTAGAAGGCGGCAGCTGGTATGACAAGAGCGGGAGAAAGTTAGCAGGGAAGCCGACGAGGAAGGGAGTGTATGTGCATGGCGGGAAGATAGAGATAGTGAAATAGAATTTCAGGCAAATAGAACCACAAGGGGTGCTGACAGAGACTCGCTGTCGGCACCCCATTTTCGTGCAGGGAGGAGAAAGAGAGAGGGGAGCGGAGAGAAAGTCGGGAGAGCATCAAGGAGGCAGAGATTAGCGATTGACAGATAGAGTTAATCGTTGATGTGTGAGGGACGGGGGAGGACGGGGAATTTTTACATAGGAGAGAAGTGAGGTCATGGAGGGGGAGAACGAGGAAGGAAGGCGAGAAAAGGGAAGAGGAGAGGAGGAGAAGGGGAGGAGAGGAGGCACGACAGGGCGAACGGTAGAGGCGAACAGAGAGATAGGGGGAGAGAAAAACGTGGTGCAATTGGCGAGAACGATTTTTTGTATTAAATTTGCCGAGATAAAAAGGAAAAAAAACAGGCCGACCGATGACAGACATAAGAAAGAAGGCGCGATTGATACTCGAGGACGGGACAGTCCTGGAGGGATATTCGTTTGGCAGCGAGAAGTCTCGCGCAGGCGAGGTGGTGTTCAACACGGCGATGTCCGGGTATCCGGAGAGCCTTACGGACCCGTCGTATGCTGGTCAGATACTGATATTCACGTATCCGCTGATAGGGAACTATGGCGTACCTCATGACGATGTGGACGCGGCAACGGGTCTGCCGAAGTTCTTCGAGTCGGAGAAGATACATGTCTCGGGCGTAGTTGTCAGCGAGTATTCTCAGGAGTACAGCCATTGGAACGCGCAGCAGAGCCTGAGCGAGTGGCTCAAGAAGGAGGGCGTCCCGGCGATAGAGGGAATAGACACGAGGGCACTCACGCAGAAGATCAGGGAGAAGGGCGCGATGCTCGGCAAGATAGAGTTTGACGGGGACAGCGTCGAGCTGCATGACCCGAACAAGGACAACCTCGTAGCACAGGTCTCGACGAAGGAGGTCAAGACGTACGGCAACGGGCGTTATAAGATAGCGATGGTAGATACGGGAGCGAAGTATAACATCATCAGGTGTCTGCTGAAGAGAGACGTCACCGTCGTAAGAGTTCCGTGGGACTATGACTTCACGCAGATAGACTATGACGGTCTGATGCTGTCGAACGGACCTGGCGACCCGCAGATGTGTCAGGCTACGATAGCGAACATCAGGAAGGCCATCGAGATAGGCAAGCCAATCTTCGGCATCTGCCTGGGCAACCAGCTGCTTGGGCTGGCGGCAGGCGGTAAGACATACAAGCTCCCATACGGACACAGGGCTCACAACCACCCGGTCAGGAGGTGTGGCACGAACCAGTGCTACATCACGAGCCAGAATCACGGTTTTGCGCTTGACACGGCGTCGCTCGGAGGTGAGTGGGAGGCTAGCTTCGTGAACATAAACGATGGTACGAACGAGGGCATCCGTCATAAGAGCAAGCCATATTTCTCGACGCAGTTCCACCCGGAGGCAAGTTCGGGACCTACGGACACCGAGAAGTTCTTCGACGAGTTCGTAGAGAACATCAGGAAGAGCAAGGGCGAGTAGAGACGTAAGAAAAATGTCGTTCTGAATGGATAGCCTAGTCAGTTTTCTCATAGTAGCGGTCCTCGGGCTGGTCTCCTTCTTCATAGAGAACAAGAAGAAGGCAGATGAAGCGGCGGAGGAGGAACTGATGGCGGCGGTTCGGGCGAAGGCGCAGAGGGAAGCAGAGGAGGCGAGAGAAGGGAGAGAGAGAAGAGAAGGGAGAGAAGGAAGAGACTATGGATGGAGGGATGACGAGACGGAGCAGCGCGGTGACAATAGAATGATGACACCAGAGGAGGGAACTCGCGTCTCGGCGAGCGGACCCGAGTCGGCAGAGATGACAGTCGAAGAAGAGAAGCCGTTGATAGGGATAGAAGACGTCCGTCGGGCGGTAGTCCTGGATGCGGTGATGAAGAGGGTTGAATGGTAAAAGCAGCAGGTTTAATGGAGGAAGGAAAGCAGGGGCTTAAGGTAGCGATAGTGCATGACTGGCTCACCCAGATGGGCGGAGCGGAGAAAGTCTTGCGCTCGATTCTCGACCTATATCCCGATGCGGACATATTTAGCATAGTTGCGACAGAGGATATAAAGAAGAAGCTCGGCATAGAGCATGTTGCGGAGAGTTTCATCTGCCACTTGCCATTTGGCAGGTCGAAGTATCGTAACTACTTGCAGCTCTTTCCGTTGGCGATAGAGGGCTTTGACTTGTCGAAGTATGACATAGTCATCTCGTGCTCCAGTTCGGTCGCGAAGGGCGTCCTTACGCACTCTAACCAGCTCCACATCTGCTATTGCCATACACCTGCTCGGTACGTATGGGACTTGACGTGGCAGTATCTGAAGGAGAAGAAGCTGACGTCGCGCTGGAATCCGCTGACGCTGTATGTCAGGCGGGTGCTGCATAAGTTCAGAATATGGGACGTGATATCGTCCAACAGAGTCGGGCATTTCGTGGCGAACTCCAAGAACGTCGCTCGAAGGATCAACAGAGTCTATAGGAGGGATGCCACGGTCATATATCCGCCGGTTTATACACATCTATTCGTAAAGTCGACAGAGGAGAAGGAAGACTTCTACCTGACGGCGTCGAGGATGGTGCCATATAAGAAGATCGACCTGATCGCGTCGGCGTTCTCGAAGATGCCGGACAAGAAGCTGGTCGTCATCGGTACTGGTCCTGAGGATGGCAACATCAGGAAAGTTGCAGGCAAGAATGTCGAGTTCCTAGGATACGTCCCTAACGACAAGTTGAACGAGTACATGCAGAAGGCGAAGGCGTTCGTCTTTGCGGCGGACGAGGACTTCGGGATAGTCCCGCTGGAGGCTCAGGCGTGTGGCACGCCGGTGATAGCATACGGACATGGCGGGTGCCTGGAGACCATAAAGGACGGAGAGACAGGAGTCTTGTTCTGGAAGCAGGACGAGCAGTCGATAATAGACGCCGTAAAGACCTTTGAGGCAGAGGGTGCGAACAAGAAGTACACTGCTGACGCGTGTCGAGAATGGGCAGAAACTTTTTCCAACGAGAGATTTAAGACAGAATTTTCTAACTTTGTCAAAGAGAAGTGGACGGAGTTCCAGGAAGGACAAAAGTTATAGCTTATGGAAAAAGTTCTGACAATAATAATCCCGACCTATAACATGCAAGAGTTTATACAGCGATGTATAAACTCTGTTTGTTCGTCGGAGGAGGCAGAGCGGATAGACGTCATCGCCGTAAATGACGGTAGCAAGGACCGCAGCCTGCAGATATTGCGTGAGGAGAGCAAGAAGCATAGCTGTCTAAGGATAATAGACAAGCAGAATGGCAACTACGGGTCGTGTATCAATGCGGCGTTGCCGGAGGCGAAGGGGAAGTATGTCAAGGTCCTTGATGCGGACGACTGGGTAGATACGAAAGACTTCACGGGGTACGTCAGGCACTTGAGCGAGACCGATGCTGACGTGTCGGTGACGCGGTTCAAGACCGTCTATCAAGATGGAGACGAGGAGGACTGGGCATTCGTAGGTCAGCGGACAGGGACGATGAGCGTCGAGGACTTCTTCTCGGAGGAGAAGAACATGACGTTGCCGATGCACAGGATAGCATACAGGACCGAGCTGCTGAGGCGGATAGGGTATGTCCAGACGGAGGGCATCTCGTATACCGACTCGGAGTGGGCGTATAAGCCCATGCTACATGCGGAGACAGTCGACGTCTCGGACTACAGCGTATATAGATATTTGCTGGGCAGGGAGGGGCAGACGATGGACCCGAAGGTCATGTTGCGGTCTATGTCTCAGGAGATAACGATACTCGAGTCGATGTTGAAGTATCGAGGAGAATTGATAGGAGAGTTGAAGGGACGACAGAGAGGATTTGCAGACTTCGTCGTGTGCAGGAAGGCGTTGCTCATATATACACAGACGCTCCTGATGGCGGACGACAAGACATTTGACGCCAATATCGTCGAGAGCGTCGAGACGTTGCTGAAGCAGTATTCCGAGGAGCTGTATGAGAAGATGGAGAGTTTCGACAAGCGGTGCTTCATAGTCGGGCATTGGCGGGCGAAGCATCAGAGATATAATGCATTCGTAAGGCGCAGTATTCTGGCGGCGATGAAGACATATAAGAAGTTGAAGAGATGAGTGGTCTTGTCAGCGTCATAATCCCGTGCTATAACAGCGAGAAGTATGTCGTCAAGTGTGTAGATAGCATACTCGCTCAGACGTATAAGGAGATGGAGATAATCCTCGTCAATGACGGGTCGAAGGACAGGACGGGCGAGATACTCCATGAATATGCAGAGAAGGACTCGAGGGTGAAGGTCATAGACAAGGAGAATGGGGGATTGAGTGATGCGCGGAACAAGGGAATAGAAGATGCGACGGGGAAGTACATAGTATTCGTGGACAGCGACGATTACGTCCTCGCGAACCACGTAGAGTCGCTGGTCACGTTGATAGAGAAGTACGACTGCAAGATGGCGATATCGCCGTTTGAGCTGGTCAACGAGGGAGAGGAGATAGGAAGGCAGGCGGAGCATACGGAGCGGGTGTATGAGCCGGCGGAGTGTCTTGAAGACATGTTCTATCAGAGAACGTTTGAGACGACGGCTCACGACAAGATATACAGGCGGGAGCTGTTTGACGAGATAAGATTTAAGAAGGGGCTGATATATGAGGACTTGTATATCATGCCGGACTTGATAATGAGTTGTGAGCGGATAGCGTTCACGACAGAGAAGACGTATGCTTACGTCATGAGGAACGGGAGCATAGAGGGGTCGGGATTTACGGACAAGAAGTATAGCAGCGTCCGGGAGATAGTGGAGAAGATAGACAGGGACACGAGGCTTGACCCGATCAGGCGTGCGGCGGACTGCAGGATATTCTCGTTGATATCGAGGATGTATTTCAGCATGCCGGAGGAGCATCCGGAGCGAGGGCGAGTCTGGGAGGAGATGAAGAGGCGCAGGAAGGGAATAGCGTTCAACGGGAAGGCGAGGATGAAGAACAGGCTGGCGGCAGTCCTGACATATCTTGGTCCGAGCATAGCGGGGTACATCTATCGGAAGACGAAAACGAGGTAGGGGTAGCATGAAGTATGTAGTCGCAATACTATTGTTCATACTACCGACGAGCATAGCCAGGCTGTTGGTGTTCGGCAGTCGATATAGGATAGGGCGGGGATGTCGGATAGGGTTTTCCATAGTATTGTGTGAGCGGATAGCGATAGAGGGAGTGAGAGTCGGTCACATGAACATCATAGCGTGTGACACATTCGAGTCGAAGGGCGGCTGCGTGTCTCACATGAACGTCATAAAGGGGCGGTTCGACCTAAGGATGGGAGAGGGGTCGACGATACACAACCAGAACAAGATCACGTCGCCGGGATTCAACCCACACAAGTCGGCACTGACGATAGGAGAGAGAGTTTGGATAGGAGTCGGGCATACGTTTGACCTGACGAGTGACATAAAGATAGGCAATTGCACGACATTTGCGGGGATGGGGACACAGGTGTGGACACACTCGTTCTATTTCAGCCAGACGTCGTCGAAGCGTTGCAGGGTAGACAAGCCGGTAGAGGTTGGCGACTACTGCAACATAGGTAGCAGGTCGTTGATCTGTCCTGGGGTCAGGATAGCGACAGGAGTCAGTCTTGGTGCTGGGGCGACAGCGTCGAAGAGCATAACAGAGGCTGGGCTATACGTACAGCAGGCGTTGAGGAAGATAGAGAAGTTTGACGCGGAGGCAGTCATAAGTCGTGCGGAGAGTTCAGAGGACGTGCTGGACGACTATCATATAATCCACGAGTGGTTGGAAGGGTAAGGGGGACGTCGAGATGCTGATATTTGCCCTAATACTACTACTTTGTTCGACAAGTGCGTATGTTGCCCAGAAGAGTGCGGGCAAGAGCTCGTTGTTGTTCATAGTAGCCACGATGTTGGCGGTAATGGTGCCGGCAGGGGTAGCGGGACTGCGAGGGATACATTGTGGGGTGGACATATTAGTATATTGCAAGCCGGCGTTTGACGACGTCAGTTATTACGACATATTTTGGAAGTATCATGAGGCGGAGGGCATGGATTTGTTCTTTGCAGCGCTGATATATTGGACGGGCAAGTTGAGTGGGGACTTTAGCGTAGCGTTGTATAACATAGCGTTGGTAGTAGTATCGTTCTTCTACATAGCCAGTTACAAGTCTCGGAGAGAGGTGCCGATGTGGATAACCTACTCGTTGCTGATGATAGGGTATTATGCGTTGTCGTTCAACTTGATGCGTCAGTGCATGGCGATAGCGTTCTTGATGATAGGGTATACGTGTCTGCTAAGGGGGAACAAATTCAAGAATTTCATATTATATCTCGTCATATCGTATTTTTTTCACAAGACGGCGGTCTTTGGTGGCTCGGTGCTATTGTTCATACATTATGCCTCGACGTTGTCGATGTGGAAGCGCATAGTGCTGGCGGTCATCTTCGTAGCAAGTTGTGTAGGGGTGCTAATAGCGTTCAAGATGATATTGTCGACGATGGCGTTGCTCGGAGGAAGGTTCGAGTCGTATGAGGCATACGGAGGTAGTGGGGGCGCACATTTCAAGTCGGGTTTTTGCACGGTGTTGTTGGTAGGTGACATAATGTGCATGTGCTTGGCGGTCGTGTGTTATTACATGAAGATATTGACAGCGAAGGAGGCGTATGTGTATGGTCTGATATGCGTAGCGTCTGTGATGGCCGAGTCGCTCGGGATATACACATATTATGCGACACGAATCGGGATGTATTTTGCTGCGACACAGGCGTTCTACCTGCCGATGATAGCGACGTCTGACAAACTAACGGAGCGGACGTCGTTCGTAGCGAAGGTGGTGGTGGTCCTAGTATTCATAGCTATATGGGTGAGGATCAGTGGCATGATGGGAGGAGCGGTGCCTTATAGCTCGTCGATACTCGACATATAGGTCGTAGGGAGAATAGAAGATGGAGATACGATGGTGGCGAGTTGGACGACTATCACGTAATCCATGAGCGGCTGGTGAGATAAATGAGAGAACGAGATGCGTCGGATGAGAGCGCGCGTCGGACAGAGGTGAGCGGGCGAAAGCGGATAAAGCAAAAGCAGAAGAAATCGTTAACACGTTTAATTTGATATGGAGATTCAGAGTAGTTGTGGGACGAAACAGCGCATAGCGACAATTGATATTCTTAAAGGGGTAGGCATCATACTTGTCGTGCTCGGACATGTTGATAATACAGCATTAGGAGAGTGGATATACACATTTCACATGCCATTGTTCTTCGTTGTCTCAGGGTTGCTGTTCAGGCCGGGGAAAGACGTCTATCTAAAGAAAGCGAAGACAATCTTGATACCATATTTCATATTTGCAGTCATATCGTATCTATATTGGCGATTTTTTGAGATAAGGTTTAGGCCACAAGACCCAAGTCTCGATATAAATGCCCATTTCCTCGATATACTATGGCAGCGGGAGGAGTTCAAGTTTAACGTAGCGTTGTGGTTTTTGCCCTGCTTGTTTATAGCAACATCGTTATTGAACCTTATTACAACAAATATACGCAATAGAGTAGTAGTCAGTCTGATATGCGTCTTGTGGGTCTTGGCAGCAACACTGTATAGCCCCAGCACTCGATCATGCTGGATAATGGAGACATGGTGTGCGTTTCCTTTTGTCGTGTTAGGTTGGCTACTCGGGAGGGAGCGGCTGTCGGAGATAGACAGCGCATTGGCGGCAGTCCCCAAGTATGTAAGGGCGCTGGCTGTCGTGCCACTGATAGCAGTCGTGTTCATCCCTCATGGGGGCTCGATGATGGTTGCGAGGTATTCGATGGACAGTTATGCGTATTACTTTTTCGTTGCGCTGGTCTGCGTGGCATCAGTTTACGTGTTATCGACACTATTAGTATCGTGCAAGTGGCTTCGGTGGCTAGGGGTGAACACGTTGGCGATAATGTGTATACATGAGCCAGTGAAGCGCATAGTAATAAAGATGTTTTCAGTCGTAGCAAATATAGGCACGGATGAATTGCGAGGGTACGTTATTTGCAGCATAGCCGTAACAGCAGCAGTCTTGCTCATACTCGTACCAATCTGCAAGTTGATAGATAAATACGTTCCGTGGGTCTGGGGACGAAGCTGAAAAGAACAATAATAAGAGAATCGTCGAATATGTGGAGAGAAAGGATAGTCAGCATAGTAGCGCTCGGACTGGCGTGGGGGGTGTCGGCCGTCGTCATGGCTCAGACAGTCAGCATCGAGCCATTGTTCAGTTCAAGTCAGAGGTTAAGCAACCCATACGGAATCTGTTCACACCTGGGGGACGATTTTGAGGTCGGGTATAGGAAGGCGGACATCTCGGCATGCAGTAGACTCGGAGTCGGGAACGTCCGGGCGGACATACGAAGTGAGATTTTTTATAGACAGGACAATCCGTATGGCGCGGTGAAGAGAGACCTTGCTGGGAGCGGAGTCACCTTCCTGCCGATACTGAGTCGGACGGTAGGGTGGAAGTTTGGATGGGAGCGAAGGGACGAGTACATGCGATACGTGAGGGAGTCGATGAACATGTTTGGCGACGCGCCAGTCTGGGAGTACATGAACGAGATAGACTTGGCGAATGACAATGGAGTCAGCAAGAAGGTCGTCTATGACGGGTACGTCAGGTTGTTGCCAGAAGTGGCAAAGGAAGTACATTCGAGGGGGAAGAAGCTCACGACGTCTGGAGCGGCGGAGGCAGTCGGATTCGTAGAGGAGATAAGGAAGCGGGGAGACTACATGAAGTACTTCGACATATTCAACTTCCACACGTATACCAACCTATACACGCCTGAGAGCCGGTATGAGTATTACGGCAAGATAGCGAAGGCGTTGAAAGAAAGCTCGTTTGACAAAGAAGTGTGGTTGACAGAGACGGGGTATCATACAGAGGCGGCGACCAGGAGGTTTGGGCAGTTCTTTCAGAACGTATTGCCACAGGTGCTGACGAGCCTCGGGATAGCGAGACGGGCGGAAGTCGCGATAGTGTGTGACCACGGGTACAAGCAATATGGGGCGACGGAGCAGACGGCGGGCATCATAAGCAGTCTCGGGTATCGGGAGAAGTATATACAGCTGAGCGAGATAGCGGAGCTGGACGTGAAGGAGACGCCAGTCCTATTGCCGTCGGTAGACGAAGGATTCCCATACGATTATCTTGATGCACTGGTCGGGTATGTCAAGCGAGGCGGTACGGTAGTGTTCAGTTTTGGAATCCCGTTGTATTACGATCGTCAGCGAGGTGGAATTTTGGAGATGAAGGGAGCGGGCACTATCGGCAGATTGCATGCGGAGGCAGTATTGCAGTGGGGGGCGGACTTCAAGAAGACAGGATTGCCAGATACGCCGACAGAGTACAGGAGGGCTAAAGAGTATGAGAACACGAAGATAGACTGGCAGTCGGGATGGACGAACACGACCAGATACATGGGCGAAGGCGGGCTGAGAGGGAGAGACAGACTGATACCCATCGTGACGGGAGGGAATAGGAATAGACAGGCGGCAGTATGCGGGATATACAAGCTTGACAGTGACATGAAGGGAAACGTCGTCTTCTACACCAACATGGACTACACCCTCGAAGTCACCGAGGAGCTACAGGCGCGACGGTTGCCGAGGACCTACATACTCGCCTTTGCGAGCGGGATAAGCAAAGTATTCTGGTATAACCTGAGGGCGTTTGAAGAGAAGGTCGAGGACCCGGAGCATCACTATGGCATAGTCCACAAGGACATGACCGAGAAGCCTGCGTACAGGGCGTACAGACATCTGACGGAGATGCTGACCGACGGCAGTGAGCGGCCTATGCTCGAGATGGAGACAGAGACCGGAGTGTATCATGCACGGTGGAGGCGCGCAGACGGCAAGACAGTCGACGCATACTGGACGACGTTCGGGACAGCGACCGTCAGCCTCGGGCGAAAACTGGCGAGGAGAGTAGAAAGCGTCTCGGACCATGCGGGGAGAGCGAGGAAGTTAAGGGGAGAGGACGTCGAGGTAAGCAACTCCGTCACTTACATAGTCAGTCGATAGGGATAGGGCGGACAACCCTGTCGTAGAAAGTATCAGGCTCGGGAGAAATAGGGTCCTTGTAGGACAGTTTGAAGACATTGCAGGAGGAGCCCGAGTTCAGAGCGTTCCAAAGATTTTCATCGAAGCGGCTGTTGATATTACGATAGAGTTCGTGAGTACAGCCGTTGTTGTTCAGACAGACGTCGTCGATAGCCATGCGGACGGCGGGAATCTCGTCGTAGCCCAGTCGAAGGACTGCATCGACGAGGAAGTAGTCGACGAGCTTGTCTGAGTTGTGCCAATACTCGACGAACATGTCGTAGGCGAAGGCGGCTATTTTGAGCGGCGGAATACGAGCCAGGGGATGATGCCTTGCCACTTAGTGTGAGGGTAGTCGGCGGGGTCTCCGATGTCGAGGCGTGAGCCGTCGACAGTACGGCAGAAGCTGTAGTCCTTGCCGCCAGTGATATAAATAGCGTCGGTGAAGCCATACTTGCGGAGAGCCTCGGCGAAGTTCCAGAGCGTCTCCTTGCCGCGCGTAGAGACGAGGAAGAGACGGTCTGAGTGATCGTCGGAGAGACGGGCGAGCGCCTTACGCTCCACCTTGCCGTGGAGGAAGAAACGAGGGGGCAGAGAGCCGTCGGAGAGAATCACCTGCTGGCGGAAGAAGGAGCCGCCGGAGGAGAGGACGAAAGAGAGGACATCGTCTGAGGGGGAGACGCCGATGACCATATTACCGTTCGTCATAGCGACATAGCCGAGGCGGCTGCGGTCTGGTTCGAGGCCGAAGATGCGAGAAGCCGTCCGGAAGAGACTCATACGGAGGCCGCCCTTGTCAGTCCCGGCGAGGCTGCCATAGGAGGCGACAGAGCCGAGGTAGGAGCCGTCGGCGTGGTGGTCGGCGCTACGGCAGTAGAGGATGACGGAGGTGTCGTCGAGGGCAGGCTCGGAGAACTCGATAGAGCCGATAAGCCCCGTAACCTCGTAGAGGTCGAAAGGGACGTCGAGAGACTCGGCGGAGGAGACGGAGACACCGAGCGGAGACTCGGACGGAGACCGGCGCAGCTTTGCAATATTCTCAGACGGGGAGGCTGCGACAGGCATGTGGGGGTCGGAGAGATAGAAGTAGAGGGCGAGAGTCGCGACGCCGAGGAGGGCGAGGAGTGCGACAGAACAGAAGATGAGGAGGCGCCTCCTATGGTGAGTGCGTGGGTAGACCTTCTTAGGGATGAAGGGGGTGTCGTCATAGCGTTCGATAGATATGACGGGTATTTCGGGTTCTTGTTGTGGATTCATAGTGTCATTCATAGAATCATTGTTTTAAGGGAACTTCTATAAATTGCTTTTTCTTCGTTGGCGCTGCCTACATTCCTCACGCTCGGCAAATTGCAAGCAAGCTTGCTTTGCTCTCGCTTAATCGGAATGTTGTCACTTCGGACTTTGAAATCCTCATGTACTACAGTACACTCCGGTGTTCAAAGCCTCGAGCGCCTTGAAAAACCTAATTTCTAAGAACTCCCCTTTAAGCTTTCCTTGAGAGACTGGAGAGGTTCTTTGGCGACCTTGATAGCAGGGAGGAAGGAGCCGAACTCCTTGCCGCCGAGGACGAGAGTCTGTTCGGGGACGCAGATGCTACGGATATGAATCTTGTTGACAATGAGACTTCTGCCGACGCGGACGAAAGTGTTGCCCTGCAGGCTGTTGAGAGCTGCCTCCATATAGTGAAGCTGGAAAGTCAGAGTCTTGGTGAAGCCGCCAATCAGGAAGAAGGTAGAGTAGTTGCCATCCGCCTTGATATAGGCAATCTCTTCCGGTCGGACACGGAAGAGCTCGGTAGAAGTCTCGATTCGAAGATACTCCATAGTGTATCGGATTACTTTTATATCCACAAAGGTAGGCAAAAGAGAGAGTAAAATCTGCTTTCATAACGTGATAAATTAACGAGGGCGAAGGTAGGGCAGAGGAGGAAATACGTCAAGAGAGAGGGTAGGGCGATGTATGAAAGGCGTGGGATAATGTATGAAAGGCGGGAAGACGCATAGGGTGAGGGAGGGGAAGGACATAAGCAGCTGTAGGGATAATCACGGGAGAGCTTTAGAAAGTGAGGAGTAGGGGTAGGGTGGAAGAGAAGGAGGAGAGAAGGAGGAGAGAAGGGGAAG
>JAFPZF010000001.1 GCA_017417385.1 Bacteroidales bacterium
CCCGTATGGGGAGGGGGGAGTTATGCGATTTCTTATCATTTTTGTTGGCATGAGAACCATTTGTCAACACAATTATTTGCGTTATATCAAAGTGTTCACTATTTCAACAAATTCGTAATGGGTTTTGCGGATTTAAGGAGTCTCTGATATTAGAATTGTCGATGATAAGTTGGAGTCTTACAGATTAAAACACGTTGTAAAGATATTAGAAGGTTTTGATGATAAGGAGTATAGTTTGATTACACAGGACGTAGTCGAAGAAAAGACAGTCTATACCAATGATTGTATCATCAACGTGATTAAGACAGAGATGTAGGTAATACGCGTTGTGCCTTGGCGGAAGGGCGGTGGTGGTGGATATCTGGGACGCAGACAAGAGTAGGGGGTATAGGGCAGGACTAATACCGGTTTGACAAGAAGGATATTTTTTGAGATAAAGTAGTCAGGAAAATTTGTTTTTGAATAGAAAGGCATTAAATTTGCGTTCAGATACATATTACTAAACGGGGTTGACAAGGATTTGACAGCGTTGCAAAGTGGTGTGTAAGCATGCAGAGCGTCGGTATGCCGGCTCTATAATCTCGGGTACTAAACTATAACTGGCGAAACTTCTTACGCTCTCGCTGCTTAATCGAAGTATAGTAGATTAGCTTCATTCCCGTCATAGTGGCGGGAACGAGACGTCTCCCAGAAGCCCACTCCTTGAGGCAATCTGAAGCGGAGGCGCGGAAATATCGAGGATGGTCCAAGTGGTGCCCCTCTCTGCGGATGAGAAACCAAAGGGCTAAGCTGGCGTCATGGTAGCCTGTAGCCAAGCGTCGGACGAAAACCAAGAGCGGGATAAGCATGTAGAAAGCATATTACTTCAATGTATGGACCGGGGTTCGACTCCCCGCAGCTCCACAAGAGGCTCGCCTGAAAAGACGAGCTTTTTTAGTATTCAGAGATAACGAGAAGTAAGCCGGCGAAGAGATGAGATGTCGTTTGTTTATGGTATTGCTGGCTGTCGCCATGCAGATGAGGGCGCAGAAGATAGAGGTCGTCTCACAGAGTACGGCTGAGCCAATTCCTTTTGCGAGTGCATATTTTCTGCAGAGCAAGATTGCGACCGTTACAGACGAGAATGGAGTAATAGACGTCGACATCCCGGATAACGATACGCTAATAATCAGACACATCGGCTACAAGGAGAAGCGGGTGGCGGGCGGAGAATTGAGTAAGTGTGCCACAATCAAGATGGAGCAGACGGACGTCCAGTTATCTGAGGTGGTAGTAAAGCCAATGTCTGCACTGCAGTTAGTCAAGAAGGTAAGAGATTTTATACCAGTAAACTATCCTCAGGCGATTAGCAGATACAACCTTTCGGTTGAGAATATGATAACGGTCGGAGATAGCGTCTATTGCTGTCTGCGTGGGTCGGTGGTCTGCACGACGTTCAGCTATACGAAAGGTAAGCCATGCGAGTATCGGCTCGTAGAGGCAGACGCATACATCAACAACAGGGGCAAGTATAACTTTCATCTGCCATACCGAGTGGGGGCGTATCCTGCCAACCTTATAGAGCAGATGCACCTCAATAGTCTTGACTTCATCAAGAACGTGGGCGACTATCAGTATAGCTTTGCTGACGAGCATGGGCGGAATGAGCGGACGATACATTTCTCGCCCAAGAAGGCCTCGCAGAAGCACTATGTCGAGGGAATGATAATCGTGAGCATGCAGGACATGGCGATAAAGCGAATCGAGTACACCACGGCGATGCCAGACGTAGTGGCGTACGACGAGAAAGTCGTGTCGGTAGGACTAGGGGTCAAGGTGTATAGCGAGGGGAAGCATTGCATAAAGACATGTGACACGAAGCTGAGTTTCGAGAAGGTCGGAGGGCGATATCAGTTGACGTACGCAACAAACAGATTCCAGTATCGATATGAGAAGAAAGACGGACAAACGGTTGATTATTCAGCAGAAAACAGCGTTGTCAATCATTTTGGAGACGTGAGGAACGTAGAGGAGTATCGTCCGATAGCGCTGTACGGGTATGACCTCAGGGAGTGGACGCAAAACAATATAAAGACTCCGCGGCAAACGAAATACCTCTCGCGGAAGATAAGCAGGACGATTCAGATGCTAAAGGAGAAGTATCCGGAAGTCGACGTAAGCGAGATAGAGTGAAGGGGGAGTGAAGGGGGAGTGAAGGGGGGCTAAGGGCTATTAGCGAACTTTTTAGAAGCCCTTTCCCTATGTTTGAGAGCGAGGTCCTGGAGGGCGCACCCCATTTCGTCTTTCTGGGCAAGGAGGAGGACACCGAGGAGGGGTAGGGCGCTGAAGTGTTGAGAGATGTGAAAAGAGAGAGGTAGTTTGGCGGGGGAGGAGTGCCTGAATACGCTTAATAGAAGGATAATTGAGGGAGGGGTAGGGGAAGAGCAAGGGGAGAGAATGGAATTAAGGATTTTTAATATACAGAAACACTCGTGCAATAGACTGAAAAATAGAATATTAAGTAGGATTGGTGAGAATACAATAAGATATTGGAGGAGAGAGACAAATAAATCTATATGTTGTTCAGCATATTTACGTAAATTTGCAGCGAGAAATTCTTTTTGGGAGAAGACTTTGGCGGAGCGAGCTTTAAGGAAGAACTAACGGGCGAGCGCAGGAGAGTCTTACCGGAGGAAGGGAAGGAAGAGCAGTCACTGGTCGTCTGGACATTCAGCCGGGGTTTTGAGCAGCAGGGAGCTGGTTTGAGGCCTGCCAAAGAGAGAAATCAACAATTAATGAATAAAAAACACGTACTAGTCAGTTTGGCGTTGGGGGCGATGGTAGCGACGTTCACCTCCAGCAAGGAAGAGAGCAAGACAAACATTTATTTGCCCGAGTTGGAGACCCTATGCGAGGAGAGTCTAGTCGGGGGCGGACAGATATCGGAGGACTCGTTGCGGGGCAAGATGCTGATATTGAACTTTTGGGCGTCATACGATCCCATGTCGAGGATAAACAGTTATCAGCTGGTGAGGCTGGGTGGGCTGTATGGCGAGAAGAAATTCGAGGGAGGCAACGGGTTGCAGGTCGTCTGCATATCGATGGACACTTACAAGTCTGCGATGCAGAAGGCGATAGAGGCGGACGGGACGGAGGAGTTCTTTCACATCTGCGACTTGCAGGGTGAGGAGTCGCCAATAGCTCGGAAGTTCGACGTTAACAGGCCTGTCAACTTGCTAGTCAGTGCGGACGGCAAGATATTGGCGAGGGACTTCGGGACAGATATGATAGAGGGCGTCCTAAGCATATTGGCTCAGTAGGCTTGGAGGAGTCGCTCGGAGACTGGAGTACAGAAATAACGAGACCGACAGGGACGAGGCTCCAGCGACCACAACGTAGCGAGGCTGAGGCGGAAAGCAAGGGAGTCGGGGACTCGGAAGTCAGTCAGGAGACGCCAGCCCCACAAGACGAGGGGACTGGAGAGAGAGGGTGACGCGTCTCGGCGATATCAGGAGCCGGAGAGGAGGCGTCGCAGAGAAGAATGAGATTGCATAGATCCCGTGCAACCACTTCATAGAGAAGGGCGGATTTAAGAAGCCGCAAGGTGACGACTCGGAGGAGAGACGCTTTCGAGGAGTCAGATAAAATAGGAGCGGGCTCAGAAGAGGGCTTTGCTCCTTTTGGTGTTGAAATAGAAAGGAATGAAGAACATCATATCATTATCAGTGGCCATACTTGTGTGCGTGTGGTCATTGAGTCAGTCGAGAGAAGAGGCAGGGGTGGCAGTCGACCCCAACCAGCAGTCGATAGACAGCATACTGAGTCTCGTCGAGCGAGTGGCGACCGATGCGGAGAAAGTCAAGTATTACAATGAGATAGCTAAGATAGCTGGGAGCAGTGACACGCGGCTCAGGTATGCGAGCAAGGCACTCGAACTGTGCGGGGAAGACGACTTGTCGGCGAAGGCTCGGGCGTGCTACAACATAGGCAAGGCGCACTACATGTCTGACGAGACGAGCATGGCGTTGCCGTATCTGGTCAGGGCGTCGGACCTGCTGGGGCAGACAGGCGAGAGGAAGGAGGAGGCGTTGACATACGTAGCCGTCGGGAGCTGCTATGAGGACCTGAACAACCAGGACAGCATATTCTACTACTACAACAAGGCGTTGAAGATCCTAATAGACCTGAAGGACACGGTGCACATATCGTATGCGTATCTGATGATAGGGCAGATACACTACAACCTGGAGCTGTATTCGGCGGCGGAGGAGAACTATCAGAAGGCACTCGAGTATGTCGCGATGAGCAGGGACACGCTGGAGATGGCTTACTGCCGTTACCTGATAGGACAGTCGATGCTGAAGAACTCGGACACGCTGGTGATGGGCGCCATGGACAACCTGAGGGAGTCGGTATGTCTCTTTGAGGGGCAGGAGACCACAGACGCATATTACATAGAGGGCAAGTATCTGGCATACACAGCGTTGTCAGAATCGTATATCAAGGCAGCTAACACGACGGGGCGCAAGGAGTATGCGGACAGTTGCAACATATACATAGAGAAAGTAGGCGACTATGACTTGAGGAATGGCAACTACACCAACTACCTGAACACGTGCTACATAAAGGAGGACTACCTGCTATTTCACAAGAGGTACAGGGAGGCGCTGGAGGTCTTGAAGGGGCTGGAGAAGTACGTCACGGACGAGCTGTCGGCCTGCTACCTGAGGAACTACCATGAGCGGCTGTATGAAGTCTATAAGTTGCTGGGCGACTACAAGACCGCATTGGTGCATCTCGAGAAGGTAGACGAGTACAAGTTCGCGTCGCTGAATGACAGCACGTTCAACTCGATGAAGAATGCGGAGGTCGAGCGCACGCGGATGATAGAGGAGTTGAAGAGGGAGAGCGCCGAGAAGCTACATCAGGCAGAGATAAACAGGTTCATCATCATCACCATCTCGCTCGTGATAGGCATAGCGTTGATATTCGTCGTGTTCTGGAACAAGCGGAAGGCGAACAAGGCGTTGTCTGAGAAGAACAAGATCCTCAACGAGCAGAAGGACGCCATAGCGGCTCAGAGAGACGAGATAGAGAGCCAGCGCAACGACATCCTGATGAGCATCAACTATGCGAAGCTCATACAGACCGCGACCATAAGCACGCTGGCGGAGGTCAGGGAACTCTTCCCGGAGAGCTTTGTCTATTACAGACCTAAGAACATAGTAAGCGGGGACTGGTATCGAGTGGCGAAGTATGGCGAGTATCGCATACTTGTCGTTGCGGACTGCACGGGACATGGAGTGCCTGGGGCGATGCTCAGCATGCTAGGTGTCAGTGCGTTGAAGGAGATACTAGCCGAGATGTGCAGGGGCGAGCAGACGCCACAGCCGGCGGAGATCCTGAACAAGATGAGAAAGATGATAATAGATTCGCTGGCCAAGAACGACGAGGACTATCATGGCGAGGATGGCATGGACGTCGCGATACTAGTCTTCACACCGGACCCGAGGAAGGTCATCTTTGCAGGGGCGAAGCAGGACCTGTACGTAGTCAGAGACGGAGTCTCGACGCGCACGAGGGGCGACTCGATGCCGATAGGCAGATTCATGAAGATCAGGGACTTCGTACAGACAGAAATAGAACTGCAGGACGGAGACATGATATACCTCTTCAGTGACGGAATCAAGGACCAGTTCGGTCCGAAGGGCAAGTTCAGCGTCCGCAGGCAGACAGAGTTCATGGAGGTCAATGCGACGAAGACGGCGGACGAGCAGCTCGACATACTCAGCAGGACCATGACAGAGTGGAGGGGCGAGCAGAAGCAGACCGACGATCAGACCATGATAGGCGTGAAAGTCGTCATATAGAAATGACAACAGTCAGGGCATAAGGGCATAGCAGAGGACAGAAAAATCAGTACCTTCGCAGCGATAACGTAGTTGCAAAAACGAAGAAAGAAACAGCATGAGCAGAAGACATAAAGTAGTCAGGCCCAAGGCGGCGGACTCGGAGTACTCGGTAGCGAACAGGGAGTGGCTAGAGGCGAAGGCGAAGGAAGAGGGAGTCGTAGCCCTGCCGCAGGGCGTCTATTATCGAGTCATAACAGAGGGAAGCACAACAGGCAAGACGCCGACGCCGAGCAGCGTCGTCAGCTTCCACTATCGCGGACGGACCATAGACGACAAAGTGTTTGACACCAGCTATGGAGGTCATCCGATGGCGTGCAGGCTACGCGAGCTCATAGAAGGGTGGATAGTCGCCATGCAGCACATGCACATCGGCGACAAGTGGGAACTCTACATCCCGGCGGAGATGGGTTATGGCTATGAGACAATCCCCGACATACCAGCCGGTTCGACACTAATCTTTGAGGTAGAGCTGCTCGGCATAGCATAGAGGGCGACGTCGAAGGGTGACGGTCGCAAGAGACAGCAAAAAACAAAGGGTATTATTCAGGGCGAGAGGGGGCCTTGTCGCTGCGGGCGTATAGCTTGGCGATGAGTGCGCCAGAGATGTTGTGCCAGACAGAGAACACCGCGCCGGGGATAGTGGCGAGGGGGAAAGAAGAGAAATGGAGGACGGCGAGGGAGGAGGCGAGACCAGAGTTCTGCATACCGACCTCGATGCTTATAGCGATATTCTTCGGGCGGGAGAGGCGAAGCAGACGTCCGAGCGCATAGCCGAGCGATAGACCGCAGACGTTGTGAAGTATGACGACAGATATTACGACGAGGCCGGCGGAGAGAAGTTTTGAGGCGTTGTGGGCGACGATGATGCCGACGACAAGAGTTATCATCAGAGTCGAGAAAGCCGGGAGATAGGGGATAGTGCGGTGAGTCAGAGAAGGGAGGAAGCGCTGGCAGAGGAGACCGACAGCGATAGGAGCGATGACGACATAGAGGATGCTCAGGAGCATGCCGAGGGCGTCGACGTCGACGAGAGTGCCGACAGAGAGCCATACGAGCAGAGGAGTCAGGAAGGGAGCGAGAATAGTCGAGGCAATAGTCATGCCGACAGAGAGGGCGAGGTCTCCACGGGCGAGGAAGGTGATAACATTGGAGGCCGTCCCGCCCGGACAGCAGCCGACGAGGACCACGCCGATAGCCAGTTCAGGAGGGAGATTGAAAACCTTAGTCAGGGCGAAGGCGAGGGCTGGCATGATAATAAACTGAGCGCAGCAGCCGACGATGATGTCGCGCGGTCTCGTGAGGACAATCTTGAAGTCAACAGGGTCGAGAGTCAGTCCCATCCCGAACATGATAAGGCCGAGCATCGGGTTGATAGCGAAAGTCGGGATGCTAGAGAGGAAGGCGGGGAAGGCGAGAGAGAGAATAGCGCAGGCGAGGACGATGAAGCCCATCTGGCGTGTGATGAAATCGCAAATAGTTTTCACAGACTGAAGTAAAAGAAACAATTGACGAGGCAAAAGTATCTAAATGAGAGAATTTTTGCAAAGGAGGGACATCATATTTGTCGAAATGGAGTTAATTTTGCGGACGTATGCGAAGTTGCGAAATAAACATGAGAGCGTCGAGGATTTGGCGCATGTCATTGCTTGCGGTGATGATAGCCGTAGGCAACATCTCGTTGGCACAGAGGAGTCAGGCAGACGTCATGCAGTTTCTAGAGGTGCCACAGTTGTCGAGGCTAGTAGCGTCGGGAGGTCAGCATGCAGTATCGCCGGCGAAGACAGCAGCGAACATATTCCACAATCCGGGATTTCTGACAGACAGCATAGGAGGCTCAGTGGACCTCGGCATAACGCCAGTCGGTGAGGGCATCAAGTATGCCAGTGGTGCGTATGCGCATGAGATAGAAGGGATAGGAATGGTGGCTGCAGGCCTCGTGTATGCCGGGTATGGAGACTTCGTCAGGACAGACGAGCGAGGCGAGGAGATGGGCGAGTTCACGGCGAACGAGGTGGCGCTCTACCTCACGTACAGCAGGCGGATGACGCCGTGGCTGATACTAGGCGGGACGTTGAAGCCCATGATGAGCAAGATGGACGACGAGACGGCGATAGGGATAGCGATGGACCTCGGAGCGAGGGGCTCGTTCTGCGACGACAGACTGCTGGCGGGGCTGACGATAAGGAATGCGGGAGGAATAATCAAGAAGTATAGTGGAGATAGCAACCGGGGCAAGATACCGTTTGACGTCAAGGCGAGCGTCTGCTACAAGGCAGAGAATGCGCCGTTCAGGTTTCTCTTGACATTGAAGGACCTGGCGCACTGGGATTTGCGGACAGGGCGAGAGAAGTTGAATGCAGGGGACAACCTGATGAGACACCTGATATGGGGACTCGAGTTCACGCCAGTGAAAGCGTTCTATGTAGCGTTCGGCTATGACCAGCGGAAGAGGAGGGAACTGACCTCGACACAGGTCGGAGGCATGGCCGGAATCTCATGGGGAGTCGGACTAAAGATCTCCAACATAGAGGTGCAGTATGCACACAACAGGTATCACATAGCCGGGAGCCTAAACAGCATCACCCTTTCAACAAATTGGCGCAGGATAGCGGGCAGATAAAGAAAAGAGATATGAGAAACGCATGGAGATTGCTGAAGCCGCTGTTATTCTTTCTGCTGCTCACATTAGCATTCTGGATAGGATTGTTCTTTGTCGAGCGCGTAGTCTTCGTCGGGATAAATTCGATAAAGGCCGTAGACGTCCCGATGGAGGAACTCGGGAAGGCGTGTCTGCATGGAGTAGTCTTCGACCTGAGCATTTGGGGATATATCTCGCTGATAGTCTGTGCAATCTATGGGTTAGTAGTATGGGCTTGTCAGCCTCGGCCCGTGATAATCGGCGTAGGAGCCTTCACCTCGTTGGTAGGGGCCCTGGTAGCATTCCTGTTGCCGGCCAATGCGATAACATACGGGGCGTGGGGGCATCATGTCGATGCAGGCTCGCTGCTGATGGTCGTAGACACGCCACAGTTGATGCTGGCGTCGATGGAGACGTGGGCCGAGATAGTGTATGTCGTGCTGTGTGGACTGATGGCGTTGACGGCAGTCTTGACAGTCGTGAAGTTGTCGAGAAGGTCGTTGGTCTTGAGTGGAGAGATACCTGAGCCAAAGACCATGACGTGGAAAGAGAAGGGCGTCGTTAGCCTCACGGCGTTAGTCTTAGGCGGGTTGATGGTGTTGCCTATCAGAGGTGGTACGGGTATAGCGCCGTTGAACACAGGCAGGGCGTTTTTCAGCCAGCATATATTTGCCAACCATACGGCCATCAACCCATTGTGGAACTTCGCATACTCCTTGAAGCGAGTGAAGGCGACGGAAGCGAGATATGACTTCATGGAAGACGCGAAGATGGAGAGAGTCTTCGGCTCACTCAGGAACAAGAATAGCGAGAGGCCAGACATCTTCAGTGTCGAGCGACCTAATGTCGTCGTGATACTCATGGAGAGCTTCTCGGCGCATGGCATCAGTTATCTTGGGGGAGTGAATGCGACGCCGAACATCGACTCCTTACGGCATGAGGGCGTCTACTTCAACAATTTCTTTGCGTCGGCAGACAGGAGTGGGAAGGGACTCGTCGCGGTCATGTGCGGACATCCGAGCCTCCCGAACCTCAGGATAATCCAGTATCCGCAGAAGACACAGAACTTGCCGTTCATTGCGAGGAAGTTGAGGGAGGCGGGCTATGCAAGTCAGACGTTCCTATATGGCGGAGACCTCAACTTCAACAATTTCAATTCGCTCGTCAACATGGCAGGCTTTGACAACGTCGTGACAGAGAACGACTTCAGTGACGAGGAGATGGGCGACAAGTGGGGGGCGCACGACGAATATACATTTAGGAGACTGCTCGACATAATAGACAAGCAGCATGAGCCGTTCTTCGACTTTTACTTCACGTTGAGCAGTCATGAGCCTTATACAGTCCCGATGGAGACAGTTCTGGAGGACAAGTATCTCAACTCCATGATGTACACCGACAAGTGCCTCGGCGAGTTCATGAGGGCTGCGAGAGAGAAGGAGTGGTTTGACAGGACAGTCTTCGTGCTGGTGGCCGATCATGGGCATGGAGGGCCGGAGAACGTCGGAGTCACCGACAGGAGGAAGTTCAACATACCGTTGTTGCTGACAGGAGGTGCTGTCGTGCCAAAGGACAGCCTCGTGAGCACATACGGGAGTCAGACCGACATAGCGGCGACGTTGCTCAGTCAGCTCGGCATAGAGGCGGGCGATTTCGTGTTCAGCAGAGATTTGTTGGCGAAGGATGCGCAGCAGTTTGCGTTCTTCGACTTCAGTGACGGATATGGATGGGTGACGCCGAAGAACTATCAGGTGTATGACAACGAGGCTGGGAGATTCGTCAGGAATGACGACGCGAGAGAAGACACGATAAGCGGGAAGGCATATCTGCAGAAGGTGGCAGCAGACTTCAGAACAAGATGACAGAAGGAAAGATGAGAAGAGAAGACATAGAGATAATGGCGCCAGTAGGCTCGTTCGAGTCGTTGATGGCCGCGATACAGGGAGGAGCAAACTCTGTATATTTTGGCGTAGAGAAGATGAACATGAGGTCGAGGAGCAGTGCGAACTTCACACTGGCCGACCTCAGGAAGATAGTCTCGATAGCGAAGGAGAACGGGCTCAAGACATACCTGACAGTCAATACCGTCATCTATGACGAGGAGCTGGAGCTGATGAGGCAGATAATAGATGCGGCGAAGGAGAGTGAGGTGACGGCAATCATAGCGAGTGACATGGCGGCGATAGAGTATGCGCGGAGCATAGGAGTCGAAGTCCACATCTCGACGCAGTGCAACGTCAGCAACACAGAGGCCGTCAGGTACTACAGTAAGTATGCAGATGTCGTCGTGTTGGCGAGGGAGCTGAACATGGGGCAGGTGAAGGCTATCAGCGCCAACATAGAGAGGGAGAAGATATGCGGTCCGAGTGGGGAGCTCGTGAGGATAGAGATGTTCGCACATGGAGCGTTGTGCATGGCGGTGAGCGGGAAGTGCTACCTGAGCCTTGACAACCTGGGGGCATCTGCCAACAGGGGGGCGTGTCTGCAGGTGTGCAGGAGAAAGTATACAGTGAGGGACACCGAGAGCGACATAGAGCTCGAAGTCGATGGGAAGTACATCATGTCTCCGAAGGACCTGAAGACCATACGGTTCATAGACAAGATGATAGATGCCGGGGTGAGAGTCCTCAAGATAGAGGGCAGGGCACGGTCGGCAGACTACGTGAAGACAGTCTGTGAATGCTATGACCAGGCTATACGGGCGATAGTCGATGGGACGTTTGAGACGGCAGACAAGGACAAGTGGGACGAGAGGTTGCAGACAGTATTCAACAGAGGTTTCTGGGACGGGTATTACCTCGGGCAGAAGATGGGCGAGTGGAATGACGACCACGGCAGCAAGGCGACAGTCAAGAAAGTGTATACCGCGAAGGTGACGAACTACTTCAAGAAGATAGGCGTCGCGGAGATGCTCGTAGAGACGGGAGACCTGAAGGAAGGCGACGACATAGTCGTCATGGGTCCGACGACAGGGGTTGTCGAGATGAAGGTCCAGGACATGCGAAAGGACGACGGCAAGCCAGTCGTGGAGGCGTCGAAGGGAAGCGTCATATCCATGAAGACAGCGGCGCTGAGGACCGGGGACAAGGTGTATAAGATGGTCGACTCGAGACTCGTCAACGACTAAGAGCGGACAAGGGAAGAAGAATACCAGTAGAGTTTGCGTCGAGTACAACCCATAACATTCCAATAGATGAGACCACCTGCAAATAAGAGTATAGTCGTAAGTGTCTTATGTAGCGTCATGCTCTTATTTTCATGTAGTAGGCAAAAGTATCAGATGGATGATTTTGTCGGAGTGTACTATTATAAGTATTTGCACAAGAGGCATGGTATCCTCAACTATTTAATACTCAAAAGAGACAGCACGTATGCACTCGTTTATACAGACGCCAGTGGAAAGTTTATAAATACGGGCAAGTGGGATTACAAAGAGCCCAAAGATTGGAAACCAAGACTTTGTTTTAGCGATTGGAAAATGTTCGGTAAAGCGAAGGATGTATATGATTTACGCGCTCGGGATGTGATACTTTATTACGACACACCATATTGTATAGAGTTCAATCCAGACACTGATGTTGATTTTTGGCGTGTTGACAGCGTAGAGGCTGCAAGATTAGGAATAAAAGAAGAGAATGTGATATGGGCAGTCACACAATAGATTTGGTTATTATTCGTGACAGAGTCGAAGTTGAGGGAGCATAGCCATATATTGAATAAAGTTCTTGAATAGAGACGAGGAACGACTCTGACGGAGACGACTACGCATACATCCTCTCTTTCGTCAATGGTCGAATGGAGTCGAGAAGAGAGTCGAGGCTCAGGTGGAGCCGTAGTCTGATGAGACTAGGCTAGAGGCTAAGAGACAGGCTCGACGCCAGAAGTCCATTCGGAGGAGTAGAAAGATTCGAGCTGCCTATTGAAGTCGAGGCGTGAGAGCAGACACCACTGCTTAGCGGAGTCCGTAATGTCCTCGTAGTGAATAGACACCTTACGCTTGCGGAGGAAGAAGATAGCGCCGGAGAAGATCAGGAGGGCGCTTTTGCCGAGGAGAGGCAGGATAGGAGGCGTCTTCTTCTTGCCGTATCGACTCCATTGACTACCCCAGAGCCCCGTTATGCGAATAGCAATGATACGAGTCTGAGAAGGGGCGGCGGAGCAAGCCTCGTAGGCCAGTTGGCGGTTGCCAATAGATTCGCTGCCGTCAGTCGTGATATGACCTGAGGGGTAGAAGAGAATGTTAGCATTGTTCTCAAGATTGTCGGCGATAATACCTTGAAGATTCATCACCTGCGATGCGCCACGGCGGCTCTTGCGGAGGTCTGGTACGGGAATGGCGCAGAAGAGACCGAGTACACGACCAATGACAGGGAGACGGAAGTAGGCGTCGTCGCAGAGCGGTTGAGCCTTGACATCGTTGAGGAGGGCGAAGAGCATCAGAGGGTCGAGGACGGCGCGGTGAGTCGGGAGGAGGAGGATGTTGCCGTCGTGGGCGTGGAGACACTCGCGACCAGTCTCAGTCATAGAGTAGTGAGTCCGCATGAAGATGAGGCCGACCTGGCTGACGGCGCTACGGTAGGAGAAGATAAAGAGCAGGGAGGTCAGGACAAGCACGATACCGACGAAGAGGAAGACCGAGCTGGCGGGGAAGAAGAAAGTCAGGGCGATATTAGTGGCCGAAGCGAGGAAGATGTAGATGAAAGAAACCTGATTGAAATGTGCGAGGATAGTGCTCAGATGCTCGGAGTCAGTCTGCTTCTGAATCTCAGCGTCGAGAGGAATCTTGAAAATGCCACCAACGAGGGAGACGAGGAAGATAAGGACAGAGAAGACGTAGAGGTGGTCGGAGAATATGAAAGTGAGTATGAGGAGGATAGACATGAAGATGCCGACGAGAGGGGAGAAGCCGACCATGTTAAGACGGCGGTCGATAGAGCCACCGATGACGCAGCCGACAGATATGCCGATAGCCATGAGGGAGAGGAGAATGCCAGTCTGGAGAGGAGAGAGGCCGAGAGCGTCCTTGCAGTGGAGGACGATGACAGCCTGGAGGGAGGCGGAGAGCCACCAGAAGACAGAGAGGTAGTGGATGACAGGCTGGAGAAGGTGGTAGTGCCGAATGATAGAGCGGGTCTCGGAGCGGGAGAGAGGTTTCTCACGGGCATCTGAGCGGGGACTACGGAGAAGGAGAGAGGCGAGGAAGCCGAAGGTGGCGAGGAGGAACAGAGCGGAGTATCGAGCGGCAGGAGTCGCAATGCTGTCGAGGAAGGAAGTCGCAGAGGAAAGAGAGTCTGGGACGTCCGTTGCAACATCGGCCGTCGAGGAGCCTGCGAGGACAGAAGCGAGGACCGAGCCGAGAAGCATCCCGAAGAAAGACACAGCCTCCATGCCGCCCATGCCATTCGGAATGTCGTCAGGGTCTATGTCCTTGATAAGACCATATTTAGAAGGAGAGAAGAGGGCGCTCTGAAGCCCCATCAGAAGAACCGAGAGGATAGCGATGTAGACAGATTGAAGGACGAAGCCGAGGACTGCGACCGCCATGATAAAGAGTTCTGCAGCCTTGGCAGTCCTGATGATAGGAATCTTGCCGAAGCGCGAGGGGAGACGGCCGGCGAGGGGCGAGAAGATGAGGTAGGGGAGGACCAGTATGCCCATCGTCGCATTGACGACGACAGAGTGATATTCAGCGGCGACCCAAGTGACGGCAATGTAGCAAACGAGCATTTTGAGGAGGTTGTCGTTCATCACACCCCAGAAGTTGGTGTTGTATAGCGGTAAGAATTTCTTTTCCATTCTGCACTGTTAATAGCATAGGCAAAAGTATGAAAAAAAGCTAAGAGACGCAACGGTTGTATATCCGTTGCGTCTCTCAGACGTATGAAACGATTAGAAATGACTATTTCACGAGCACCTTGGTGGAAGCGCCGTCGGTGACGACGATGTAGAGACCAGGGCGACCGACAGAGATGACACCTGGGCGACCGTGGTAGATAGTCTGGCCCGAGAGCGAGAGCACCGTCACGTTTTTAGCAGACGAGACAGAGATCAGTCCTTCGCCGAGAGTAGTCAGTTCAACATTCTGCCTATCGATAGGGCGAAGCGCGTTTGTCTGAGAGAAGCCGACAGCTGTGCCGATGATGACGTCGTCGACAGAGCGGAGGAAGGTGAGTTGCTTTTTCTTGTAGTAGTTGATGACACTCTTGACGACAGAGGCGGGAGTTGCGGTAGAGCCGGACCCGTGCCAGCTTGGAGTCAAGTCCGCGCCGAAGGTTAGCATAAGTTTACCGTCGCGATAGTACTCGATAGTGCCATCAGGGTTGAATGAGACAGTCACGAAGTAGCTGCCGTTGAGGAAGAGCTGCCAGTTCTCCTTCTTCTCGGTCGACATAGCGGCAGTAGCAGCAGCCGAGTTCGTCGCCTTAGCCTCGTAGAAGTCGTTGTTGAGGTAGTGGAGGACGGAGAGGTACATGATGTAGTTGCCGTCCGTAGATTGAGCGACCTTGTCCCAGTCGGAAGAGAGGCCATTGACACTGAAGGAGATAGAGAGTCCCGTATCCTCGTTGATGTCGGCACTTGGTGTAGCAGTCTTAATCTCGTCGCACGAAGCGAGACGGCTCTTGATGTTACTGTCGTCAAGGCCATTTGGGAGAGGTAAAGAGCCTGCCACGGTGACCCGGACAGACTTAGAGTAGGAGTAGTCTCCGCAGGAGACAGTCTCCGTCAGGGTGGTGAGCGTCTTCTCGCTAACAGGCTTGACGAGGCCATCGTTGTTGATAATATTCGTATCGGATGGCGTCCAGACATACTCGGCGCCATAGATTCCTTTAGCTTTCATTTTGAGAGTAGTTCCAGAGAAGACAGAAGACTTAAAAGATAGAGCTTTCTTCTTGACGTTGATAGCAACAGTCTGGTTGTCAGGGTAAACCTGGCCAGGAGCTAATTGCTTGTAGCCCCAAGCGCAGATGTCAGTATTGCTCGTGCCGGAGAAGCAGAGAGCCTTCGTGTTAGTCTCCTCGATGTATTGCTCGATGATGACGCCGTGGTAGGTGACGCCGGAGACAGTGAAGGAGATGTGCATACCATCTTCGTCGAGAGTCCACGTGCCGGACTTAGCGCCGGTGATAGTGCCGTCGGCGTTGAGAGTCACCACCTCGTCGGTGACGCAACTCAGTTTCGCGTAATCAGTGCCGGTGCCATGGAGCATGAGACCATAGGAGCCCGGGATGGCCGACTCTTCGATTTTAGCGAGCGACTCGCCACGATACTCCATAGGAGCGGCGACGAGGGCGCCAGTCTTAGCCTGGAAGAGCTGGTGGACGCGGACCTGATGTTCTTCAGTACCTTGGTCGAAGCGTGTATGATAGACAAGGAAGGCCTTGCCGTCGGTGTCGACGATAGCCGAGTTGTGACCCTGTGCGCAGAAGCCTTTGTCCATGAAGGACCAGCGGTAGTAGGACATCAGGCGGGTGCCGACACGGCCGTTGATAGTACCCGGGCAGTCAGCGTTGTTGATCTGGCTGCTGTTGGCTGTCCCGCTTGAGAGGTAGCGAGCGTCCTGGCCAGACATGTCGAGGTAGGGACCCGTGACAGACTTGGAGCTGAAGACGCGCATGTTGTAGCCACCCTTAGCATCAAGGCCGCCGTTGGTGACGAAGAGGTAGTAGCGGTCGCCGATATACTGAATATAGGAAGCCTCGCCAGAGACGTGGCATCCGCCAGCGATCTTGATACCCATGTAGGCGTCGGACTTAGCCATCTCTGCAGTTCCGTTGTCAGTCGCGTAAGTATAGTTCTTGTCGCGGAGACCAGTGGCAGGGTCGAGGCGGAGCATGTAGAGGCCGCCGAACCAAGAGCCGTATGTCAGCCAGAGGTTGCCGTCCTCGTCGTAGAATGAGCAGGCGTCGATACAGTTCTGTCCGTAGGTCTGGTTGCCGTTGCGGTTAAGAGTGTAGCGAGATGGGAGAGAAGAGACATTGAGGACATCAGGCATATCCGTCTTAGTCCAAGTGGAAGCTGTGAAGCCCGAGTAGACGACAGCGCCGACGCGAGTCCAGTCTCCGACGAGGTTGTCGGAAGTCAGGAGGACGATTTGGCTGAACCATTTATCGCCGTTGATACTCATGTACATGCACCACTTCTTCATTGCCTTGTTCCAGACGACATCGGGGGCCCACATGTTTCCGTCGACAGTATAGCTGCCACCACCGAGCTTAGACCATTCCGCATCTGGGGCGAAGATAGTCCTGTAATTCGATTGAGAGGAGAGATTGTTGGTGAAGGCGCGCCAGTTCTGCATGTCGTAGGTCTTGTACCAAGCGCGGTGAGAGCCGAAGATGCAGTAGATCTTCTTGGATCCTTCGGTCTCCTCGCCACGGACGATGCCGTCGGTGCCCTCGTAGCCGATGATGACAGAGGGGTCGTGGCAAGTGGCGCGTGTAGGGACAGCGCCGGAGCGTGTGGCGTTGTAGAGTTCGTTGATCTGTTGGTCGGTCAGGACCGTCTCGGCCGTTGCCGTCGCAGCAATAAGCAATGCAGAAAGAGAGCTTAGAGCCGACTTCAAAATGTGGTTAGTGTTTAGCATGTGCGATAAGATTGTTTTTGAGGGGGCACAGTAACACAATCTTGCCTGTCTGACAGGGAAGTCAGATAGTGCAGAAGAGGGAATAACGCAGATAACAACCCTCTTGGAGACGCACTATGGAAGATGAGGGGTCGCAGAACACCCTCGAATTCAGTGCGAAGTTAACAAAAGAATGTGAGACTGCAAAATATTGTAAAAAAATATGTAGTAACCACACCTTTTTACGATATTCAGTAATGAAAAGTTAAGATGTCATAGAAGGATCTTGACCATGACAGGGAGGTGGTCGGAGTACCCGCCATTGTTGTCGGGACCAGGGTTGAAGCGACGACCGAGGTAAGTCCTACAAGGCTTGAGGCCCGGGTAACGGTCGTCCTCTTCGAGGAGGAAGTCGAACTTGACGACAGAGAAGACCGGTCGAGCGATGCGGCAGAGAGCCGACGAGACAATGATATGGTCGATAGTCTGCCATTCGCCACGGTAGCGGTAGGAGCAGTCCTTAGTGTCCGCAGAGAGGTTGCGAAGGGTGGACGTATTGTCCTTGACCTTAGCGCCGAGGACGTCGGAAATAGAAGGGGAGTCGGCAGTCGTGTTGAAGTCGCCGAGAATAACAATCTTAGCGTCGTGGTCCGCAGCGAGGATAGTATCGCAGACGTGGCGGACGCGAGTAGCGACGTAGTCACGTTTCCAGACCGAGGCAGAAGCGCCGCCATACATAGAAGGCCAGTGGTTGACCATGACATGGACAGTGTCGGCAGTCGAGCGGACGCGGAAGCGAGCGTAGAGGACGTCTCGAGTGACGAGGTTGCTATCGGGGATAGAGACGTAGATAGGGAGCGAGTTGAGGAGTTCGAGTTTCAGTTCGTCGTAGAGCATAGCGACGGCGACGCCACGGCCGTCTGGGGTAGGGTAGCAGAGGTGGCGATATGGGGATGCGTTGCCTGTCAGGCCGGTAGTCTTGGCAAGGACCTTGACAGCAGATTCGCCTTCGACTTCGCAGAGGCCTATGACAGCAGGGCGGTTGGAGCCGTTGGCGCAGGCAATGACGCGGGCGAGGCGTTCAGCTTTCTTCTCCATGCGGGAGACAGTCCAATGGTAGGAGCCGTCTGGGGTGAAGTCCTCGTCGCGTTTGTTAGGGTCGTCCTCGGGGTCGAAGAAGTTCTCGACATTGTAGCTCATAGCTATGAGCGTATCCTTGACCGGGGGGGTGGTGGTAGAGGCTACAGTCGGGGCGGCAGGTCTCGTGCTACGGCAGGCTGTGAGAGAAGAGAGGAAGACTGCAATCAGGAGAAGTGCAGAATGGAGAAGATATTTTGAATTGGACATAGACATATATGATTATGGGGTGAAATTATTCAGATTTGGACTCGAGAGCGCCAATACAAGGCCTATTGGAAAGGTAGCGGGGATTGCCTTCGAAGTCGATAGGGAAGAACATAGCAGCCGTCGTATCGGCGGCCTGGAAGCCCAGGGACTTCGGGAGGAGGTGGAAGTCCCGGTTGCGACGGTCGACAAACTCAGCGTTAGTCGGGTTCGGGCAGTTGATGAAGAAGGTGGAGTCGGCGAGAAGTTTCTTATTGTCGGAGCAGCGGAGGAGAGAGTGAGACAGGAAGGAGTCTCCGATGATGACAGAGTCCAGTTCAATCTCGTCTGAAAGGCTGCCCATGATGATGCTGTTAGTAATGCGGAGCTTGAAAGACTCAGTAGAGTCGACGGGGAGGACCTTGAGAGTCGGTGTCCGACGGTAGTCCCAAGAGTAGTAGTCCGAGAAAGTGACGTGGTTGAGTTCGACGTCGCCTCCCAGTTGGAAGATGGAGTGGGAGCCGCAGTCGACGATGATACTATTGCTCAGCGAGAGAGAAGAATGGTCGAGGGAGAAGCCATCTTTGGAGGCGTCCCTGATAAGCAGGCCGTCGGCGACGACAGAGGAAGAGTCCGCCACAACGCAAGACCTGCAGCAAGCCAGTTCCGTATCGGAGAAGTAGGCAGTTGCGTTGTGGAGCGAAATGCCGTGCCATTGACCCGGAATCTTAGCGTAGAAGCCGTCGGTACGTTTCTGTCGGAGAGTGACATTTCTGTGCTTGTTACCTTCGAGAGAGAGGGAGCCTCCGTCGACGTAGAGGGTGGCGTTGTCTTCGAAGAGCAGAGTCACACCGTCGGCGATAGACAGCTTAATGCCAGAGGAGACTATAAGACTATCCGTAACATAGTAAGGGATAGAGTCTTGAGAGAGGAAAGTGTCGGAAGTAAGAGTGCCGGACAGAGGAAGAAGATTCTGAATAGTAGCAGTCAGGACAGTAGTCCATCTGTTGTCGCCCGAGACAGCTTCGACCATGTCCGTCAGGGTGTGAGTGGCGTCGCCATTAGAAATCGAGAAAGGTCGGACTGCGACGAAGACCATGAGACTATCGTCAGCGCGGAGGTGGATGCCGGACACAGAAGAGGCGTCGGTGCCGTTGATGTTGACCATGAAGGGAGAACTGTCGCCACCGAGGAGCCGAATCTCCTCGATAGTCATATCCTTGTCGCTCTTGTTGCGGAGAGTGAAGTGGGCGGTAGGCGTTGTCGTCTGGACGAAGATCGTGTCGAAGGACAGCGTGTCGGCAGTCCAGCGGAGGTCGCCTAGAGAAGGTACGGCGGAGAAGTCGCTCTCGCAGGCGGTGAGGGCGAACAAGGAGGAGAGAAATATGACTATGAGAAGACGGTACACGATAATAGTTACTTACGTTTCAAAATAATGGTCTCACCGGGTCGAGTCTTGACGTCGTAGATGTAGGTCGCGGCGACCTTGACAGGCTCGGAGAGGGCAGCCTTGTCGGCGACAGACACCTTTGGTTGAGCTGGGAGGGCGTAGAAAGGGTTGCTGTTGACGCCCTTAGCGGTCTTCAGCCCTTTGCCCTTGAGAGGAGTCGGGCTTTCGACGCGGAGGTTGCCGCCAGCTGCGGAGACAATCTTCGCCTCGGTGACCTTGCCATCGGACCAAGCGATGTCGACAGTGAAGCCGCCACGGGCCTTCAGACCGGAGATAGAGCCGGAGCACCAAGAGTCTGGGAGAGCAGGGAGGAGGGCGAGAGACCCGTCGTGACTCTGGAGGAGCATTTCAGCTATGCCAGCGGCGCAGCCGAAGTTGCCGTCGATCTGGAAGGGCGGGTGAGCGTCGAAGAGGTTGGCGTAGGTGCCACCCTTTTTCTTCTCACGGCCGACGAGAGTCAGCTGGTCGGCGATGAGCTTAGCGGCGTGGTTGCCATCGCGGAGGCGGCTCCAGAGGCAGACCTTCCAGCCCATGCTCCAGCCCGTCGAAGGGTCGCCACGGTGGACGAGAGACGTCTTGGCAGCGGCGGCGAGCTCGGGAGTGCGAACAGGAGAGATGTAGTTGCTCGGGTAGAGGGCGTAGAGGTGGGAGACGTGACGATGGTTGTCGTCTGGGTTGTCCCAATCGTCGCGGGCCCATTCCTGGAGCTGTCCCCAGCGGCCGATAGCGAAGGGGTACATAGCAGACAGTTTCGAGCGGAGACTGTCAGCGAGAGAACTTTTGATGCCGAGAGTCTGCTGAGCAGTCAGGACATTGGAGAACAGTTCAGTCAGCAGTTCGTTGTCCATCGTGACAGCGGCAGCAGTCGTCGCCTTGCCCGGGTGCTGGTTCTCGGGAGAGAGGGAGGGGCAGATGACCCACAGATTGTTGCGAGGGTCTTGTACCATGACCTGGCAGAGGAAGCGAGCGGCGCCCTCCATGACAGGGTATATGTCGGCGAGGAAAGCCTTGTCGGCAGTGTAGAGATAATGCTCCCAGAGGTGGCGGCATATCCAGGCGCCACCCGTGCACCACAGGCCGCTAGGAGCCTTGTCGATAGCGCCCGTCACGCGCCAGATGTCAGTATTGTGATGGAGGACCCAGCCGTCTGCGTCGTACATGATACGAGCCGTCTCGTGCCCCGTGACACTCAGCTCTTTAGCCATGCGGATAAGAGGCTCGGTAAGGTCGGAGAGGGCCGTGACCTCGGCGGGCCAGTAGTTCATCTCCAGGTTGATGTTAGTCGTGTACTTCGAGTCCCAGGAGGGGAGCATCTTGTCGTTCCAGATACCCTGGAGCGTCGGAGGCTGGCAGCCTGGGAGGGAGGAGGAGATGAGGAGGTAGCGACCGAACTGGAAGTACGTCTCGACGAGGTGGAGGTCGTTGTGCTCCTTGAAGAGAGCCACGCGGCGATCCGTCGGGAGAGAGGGGAACTTGTCGTGACCGAGGTCGAGGGTGACACGGTCGTAGAAGTCCTTGTAGCGAGAGACGTGAGAGGCGCGCATCTTAGGGTAGGGGAGTGCGAGCGCCTCTTTCAGTTGCTCGGCGCTACGTGTAGTATCGTTGGCCGAGATGTCGTTGTAGTTGACAAAGTTAGTAGCGATACAGACGTAGACCGTAGCTTCGTCGGCGTTCATGACAGAGATGATGCCATCACGGCTGACGACAGAGCCGCCGACAGCCTTGACAGCCACGCGGCCAGTGAAAGTCACCTTACCCTTGAGACCCTCGTGGTTGGACGTCGTCCCGCTGATGGCAATCTCGTCTCCTTCGGAGCGCAGGTAGGTGTCAGCGTGAGGGGAGGAGAGGCCGATATTGCAAGATATCTGCCCCTTACGGTCTGCAGAAAGACGGACGGCGACCGTCGGGGAGGATAGAGGTGCCGAGTACTCGCGGGAGAAGCGGACGCCGCTGGCAGTGTAGGACACGTGGGCGAGGGCCGAGTCGATGTCGAGGGAGCGGGAGTAGTCCGAGTAGTCGTTGTGGCCGAGGAAGCTAATCGTCAGGTCGCCGAAGGGCTGGAAGGGCATGCCGTGGTTCGTGCTACTCTGGACGTGAGCCGTCGCAGTGTCCTGCGCCTTGCGGTACTGACCGTCCCAGACCATCTGGCGGATCTTGGGCAGCCATTCGCGGGCCTCGGGATTTGCGTTGTTGTTAGGCCTGCCAGCCCAGATCGTCTCCTCGCACAGCTGGAGATGTTCGACAGCCGGGCTGCCGAAGACCATAGCGCCGAGGCGACCGTTGCCGAGAGGCAGAGCCTCAGTCCACATCTCCGCCGGACGCTCGTAGTAGAGCTGGTGGGAGTCGGCGAAAGCCGGGGCATTCGCGAGGAGTGCGAGGAGAGAGGAAATAACAAAAAACTTTCTCATTTTACGGGATTGAATGTAAGTTGATTTTCTTTTTCTATAGTGACACGACTCTCGTCGACCTTAGATTTATCGAGTGAAAAAACGCGGGAGAAGAAGTCGTAGACAGCCTGGCGCTTGTTGGGTCCGAAGTCGTGGCGTTCGCCGGGGAGATGGACGTCAGACACGTTGTCTGTAGCGTCGTAGAAGCCGTAGATACGCCGGATAAAAGGAAATTCAACATCAGGAGTCGAGGAAGTCCAGTCGCCGTCGTCGGAGACGAGGCCGAGAGGGCGTGGGGCCATAAGGGCGGCCAGTTCGGCGTTGCACGTGCCGCCGGCAGCCAGCTGGATAGGCTTACCGCTTTCGCAGGGGCAGCCACCGTCGAACCAAGAGGAGACGCTGACGACAGCGCAGGCTGCAGTGATACGAGGGTCGAGGACCGAGAGGAGGACAGTCTGAGTGCCACCACCGGAGCCGCCGTTGACAGCGACGCGAGACTTGTCGATATTCTTCCAGGAGAGAGCCCAGTCGAGGATGCGGAGCCCGTTGAGAGCCTGCATGACGTGGGCAGTGTCGGAGCGGTGGGCTGCGGCGCCTACCTCGCGCTCACTCTCGCCCCAGCCCCAGAGGTCGTAGCTGATACAGACAGCGCCCATGCGTGCGAGAGTCGCGAGACGTTGTTGCTGGACAGTGCCGTAGCGACCGTTGAGGAAGTGGCCGTTGGGGCAGACGATGAGGGGTAGTTGTTTCTTCTTGAGAGACTTGTCGGAAGGAGAGTATACGCTGCCGTAGACGAAATGACCGTCGATCGTCGGGATGCGGAAGTTGTAGACCGAGTAGCCATCGTAGTTGCGGGGCTTCGTCGTCTGAGGTTTGAGAGGGCTGAGGCGGGAGAGGAGATTGTCAATCTCGAGAAGTCGGCGGACGTCGGCACGGAGCTGAGTGGCGCGGGCCTCCCATGAGGATTTGTCCGAGTAGAGGGTGGAGAGGTAGGCCGTCAGTTTCTCGCCGTCGGCAGGGGTGCGGCGAGTGTACTCGTAAGGCTTGACCTTGTAGAGCTTGTCGTTCTGCTTGACAGCCTTGAAGTCGAAGGGGGCGAGGATGTTCTGAAGAGTTTCATTGAGGGAGTAGGGGCGGATGCGGAAGGCGGCGTAGGGGAGGTTGAGACCTGTCGTGTCGACGTCGGAGCATTTGAGGCGTACGCCGAACTGACTCTCGACCTGATGGATGACAGAGGAGAGAGGCTGGGAGAATTTAGTAGATAGCGATTGTGAGTGTGCTGTCGTAGAAATGAGGAGGCACAGAGCAATCAGGTATATCAGATTTTTCATTCGTGAAAGTCAGATGTTTTTACAAAGGTAGGAAAAAAGGAGGAGAAAAACATCAATAGAGGGTGGGAAAAAGGCTAATACAGGGCTAACCCAAATTCAATTAGGAATTAGGAATGTGCAATTAGGGATTAGGAATGTCATTTTTGTTATCTTTGCAGAGGACAAAGGATAGGAAACAGCATGAGCGAGTTCATAGATTACGGGAACTATGATTTCCGGAGCGTCAGGAACAGCGACTTCGTAGACAAGTCGGGTTTGATAGAGTTTACGAACCGGCGAATAGACTCGGAGAAGAAATTTATATGCATATCGAGGCCACGGAGGTTTGGTAAATCCGTAGCGGCGAAGATGCTGTATGCCTATTACGACAGGTCGAGCGACTCGCGGGAGCTGTTTAGGGGGCTAGAAATAGAGAAGGCGAAGGACTATGAGACGCACCTCAACAAATACCCGACGATATATATAGATTGGAACAGGTTTGCAGACATAAAAAGCGATGTGGTCGTCAAGGAGGCCCAGAAATGGATCGTGTCAGACCTGAAGAAGTCTTATCCGATGATGGAGGAGAAAGAGTCGCTAAACAGGGCTCTATCGGAGATAAACGACAAGACGGGCGACAGATTCATCATGATAATCGACGAGTGGGACAGGCTTGTGAGGGACGTAGATATAAAAGTACAGACGGAGTATGTAGATTTCTTGCGGTCGATGTTCAAGTCGAATGCGGCAAACAAGATTTTTCTGTTGGTATATATGACGGGGATACTGCCGATAATCAAGACGGAGACTCAGTCCGCGCTAAATAATTTCGAGGAGTTCAGCATAATAAGACCGGTGTGGACGGCGAAGTATTATGGTTTCACGAGGGGGGAAGTAGAGGTACTATGCAGGGAGCATAATATGGACATAGAGCTGATGCGGCATGCCTACGACGGGTATGTCGTAGGCGATGAGAAGTCGATGTTCAATCCGAACTCGGTCATGATGGCACTCGAAGATGGTCGGTATGACAGTCATTGGACTCGGACTGCGTCGTTCGCGACGATAGAGCAATATATCAAGATAGATGCGGACAGCGTCAGAGAGAAGATAATCAGCATGTTGAATGGAGAGTCGGTGTTGGTGGAGGTGACGAGCTTCCGCAATGACATGAAGAATGTCGAGAACAGTGACGACGTGCTGACGCTGCTGGTGCACTTGGGGTATCTGTCGTACGACCCGGAGACGCAGAGTGTGAGGATTCCGGACTCGGAGGTGGCAGGTGAGTTTAGGCTAGCGATAGGCAGTGCGGGCTGGGGCGAGGTGTCACAGGCGATAAAGGACTCGTTGACGTTGCTTGACAAGACGATAAAGGGTGATGCAGAATACGTATCTAATGCGTTTGACACATATCGATTTGCGGCATCGTCGATCTTGAAGTATAACAATGAGAACTCGATGGCGTGTGCGATAAAGTTGGCGTACTATGCGGCGATATCGTTCTACAAGATATACAGGGAAATGCCGGCAGGGAAGGGGTTTGCGGACATGGTGTTCGTGCCGCTGAAGAACTCAACAAGGCCGGCGATAGTGGTGGAGCTGAAGTATGATAAGACAGCAAAAGCAGCCATAGATCAAATCAAGGAGAAGAACTACCCGGAGAGTCTGAAGGGAGTGACGAATAAGATACTGCTTGTCGGGATAAACTATGATAAGGCGGCGGGGAAGCATCAGGTGGTGATAGAGGCAATTAACAATTGACAAGGGAGGAAAATATAAAAATTAGTTATCTTTGGGGAAACGAAAAGTTGGCGGTTATGGACATGAGGTATCAGATATTGAAGAGGCAGATGCCGATGCAGAAGTTGTTCTTCTTCTCGAAGTCGGAGGTGCTATACCAGATGACGTGTGTCTTTTGTCAGCGGTTTATGCCGGCAGATGGTGACGAGGGGCTGGAGCAGATGCGGCATTCGGTGAAGGTCGGCATGAAGAACATTATCGATGGCATCGAGTATCGGAGTGCGTCGGTGGAGGAATGTATTAAGCTGCTGAAAGACGCAGAAGCGTCGGTGCAGGAGCTCCGCAAGGGTTTCGAGGGCTACCTTGTGAGTCGCGGGTTGTCGGTCTGGGGATCGAGCCATGCGAAATATCTTAGCATGAAGGAGTATTGCCGGTCGCATAGCGAGGTGGAGGACTACAAGCAGTATTTTGAGAAGTGGACAGACGAGGAGATGGCGAATACGGCGTTGACGTTCTGCTACATGACGGACAGCTTGCTGAGGCGACATCTTACGAAGCTTGAGGCGGATCTTTTAGCGCAAGAGAAAGCCAAGGAAAGCGTGGCATCGAATAGGGTGGAGGGCGCGAATGGAATAGAGAAGGAGTTGGAGAGGCTCAGGAAGGAGAATGAACGACTGAAGAAGTTGCTAAGGGAGTACGGGATCAGTATCAAGTAAAGAATTGAGATAGGACTATAACCGACGAGCGTGACGAGCATAGGGACGAGGGCTTTTGAAGGTTGCACAGGGCTGAAGACCGTCAAAGGTACCGTCGAACGTGACGAGTATAGATCTTGAGGCATTCAGAGATTGTAGTGGATTGGAGAGTATCGTGATACCAGCGGGTGTGACGAGGATTGGAGTCAGAGCGTTCTCTGGTTGCAAGGGCTTGAAGAGTGTGACGAGCTATATTAAGGATCCAATGGAATATCGTGATTTCAGAGGAGTGACTGTCTACGTGCCGAAGGGGACGGCGGAGCAGTACAGGAAGGCGTGGGGAGAGGAGAATGAGTATGTGGAGGTGTGAAGGGGGAGAGAAGGAGATTCAGAAGGGGAAGCGGAATGCTCTCGCTTAATTGAAAGTGGCAAATCAGGCAGAGAAGAATAGAAAGGGAGGAGGGGTGATGACTCTCCTCCCTCTCTTTATGTATGGAGGCGGAAGAAAAGGAAAAGCGTGGGGAAAAATTGAAATAAAGGGAGGGTATGTCGAGAAATGGAGGAGGCGAGCTATATTTGCAGAGTGAAAGTGAAGTAGAAACAAACATAAAACAAACAGATATGAGAACAGGAGAGTACATAGTTCCGGAGGGGACGAAGGAGATAGGGAAGTATGCGTTTTCGAGTTGTAGTGGGATGAAGAGGGTGGTGATACCGGAGGGCGTGGAGAAGATAGGTGAGATGGCGTTCTATGACTGTTGGGACTTGGAGAGCGTGGAGATACCGAGCACTGTCAGTGAGATTGACGGCAGTGCGTTCTGGTACGGGCCACATAGTGACGTGTGTGAGTATTGGAGGAAGTTGAAGAGCATAAAGGTGGCGGAGGGTAACAAGGTGTATGACAGCAGGGAGGGGTGCAACGCCATCATAGAGACAGCGACGGGGACGCTGATAGTAGGGTGCAAGACGACAGTGATACCGGATGGGGTGAAGGTGATAGGTGAGCGGGCGTTCTCGAGTGTAGACATTAGGAGAGTGGAGATACCAGATAGCGTGAAGATGATAAGCAGTCTGGCGTTCACGGACTGTCATCGCTTGAAGACGATAGTGATAGGTGCTGGAGTGGAGAAGATAGGAGTGGGCGCATTCGAAGGGTGTGACCGCGGGAGGATAACGGTGGCGAAGGGTAACAAGGTGTATGACAGCAGGGAGGATTGCAATGGCGTGATAGAGACGGCGACGGGGACGATGGTATTAGGCAGTCGGAACACGGTGATCCCGAAGGGAGTGAAGGCGATAGGAGACAGTGTATTTATGTGGAACAGTCCGGCGGAGGTCGTGATACCCGATGGTGTGGAGTGGATAGGCGGGACGGCGTTTGCGGAAGGAGGTCTGCGGAAGATAGTGTTGCCCAAGAGCGTGAAGGAGTTGGGGTTCTGGGTGTTTGCAGGTCGCGACAGTCTGAAGGAGATATGGACGGACATAGAGAACCCGACGGACAGCGACTTCGGTCAGGACAGGATAAGGGTGATGGTGCCGAAGGGGACAGTGGAGAAGTATAGGAAGGCGTGGGGAGAGGAGAATGAGTATGTGGAGATGTGAGGGTGGTGAATGGAGAAGGGAAGAGAGGGGAGAAGAAGGAAGGACGAAGGGAAAGAGAAGGGAAGAAGGGGGATGTTAGTCGTGATAGAAGTCGAAGATAGGGGCGACGATGGTCGGGCGGCGCCAGGAGATAGAGACATTGAGACCGAGTTGGCGTAGCTCGTCGATAATAGCATCGAGGTAGGAGTCGGAGGAGAAGCGTTGCATCAGACTGAGGTTGAAGCGACCGCCGGTGGCGTTGAGTTCGAGCATAAGAGCATAGTCAGTGTCGATCTCAGTACTCATGTCGATGACGTATTGTTCGGCGGCGCCGAAGTTAGACTTACCAACATAGCTCATGCAGAAGGTGCCAGTCTCCTTGACATTCTTGCTGAAGCCCTGCATAGCCTGTTGACGGGCAGCGGCAGTCGGCATCTTGTCGAACATATCCATGCAGTCCTTCAGTCGCCAGAACATAGCGGTGACGTTGTCAGGGGAAGCCTGTTCGGCGACCATGTCCTTGATTTTGCCAGCCTGTTCGTCGATGGACAGCTTCTGTATGTCCTCGGTGATGAGCATACGGATGCCGGAGACGATAGACTTGTAGGTGAGGGGAGTGCCGAGCGGCTTTCTGAGGTTGATAGCGAGGATAGCCATAGGTGCGGCGTCCTTGCAGTCCTGGTGAAGGCGTGCGACGGCTCGGGCCATTACCAAAGTGAGCATCTTAGCAGGCGTCGTCCCGTGCGAGGAGACACATTTCATCATCTGCTCCTCGTCGACCTGCAGGAACACAGTCTCCAGAGTGCTGGAGATAGGCGTCACGCCATCTGCGTAGAGGTTGATAGCGCGAGGAGTGGAAGGAACGATGACCGGGTTGAGCTTCTCGGGGTGAGGCAGCAGGGCCGGGTCTTCATATTCCTTGGGGCTTATAGCATCCCCGGCGACGTAGATGCCTTCGCGGCTAAGCGTATTGTCGTAACGGCGGCGGCAGTACTCGTAGAGAAGAGTACGCAGGACGTTGTAGGCGCCCATGCCGTCGGTCAGACCGTGGAAGAAGTCGATAGCGAGGTAGTTGTCCCAAGCGGAGAAGGCGAGCAGATGGAAGTTCGATTCAGGGCTAAGAAGGCGTGCAGGCTTGATAGTCGGCGTTACGACCCACGGAAGGTCGTTGTCTTCAGCGCCAAAGAATTCAGAATTATCAGCGTCGACATACTTCTGGACCTTCATGCACATGTAGGGATAACGTTTCTGAGCTGCAGCCACAGCCTCGACAATCATATCCCTATCGATGTCGTCTCGCAACTTGAGGGTCATGCGCACAGTGCAACAGTGTTCTTGAGTTGCCCAGTATAAGTGCATGCGCTCGCTATATAACCTTCTCATCTTATTGTATTTATGTTTAGGAAACTTCTATAAATTGCTTTTTCTTCGTTGTACTTCGGACTTTGAAATCCTCATGTAGCTTCGCTGACCTTTCTCACGCTCGGCATAACGAGCAAGCTCGTTCTGCTCTCACTTAATCGAAAGGTTTCCTACAGTACACTCCGGTATTCAAAGCCTAGTACGCCTTGGCTACGCCTCATGTGCTCACGCTCGGCAATTAGAGCAAGCTCTATTGCGCTCGCTTAATCGCACAAGTGAAAAATCTAATTTCTAGAACTCCCCTTTAGTCTTCAAACATGTGGGGAGAAGGAAGCGAATGTGGTTAGTTTTGCAGAGTCTCCAGTTCCTCTTGTTTTTCAGTCCAGACCGTCATGTAGTTCTCGAGGAGGGTAGAGAGTTCCGCATGGCGGTTGGAGAGTTCGAGGGCCTTGTTGTTGTCGGAGCAGTTGTTGAGCTGCTGTTCGACAGACTTCAGTTCAGCTTCCGTCTTGGCGATGTTGTCCTCAGCCTCCTTGACAGCCTTGGAGAGCTTGTTGATCTTGCGGTCGAGCTCCTTTTTCTGTTCGTAGGAGAGTGTCTGGACGGGAGCCTTAGCGGGCTTCTCCTCAACCTTAGGGGTTGGGGCGGGAGCCGTTTTTGCCGGCTTAGAGTCCTGGCGGCGCATAGCTTCGAGTTCCTTGAGCGACTCCATCTTACGTTCGCGGAGGAAGTCGTAGATGCCACCGATATGGAGTTTCATCTTACCTCCACGGAACTCGTACATCTTGTTGACGAGGCCGTCGAGGAACTCACGGTCGTGGCTGACGACGATGACAGTCCCGTTGAAGTCCTTGATAGCCTGCTTGAGAATCTCCTTGGAGCGGATATCGAGGTGGTTGGTAGGCTCGTCGAGGATGAGGAGGTTGACGGGCTCGAGGAGGAGGCGAATCATAGCGAGGCGGGTACGCTCGCCGCCGGAGAGGACGCCGACCTTCTTGTCGATATCTTCGCCGGAGAACATGAAGGCGCCGAGGATGTCGCGTATCTTAGTACGGATATCGCCGACGGCTACGCGGTCGACAGTATCGAAGACAGTATCCTCCGGGTTGAGGAGGTCAGCCTGATTCTGGGCGAAGTAGCCAATCTTGACAGCGTGGCCGAGGACGATCTCGCCCTTGTACTCCAGTTCGCGCATAATCATGCGTGCCATAGTCGTCTTACCCTCGCCGTTGCGGCCGACGAAAGCCACCTTCTCTCCACGTTCGATCTCGAAGTCGACGTCGTTGAGGACAGTATGGTCGCCAAAGGCCTTGGAGACGTGCTTACCGCGGACAGTAATGACGCCTGAGTGAGGTGCAGGGGGGAATTTGATATTGAGGGCGGACTTGTCGAAGTCGTCGACCTGGATGCGCTCCAGTTTCTCGAGCTGCTTGATACGGCTCTGGACCTGGACAGACTTCGTCGCCTTGTAGCGGAAGCGCTCGATAAACTTCTCAGTGTCCTCGATCATCTTCTGCTGGTTGCGGTAGGCGTTCATCTGCTGCTCGAAGCGTTCCTGGCGGAGGATGAGGTATTTAGAGTAGTTCGCCTTGTAGTCGTAGATCTTGCCGAGGACGATCTCGATAGTGCGGGTCGTCACATTGTCGAGGAAGGCGCGGTCGTGGGATATGACGACGACGGCGCCGGAGTAATCCTTGAGGAAGTCCTCGAGCCACTGGATAGACTCGATGTCGAGGTGGTTGGTAGGCTCGTCGAGGAGGATGATGTCAGGGTGGGAGAGAAGAATCTTGGCGAGCTCGATACGCATACGCCAGCCGCCGGAGAACTCCCTCGTCTCGCGGGTGAAGTCAGTGCGCTCGAAGCCGAGACCCTTGAGAGTCAGCTCTATTTCAGCCTTATAGTTGTCGGCGCCGACGAGGCTGAGGCGTTCAGTCTTTTCGGAGAGTCGGGTGAGGAAGTCCATATAGTCGTCGCTCTCGTAGTCAGTACGGGTAGCGAGTTCTTCGTTGAGGCGGTCGACTTCCGCCTGAAGGTTTTTAAGTTCGGCGAAGGCAGTCTCAGCCTCCTCGAAGACAGTCTTAGTGTCGCCGTAGGTCATGTGCTGAGGAAGGTAGCCGATGCGGTAGCCCTTAGGGATGGTGACCGAGCCTGATGTTGGAGGCTGGATGCCGCATATCACCTTGAGCATAGTGGACTTGCCGGCGCCGTTCTTGCCGGTCAGACCGATTCTGTCCTTGTCTCCGACGTTGAACTGAAGGTTGTCAAAAAGGGTGAAGCCACCGAAGGAGACAGTCAGTTTGTTAATTGCAATCATTTATAGACAATCGAAATTTTATTGAATAACGTTGATATTGGCCACTCTCACAGTGCCATCGACGTTGAAAGAAATCTTTTTAAGACCCACGTTGACCCAGCCGCCCCAGTTGGTGAGGCTACGGAAGAAGAAGTTGCTCTGGAGCTGAGTGCTCTTGACCTCGTTGATACGGCGGTAGAAGTTCTTGCCGAGGGAGAGGCGAGCGTTGACGAAGAACATAGCGATGTCGTAGCCCCAGAGGCCATACTCCGAGAAGCCCGACATAGACTTCAGGCGCTGGAAGTAGGGTCTGATGGCGACAGGCTCAGTCTCGTAGAGTTCGCGATACTTCTCGATGATGTAGTTAGCCTTCGGGTCGTCGTAGTCGACGGCGTAGGTCGAGAAGATCTGAGTCGACAGTTTGTGGAAGACGTCGTACTCGATAGTATTGAAGGCGAGGTAGTTGGAAGTAGCGAGGAGGCGCGTGCGCAGTTCGGGGTGAGCCTCGAGGCAGCCAGCCATAGAGACGATGACGCTATTGACACGTGCCTCGTCGGTCGTCGGGAGGACGATACAATTCTTCTTCTCGATGCTGAGAGCGGAGATGAAGGCGTCAGTCTTACTCGTATTGTAGTCGTGCTCAACGTATTCGATGCCCAGTTCGGCGCATTTACTCTTGAAGAATTCGACCCTTTTCTTGTCGGAACTGCTCTTAGTATTCGGTGAGATGATAATCATCTTGTCGCCCGCGATACGGCAGTCCTCGAGGATCTGAGCGTCCATGGCGCAAGTCGAGATAGTGTCGATATAGCTAGCCTGGAAGATGAAGGGGTTGTGGATCAGGTTGCTATCAGCCTGAGCGAAGGGGAGGACGAGGGGAACGTGGTGAGTCTCACTATAACGGAAGACGTCTGGCATCTCGGTGAGGTGGGCGGGACCGATGATAAGGTCTGGGGTGGAGGAGGCGGCCGTCAGCTGGTTGACAGCATCGAGGCGGGAGTTAGTGTCGTAGACCTTGAGGGAGATGTTGGCGCCGGCGGAGGCGAGACTATCCAGAGCGAGGCGGACACCCTCGAAGAACTCGACGTAGCGGCGAGGCTTGAAGTCGAAAGACCTATTGTCTATATTGACGCCGGAGGCGCGGAGCCTGCTGAGCTCGGTCGTAGCGTCGAAGGGGAGCATGAGGAAGACGTTGATAGTCGGCTTGCCGTCGCGGACGTAGTCGTAGTCTGCATTGATAGCGCTGAAGGGGTTGTCTGACCTGTTGCCGATGAAAGACGTGTCGGTCGTAGCCGGGGCGGATATCTCGTTTTCAACGACTTGAGGGATGCGGAGGAGCATACCCTTCTTGAGGTCGGAAGGTGAGATATTGTCGTTGGCGGCGCGGAGGTCGTCGACAGAGATGTCGTAGTGTGCGGCTATCGAGAAGAGCGTCTCACGGCGTCCGACAGTATGCTCCTTGTAGATGACATGTGACAGGGCGACCTTCTTAGGCACGGCGATAATCTGACCGATGCTCAGCTTGTTCCAGTCGACGCCAGGGTTGACAGCCTGAATCTTGTCTTGAAGGATGTCGTAGCGGATAGTCAGCGAGAAGAGCGTCTCGCCCGGCTGCATACGGTGGTAGACGAAAGAGTCGTCCTCGTCTGGAATCTGAGAAGAGGGGATGCGGATGACGGAGCCTACGGGGAGCGATGAGGCGTTGAGGGAGAGGTTGGCCTCGGATATCTGCTGTGGCTTGACGCCATAGCGGCGGCCGATAGAGTAGAGCGTCTCGCCGGGCTCGATAGTATGGAGGACGTAGGTCGTGATAGCCGAGTTGAGAGGGACGTTGACGATGTCGCCCTCCTTGAGGACAGCCCCGACGTTGGGGTTGAGCTTCATAAACTGCGGGATAGTGAGGCCGTGGGCCTTGGCGACAGAGTAGAGAGTATCGCCTTTCTTGATGACGTAGCCGACAGTTGCGTTGGTAGGCTGGGGAACGGGAGAAGTGGAAGGCTGCTGAGGTTTCTCGTTGTCGGAGGAGAAGACCCTCAGTTGCTGACCTTCGCGGACGCCAGAGGCGACATCCGGGTTGAGCTGGATCAGCTGAGGAAGTGTCATGTCGTAGAGCCTAGAGATAGAGAAGGCCGTCTGTCCGGCGGTGACGACGTGGATCTTAGTCGGGCGGTTCTCGTCGTTAGCCTCCTGGATAGCCTCCTGGGACTTCATCGGGATGCGGATAGTGACGCCCTCGACGAGGCCAGTCTTGCGTAGGTCTGGGTTGGCGATGATGATCTCCTCCTGAGAGACGCCGTAGTTGACGCTCAGACGGTAGAAGCCTTCGCCCTTGGCGACGGTATGAAGTCGGTAAGCCTTGCCGTTCTCGGTGATAATCTGCTGTGCGGAGGCGCAGATAGAGAAGAGTAGAGAAAGGGCGAGAAGGTATCTATGTATGGTCATCATTGTCGTCGCATTTTTTCATTCGGCGCCCAAAGTTAGTACAAATGTGTGACATAGGAAAGGGGAAAGGGCTAATACAATTAGGAATGAGGAATTAGGAGGGGAAGTTAACATAAGAGGGGAAAGGGCTAATACAGGGCTAACCTAATTGGCAATTAGGGATTAGGAAGGGGGAATGAGGGCGGAGGGGGAATGAGGAAGTTTATCGGAGTCGTCGGAGTCGTCAGAGTCGTCGGAAGGGTCGGAGTTGTCGGAAGGGTTGGAGTTGTCGGAGGTCTCGGAGTTGTCGGAGTTGTCGGAGTTGTCGGAAGGGTCGGAGGGGTCGGAGTCGTCGGAGTCGTCAGAGTCGTCGGAGTCGTCAGAGTCGTCGGAGTCGTCGGAATCGTCGGAAGGGTCGGAGTTGTCGGAAGGGTCGGAGTCGTCGGTGGGGTCAGAAGGGTCGGAGTCGTCGGAGGAACGGACGAGGGAGCAAAGAAATGAATTGCAAACAGGGAAGAAGGGACGGGAGGCGGGGAGAGAAAAAAACGGGGGGAGAGATGTCGGATATTGGGGAGTAGTGTGTAAATTTGCGAAAAAAGGAAAGATGATAGGAAGAAGCGGAGAGAAATCTCGGGGCGTCGCAGAGAGGTGCTTGATGTTGGCGGTGATGTTGACGGTGACGGTCGTCGGCATGGGTCAGCAGTTGAAGGCGGGGTTTGACATAGAGGAGTATCTCGAGTGTCTCAGGGTGTCGTCGCACATGGACTCGTTGCGAGTAGAGGCCAAGTATCTGAGCAGCGAGCCGAGGCACAGTCGGCAGGTATATACAGCTGGGGAGGTAGGATTTGACAACTCGTGGGAGCTCTGGCAGGACACGAAGAGCGGGACGGCGCTGATCATGATGAGGGCGACGGTCAGCACGATGTCGAGCTGGGGTGCGAACTTCAATGCCGGGATGGTGTCGGCGAAGGGCGTCATAGACATAGGGCGGAAGGTCCGCTATGACTATTGCGAGGACAGCACGGCGCACGTACACGGAGGATGGACGGCGGGCATGGCATACATGCAGGACGACATATTGCAGAAAGTAGATTCGCTCGTCAAGGCGGGAGTCAGAGACTTCATAGTATCGGGGCATAGTCAGGGCGGGGCGCTGAGCCAGTTGACGACGGCGATGCTCAGGAGGTGTCAGGCGACGGGCAGACTCCCGAAAGACCTAAGGATCAAGACGTATAGCAGTGCGGCGCCGAAGACCGGGGACTACCTTTTCGCGATGCATTATGAGAACATGACGGGGGACTGGGCGTTCACGGTCGTCAATCCCGACGACTGGGTGCCGGAGACACCGCTGAGCGTCCAGAGGACATCCGACTTTCGGCCGACGAACCCATTTGCGCAGATAGACGACCTGTTGTCGTCGACGAGTGGCGGGACACGGCTGAAGCTGAAGTTCGTCTATAAGAAGATAAGCAAGCCGGGGAACAAGGAGGTCGAGAACCTGACGAAATACCTCGGGAAGACCGTAGGCGGAATGCTGGCGGACGGCAAGAAAGGGTATGTGGCGCCGGAGTATCAGAACGTTGCTAACTACAGCAGAGTCGGTCGGGCGATCATATTGATGCCTGGTCAGGACTATTATAAAGTGCATCCGCGGGCCTCGAAGGACGTCTTCGAGCATCACCAGTACGTCTCGTACGAGATGCTGGCGGAGCGGTACGGAAAATAGAAGGAGGTGGAACTATGATAGAGGTTAAGAAAGTCGGGATGGATTCGGGCCTGGTGTCGATGTTCCACAGGTTGCCGTATGACATATATGCGAAGGACCCGATGTGGGTCCCGAGCGATCCGACAATAGAGGCGGAGCTATATGAGAAGAAGCACAATCCGGCGCTAGAGTTCTCGTTTGCGGAGCGGTGGGTAGCCATCAGGGATGGGAAGTGCGTCGGGAGAGTCAGTGCGATAGTCAACCGCAGGTGGATAGAGAAGACCGGGGACCCCGTCGGGAGGCTATGCCGGTATGATTCGATAGACGACCAGGAGGTTGCGCGGGCGCTACTCTCGGCGGCGGAGGACTGGCTAGTGGCGCGAGGAATGGAGCAGGCTGTCGGGCCGCTTGGATTCTCAAATCTCGACCCATGCGGTATCACGATAGAAGGCTTTGACAAGCCGGCGACGCTCGGGTCCACCCATACGCGGGACTATTACGAGAAGCTGTGGCTCGGAAGCGGTTATGAGCCCATGCAGGACTGGGACGAGTATAGCATAATGCTCGGGGACGACGTCCCGGAGAGCATAGTACAGGCAGCGGACAAGTGCGAGCAGCGGACGACGATCAGGATATCCGACCTACAGAACAGGATAGAGATGCGCCAGGTCGGGCGGGAACTGTTTGACCTCTTCGACTTGACATATTCGCCGTTGTTCGGGTCGTATCCGCTCGGTGACAAGATGCACAAGTATTACGTCGAGCAGTACATGACGTATCTGGATCCGCGATACATATACATAGCGAGGGAGAGCGAGGGGCACGGCCACAGGATGGTCGGGTTCATAGTCGCCATGCCGTCGATAGTGAAGGCGTTGCAGAAGTGCAAGTGGAAGCTATTTCCGACGGGATGGTGGACGCTGATGAGGGCAATGCATCATCCGAAGATAGTCGAGATATTGCTGGCAGCTGTGCATCCGGAGGTGCGTCAGCTCGGAGTATTGCCGATGATGATACGGCGTCTTCTGAGCAGATGTGTCCAGGACGGAGTGCATGAAGTCCAGACGACGGCGATATTGGACGGTAACAGCAAGGCCATCAGTTCCGTCATGCATTTTGACGCCAAGCCACGACGGAGGAAGAGGTGCTACGTAAAGAACCTATAGGGGAAGAGAAGTGCTAGTAATATTTGATTTTGACGGGACGCTATGCGACACGCGCTCGACCATAGTCACGACGATGAGGAGGACCATGGAGGAGATGTCGATAGAAGTCGCGACAGAGGAGCGATGTGCGTCGACGATAGGGCTTAAGCTGGCGGACTGCTTTCGGGCGATATATCCAGACATGACAGAGGAGCGGGCCGAGGAGTGTGCGACCACATACAGAAGAATATTCGAGGAGAGCAAGAGGGCGATAAAGCCGGGGCTCTTCCCGCATGTCTATGAGACCATAGTCAAGTTAGTAGAGGCGGGCCACAGGATAAGCATAGCGTCGTCGAGGAGCGAGAAGTCGCTAAGGGAGTTCGTCGAGGAGACGGGGCTCGAGGGGAAAATATGCTACGTCGTCGGGGCGGACAATGTCGAGAAGGCTAAGCCGGACCCCGAGCCAGTATTGAAGACATTGGCGGCGCTCGGCGAGGAGGCGGAGAATGCGATAGTCGTCGGCGACATGCCAGTCGACATCATAATGGGGCAGCGAGCGGGAGTCAGGACGATAGGAGTCACATACGGCAATTCGTCGAGGGAGGAGTTAGAGGGAGCCGGGGCGGAATGGGTAGTCGACGACATAGCGACCGTCGTCGGGATAGTAGAGAGCATCGGGGGAAGGTAAACCGCAAAGGGGCGGTCGGGAGCGTAGGTAAAAAGCGGAAAAAGAGAGGGAAGGCGTGAGGGAATGTACCAAAGAAGTCGGATGAAAAGTTCTATTTGACCAAAAATCATTAACTTTGCGGTGCAATTCAAAAATGACAGAATAACGAATGAAAACATTGTTCGAGTGTACAGTCCGGTATTCCAAGGCCATGGAGGGGACTGATACACAGAAGCGAGTGAACGAGGTGTACTTGTTTGACGCTTTGACTTATACCGAGGCTGAGAAGTTGGCCTACGAGAGACTACAGGAGGTCATATCGACAGAGTTTCAGGTGACAGGCATAAGGAAGGCACGGTATGCTGAGGTGTTGCCAAACGAGGTAGGTGGATACTGGTACAAGGTGAAGACACAGTTCATCTGTGTCGACGAGAACAATGGCAAGGAGAAGAGAGTGTCTCAGATGGTATTGACACTGGCGGAGAACATCAAGGATGCGATAGAGAGGACGGAGAAGGAGATGGGTGATACGCCAGACTTCATGGTAAAGGCGGTTAACGAGTCGCCGATACTCGATTTCTTCCCGTACATGAGTCGTGAGGAAGTCCCTGCGGACAGGGAGGTCGGCAGAAGGCCGGCGACGCCAGAAGAATTAGAAAGGGCAAAGAATCAGAAGTAGAAAAAAAGAAAATGGCAGGAACGAAACATCCGAGTGGGCTTTATTTGCTCTTCGTGACAGAGATGGCGGAGCGATTCTCGTATTACGGGATGAGGGCTCTTTTCGTATTGTATCTTGTGGCGGCGTTCTTCACGGGCGCGGAGGCATCGGAGATATATGGTTCGTACACAGGACTCGTGTACTTGACGCCGCTGATAGGCGGTTACATAGCAGACAGGTATTGGGGCAACAGGAAGTCCATCATAGTCGGTGCGTTGCTGATGGCGCTGGGACAGTTCCTGATGTTTGCGTCGGCATGCTTCGTGAAGCAGTCCATATTTGAGGAGAACGGGGCGATAGACCCGAGCGTCGACAACACATTGTCAATCTTCCTATTGATGTGTGGACTTGTCGGGCTGATACTCGGCAATGGATTTTTCAAGCCGAACATCTCGACAATGGTAGGTGACCTCTATGAGGCGCATGACACGAGGAAGGACTCAGCGTTCACAATCTTCTACATGGGCATCAATGTCGGTGCGTTCATAGCGCCGTTCATCTGTGGCACACTTGGCGAGGGCAGCTGGCATGACTTGTCGCCGTTCAAGTGGGGCTTCTTCTGTGCAGGCGTAGCGATGTTGTTCTCGCTCGTCGTCTTCGTGAAGTACAAGGACAAGTATCTCGTGACGCCGGAGGGACTGGCGATAGGCTTGCCACCGGCACAGTCGGAGCTCAGGCATGAGAAGGAGGTCGAGGCTCACAGGCTCAAGGCCGACGAGAATATCGAGACCGTGAAGAACTCGCCAGTCAGGTTGTGGGGCTCGGCGATAGCGTCAGTCGTCTTGTTCGTCGTCTTCGCATTCTGGGGATACATTGAGGCTGCCATCAAGGGAGCGGACACCGCTAATATCGTAGTGACAGCAAACGACTACATCTCCGCGTTAATATACTCGCTAGCGATAACGTTGCCGACGTTCATCATCACAGACAGGGGCCTTACAGTACAGGAGAAGAAGCATATCGGCGTCATATACATCATAGCGTTGTTCGTCATCTTCTTCTGGTCGGCATTCGAGCAGGCAGGTTCGTCGCTGACGATCTTTGCGGACAAGCAGGTCGACAGGACGATAGGAAACTTTGAGTTCAAGACCACGTGGTTCCAGTCCATCAACCCAGTTGTCGTCGTCACGTTTGCGCCGATACTTGCAGCGCTGTGGTCGTTCCTCGGCAAGAAGGGCCTCGAGCCGGCGAGCCCAGTGAAGCAGGCGATAGGCTTGTTGCTTCTCGGCATAGGTTATCTCGTGATAGCCTTTGCGACGAAGGGTGTAGAGCCGGGAGTCAAGATCTCCATGTTCTGGCTCGTAGCGTTGTACTTCATACACACCATGGGTGAGCTGTCGCTTTCGCCGATAGGCCTCTCGATGGTGAACCAGTTGGCGCCGGCACGTTTTGCGTCGCTGTTGATGGGCGTATGGTTCATGAGCAATGCGGCGTCGAACATCTTGGCGGGCAAGCTGGCGACATTGTTGCCAGATGGCAAGGGAGGAAGTCAGTCGTTCCTCGGCATCGAGATAGCGACGCTTGACGACTTCTTCATGCTGTTTGCAATCATGGCATGCGTGGCGTCGGTCGTATTGTTCGCACTGTGCCCAGTGTTGAAAAGGATGATGAAATAGAGGCGTATGAAATCAGGCTTCGTAAACATAGTAGGCAATCCGAATGTCGGGAAGTCGACGTTGAGCAACAGGCTTGTCGGAGAGCGTCTGTCGATAGTGACGAGGAAGGCTCAGACGACGAGGAAGAGGATAATGGGCATAGTCAATGCCGACGACTACCAGATAGTCTTCTCGGACACCCCAGGTGTCTTGAAGCCGAACTACAAGATGCAGGAGGCGATGCTCAGCTACTCGAAGGAGGCGTTGAAGGATGCCGACGTCCTGCTGTACGTGACCGACGTAGTCGAGAAGCCGGACAAGTATGACGACTTCCTGCGGGCCGTCGAGGGGCTTGAGGTGCCGGTGCTGGTCATCATCAACAAGATAGACTTGACCGACCAGAAGGGGCTTGAGGCGATTGTCGAGTACTGGCATGAGCAGTTGCCGGCGGCGGAGATAATCCCGATCTCGGCGCTCCACGGTTTCAACACCGAGGGCATCATGAAGAAGATCGTTGATCTCCTACCTGAGGCGGAGCCGTACTTCGACAGGGACCAGTTGACCGACAGGAGTGAGAGATTCTTCGTCACGGAGATAATACGCGAGAAGATACTGCTCTACTACACCAAGGAGATCCCGTATAGCGTAGAGGTCGAGGTTGATGACTTCAAGGACTATGATGATCATGCGGACATACATGCGACGATACACGTCGCGAGGGAGTCTCAGAAGGGCATCATCATAGGACATGCCGGTGTAGCGATCAAGAAGCTCGGGATAGTGTCGAGGCGTGACATCGAGAAGTTTCTGGACAAGAAGGTGAACCTGCAGTTGATGGTGAAAGTCACTAAGGACTGGAGGGACACGGACAAGGCGTTGAAGCAGTTCGGGTACGAGTAAAGGAAGAAACTTCTATAAATTGCTTTTTCTGCGTTGGCTTCGCCTTCATTCCTCACGCTCGGAAATAGGAGCAAGCTCCATTGACTAGCGTCTTACTTTCTTACGCTCGGCAATTGGAACAAGTTCCATTGCACTCGCTTACTCGAAAGTTTGCTCTCGCTTAATCGGAATGTTACACTCAACTTTGAAATCCTCATGTAGCTGCGCTGACCTTTCTCACGTTAGCTTCGCTGACTTTTCTCACGCTCGGCAGAGTGAACAAGTTCCCTCTGCTCTCGCTTAATCGAAAAGTTCAGCATAACGAGCAAGCTCGTTCTGCTTTCGCTTAATCGAAAGGTTTCCTACAGTACACTCCGGTATTCAAAGTCTCGAGTGCCTTGGCTTAGCCTCTTGTGCTCACGCTCGGCAACAATAGCAAGCTCTATTGCACTCGCTTAATCGCACAAGTGAAAAACCTAATTTCTAGTAGTCTCCTATAATATAGAAAGTCCGTCCTTTCTGATGAAGAGAGGGCGGGCTTTCTGGTTCTTATTGGGGTGCGGAGGGGCGGAACAATTAGCAATTAGCAATGTGCAATTAGCAATAGGCGGAGGTGTCGGAGTTGTCAGAGGGATCAGAGGGATCGGAGGGATCGGAGTCGTCGGAATCGTCAGAGTCGTCGGAATTGTCGGAGTGTAGGGAAGGCCTCACACAGAGTGCACGGAGGCACAG
>JAFPZF010000042.1 GCA_017417385.1 Bacteroidales bacterium
GACTCCGACCCCCTCCGCCCTCTCCCCTCTCTCTGTGATCTCACTCTGCGAGAGTCAGCTCGCCTCTGTGGTCTAAAAAACTCTGTGCCTCCGTGCCCTCTGTGTGAGGCCATTTCTCCCACGTCTCGCTCTCCCGTCCCCTCCGACACTTCCGCCCCCTCCGACGACTCCGACGATTCCGACGACTCCTACCCTTCCGACGATTCCGACGCTCCCCCCTTCCCAATTGCTAATTGCTAATTGCTCTCTGTGCTCTCTCTGCGAGCGTCAGCTCGCCTCTGTGTTCTAAAAAACTCTGTGTCTCCGTGCCCTCTGTGTGAGGCCTTTTCTCCCACTTCTCGCTCTCCCCGTCTCTTCCGACTACTCTGACAATTCCGACGACTCCGACCCCTCCCGTTCTGCGAGATTTGCAATCCCGCAACTTTGAGTATAAGCATTTGCAATGCGATAAACACTTCCTTTCTCCCTTGCCCCAAACACCTTCCGTTCCCTCTGACGACTCCGACCCCCTCCGCCCTCTCCCCTCTCTCTGTGATCTCTCTCTGCGAGCGCCCGCTCGCCTCTGTGTCCTAAAAAAACTCTGTGCCTCCGTGCCCTCTGTGTGAGACCCTTTCTCCCACGTCTCGCTCTCCCCGTCTCTTCTCCTGATAATTGTTCAGATAGCCGCGGAGGTCATCGGTGCTGATGTGGACCACCTCCTTCTCTATCTTCAAGAGGGTGTTGACTATCGTACTCTTTATGAGATCGACTTGTCAGAACAGCCTTCGACCCGTTCTGCGGGATTTGCAATCCCGCAACTTTGAGTATAAGCATTTGCAAAGCGATAAACACTTCCTTTCTCCCTTACCCCAAACACCTTCCGTCCCCTCCGACACTTCCGTTCCCTCCGACGACTCTGACGATTCCGCCCTTCTGACGACCCCGACGACTCCTACCCCTCCGACGATTCCGGCGCTCCCCCCTTTCCAATTCCTAATTGCTAATTGCTCTCTGTGCTCTCTCTGCGAGCGCCCGCTCGCCTCTGTGTTCTAAAAAACTCTGTGCCTCCGTGTCCTCTGTGTGAGGCCTTTTCTCCCACGTCTCGCTCTCCCCGTCCCCTCCGACGACTCCGACGATCCCGTTCTGCGGGATTTGCAACCCCTCAGCTTTGAGTATAAGCATTTGTAATGCGATAAACACTTCCTTTCTCCCATACCCCAAACACCTTCCGCCCCCTCCGACCAATTCCTAATTGCTCATTGAATTGTATTAGCCTTGTATTAGCCCTGACCCGTACAAATACCCATCTTTTTGTGCACACTCCTCCCCTTTTCTACTTCCCCGTCCCTATCGGACTCATATACACCGTCCCAGGACCCGTTATCCTCATCATGCTCACACCTTCTCCGCGCAGCACGTTCCCTATCGACCATCCCGCCTGTATCCTACTCTCGCTGATGCCCCTCATCGCCACCAGATGACGTTCGTCAACCTCTATCGTCTCCCCAGCATTGAGAACTCTCTCTATCGCCGTCCCCGCCGAATCTACGAAGACCGTCGCATTCCCCTCAATCTTCTGAAACATAGCCCCGAGCCCCCCTAGCAATCCCGAGACCGACAGACGCATCCCGACCTCCACTCTTGCCGTCGACGCCACGTAATACCCGAGCCGGCACACCAGCGGCTCACCTTGTATCTTTATAGCTATCAGCGAACTGACACTCCCCGCCAGCACCGCCTTCAACTCCCGGCTAGTCGGATTCGTCATCTTCAGTATCATCAGACTCTCGCCAGAGAGCGCCGACTTCACCGCCCCGGCTATCAGCCCCCCGAGACCCGAGTTCCCGTTCGAGCCCGTCATCTCCACGTCCCTGCGCATGTCCGTATCAACATACACTATGCTGCCCCGCTCCGCATAAAACGTCTCCCCGGGACCCAGCGTCACCTCAAGCGTCTTGAAGTCATACCCTACTATCTTGCAATTCATTTTCTTCCGTTTTTGTCTCTACAAAGATAGCAAATAAAAAAAACAGTGCGACCCATGCAGCCGCCGCTGCACAGGTCGCACACTATACCTACTTCCTTTCGGAAGCCTATACCTTATTCTACTTCACCATGATCAACTTACCGCCCTTGATGAAGAGACCCTTCGTCGGGTTCATGACCTTCTTGCCAGAGAGATCATAGATCGAGCCGTCCTCGCTCTCGCTCTCGACAGTCATGATCGTCGTCGGCTGCTCTACCGGACCGTCAGTCTTGACGATGTAGATGTAGTCAAGCATGCGGTTCTCGTTGCCAGCTGCCTCTACCCATACTCGCGTCGGCTCCGTGATCTCAAACTCCTCAGACGTTGCGCTCATAACATTGCCATTCAGCTCTACTGTCAATGTTGCCTCGTGGTCGTCCTCCGTCGTGAAGATGTCAAAGAAGGTTCCAGAGTTGCCCCAGCCACCAGCCGTGATCTTGTACTTGCCCGGCTGAAGTGTCGTCAAGGTCGTCCTCTCCGTGAAGAATCCACCCTTGCCACCTGAGCATCTTACCGGCGCATTAGCCTGATCGGTCATCGTTGCTCCAGGTATGTCCTCTGCCTCCTTGTAGTATGCGACGTTCTCTATGTCCGTAGCCGCGTACTCGATGACTATCTCGTTATCTTCGTTGTCCGACGAGATCACCTGAGTCTTTCCCCAATATGCGCCACTCTGCTTCGGTGCAGAATACAGCGTAGTGCCAATAAGTTTGTACTGCGTGAAGTATGCCGTCACGCTCTCTCCGTCAAACGTCTCTCTCTCTGCTACTACTGTCTCCTCGTCGTCTATCTTGTTCTTGACTACGTAGGAGACCTTCGGGATCTCGTTAAAGTATGCCTCGATCACGTTCTGCGCTGCGTCCGCGTTAAGCACGATTTGCATCGCACTCTCAAACATATACTTCTTGCCGTCCGTCGTGTAGTATGCCGCCTTGTCCTCGTCCGTTATCGACGCCGTAGTGCCTATCTCGACTCCCTCATATACGACTGGCTCCCTGAACTCCTCGTCTGTCTCGAAGTCATAGAACCTGACTGTGTAGTTCGTCAGCTTCGACGGCTCGACTGTAGTGAGTGTCAATACTGGCCTGTTCTCAGATGCCGCACCATAGAGCGTTCCGCCAGCTGCTGCTCCAGCAAGCGTGAATACTATCTCATTCGCCCCTCTCTTCAAGAGATCCCTGACGCCCTTCGTGACGTCTACCGTCTTCAACTGGTCTGTCCTGTTGTCCGTCACCGAGCCTATGGCAACACCACAGTCTGCCTTAGCCGCAAGAGCTATCTTGTCATACTCGATTTCCCCTCCATCTCTGTAGCAGATCTCGATTACTCGACCGTCATACTTGCCTCCACAATGAGACAAGAATGTCAACTCTGCCTTCGACACAGCATATCCTGCCGGGACATTCTCAAGAGAGAAACCAATGTACGCCTGCGCTGCCCATGACGTGACACCCCAGTTGTTGTAGTAGTGGGTCTCTGTGTCCAGACTCGTGCCTGCCGCATTCGAGCCACCCTGGACTGCAGCCGTGTGCACCAGCGTCGCTACCATCTTGTCCGTCTCATTGAAGTACACGTAGATTACGTTGTCCTCCACGTCTTCCATAACGAGGACGTCATTCGATGCATGGTCGTAGACATACTTCCTGCCGTTCGCTGCAATGATGTCTGCCTTGTCCGACTCTTCTATCGTCGCTATCTCGCCTATCGGCGCATCCTTATAGATCTGTGCTTCCTTCAACTCTGTCGTCTCGTCTCCGTTCAATACGTACTTGACCATGTATTTCGAAGCCTCCTTGAAAATCAACTCGATGACATTTTCCTCCGCGTTTGACGAGAGCGCCTCGATATCTTTGACCTCTACACATACATACCTGACATCCTCGAAGCTGAACGCCGCCTTATCTTCGTCCGTTGCTGCCGCTGCCTCGCCTGGGACTCCGTCGCGTACTACTGCATCCTTCAATTCTGTCTCCTCATCGTCCAAAAGATACTTGACGGTGTATGTCGTCATCTCCTTGAAGAACGCTAAGATGACGTTCTCCTCCGCATTCGTCGACAACGTGATCTCGTCCGCCGATACGAAGACGTACTTCCTGCCGCCCTTCTCTATGGTCGCCTTGTCATCGTCGCTCGCAGCTGCCGTGCTCCCTGGCTCTGCGTTATTATAGACCTTAGCCTCTTTCAGGTTGTTCTCCACGTTGTCCAGCTCGACATACTTCACCGTGTAGGTCGTCACTGCGTTGAACAATACCTCGATGACGTTATCCTCGCCGAGGACTATCGTCTTGCCCTCCGTCGAGCCAAATACGTAGCGGACACCCTCATACGTGATGTCTGCCTTGTCCTCGTCGCTCGCTGCTACCTCCTGTCCGTTGACTACGTCCTCATAGACCTTAGCCGTCTTCAGCTCCGCCTTGTCGCTCGCCCTGAGGTACTTGACGGTGTACGTCGTAGCCTCGTTGAAGTAGACGTTGAGCTGATTCTTCTCCGCATCACCCGTCGTCGTCAACGCATCAGCCGATGCAAAGAGATACTTCTTGCCTTCAACCTCTATCTCTGCCTTCTCCTCTTCGGTAGCATTCACTACCGACCCCGGAATTACCTCCGTATGAGCGACTGCTTCTTTCAGCACCCCGTTGTCCGCCTTGTTCAGGAAGTTCACGGTGTAGCTCGTCAACTCGCTCTTCGGCAAAGTCTTGATCGTCAATGTCGGCTTCCCGGTCTCTGCACCGGCTCCATAGAAATCTCCGCTTCCTTGCGAACCTCCAAGTACAAATACTATTGAATTCGACTCTGCTGCATACAAAGCCTTGACGGCTGCTGTCGCATCGATGGTCTTAAGTGTGAACGAACCCTTCGGGTCATCTATGGTTGCTATATTGGTACCCGAGTTCCCCCATGCGACCAATTCGATCGCATTATAGTCGAAGTCTGTGCCGTCAATGTAGTTGATATCCAACTTATAATTCTTAGCACCCATTGACGAGAATCCTAACGTTGCCTCAGATACGACATGACCCTCTGGTATTGTAAACGAGAATCCTATGTACGCCTGGGCTACCCAGCCCGTCGTTCCCCACATGTTATAGTGATGGGTCTCAGCGTCAAGCGTTTTGCCCGACGCATTAGAGCCCCCTTGAACCGCCGCCGTGTGTAGCAACGTCGCCTCCGTCTCGACGATGTCCGCCGAAACACTGCCACTTACGCCAAACAATAGCGCAGCAGCCGAGAAAAGACTTGTAATCAATCTCTTCATTCTTGTCTTTTTTATCTGTTAATAATTGTTTGTCTTTTTCCCACATCTCATCACCTCATGCCCAGCCATCTATGCAACTCCTACGACCCCGCATTACTGTGATTCCGAAGCTTCGCAAAAGAAAACAGTGAGACTCGACGCTCCACGCGCCCGTCTCACTGCCACTTTCTTTATGCAAAATTATAAAAAATCCAAAACAAATATTACTCCTGGCTACTTTTATCTTAAAAAAATGCTCGCTTTCTTAATTTCTCCTTTCCCTTCGCTCCCTTCTCCCCCATTCTTTCCCTTCTTCCCCTTCTTCCTCTTCTTCCCCTTCGTCCTCTTCTTCACTCTCCCCCTTCACCTCATTATGCTGATACTCACATTCTCATTACCACTCCGCATCCATTCTCTCCCTCTACGCCACCCTGCCTGCCTATCCGTCATTTCTACTGCCGGCTCGCTTCCTTCGCCATCTCTACCAGCTCCTTCTTCAGGTCCTCCCACTCGAGTTCCTTAAATCCATATACGTTCGCTGACTTCTTGTTCTTTATCATGACGCACCGCATGCCAGCCCTCACTGCCCCCGCAGCATCGGTGTCAGCCCTGTCACCGACGACGACACAGTCCTCGACCTTTTCTCCGACCTTGTCCGCTATGGCTATAAACGCCTCCTTGCTCGGCTTCAGAACTCCGAGCTCCTCCGTGCTCCATGACATCAGCTCTAGCGACCCTAGCCCTATCGCTATCAGCCTCTGCGTCGTGCACGGATAGTCCGAGAGGACTACGACCTTCGCCCCCTGGCGCCTGAGTTCTTCTATCATCTCAACAGCCCCAGGACGAGCCTTGTAATGACGACGCAACACCTCTACCATGTTCGGCATGTACGTGTTCAGATACCAGTCCTCCATCACGTCAACCGACTTCCCTGTCCGCTTCGACATCAACTTGAAGAACTCGCTCCGCAACGCTACCTTGTTCCCAAAGTCCTGACCAGCTATCGCCTTCCGAGCCTTCCGCTCCGCCAATGCCCACAACGCATGTCGCAGGTCTCGCATGACTAGCCGCCGCGCAAAACCTTTCCCGTCATATAGCGTGTTGTCAAGATCCAATATTACAAGCATATACCTATATTACTAAAGGGGATTTATAGAAATTAGATTTTTCCTGGCTTGCGAACTTTTGAACACCAGAGTGTACTATAAATACATGAGGATTTCAAAAGAGAGCATATCATTTCGATTAAGCGAGAGAAAACTTTCGATTAAGCGAGTGCATAACGAGCTTGCTCGTTATGCCAAGCGGTAGAAAAGTCAGCGAAGCTAACGTGAGAAAGTAAGGCGCCAGTCAATGGAGCTTGCTCCAATTTGCCGAGCTTTTCGATTGAGCGAGTGCAGAACGAGCTTGCTCGTTCTGCCGAGCGTGAGAAAAGTCGACGAAGTCAACGTGAGGAATGAAGACAAAGTCAACGCAGAAAAAGCAATTTATAGTAGTTCCCTAAAAAAAGCCCCGAGTATGGTCACCACCTCGGGGCTCTATTATTACGTCCTATCTCGCCTCTACTCGACGACGAGCTTCGCAAACTTCGGATACCTCTTCTCGTCCTTGTACTGTAACAGCATCAACTTGAACTGTCCGTCCCTAGCGCCCTCTGCTATGCACTCCTTCTTGAACTTCTCGTATGCGTTGTCGACAAGCCTGTGTGTCACCGGCTCCTTGACCCTGAACGAGTCCCTCTTGGCCTCATACTCCTGGTTGATCTTCTTCAGATTCTCGTCGACTGCCTTCGTGAACTCCTCAGCCTGCTCCTGTGTCGTCTGCTGGTCGTCGAACTCATAGAAGAAATGATATCCCGAATAGTCAGGATCAGCAAAGCCGATGAAGAAGTGTACCTTCCTGCCGAGCTGCTCCTCTGCCTGATGTACCGCCATGATGTACTGCCTCTCGTGCAGCTTCTCGCCCGTCAACGTGATGATGCCGTTCACCTTCTGTATGAACTGTATCATCGGGATCTCTCCGTCAAAGCCCGTCACCTGTATCAGGTCGTTCATGTTATACCTGTACAGTCCGCTCCACGTCGTCACGTACATGCAGTACCTCTTGCCGAGTTCGAGCTGGTCGAGCGTCAGGAACTCTGGATTTGGATTCTCAAGATCCTCCTCCTTCGTGAACTCGAAGAAATGCTTGTGCGCAAAGAGCGTCGTGTCCTCCTTCTCGTTCATAACAAGACCCGGACGGCACTCCGATGCGAAGTAACCGAACTCGATCTCCTTCGTCGTCTCCGGGAACGCATCCTTTATCTTGTCAAAATATATCTTCGTGTTTCCACAGTGCCACGTGTTCACGACAGCCATGTCCGGCCAGTAGTGCTTCGGCAGGACCTCGCCATACTTCTCCTTCAGTTCCCTCAGCTCCTTAGCCCTCTCCGGGTTCGGCTTCAGCCTGCTCTTCAACGCCTCCCTGACGTGCTGCGGGATGTCAAGATCTGCCTTCAGCGTGCCGTTCTCGATGTCCTTGACATACTCGTCATAGAACTCGTTGACGTTCTTCATCATCTCGATGATTGTCGACGGGTTCGCCGTGATCAGGACTGTCGAATTATACTCGATGCCGAAACGCATGATGGTGTAATACCTCGCCCTGTAGTCCTTGATCTCGAACACGTCCGCCGGCGACGAGTACGCGACCTTTACGAAGTCCGGACAGTTCGTGAACGATACTCCACTGACGCTGCCCATGATCGTGCCGTCCGGAGCATATCCCTCTATCGCCTTGCCGACTATCGAGACTACACCACCCGCAAATGAGTGTTTGTTCGCCGAAATCAACGTCGACAGCCACAGCTTGTTCATCTTGCCATACACGTCCTCGAAATACTTGAACGTGATTGGTATGTTCTTCGGCAAGTTCGTCGTGCCACTCGTCGTAGCATACATCTTCGGCTTTCCCGGGAACAGGATGTTCTCCTCGCCATGCATGTGCCTGTCAATGTACGCCCTCAAATCCTCGTAGTCATTGATCTTCACATACTTCTTGTAAGCCGCAAACAGCCCCTCGGGCGTCTTCTCGGCTACTATCTCCGCAAAATGATGGTTCTTACCATACTCCGTGTCCTTCGACTCCGTCAGTATGTCCCTGAGGGTCTTGGCCTGCGTCGCCTTCACGTCCTTCGAGGCCTTCCTAAGTTTCATCCTCTCAATGAAACCTACTATCCCAATGGCGAAGTTTATCTTTCTCCACCCACTAATCCATTTGCCTTGCATAAATCATTTACATGTTTTCGCACTGCAAAGTTACTAACCCTACCTCTCTTAAATGTTAGTAGTTTTACGAATTTTGGCTGCTCCTTATACCCCTATTCCCCACGCCATATCGCCCCTCCAGCCCTCTGTAACTTCCGCCCCGAAGGGGCAAAATAGTCCTTTACCTAGGGCGACACCCTAGGTAAAGGACAAATTCCTCATTCCTAATTGCAAATTGCTCATTGCTCATTGCTTATGCTCACCATCTTCGCCTTCATCGGCTCCTTTAGGTTCGCCGCATACTCCTCAAGATACTTCCGCCACTCACCAATGCTGTCCATCCCAGCCTCGCTCCACGCCGCTCCCCAATAGTAATCCAACGACTCCCCCTCAAACATCTCCCTCATCCCGAGCACATGCCCAAACGCCCCACGCTCCTTAGCCTCCGCCTCGCCAAACAATACGAGACGTGCATCAGACAACTTCTGCACAAAGACCGCTCCTACGTATATCTTCCCGCTCTCCCCGTTTCGCCTGTCTGTCGGGTCTTCATAGCCGACGACGCATTTCTCGACATCCGCAAAGTACTCGCCGCCATCACTATGATGAACGACCGGACCAGCCACGACCTCCGTCCCCTCCTTGACGCCTTTGTACTCGACGACTGTGTGGTTCAGCCTCGACTCTGCATCAAGGGTTATCGTCCTGACTTCCGTTACTCTCATCTCGCCTATGTGCTTCGGCTCATACGTCAGCCTGACTCTGAACCTCAACGGCCCATTCTCGAGTATCTCATACGTCTGGTAGCAATACGGATATAGTATCGAGTCCCCCAGCATCAGCGCAGACGCACCTCCTCCGAGTGTCGGTCCCACGCTGTAACAGTCGAGCCCGTCGCCATGATCGTTATGATAGCTGGTCTCGTCTCGTAGTCTGTTCGCAGCCCTCCTGTCCTCGGGATTTCCAGTCCGCCGCAACGAGTCTATCGTATTGTTTGTGGCCGGGTCCAGATGCTTCGCATACCTCGCATCGACGACCGGCTCCTCCGTGTTCTTTACCCAGATGTCATATCCATACGCCTTCTCGCCTCTCGCCTGTAGTGCCGGCCCATACGCCCTGAATGCTATCTTGTCGTTCTCCCACGCTATGTCGTCGAGCCTGTTCGCATATACTTTCCCCGTTGCCAGGGTCTTCATCTCCTCCGGCTTCTCCCCGACGATCCGATACGTCGCCTTGCTCCTCGCCTTGACGTCAGCCACAAATATCAACGCCCTGTCCTGCGTCACCTGATAATCGACCTGCTTCCCCGCCGCATCTTTTATCGTGACTGCCTTCCCCGCAAACTTCCCCGCCTCCTTCGACGTCAGCGATACCGTCACGACTTCCCTCCGGTCTCTGTCCGTACTGTTCGAGACCTCTATGCCGTTTCGCACCCCCTCGCAAGACTCGACCATCAGCACCATCGCCAATGCTGCTATTATTCCTCCCGTCTTCATCTCTGTCCTCCTGATACTTGTCAAAAAAGCCGTGTCGCTTGTCTCCGCGACACGGCTCCATTTTATTTATTTTCTTCTCCCTTTCGGTAGTCTTCCCTACTTCGGCTGCTTGCCGATGTAGGCGAGGATACCTCCATCTACGTAGAGGATGTGTCCGTTGACTGCATCCGATGCGCTCGACGCAAGGAATACTGCCGGACCACCAAGCTCCTCCGGATTAAGCCACCTGCCTGCCGGTGTCTTCGCACAGATGAACGAGTCGAACGGATGACGGCTGCCATCTGGCTGCTTCTCCCTCAACGGCGCCGTCTGTGGCGTTGCTATGTAACCCGGGCCAATGCCATTGCACTGGATGTTGTACTCGCCATACTCCGAGCAGATGTTCCTCGTCAGCATCTTCAGGCCACCCTTAGCTGCTGCGTATGCCGATACGGTCTCTCTTCCGAGCTCACTCATCATCGAGCAGATGTTGATGATCTTTCCTGCCCTCCTCTCCATCATCTCTGGTATGACGGCCGACGAGACGATGAACGGACCGACAAGGTCGATGTCGATGACCTGCTGGAACTCTGCCCTGCTCATCTCGTGCATCGGGATGCGCTTGATGATGCCCGCATTGTTCACGAGGATGTCTATCTGACCAACCTCCTTGTGGATCCTCTCGACGAGCGCCTTGACGTCTGCCTCCTTCGTGACGTCACATACATAGCCGTGGACATTCGTGATGCCTGCCTCCTTGTATGCGGCAAGTCCCTTGTCTACGAGCTCCTGCTTGATGTCGTTGAAGATGATGTTCTTGATGCCTGCTCCTGCAAACGCCTTTGCAATGTTGAAGCCAATGCCGTATGACGCTCCCGTCACCCACGCATTCTTCCCCTCTAGTGAGAATGGATTGTTTGCCATTATTTCTTCCTCCTTTGTATGTTTATTACTCTTTTCGCGACCTCTCCGGATTCTGCCCCTCCGACGCTCTCCTCTTCAGCCGTCTCTCTCTATCTGTCGAGAGTTCCGACCTCAGATTCTATATCGTTCGCCAGAAAAGCCTCCTCCCTCAAGCCGCTCTTACTTTAAGTCTGTTATCTTCGAGAAGTCCTGATCCCCATAGTCCAGGTTCTCCCCTGCCATGCCCCAGATGAACGTGTAGTTGTGCGTCGCTGCTGCAGAATGTATGCTCCAGCTCGGCGACAAGACCGCCTGCTCATTGTGCATCCAGATATGCCTCGTCTCATCGACCGGTCCCATGAAGTGGCACACTGCATCCTCCTCCGGCAACTCGAAGTAGAAATACGCCTCCATCCTCCTGTTGTGGACGTGAGCCGGCATCGTGTTCCAGACGCTCCCCGGTCGTAGCTCCGTCATCCCCATCTGCAACTGGCATGTCGGCACGACCGAACTGACGATCATCCTGTTTATCTGCCTGTCATTCGAGCCCTCAAGCGAGCCCAGTACGAGGACATCTGCCTCGCCCTTCGTGACTTTCTTGCTCGGATACTCCTTGTGTGCCGGCGCCGAGTTGAAGTACAGCTTCGCTGGCTTATTCCTATCGACCGACGTGAACGTGACGTTCCGCTTTCCCCGACCGATATACAGCATGTCCTTATACCCGACCTCGAACTTCTCCCCGTCGGCCTCGACTATCGCCGTACCGCCTACGTTGATTATGCCCAGTTCCCTGCGCTCCAAGAAATATTCGGACTTGAGGTCCTCGACGGTCTCGAGCTTTATGGTCTTATATACTGGCATGATGCCGCCGACTATATACCTGTCATACAGCGAGTACACCATGTTGATGTCGTCGCGCGTGAACACGGTCTCTATCAGGAACTCTTTCCTCAACCTCGCCGTGTCATAGTGCTTCGCATCTTCCGGATGCGACGCATATCTCAATTCGTAATTCATCTACCTGTTCCTTCTCGCTTGGGGGCTACTCTGTCTTCCTCAGCCTCACCCCGTTTGTTTCCACCGCTAATTTAATTATTTTTTGCAAATATGCACCTCTCTCGCCACTCTTTTGTTCCTTCCTATGGCGCGACGGTCCTGTACTTCGTGTTGACCTTCCCCTTCATGATGTTCGTCAGCTTGTTCTTTATGAGCCGCTTCCTGAGCATCCCGATGTGGTCTATGAACACCTTACCGTCCAGATGGTCATACTCGTGCTGCACTACTATCGCCCCATACCCTTTGATGACCTCCTTGTGGTGAACGAAGTCGAGGTCGTCATACTCTATCTCTATCTCTGTGCTCCTGCTGACGTTCTCGTTGATGCCCGGCAGACTCAGACAACCTTCGTTGGTCTCCATCTCGTCTTCCGACCTCTTCGTGATGTGAGCATTGATGAACACGCGCTTGAACCCCTCGACCTCCGGATAGTCCTCCGCAACTGGCGATGCGTCTATGACGAACAGCCTGATCGACTTCCCGACCTGTGGCGCTGCTATGCCGATTCCATCACTCTTATACATGGTCTCGAACATGTCGTCCACGAGCTTCTTCAACTCGGGGTAGTCCTTCGTGATGTCCTCCGCTACTTTCCTGATTACGGGATGTCCGTAAAGATAAATTGGTAGTATCATTATTCTTCTCTTTTTATTCTTTCTTTTCTGCCGCCACCGACGCCTTCTTGCTAGCTCTGGCTCTCCGACGACTGCTCTACTGTCTGCCCGGCAATCTGTTCTCGTCCTCCCCCTTCTCTTCCCTCCTCTCCCCTTCTCTTCCTCTTCTCCCCTTCTCTCCCTCTTCTCCCCTTCTCTCCCTCTTCTCCCCTTCTCTCCCCCTGTCTTCCTCCGAGATTCCCGTGCATTCCTCTGCAAAAATAGTCAAACTTTCTCTCTATTCCCTTTTTATTCTCCCTTTTTGCTCCAATTCGTGCTTTTTCCCAGCCTCTCTACCTCGACATCTCCATGTATGTCTGCAATATTATTGTCGCCGACACCATATCGACTAGCCCGTTCTTGTTGTTCCTGTCCTTCTTGCTGACTCCCCCGTCTATCATCGCCCTCTGCGCCAGCTTGGTCGTAAATCGCTCATCAACCATCTCGACTTTCATGTCGGGTAGCTCCTTCCTGAGTCTCCCGAGAAACGGCTTTATGTACGCCATGGTCTCGCTCTCGCTCCCATCCATCTGCCTCGGCTCCCCCATCACGATGACGCCGACGTCTTCCTTTTGGACATAGTCCTTGACGAACTTCATCAGCTCTCCCGTAGCTACTGTCGTCAGCCCGCCAGCCACGATCCGCATGGGGTCACTGACTGCTATCCCGCAACGCTTCTTCCCATAGTCTATCGCCAATATCCTGCTCATCTCGCTAATATAGTTTGTAATAAACTTTGCCCCACGTCTCTGGCCATGCCGGCTTCTCTATCCGCCTTCCGCTCTTGTCGTGCTGAAGGAGCATCTTCTGGAGGCCTATCATCGCCGACCCCGCCCTGTTATGGTCCGGCGCCCAGTCAAATCCCGACGGGTAAAACGCCGGAAACCTATAAGGCCCGTCCGCAAACTTCTCGCTCGTCAGTCGCGCCGCTTCGCTCTTGTTCCCGAGGCACGCAGCCCAGATGTTGTCCTGCTTCCACCCCTTGCTGCTCCTCATCTTGATGGCCTGCGGATCTACTGTCCACGTGTTTATCGCAGTCTCTATGTCGTCCCGCCCGAGTCCGTATATCCCCCACGGCCAGACGGGATACATCTGCGGCGTCTCGCTGTTCTGGACTCTCATCCACGCAAGGGCTGGCGCTATGCACTTCTTCCCCTCTATCTCCCTCGTCGGTATCTCGGGGACTCGGCTTAGCAGCTCTTCTATCTGCCTGATTCGCTCCTCACCGGCTTCCTTTCTTTCGAGGTAGCTCTTCCACTCCTCGCCGACTCTCTTCAACGCTGCTATGGTGCTGCTCGGATTATACGCCATCTTGTATGTCTCGCACCCCGAGCCGGGATATATGACTATCTTCCCCGCCTCGTCTGTCTCCTTCGCTCCCCTCTTCTTCGCCATGTATCTGTAATGCTCGTCGAAGAATGTCAGGCACTGCCATATCAGCTCCTCATACTCCTTGGCGTCGAAACTGTCGAACTTCTTGTCGGCCTCGAGCGCCATCATGCAAAATTCTAACGACGTGTCCCACAGATACTCGAGCCACGCATTCCGCTCGACGCCGGGGTCACTGCCATTCTTTGGCTTCCCGTTCTCAGCCGGGTTCGGCAGCCCGAAGTTCTCTATCTGCTCCGTGAACGACGCTCCTCCATGCCCCCAGTATGCCCTAGTCCTCCTGACGGCATTCGGCAGCATCTTCTTATACGTGTCGAGCTGTACCCTGAGCTGTCCGAGGTCTCCGCTCGCTATGGTATGCCAATACACGAGCCGCTGATTCTGCGCGGTCATGGTCCCGCCTCCCCATCGCCTATAGTCGGGCGTGAACGGATTGTCATCCCTGACATACTCTGGGTCGAACGTGAACAGCCCGCCGTTGAACTTGGTCGGCCAGTGTCCCCTCTCGTTGCACCCCATCATGTACCTGCATAGCTCGTATGCCCTGACTACCATCTTCGCCGTGTCGTTGTTGGCGCTCTTGTCGAGGACTATGTAGCTCCGCTGCCAATAGGCCTTCCACCATTCCGCACTCCGCTTCCTCGACTGCTTCTCTGTCGGGGCCGCCGAGACCTGCCCGTGGTCGCTCGTCGTCAGCCGGACGTGTATGGTCTCCTTCTTGACTCTGCCCTCATAGTTGTACGCAGTGTACTCTGTCGAGGCGTATTTCTGCCCCCCGACTTTTCCGGTATACGTCAACTTCCCTGTGCTGAGTTCTCCCCGCATCTCTCTGCCGCCTATTGGGTCCACGAGTTCCCCCTTGATGCTTTCGAGCCCCTCTCTCCCGACTGTGTAGTCGAAGACTGTCTCCCTCCGATTCTTATGGCTGAAGGTCAACTTATTCCTGCTCGCCTCGACGCTGTCCGCCCTCGTATAAACTTCGCTGTTGACGACCCACTTGTACGAGCACTGCTGAGAGTCGTCTTTCGTCACCTTCCTGTCTCCCCTCCTCCACGTCTCGTACGTGAGTCTGACCTTATGCTCCTTCTTGCTCTCGTAGGTTATGAAGATGTCGGGCGTCTCGGTGTCTGCCCATATCCTGATGCCTATGTCGTCCCCCTCTATCCTGACGCTCCCGTCCTCGAGGCTCAGCGTCTGTCTGAAGCCTTTCTCCATCGCCGTCGCCGCATCTTCAGTCCGTAGTCTGAGTCTGCCACACTTGAGCAACGTGTTGTTCTCGTCGAACCACCCGCTCTGCGAGAGATACACGAGGACGTCTCCCTTCTCGACCCAGACGTTCATCCCTATGTCGCCGCCTCCACATGGCATCGACCCAGACGAATTCACGCTCTGACTGGTCCAGACGTAGTCCGCCGGATGATACTCCATCCCCTTAGGCAACTCCTGAGCCTCTACGACTGACGCCATCGTCGCCGCCATCAGCAGACTCGCTATGTTTATTCGATTCTTCAATGCGTGCTTCTGTGTTTAGTATTGAATTCTACTGGGATTTTCTATAAATATATAGGGGAGTTCTAGAAATTAGATTTTTCAAGGCGTGCATGCACTTAAACACCGGAGTTTACTAAAGGAAACCTTTCGATTAAGCGAGTGCAGAGGGAACTTGTTCACTCTGCCGAGCGTGAGAAAGGTCAGCGAAGCAAATGAGGATTTTAAGTGCGACGCACAACATTCCGATTAAGCGAGAGAAATGGAGCTCGCTCCAATTTCCGAGCCTGAGGAATGGAGGCAACGCCAACGCAGAAAAAGCAATTTATAGAAGTTCCCTATAGAAGATTCCCTACTTGATGTCATACTCCTTGCCAATCTTGACGTCAGCCTCGTCATCCCAGTCGTCGGTCCTGAACGAGCTGACTGGCAGTCCGTCACACCTGAGGTCTCCCTCGACCCAGTTGTGGAAGGCATACCTCACGGCCTTGGGCTGCTTGACCTCTCGGCTGACGACGTACACTCTGTTCCTATATACCCACGCCTGTGCCTTGTGGAATACCCGGTCCTCGCCCGCCACCTCGAAGTTGTCCTTCGCGCGACCGTTCTCGAAATGTACCCACATCCTCGACCTGTCGAAACTGATAACGGCGGTGTCATTCCTGAACTCCACTGCCTCATACCTCGCACTCTTGCTCAGCCCCTCCATTCCATAGGCATCTGCCAACGCATGCATGGCAAGTCGCTCGCCTGCCGTCCTCTTCTTCTTCGGATGTATGCAGTACTGCAGCCCCGCATCCAGCAAGACTATCATGTTGGTGTTCTTGACTGTCTTCTCGACTATCTGCTGCTGCTCCCTGAGGAGCGCACTGTTCACCTTCCACTCTATGATGTTATAGTCGTATGGCGCTATCTGGCAGAACTCGAACGGGAAGTCACCCTGCTTCCACTCGCTCCTCCATCCCTCGATCATCTTCTTCTGCATCTTAGCGTATGTCTTGTACCTCGGGATGTTGTCCTCCCCCTGATACCATATCACGCCCTTCATCGTGTAACCGATTATCGGGTGTAGCATGCCGTTATACAAGACTGTCGGTGTCCTGTTCGGACTCTTGATGTCCCCCTCCTTCTCGGGGACGACGTATGTCCTCTCCCCGGGATTGTTCTTCCTGTCTGTCTCCGGGAACTCCTTCAGCCACTCCTTCGCCATCCAAGCCTCGCAAGACGACCCGCCCCACGACGCACTGATGAGACCGACCGGCACCCCGAGGCTACGCCTCAACTGCCTCCCGAAATAATATGCGCACGCACTGAACTTCCTGACGCTCTTGGCCTCCGCCTCTTGCCATTCTCCCTCGACGTCGTCCTGTGGCTCCATCTTGCTCGCATGGCCGACTGTGAAGAGTCTCAGCTGCTCGTCCTTGCTCTCCATGAGATCTACGATGGCCCCCTCGACGACCTGTCCCTTGTAGCCCTCCATGGTCATCTCCATGTTGCTCTGTCCCGAGCATACCCAGACCTCGCCTATCAAGACGTTACTTATCTTCTTCTCCTGCCCGTCGCTGAGGACTATCTCATACGGTCCCCCAGCCTCCCCGGTCTCTACCTGTGCCTTCCATTTGCCGTCCTTCCCCGCCTTCGTCTCGACGGTCTTACCGTTCCACGTCGTCCTTATCTTGACTGTCGCACCTGCCTTCGCCGTACCCCAAAGGTTTGGCTTGCTGTCGCGCTGGAGTACCATTCCGTCCGTAAAGAGCCGCGGCATCTTGACCTCGGCTCGTATCTGTGCCACTACTGTCAGTAGCAACGTCAGTAGCATTATCTGTTTCTTCATGTATCTATATGATTTGGGCAAGGAGGTCTTCTCCAAACCTCCTTGCCCAAAATTAATCATTTTCCCCTTGTTGCAAAAACATTATGAGGGTCTAGAAATTAGATTTTTCACTTGTGCGATTAAGCGAGCGCAATAGAGCTTGCTCTAATTGCCGAGCGCGAGCACATGAGGCGTAGCCAAGGCGCACGAGACTTTGAACACCGGAGTGTACTGTATGAAACCTTTCGATTAAGCAAGAGCAGAACGAGCTTGCTCGTTATGCTGAGCGTGAGAAAGGTCAGCGTAGCTACATGAGGATTTCAAAGTTGAGTGCAACATTCCGATTAAGCGAGTGCAAAGCAAGCTTGCTTGCAATTTGCCGAGCGTGAGGAATGAAGGCAACGCCAACGAAGAAAAAGCAATTTATAGAGCTTCATTTAGTTGGCAAGTGGATCAAAAGTACCATTCGCCCCCCCATTATTGCTATCCTTCCATCCTATGGTCTGCAGCAATCGCGTGTTGTCACTCATCGTGCCCTGGTTGAACCCGAGGAAGTAGTACTTCGCAAAGTAATGCATGTACTCGTCGTCATGGTTGTTGTCCCTCGCATCGCCCTTGTTCTCCTTGAACGCTAGATTGTCCTGATACCATGCCTTCAAGGTCTCCAACTGGCTGTCAAGCGGCTTCCGCAAGTCGACGGCATCACACCTCGACGCCTTAGCCGCTGTATAGTAGTCCACCGACTTATACGCCTCGTTCGACTTCTTGAAACTCAAGACGAGCGGGTCGCTGTCCATCGTCGTTCCACTCATCCCGTAGTCCTTCGGGACTCCATACTTGTCAGCCGTCCTGTACTGGATGGTCTCGCGCCTCTGTCCGTTCATCGGCTTGAACCCGAGCCATTCACACGTGTTGCCGTTCCATCCGGTCAACTTCCACGTCGACGGACATCCCTCGACTTCGCTCATGTTCGCACCTCCGTCAAAAAGCATCCACCTTCTCAGGTCCTCAAATCGCTTGCCCTCGTATGCGAGCTCTATCATCCTCTCATAGAGGACTGCACTCATGCAAGCCGCCTGGTCGCCCTCGATGCCTGCCGACAGCCCGTAGTTGTTCTCGCCGGTGTACCCGACTCGCTCCCTGAGCTTCCTGAGCTGCTCGACAGCCTCATCCATGTGACCCGCACCACACGCCGCCTCCGCAAAGTTCAGCAGGCACTCGGCATAGCGTATCTCGATATACGGCGCCCCAGAGAACTGGAATGCCTTGCCATCTGTCGACGCATCGTATGAATAGAGCGCTCCGCTAATGTCCTTGTCGTCTGTCCTCTTCCTGACATATACGCCCTGCTTGCTCGTCAAGAGGTTGTCCGCTCCGTATGAGTTTCCACTCTCGACGTTCCCGGCATCGCTCTTATCGACATACCATACGTAGTTCCACAACTCGTAATCCTCGCCACTGTTGTAGTCCGGATTATCGACGTTACCGGTCCGTGCATCGCCCGTGAAAGCCCACCTGAATCCTGGGAACGCAAAGGTCCTGTAGAATCTCGGGTCCCTGTTCATGAACGGATACTCCGCGTCATACTCTATCGCAGACGCCTCGAGCTTGCTGTACGTCTCGACTGTCGACGGCTTCTTTCCGTCCTTCATCGGGAACTGGTTGAGTATCATCGACGACGGCGCCTTGCCACCACTGCCCGACGTGTTCCTCGGCCTTATCGAGTTCTCCCACGTGTTGTTCTTCTGCCCGTCTCCGGTCTTCACTGTGTTGAAGAGGGTCACGAATATGGCCTCGTTCGACTGATACTGTGAGAATACGCCCGCAAAACTTGCTGCATTGGTCACACCGGCTCCGGTATACAGCCCGTGTCCCTCTGCCGTGATGGCATCAAGGTCGGCCTTCATGGTGTTATACGCATTGTTCCACCTGCTCTGGTCGTTTGCCCTGTTCATGACTGGGCTCGCCCATAGCAACAAGACTCTGCCCCTCAACGCCAACGCCGCACTCTTGGTGATCCTGCCATATCCGTCCGAACTGTAGCTCTTCCCGTCCAGCATCCTCGCACTGGTCTCCAGGTCGCTGAGTATGAACTCTATGCACTCCCTCGCCGACGAGCGTGGTACGAACGAGCCCTCGTCCGGCAACTGCACTTCCTTGACTATCGGAACTCCACCATACCACCTGACGAGCTGGTAGTAGCACCACGCCCTGAAGAAGTATGCCTGACCTAGCAGGACGTCCTTGTCCTTCTGGTCTAGCGTTCCATTGCTGATGCCGGTTATGACGTCATTGATGTTCCTGATTCGTCCCCAGACGCTCTGCTGGATGTTGTTGCTCTGATTCCTGAAGAAGTCCGGGACTATCGTTCCGTTCATCGCGTCATACTCGCTGTCCGGATTGACGAAGCCTCCAAAACCTGCATACTCCTCCGTGCTCTTGCTCTCCTCGTCTGGGAGGCCCGTCGAGTTGTTGTTCCACGCCGACCCTGTGTTTGGATTCGGCAAGCACCACGAGTACAAATCGTTGACTCGACCGTTCGCACCGTCTATGTTGTTGTATATCTCGGTGCTGACATTGTCATAATTTCGCTTGTCCTGCAGAAACTCATCGCTGCACGACATCATGCTCATTGCCGCTATCACCGACAACAACGCTATCCCCCTATATCTATTGTCTTTCATTGCTCTCTGGATTCTTGCTTTAGAACGATACATTCAGTCCAATTGTCCACTTACGCAACGTCGGATACTTTCCGTACGCCGACATCGGATCCATAAACTTCTTTGGCAGCGGATTGTAGAAACTCAACAGGTTCTGACCCGTCACGTTCAACCTCGCATTCTTGACGTGCAACTTCTGCACCCAGTCCTTAGGGAAGGTATAGCCTATTGTTACACGATTCCACTTCGCCCTTGTCCCGCTGATCCTCCAGAAACTCGACGTCGTGCTGTTTACACTCGCATATGCGAGGTTTGGCATCGACCCATTCCTGTTCTGCCTCATCACGGTGTTACCGCTGCCGTCGGTTATGTCCTGATAGACGAACATGTCATCTGGATTCCAGAACGACGGCATGTTGGTGTACTCCTTGTCCGCAAGGAACTTCAACGCCCTGCTATCTACAAAGCTGTATCCGCCCCAGCTGACGTTGAACTGGGTGTTGAACGAGATGCCCTTCCAGCTTGCCTTCAGGTTCAATGTCGCACCGTATGGGTTCGACCTGTTCGAGAGGCGTACCTGATCGTTCTCGACATCTACTATGCCGTCAGGCCCTGCATACGAGCCGTCCGGCTGCTGAGCGCCCCTGATGTCTTTGTATATGAGCATTCCGGGGCGTACGTCCTTCTTCGCGAGCCCCATGTAAGAGGTGATGTTATACGTGTCGAAATACTCCTCGATGTCCTGGAAGCTCCTGAACATGCCGATGCACTGCATTCCCCACGATCCTATGTCCGAACGCTCGTTCTTGTGTATCTTCCTATACGTGTACTCGTTGTCGAAGTCCATCACCTTCACCTTGTTGTCTGAATACCCGGTCTGCAGCGTAGCACTGTACTTGAAGTCCTCGCCTATCTTGTCCTTGTAGGTGACCGAGAGCTCATATCCCCAGGTGTCCATCTCGCCCAGGTTGACCGCCGCACTCTGCGTACCAACTGTCCCTGGAACGCTCCTCTGTATGTTCATCAGCATCTCCCTGTTCCAGTTCCTATAGTGGTCAAACGTGACTGCTATATGATCCTCCATGAAGTTGAAATCTACACCGATATTGCCCTTGTAAGACTTGTCCCAGTGTACGTCCCTGTTGACCGCCGAGTTGTTCTTGTTGATGGTGATGCGGCTTCCGCTCGCCGCGCCTGTCGAGGCCCCAAAGACGGCTCCCCTGTTCGCATCCTGCGCATAGACCTGCATCCACTGCCACGGACTCGTATTGTCTCGTCCCGTCAGTCCAAAAGACGCCCTCAGCTTCAGGAAGTCTATCCACGGCAACTTCTCCACAAACCAGTCCTCCTTGCTCACTACCCATCCTAAGCTGCCCGATGGGAACTTGCCCCAGTAGTTGTTCGGCGCAAACTTCGTCGACGCATCTGCTCTCAACAGGAACTCCACGAGATACTTGCCGTCATAGTTATAGTTCGCTCTGCCGATGTACGAGAGTGATCCGCTCTCGCTCCTCGTGAACTGTGTCGACGCCTCGCTCGTCTCCTTCACTGAGTTGTACTGGTGCGTCGTGAAGCTATATGGGTCAGTCTTTGCACCATATAGGTACTCGCTCTCTGCCTCGCCCTTCTCTATCGAGAAGAGCAGCCCGACGTCATGCTTCCCGAACTGCCTGTTATACGTCGCCGTGAAGTTCACCTGATAGTTGTCGGTCCTCGTCCCGTTCCTCGAGAGGTACGACGGGTTGCCGTTCGAATAGGTGATCGGCTTCATGTTGTCTGAGTTCGCTACTGTCGAATAGTCTGTCCCGCTGACCGGCGTATACAGGTGCTGGCCGCTTCCACTCCTGTTCGTCAACTGATAGACGGTGAAGTCGGATCCATACTCGTTGCCCTTGTCTGTCGAGATGCTCTTTGAATAGGTGAGCTTTAGCTTGAGTCCCTTGACGTACTCGTTCCACCCGAAGTCATACTCGATTCCCGCATTGAACGTGGTGTTCTGGTTGACGGTGTTCGAATAGTCTCCGTTGTTCTGGAGTGTGTCGAAATGATACAACTGCTCCGCACTGTTCTGCTTGTTGCTCGGACCAAACGACGCTACTGGCTTCCCGTCGACATACTCGGGTATGTACCTCGGATGCGTCAGGAGCAGTAGGAACTCTTTCTCCTGATTGGATCCGCCTACCTTGACGTTCGGCTTGTTCTTCTTGCCGTTGTCGCCACTGACTGTCAAGTTTGCCTTGACCCACGTCGCTATCGTCAGGTCTACGCCTGCCCTGTAGTTCCACCTCTGATAGTCGAGCTTCCCGAGGTTGCCGTCCTGGTTGAAGTAGGAGACACCGCCGAAATAGCTTGCATTGCCTCCCGCTCCACTGACGGTGACGCTGTGCTGCTGCGTGAAGCCTACTTTCCAATACTCGTCAAGCAGGTCGTAGTCGAGTCCCTTCATGGCCTCAAGCTCGTCTGCCTGGAAGAGCTCGGTCGTCCTGTTGATGTTCCCGCTCTTCGTCGGGTCGGCATCAATGACGGCATTGTATAGCTTGCCATACTCGTACGCACTCAGCATCTCTGGCTTCTTCAGCCAGTTGGTGATACCAAACGTGCCACCGTATGCTATGACTGGCTCGCCCTGATGTCCCTTCTTCGTCGTCACGAGGATGACGCCGTTCGCCGCCCTCGCTCCATAGACTGCCGCCGACGCATCCTTCAAGACGGATATGCTCTCGATGACGCTCGGGTCAAGGTTGTTGAACGCCTCCGCGCCATAGTTCTGCGTCGTGTTGCCGACTTTTATGTCGTTCGGATATATGTAACCGTCAATGACGAAAAGTGGCTGCTGCGCCGTAGAACCGACATCACTGAGGCTGTTCGTGTCGCGGATGTATATCTGCGCATTCTCGCCTGGCCTGCCGTCTCCTCCACTGACCGACAGTCCGTTCACGAGTCCCGACAACGTGCTGCCAAGACCGCCAGCCGAGAGATCCTGTATCGCCTCTGTGTCGACTGTCGCAACCGAACCCGTCAACGTCGCCTTCTTCTGTACTCCATATCCGACGACGACTATCTCGTCCATCTCGGTCATCTCGTCGTGCAGCGTCACCTTGTAGTCCGCTATCCCGTCCTGAATCGCCAGGCTCTCCTTGTCATACCCGATGAACGATACCTGTATCTTCGCCCCAGGCTCAACATTCAGCGTCCAGTTTCCGTCTATGTCTGTGATTGTTCCTGTCGTCGTCCCCTCTATGATGACACTCGCACCTGGTATCGGCTCGCCCTTCTCGTCGACTACTGTACCCTTGACCGCATGCGTCTGTCCCATCGCCGTCACCGACAACATCATCCACGCACCCGCTCCAAGTACTTTTATCAATCTTTGCTTCATTGTAAGCTATGGTTATTGTCCTCGTTTATTGTTTTCTACGGCAGCCACCTCGGGTCGCCTGCCCCTGCTGCTATCTGCTCCGACCCACTTACTGTAAAGTCGCCATTAGCCGCATCCCTGAATCCTGGATCTGTCACTATCGCACTCTCCGAATTGTCATAGACTGTGCTGCCATCATCGCTCTGACCAGTCTCAAAGTCTCCACTCGACGTGCCGTATGTGTTGTGGTCAAACAAGACTTCCTTGTACGTCTCAGCAGTCCTGCCGCCGAGGAATCGACGCGCTATATCCTTGCAACAGTTCATGAATATGCACTTCGTCATCGTCCAGCCTGACTCTGCCTTCCCTGAGAACCCACTGTAGTTGCCGAACTGCCCACCTATACACATGCTGTAGAATGTGCACTGGTTGAACGTCACCGAACATGTCTCGTAGCCCGCCTTCGTGCATCGGTTGCCTCCATACTGGACGATGTACTTGACTGCCGCCTCGCCCGTGTTATAGAACGTCGTGTTCTCTACTTTCAGGTCGTTTATCGCACCGTTGCCTTTGTTCACGAAGAACAACGCTCCTGCCTGTCCCTTGCTCGTCGTCTTGGTGTGGAAGACGCAGCCATCTACGACGAAGTCCTTTATCCAGTAGTTCTCCTGGTTGTCATATATTATGTATGTCTGGAGTCCCTCGACGTTGCAGTTCTTTATGTTCGTCGGCTTCACTATGTGCCTGTACGAGTTCGACGCATTCCCGAGCTTATACTCCTCCACGACTGCCTCCTTCGAGAACGCAAGCAGCGGATTCGCACAACTGTCGAGATTTACGTCAAGCTCCTTCAACGTCATCCCGGCACTGTACTCTATCGCGCCATTCTTGAGATAAGAGACTGTCGCATGCGGCGTGTTACCGAGTGTCCTCAGCCCGACATTGTTCGTCTTGAAGTCTATCTTCCCAGATACTGTATAGACGCCCCCCTTCTCGAGGTCAAACATCAGCTCCTCATCGCTCGCCGGCCACTCGAAGTCCTTGAAGTACTCGTAAAGGTCCGTCCCGCTCGGGATCGACTGATATCCGAGGGTGTACGAGTCAAAGGCTATCGTCGTCGCAGACGGCGCATCACTGTTCCCGAGACTCTTGTCTCCCAAGGTCTGTATCGAGAGCGTGTACTCCGTGTCCTCCGTCCTCGGCAGTAGCAACGAATAACCATCTACCACCGTGTCCGTAGCAACCTTCCACTCGCCCGCCGCATCTACATACGTCAACACTACATGAAATCCTACCGCTCCATACTGCACTGGCCAACTGACATTCGTATTCGTACGCGTCGCGTTCGGCGCTATGCTGACATTGCTCGCCTCCGGAGACACCATCTGCGTGTTCCGCACCGAATGAGAGAAACTCTCCCCATCGTCAAACTTCGTCCTGCGCGCAGGAATACGCTACCATCGACATCGCTACCGCCGACAACGCCACAAGCATCCCACGACATGACTTGTGTTTTCTTACTCTCATCTTCGTTCTATTTTCTTTTTGTCTATGTTTGCTTCCTTTTCGCCCACTTCACGACTTACCCAAGTCGCTCATTAAGCACATAAAATTACTAAAAAAATCATAATGTCAATACTTCCACCTCAAATTTACGCCTGCTTTCGCTTTTTTTCTCTTTTTTTCTCTTTACCCCAGAAACAAAAGCTATTGGCGTCCTCACCTCTGCTCGCCACCCCTGATTGCAACCTCCATGTAGCCTCTCTGGGTTAGTCTTGTATTAGAGTTGTCCCTCTTATGTTAATCTCACGCCCCCCCTCTTAGGTGTCTCCCCTACCCTCTCTTAATTTGTCTATACCGCCCCTATTGTCTCCTTCCCGCCCTTCCCCACTCGCCTACACACATAAAAATTTTGCGCAAGGCATCTATCCGACACCTTGCGCAACTTCTTTTCCTGTCGTCTATGAAAGACTTATCGCTTTGTCACTCCATACAAAGGCCCGAAATTCTGGCACGCCCTGTAGTCCGCACCCTCCTTGTCCATGCCGAACGAGTTCCAGACTGCCGGACGGAAGATGTCCTTGTCTGCGACGTTGTGCATGCACACCGGTATCCTCAGCAACGACGCCAAGGCTATCAGGTCGGCTCCTATGTGTCCGTGAGCTATCGCACCATGATTCGCCCCCCAGTTGTTCATGACTGAATAGACGTCCTTGAATGCGTCCTTCTGCGGGTCAAGTCTTGGCGTAAACCACGTCGTCGGCCACGTCTTGTCTGTCCTCTTGTTCAGCGTGTCATGGACGTCGGCAGGCACGTCTATCGTCCACCCCTCTGCTATCTGCATGACTGGACCAAGGCCCTTGACTATGTTGACCCTCAGCATCGTCATCGGCATCCCGCCCTTCGTCAGGAAGTTAGACGAGTATCCTCCGCCCCTGAAGTAATCTCTGTCAGCCGGATACCACGTCGTAGCCCCGAGGCATGCCTCGACGTCTTTCTCTGTCATGTTCCACGGCTCCTTCATCGTCGGCCGTCCTTCTTCGTCCTTCATGGCGCCCGTCGCGTCAAGTGTCGTAGCTCCAGAGTTGATGAGGTGTATGAAGCCTCGAGCCGCAAGCCCCTTCAACTCGTGCCCAGTGACTCTCTTGACGGCCTCGGGACTCCAGTACGTCCTTATGTCGCTGAACATGACTCCCTTGTTCGTCAGCAAGTGCCCGAATAGCATCGAGATGCCGTTCAGCGAGTCGTTCTCTGTCGCTAGTGTGTCCGCCTCCCTGATGCCGTTCCAGTCAAACGACGTGCACATCAGCGCCTCCGGGAAGTCGAAGTTTGGCTGGTAGTCTGTCCACTGCCGCTGCCCCTGCACGCCTCCGAGTATCGCGTTGTGTCCGAGTGCCTCCTCTTTGTAGCCCATCTCCAGCAACTTCGGATTGCCATGCATCAGGTCCCTGATTATCATCATGTTCTTGACGGTGAACTCCCAGTCTGCATCCTTCTGCTCCCGAGTCTTCTGCTTCTCCGGCCTGTTGTAGTCCGTCCCCTCATGCGGCTTGCAATACTTCTTGGTCCACTCCATCGCCTTCTTGAACTCCTCGTGGTCGTATATCTCGTAATCAACTCTCCTCAGTATCTCGACGAGGTCTGCATACTCTGTCCTGATTCCGAGGTAGTCCTGGAAGAAGTCGGCATTGACTATCGACCCGGCTATGCCCATGCACGTGTTGCCAAGTGAGAGGTACGACTTGCCCCTCATGGTCGCAACGGCCTGCGCCGCCTTAGCAAATCTGAGTATCTTCTCCGCGACATCCTCGGGTATGCTGTTGTCCGAGAGGTCCTGGACGTCATGCCCGTAGATGCCAAACGCCGGGAGTCCCTTCTGAGCATGCGCCGCCAGCACCGCCGCAAGATACACTGCCCCAGGCCGCTCCGTCCCGTTGAAGCCCCATACTGCCTTCGGATAATATGGGTTCATGTCCATCGTCTCCGACCCGTAGCACCAGCACGATGTGACTGTGATTGTCGAGCCGACTCCCGCATTCTCGAACTTCTCCGCACACGCCGCACTCTCCGCTACTCGTCCTATTGTCCCGTCTGCTATGACACACTCGACCTTGCTGCCATCCCCGTTCCTGAGATTGCTCTCTATCAAGTCCTTCACTGCCTTCGCTAGCGCCATCGTCTTGTCCTCGAGGCTCTCCCTGATACCCCCCTGGCGCCCGTCGATGACTGGGCGTATTCCGATCTTTGGATATGTCTTTCCCATCGTTATGCCGTTTTTGGTTTGTTCTATTACTCTATGGCTCCTAAAGGTCTTTACCCTTAGGGGTCTTTTTTAATACTTTGTTCACTGCCGCCGACAATACGAATCCGACGGCAAAGATTGTTGTCGTGCCCAGGACTATCGCCAAGTACTCGTGCAGGTGTATCCCCGGGAGGCCCAGCTTCCCTGCCAACGATATCCACCCTATCACGAAGATGCCACACACGCAACCTACTATCGCCGCCGTCTTGCTGACGTGCCTCGTCATGTAGCTCAACAGGAACAGCCCCAGCATCCCTCCAGAGAATATCGACGACAATGTCCACCAGGCATCTATGATGCTGTCTACTTTCAACATCATTATCGCTACCAGCATCCCGAGCGCCCCGACAAGAATGCTCGCGATTCTCAACACTCCTATGTGATGGTCCTTGTGCCCTCTCATCAACGGCTCGTAGTAGTCCTTCAGTATTATCGTCGCAGCCGATGTCACGCTCGTCGAGACTGTACTCATCCCCGCCGCAAATATGCTCGCTATCAACAGGCCTCTCAGCCCGTATGGCAACGAGGTCACTATGAAATACGGAAAGACGTAGTCGGGCTTCGACGCTATCTCCGCCGGCAACTCGCCGACTCCTACTTTGTAATATGAGTACAACGCCGTCCCGATCATGAAGAACAACGCCGAGACGGGTATGAAGAGATACCCTCCAAACAATGCGGAGAACCTCGCCTCCTCATCTGTCCGCGCCGCATGATACCGCTGGACGTAGTTCTGGTCCACCCCGTAGTTCTGGAGGTTGATGAAGACTCCGTATATCAGACACACCCAGAACGTGCTGCTCGTCAGGTCCGCGCCAAACGACCCTAGCGAGAACTTGTTCCCGACCTCACTGTCTATCGCGACTCTGAACGTCTGCATCACGCCCTCCGGCATCGACCAGAGTAATATCCCGAGGCAGAGTATCGCCCCGCCTATCAGGATTATACCTTGTATGGCGTCCGCCCAGATGACTGCCCTCAAACCGCCCATCATCGAGTATAGTATTATCGCAGCCGACGTCAGGCAGATGACGACGTGCAGGTCCCAACCCATCAAGATGTGCATCGGGACGGCTAGCAGATACAATATGCTCCCCATCCGCGCTATCTGGGTCAACAGGTAACAAAGCGACGCATACATCCGCGCCCACTTACCGAACTTCTCCTCGAGATGACTGTACGCCGAGACTCGTCCCCCGTTCCTGTAAAATGGGACGAAATGCTTCGCCGCAAAATACGACGCTATCGGTATCGACAGCGAGAACACGAACGCATTCCAGTCCGACGCAAAGGCCTTCCCTGGATAACCTATGTAACTGATCGACGAGACGTATGTCGCAAATATCGACATGCCGACTACCCACCCCGGCAGACTGCGCCCCGCCGACGTGAAATCATCTGCCGACTGGTCGCTCCTGAAGAACGAACAGCCGAACAACACTACACCAAGCGTAAATATGACGAAGACTATGATGTCTACGACCTCCATACTCCGACCTGTATCTCCTATATGGCTATCTTCCCACCGACTATCGGCAGCGCATCAAGTGCCCGACGTATCTTCTCGCGCTCCGGCTCCAGGAACTTGTAGAATGGCGGCGACACAAAGTCATCCTTGATAATCCCTAATACTGACAACGCACACTTCAATCCTTTTAAATATGACGACCCATGCCTGCCTACTGTGTATATGCTCGTCGATATCTGCATGATGACCCTCTGCAACTTCTGGACTCTGTCGATGTCTCTGTCCCTCGCCGCCTCATACATGCCGACATACAGCTCGGGGAACATATTCGCGCCACCACTGACTCCTCCATGAGCCCCGAGTAGCACGCTCTCGCCCATCATCTCCTCCGGACCGACAAGCATCGAGAACCGCTCATACGCCCTGACTGTGTGCATGACGCTCTGAAAGTACACGGCATTCCCACTCGAATCCTTGAAACCGAGCACCCTCTCGTCCTCCGCCAACTTCAAGACTGTGTCTGCCGAAAACGATACTTTCACATGGCTCGGCATGTTGTATAGGAATAGTGGCAACGGCAACTGCGGTATCAACTCCTGATAATACTGTAGCAACTCCGGCTGTCCCGTCGCAAAGTAATATGGCGGCGCCGCCACCAGCGCATCTGCACCCGCATCCGCAGCCACTCGCCCGAGATTGCAGCTCTCAGCTATGCTCGTGTCCGTCACGCAGACGAGCAACGGCAACCGACCTCTGTTTATCCGCGCCGTCTCACGTATCATCTCCTGCCTCGTCTTCACCGGCAACGACTGCTCCTCGCCTGTCGTCCCCAATATGAATAGTCCACTGACTCGCCCTGCTATCAGATGCTCCACGAGATTCTCTAGGCTCGCGACGTCAAGCGTCCCGTCCGACTTCAACGGCGTCACGAGCGGAGGCACTATGCCCCTTATCGGCTCATTCTTCGATATCATTGTCTCTTCTTAAATTTTTATAGGGGGCTTCTAGAAATTAGATTTTTCAAGGCACACGAGGCTTTGAACACCGGAGTGTACTATAGTACATGAGGATTTCAAAGTTGAGTGTAACGCAGAAAAAGCAATTTATAGAAGAACCCTTTCCGTGATTCAGTGCCTAAACCCTAAGCACCCTTCACAAAGATAGAGACTATATTACATATATAAACACTCCCCCGTTATGTTCCACAACATCTTTCCCTTTCCTTTCCCTTCGTTTCTCCATTCCACGCTTACGTTTCTCTTCGTTCTCCCCCCTCTTCTCCTATCTCTATCTTTCGTTCCCTCTGTTCTCAACACCTTCTTCCTTCCCCCACCCTCTTCTCCATTTTTCCAACTCTCTCCCCCTAAAAAAATAGGGTCAGCCACCGTTCAGCGACCGACCCTCTTGTTACTATCATTCTATTCCCTAGAACCGGAAACCTACCGTGACTACCGCACTGTGCGTCTTCGTCGTCAGCTTCGCCGGGAAATTCGTCTCGTAGATATATCCCTCACTCGTGTCCGGCATCACCCAATAATCACCAACTCGCTTCCCGCATACATACGTGGCGTCAATGAAGAAGTTGTTCATCCTGTATCCTATTCCTCCAGAAATCGCCGTGTCCTTCGGCTTCGTGTAATAATAGTCGCTTGTTATTGGGCTCGTCTTCATCCTATATCCGAGTCGCAGATACATCGGCTGGAAGACGCTGACCTCAGCACCAACCCTCAACGTGTTCGACGCCTGCAATATGTAGTTCTTCATGACTTCATTGATGCCGTCCATCGCTGCATCCTCCTGATAGTCCGTCAGGTCGTCATCATCGGCCTTGAACTTGCTCTTCGCCTCGTTCTGACGCTCGTAGTCTACCGATATGAGTCCATAGTGACCTATCACGCCTGCTATGCTCGCTATGATCCTGCTCGGACTCCTATACCTGTACTCGCTCTCGAAGTCTACTGTCCTCTCTACCCTCCCGGTCGGATGATTCGGATTGTTCAACTCTGCATAATACTTCTCGTTTAGGCTCAAGAACGTCGGCGAATGGAGCGCAAAACCCAGCCTCAACGCATTGACCGGCTTCACTATCACGCCCAGCTTGAAGTTTACTCCCGCACCGTTCTGGTCAAGATACGAACGATATGTGTAAGACGTCGGAGCATTGGCCACCACTGTGTAACCATCAAACACCTCCTGATGTAGCATCGTCTCCTCATACCCCAACGCTATGATGCTCAACGAACCTCCGACGAATACTTTGTTCGAGATGTTCGCAGCGTACGCGAACGAGATGTCTCCCTTCGAGCCCCTGGTGTTCACCTTCTTATTCACCATGACCAGCCCACTGCCATCTGCCCCATCCTGCCTGAATGTGACGTCGAGCTTGCCGTTCCCGAGATAGTTCTCCCATACATTATATGAGATTGGTATCTCGTCCCCGACTTCATTGACGAACGTCGTATCGTTCATCATCCATGCGTCATACGCCAAACCTCCTGTCATGCTCGCCTTCCTCTGCTCTTCCGTACAGAAATAGTCGAGTAGCGAGTTATGCGAGAACGGATCTACATACTTCTCGTTCCCCGCATAGTTGGCTATCCTGTTATAGCCGACGTAGAATGTCGAACCGACCAGACCCGTCGTCTCCTCCCTCATCAGGCTGTTGTTGAACGCGAAGCCTATCTGGCTGAACGGGACGCGTACCCGATCCTCATTGGCCTTCGAGTCGTAATACCGCGACTCGTTGTTTATCGCGTTCACCCCAAGCGTCAAGCCCATTTCTGTCGCCCTATAGACGCCAAGACCCGCCGGGTTTATCGTGACTGTCGAGAGGTCCGCACCGAGGGCTCCAAATGCTCCTCCCATCGCCTGCTGACGTGCCGTGCCGACAAGGTCATTCCTGTTGAATCGCAACGCATCTGCCACCCCCTGAGCCACTGCGCTTCCTGCTACCAGCGACATCGCCACTGCTGCTATCAATCCTGTCGGCTTCAAACTATATCTCTTCGTTTCCATTGCTTCTGTGTTTTTATAGAGGGAGAACGCTATTCTTTTTTGGGGCTCTTCGCCTCTTGATTATCACCTTTCGGTGTTTTTGCAAAGGGCGGACACTACGCCCGCCCTCTTATCTTCGTGTCGACGCTTAACGGCTTCGTCCGCCGCCACTGCGTCCACCTCCTGAACTCCTGCCGCCACCAGAGCTGCTCCTGCCTCCGCCCGAGCTGAAGCCGCCACTGCGTCCGCCTCCACTCCTCGAGCTGCTGCCAGAACTATAGCCCCTCGAACTGCTGCCGCTTCTCGAACTGCCGCCAGAGCTGTAACTCCTCGAACTGCTGCTCCGCGTGTTGCCACTGCTGTATCCTCTCGACGAGCTGCCAGTCGATGGCGTGTAGCTAGATGTGCTCTGCCTGCTGTTGCCCGTACTGCGTGTCGTCGTCCTGCTGTTACCGACAGATGGCGTATATGTCGATGTCGACCTGCTGCCACTCGTGCTGACGACGTTGCCCTGACGGCTATTGCCCGTCGTCGTTGCCGCACTCCTCGACGAATTGCCCGTGCCCGTCGTCGCTGCACTGCTCCTCCTTGTATTTCCCGTGGCTACGGTTCCCGTCGACGCACCCGTCGCTACCGTCGCTCCACTCCTGCCTGTGCTGACTTCCGACGCTCTCCTCGTGTTCCCTGTCGAGACTCGAGTAGCCTCGCCTGTCGTCGTCCTTGTGTACGAGCGCGATGTCAAGCCTGTCTGATACCTCTGAGCTGCCCTCGAACTGTTAGGATTGACGGTCGAATTTCTTCCGTTGACCTCGCTCCTCGTCCTCGTAGAATAGCTCTGTGGATTCGTAGTGAAGCGCGATGCGTAAGCCCCGTGATGATGATGGTGGTGGTGTCCCCATCCGTAATAGTAGCCCGGATAATACCACGGCGAATACCACCCATGATAGTAGCCTCCCCAGGCATAATCCCATCCATATCCATAATACCCGTAGTGATGATAGTACCACGGCGAATACCAGCCTAATCCATAATATCCCCAGCGTCCGCGCCAGCCCCAGCCATAGTTCCATCCATACCATCCATAGTGGTTCCAGCCACCCCATCCATAGTAAAAGTCATTGTACCACGGATTCGACCACGTCGGGACTGCATACGCACTGCCCCAACTGTCTATGTATAGGTTCCAGTCTCCCGAGTAACGTACGTAGCTGACGAGTGGCGAGTAATACGTCACCGTCGCCATCGGCCTGTGGAATCGTATTATCCTCTCTGCATAGCTCTGCTCGTAGTCCGAGCCGTCAAAGCCTCCGACCCACTGCCCGTCCTGCTGCTGGCTCGTGCTGTTGCTCGTATACTCGGTCGTCTTGTTGCCTGTCGTCTCTGCCGACGGGGTCGCGCTGGCATTCGAATAGTACTGCTGGATCGACGAGAAATCTCTTGCCTCACCACCCGAGCTAGCCGGCGTATATCCCGCTACGCGCCTGTCGTATGATGCAATGTCGTCGCTCGTCACCGCCGCACTCCTGCCCGCCTCCGGAGCAGTCGCTATCGACGACTGACCACTGTAGTAGATGTCGTCCGCAAAGGCATTGCTGTTCGAGAGCCTCATGCCCGTGCAACTTGTCATCGAGACTCCAATCCCGACTATCAGGACTGTAGCTCTTGCGTTTTTCATGAAGGTCTCCATATCTTTCGGTTTTTATTTGTTTCTACTTTATGACTGTACTCGCTTGTCTGCTATCGTACACCCTCACTTATTCAAAAAGCATACCAAAAACGACCGCTCGGAAACCTATATCGCTATCTGTCGCTTGATGGTCTCCTCCAATGATATGATCGTCTCCGTCGACGCTATCCCCGATATCTGCTGGATCCGCTCACTCAAGATGTACTTCATGTGCTCGTTGCTCCGCGCATATATCTTTACGAACATCGCATACTTGCCCGTCGTATAATGGCACTCGACAACCTCAGGTATCTTGTCCATCTCTGCTACGACCTGGTTGAAGCTCCCGGCCTCCTTCAGAAATATCCCGATGAACGCACACGTCTGAAACCCTATCTTCGTCGGCGACACTATGAACTCCGATCCCTTGATGACGCCTATCCGCTCCAGCCGCTGAACCCTCTGGTGAACAGCCGCTCCCGATACGCCACACATACGCGCAACCTCCAGGAATGGCATGCGCGCATTACCCGTTATCAGCTTCAGTATCTTCCGATCTAGCTCGTCTATGTTGTCGAGAGCCCCGAAGTCCCACTTGCCCGTCGTCTCGCCTGTGTTCTTTTCCATTCTATTTCATTTTAACTCCAAAAATAGCTATTTTTCTATCAAAAACAACTACCTTAGCCTAACAAAATTTCTGATTCTAATCTAAACTACTGATTATGCTATACAAACGTTGCGGCCGTAGCGGCCTGCTCCTCCCAGAGGTCTCTCTCGGCCTCTGGCACAACTTCGGCTCCGAAGACAGCTTCTCCAACGCACGTCAAATACTCCTCCACGCCTTCGACTGCGGCATCACTCATTTCGACCTCGCCAACAACTATGGACCAGAGCCTGGCTCCGCTGAGATTAACTTCGGCCGTGTCCTCAACTCCGACCTCGCCACTCACCGCGACGAAATGGTCATCTCTACAAAGGCGGGCTACAAGATGTGGGAAGGCCCCTACGGCGACTGGGGCTCCCGCAAACACATGCTCGCAAGTCTAGACCAGAGTCTCAAGAGAATGAATATCGACTACGTCGACATCTTCTACTCTCACCGCTTCGACCCAGAGACGCCTCTCGAAGAGACTATGAGCGCTCTCATTACGGCTGTCAACAGCGGACGCGCTATCTACGCCGGCATCAGCCGCTACCCCGTACCGCAAGCCCTCAAGGCCTACGAGATTCTCCGCTCCGCCGGAGTCCCCTGCCTTATCCACCAGGAACGCTTCAATATGTTCGACCGCCACGCAGAACAGCACGTCGGCTCCCTAGAGACTCCGACGCTTATCGATACGGTCTCCGAGTCCGGCGTCGGACTTATCACTTTCTCACCTCTAGCTCAAGGTCTCCTCTCCGACCGCTACCTCAACGGGATTCCCGATGGCTCCCGCATGACGCAAGGGCGCTTCCTCAAGCCCGAGGCCCTCACCCCGGCTCGCCACGCCGCTATGGTCAGCCTCAACAAGATGGCTGCCGAGAGAGGTCAGTCCCTCGCCGCCATGGCGCTCCAGTGGAACCTCCAGAGGCCTGCCATAACGTCTGTCCTCATCGGCGCTTCGAGTGTCGAACAGCTCGACCGCAACCTCCTCGCCCTCGACGGACCTGCATTCTCCTCCGAACAGCTAGCCGAGATCGACCGCATCCTCGCTCCTGTCGAGCCGATGTAGTATCTCCGAAATACTTTTTAAGGGGCGAGAAAACTTCCTTTCCCGCCCCTTTATTTTTTCACTTGTCTCGCCCTCTTATATTCTCCCTCTCGCTATGTCATCAAATAGTCCTATGTTCCGTGGCCACCATCCGCCTTGCGCATGATGTCAAAGTCCAAACCTTATTCCGCGTCTCTCCCTCTACTTCTCATGATCACACACCTTCGACGCATCTACCGTGAAACCTCCGCCCATCGGCTTGAACTTGCCATGCTCCTTCAGAAAATCTATAAGGCCCTGCGCCGTAAGTCCCTCGGCACTACATGTATAGAACCTCTCTTCCGAGCCAAACCGCTCTATGATCGCCTTCAGCAATCCCTCTTCCGTGTATGCCTTGCCTTCCATCATGGCAAGAACTTCATGACCATGCGTCATCCTAAACGTTTATTTTTGTTCACAAATCTACTTTCGTCATGTGATACCCCATACGCCTCAGCTGTATCGCTGCGCCAAACAGATATAGCTGATGCAGACAGGCGACATAGCCGTCAAAGGCCTCCTTCGTCCCCGGCTCGAGCCGCTGACGCATCAAGGTATTATAGACCCGCGAAGCACACTCGCCCGCTACCTCCTCTATGTCTTTATAGCTCTTGCCCTTCAATTTCAGAACCTCCCCGCGTATGTATTCGTCCATCACGTCATACCCTCGCTTGTCACGCATATAGACGTACAACCCCTCTATCTTGGAATATCTGTCCCAGTCCGTGTCCCACATCTTGGCAACCGCCATCCCTATGTACATCATCCATCCGAGCGACGCCGATGGATAGTCCTGGAACTCCCGTATGCCGTCCGGTATGTAGGCATTGGCCATCTCGTCCCACTTCCACTCGACATCCGGACACTCCGGCATCCTTTCGTCAACCTCCTTCACACTCAGCAGGTACTGATGCAGGTCCTCCCGCAATTGTTCTTCAAATTTCTCCATTTTCGCTTTTACCCTATTCTGTTATTCCTAACCCCTTAATCCACTCCTCGACTTTCGACCTTTCACTCCTGACGTCATGACCATATATCGAAAACTCTCCCTTCACCACGGCTTTCGGATAGGCTTTCTTCACGTCCTCTACGCATCTCCCCAGTCCGCTCCCCTCATGCGTCGTGAAGGGTATTATGGTCTTGCCGTTGAGGTCTTTGTCCCTGAAGAAGGTGAACATTATCCGTGGATATGTCCCTCCCCAGACTGGCCCTCCGATGAATATTGTGTCATAGTCTCTCACATCGACATCGCCTTCATACTCTGGCAATTCTCCTTCCTTTGCTTCTCTGCTCGCCAAATCGCACAAGGGCTTGAATGCCATGCCGTCATATTTGTGCGTGGCTATCTCGAACTGCTCTGCCCCTGTCAGCTCCGTAATATAGTCTGCCACGACCTTCGTGTTGCCGACTTCCACATTCCCGACGGCATAGTTATCCCCCGCGTGAGAGAAATACACGACCAACGCCTTCCCTCGCTGTCCCCCTCCCTGTTGCTTCTGTCCCCAGCTACTCGACACCGACACCACCAGTGCAAAGAATACTGCTATGATGCTTCTTATGTTCATATTCTCGTGTATTTTAAATCAAGTTCAAACACGTTACACAACTTCTCTTCCATCTTGTCACTTCATCTCCCGCACCTCTCTCTCTACGAACGCCCTTTCCTCATCCGTCAGCCCATACTTGTCATATAGCTGCCTGTCTATCCCCTCTATATCCACAGTCCAGTCTATGTCTCCCTTACTCGTGAAATCCTGCATCGGCACATTAGCCCACGTCGATTTCGGATTATCCTGTGTCACCTTCAACGTGCCAAGCATCGCACGCATAAATTTCGTCTTGATGTATTTCAGACAAGCCTCCGCCTCTTCCAGTGTTTCAAACTTCCCTATACACAAAAATGTTGTACTGCACCCTTCACACGGCTTCCCAATCAATGGTGATGATAACACTTCCCCGAATGCACATGTCCCATTACTCTTAGGTATAAAAACCTTGAAATAACCAAAGTTATCTGGCGTTTCTATGTACTCACGCTTTATCCATTTGATACTCCGCCCATTACTCTGTGTTCTTCCAAGAATGCCTGCATTCTCTTCTTCCGATTCCTCTTCAAAAAACAATTCAGGCAGCACCTTGAATATATTCGAACCGACATCATATCTATGTCCCTTACTATGCCTTCCCTCTGCCCATGGATTGTCTTCATACAACTTTTCTGTCAATCGGTACAAATCTCTCGGATAGACTATCTCAGAGAACGCCCTGAAGTCTACTTGCTGCAACACCTTGCTCAACATTCCTCTCAATACGTCATTCGCAACAAAAACACCTGTCTTTCCATATTCTTCCATATCATCCCATCTTAATATCGATACACCTCCCTTCAAGTCTACTAGCGGAAACACTTTTGCACTTTCACCCTCATATCTGCAAACCTTCAAATGTATGTCATTCAGCATTTTCTGATTCCATTCCTTGGGTGTCTTACCAGCGTTGAATAGAAATCGTCCCGGTTGTATCGTCACTCCTTTGTCAACCGACATTCTCGCTATATCAAAAAGTAAATGATATATCGGATCCGAACCATTCGCCGAACCGCTCGCCTCCTCCTGATACGGCGGATTTCCTATCGCCGCCTCAAACCTCATTGTATCTGCCATTTTCTCTACTTCGTCTTCTATTGTTATCTTGTTCATCGGCTTCCGCTGATTCAGCAAACGCCTTATCTTGTCATTATCTACCTCGCCTCGCTTGTTCTTCACCTTCAACAGATCATAGCTGGTGAAATGCTCCGCTATGTTACCAACCTCAAGCCCAAGTACCTCATATATTTTCCTCGTAAACTCGTATGCATGGGCAGACGACGGGATGGAATATATCAAGTCGCAATATAGTTCCCTCTTGTAACCAAGTTCCTCCATCCTCTTGCTCGTCGCTATTGCAAACTCGCCTATCTTGCTATTGATGTCTATTATGCCCCTCTTCCTGCTGACTGCTTCACGTAATACGTCATCTCCAAGATAACCAAGCATCTCCTTGCACACCTCTGGCGGTGTCACTATCTCGCTCGCCCCTAATCGACCGAACTTCCTGAGTGCTGTCTCCGCTCTCTCCATCGGCGCAACACTCACGTCATTCGCCAACCTACTGAGATTCTGTATCTTATAGTCCAGCGCATTCAACCCCATCTTGTCCATGTGTCTCAACACCAGACGTAGAACATCTACGTCTATACCAAGGTTCCCGAGTATCCTCCTGTTGTCCACCTTCCTACTGACTTTCAATATGTCCTCCGTCGACGTAAGTCCATCTTTTGACAGAAATGCAAAAAAGAGTATCCGCGAATAGTACGTCCGCCACTTCCTCTCGAAGCTCTTGATATCCGTTCCCGTCTTCTCCTCCTTCTCTTTTCCATCTTTCTCATCCTCCGGCCCGTTTTCGATACTTCCCCCTTCCCCCTCTATTTCGATGTCCTTTCCTTCTCCCTCTGACGCTATCACCTCAAACCCTTCTTTTCCGCCCATCTCGCCCTGCCGCTCTATCTCTCTCCGTATGCTGTCTATCCCGAGCAAAGCTATGTCTATCGGTATCTCCCCGGCCTCTTCTGCAACTCCCTTATTCGCAGAATACTTGCTGACTTCCGCCAATATGTCGGTTGCACGAACTTCCACCATTCTCCCCGCATTGACTGCTTATAATCGGGCTGACCTTTAGCTCCTTTTCTATCCTATCCCCAAGTTTACTGTTTCCTCCCTTATCTACGTTAGCATTGTATATCAAAGACCTCTGCTCCTGCATTTTAAATACTCTGCACACATCAAAGTCTACCAGAAGCGTCTGCGGTTTCATGTTGTACTTAATAGTGTCCCCACTCTCAGTCACCATCGTCCGAACATACTGATTCTGAAGTCTAAATATCGCCTGATCATATTCCTGAGGACTCGACGTGTCCTTGAAATACAGCATCGTATCCCACTGCTCGACTGTCGTCCCTGTCAACATCCTGTTGACTGTTAGCGTCATCGTCTTTTCTCCTACTTTCTCAGCTTCTGCTATTGCTTGCTTGACTGACGACACGCTGCTATACGCGTCCCCCTCTACTCCTGATATGTTGATTATCTTGTATCCCCCGAGATTCCTGAACCGATCCTTGTTCTCCTCTATCAACGCCTCAAGTGCATCACAACTCGCACGATACGGCAACACAACGACTATGTGCCGACACATCTTCCCTTTCTTTATCCTCTCGCTGTCAAGAAACCCGAGTAAGTTGTCATCGCTCTTCGTCCCATCTATGACCTCCATCAAGTCAAGTATTTCAGCCTCGTTCTCAAATCTCTTATGAAGACCACCCTCTGCATCCTTCACTATTGAACGTGGCTTGAATAGTCTACTGAGCGCAAAGGTAACTCCCGCCTCCCTCATCTCTCCAATCTTCCTCATACACTTCTCGCTCGGATTGAACGCAAAACGTATCATCTGCGGAAATCCATAGTATGGATTATCCCATTCTTTCACCTCATCCCTGATACCGTTCTCCTCGTCCCATCGTCTCTGTGCGTCCGCTATGTCCGTGAACTGGCAGAAGCACACTATGTCCTCCTTCCTGAACTCACCCCCCATCAATATCCTATACGGCGTACCAGAAAGGTGTAGCTTTATCTTCGCCTTAGTCAGCGTCTTGACTATCTTCTCAGCCTTCTCCGTGTCGAAATAGTCCTCCCTCTTCTCGCTACCTTCTGCCTCCCAAACTTCATGTTCACCATTTCTCAGCACTTCCCCATAACTCCCAGCTCTCGCCCCGTAGTGTGTCTCGTCTACTACCAGCAAGTCTATCAGCGTCTCAAATACTTCCCTGTGCTTCTCCTTTATGTTCCTTCCTTGCAAGTCCTGAAGCGTGAGAAAAACAACTACCTTTCGACCGCTCTTCCTCCTCTTGCTTATCGCCTTCGCATCTGCCCGAAGATCGCTCGCCTCTATGAAGTCATACTCCACAAAGTTCCCCGGCACTTCGACATTTTTCTTCCACTCTCCCTTGACATCTGCCTTTCCCGAAACTACTACGACAACCTTCGCCCCTATTGCCTTTGCACAACAAAGCGACGTGAACGACTTCCCAAATCTCATAACGGCAAACATCAGCATATTTGTCCTGCCCGCCTTTACCGCCCTAACAAAGTTGTCTATTGCATCCTGCTGATTGGGGCGCGGCTTCCACTCCTCCTCCTGCCGGACGTATTTGAATGTCGTCGCTGCTTTGTCTATCCTACTGTAATACTGATACTCACCGGTATTCTCGCCGTGAGCCTTCCTTATCGCTTCTACAGCCTCCTCTACTTCCTGCGCCTTAGTGTCCCTAAAAAACTCATTTGAATAATGCGGACATCCTGGATATATTCTGTCGAGATCATTCTCGGTCAATCTGTGCTTCCCCTTCTTCGTCTCGAGATAACTATGGACTGCATAGTCTCTGAAATATGTATTCTCATCGACTGTCGCCTCTCCCTCATACTGCTTCTCAAGATTCGGGAACATAGTGCGCCATTCCTCTATCCGGACCGAGACAGGACGATACGTATCGCCGACTTTCAGATAGTCCGGGATAGAGTTTGTCCGAAAGGCATATATCTTCGGCTCAATCCGCCCTTGTATTACACTGTCAAGTATCGTGCTGTCCATATCTACTGTTTCTTTGTTCGCCTAGTCGACTTTCTATTCCACTTCTCCGCATTCTCGTCTATCCTCATCGTGTCTACGAAACGAACCACCTGACCGGTCTTCCAGTCCATTATCTTGCAATAGACCCCATTATGATACTTCATGGTTGCCAATCCATACCCTCTCCTGCAACCCTCGCATGGCTTGCTGACGATAGCCTCCCCCAGCAAGCTCTTCTCTACAACCTCTGTCGTATGGCACGAGCATGGGATTACGCTCCGCAGACCATCCATCTGCCACAAGTTCCACGACGTCCTCTCTGCAAACGACATCAACTCCCCCTTCGGAAATGGTTTGCCAAATAAATACTCGTAATGCTCTATCGTAGTCAACAAAAAAGCCTCCCTCGCCAACAACAGACTGTCACCACTCCACTCAAATCCGTATGTACTCTCGACCGCCCGACGCGCCCACTCTATCCACTCCGACTCACCGACCGTGTTCTCTCCAACTATTCTCAACTTCCTGTCGAGTAGCCCCATACGCCTCGGAACTTCTATCGGCTCTCCCGTCACGACGTCCGCTCGACTGACAAGATACGGAGCCTCGCCACACGTTATCTCTATTCTGTTACTCAGGACGTAATCCTCCCACGTCTTTCCCCCCGCAAACTCTACTTTCTCCTTTGTAGGCTCCCACGTCCTGAGGTCTTCACTCATGACGTTAATCTCCTTTCCCTCGACAAACCAACCCTCGTCAACAAGATTGCACTGGTAGTTACACACCCATGCAGGAGTGAACACCTCCGCCATCTTCTTCACCCTCTCAGTTTGTTTCTCCTTATTCTTCTGGCATCTCGGACGTATGATCTCACTCTTTCCCTCTCCTGTTATGTTCTCCGCTCGTATCTGATCATGATAACCATACCCTTCCCCTAGATGCTCATAGTCATGAGTCATCCACGAGATGTTCACCTGCTCGCCATCCTCGCTCAACGTCCTGTCTGCAAGCAACGTCTGTAATAGTCCCTCCACCTCGCCGAGAATGTCATTTTCGCTTATATCTACCCCCTGTGCTTTCAAATCTCAATGATCTATTATGCCGTTCCCTTTTTTTGCAAAGATACTAAAAAATCCCTCTTCTCTCCTCCATCTTCCACTCGCTATTAGCCCCAAAATCGCCCTAATGTTAGACTTGGGTTAGCCCTGATATAGACTTGTCCCCCTCTCTTTGCGCTAGTCCTCCGCCCGACCGCCATCTTTTTCCGCCGTCTTTTTCGCCTATCTCTCCGCTATTCGAGTTTTTTTCTTTTCTTTGCAATATCAAATATCAATAGACAATGAAAAAACTATCTCTGGCTCTCGCCGCCTGCCTCGCCCTCGCCGCTTGCAACAGCACCACGAGCAACACTGGCAGCGCAAACAACACCAACAACACTCCCGCCCAGTCTTCCACGACGAGGCAGGAAGCATCTGTAACTGACACTATTAGCAAAGAAACTATGGAAAAGAATATGCAGGAAGTTCAGGCCTACCTGAAGGAATGTGGCGCTTTCTTCATCGCCACAACTGACAACGACCAGCCACACGTCCGCCCCTTCGGCGTCTCCGAAGTTATCGACGGCAACTTCTACATCATGACCGGCAAGGTCAAGGACGTCTACAAGCAGATTGCCGCCAACGGCAAGTTCGAGATCTGCGCACTCAAGAAGTCCTCGACCGAGTGGATGAGGCTCAGCGGAACGCTCGTCCCCGAGGAGTCTGTCGCACTCAAGGAGGAGTTCCTCAACCGCAACCACGGCCTCAAGTCTATGTACAAGGCCGACGACGACAACATGGCTCTCCTCCGCGTCACGGGCGCTACTGCCCGCTTCTGCTCCTTCGCCGGACCAGAGCGCAAGATCAACTTCTAATCCATCTCTCTATCCGAGAGGACATTAACGCAAGAGAGGGGCGTCAAGACTCACCGTCTAACGCCCCTCTCTCTGTTTTATGACATGTTTACTCGTAATGTCTTATCCTGACGTCTATTCCCTCGCCCGCTAATTGAGACGCTATGCCGCTGACGTCCGTCTTGCCATAGTGATACGGGAAGAGCACCTTCGGTTTGACCGTCTTCGCCGCCTTCACCAACTGCTCCGGCGTCATCGTATACGGCTGATTGCACGGCATGAAGGCTACGTCTATGTCCCCGAAGGACCCCATCTCTTCTATGTCCTCGGTGTCGCCTGCTATGTATACCCTGAGCCCGTCGATGCTGACTATGTAGCCGTTATCCCTCCCCTTGGGATGGTACTGCTGCCGCCCCTCTGTCGTGTTGTACGCCGGGACGGCCTCGACCGTGATGTCGTCCGCTATCTGCTCCTTGTCGCCGTTCGCCATTGCCTTGCCCGCGCCATACATCTCCGCGCACCGCTTGTTCATGACTATCTGCGTACCCTCTTTCGTGAGCGTCCTGAGCACCGCCTCGTCATAGTGGTCGCCATGCTCATGCGTGACTAGTATGTAGTCCGCCTTCGGCATCTCGCTATAGTCGATGGTCCTGTCTCCGAGCTTCGAGACTGGGTCGACCTCTATCTCCCGCCCGTCATACTCGATTCGGATGCTCCCATGCATCAGCGCATACATCTTGACCCTCTTGCCGCTCTTTGTCTTGAAGACGTCTGTCTCATACTTGTCGACGACGACTTTCTTCCCTGCGTCCTTCCATGCAATGATTCCACCTTTGAGGTTGACACTCTTGAACCCCTCTGCCACGAGTCTCCCCGCCGCACTCGCCGACCGACGCCCGCTCCTGCAATAGACTGCTATGGTCTTGCCCGTCGGCAGCTCGGCCTTCGCCCTCTCTATGAAGTCCTTCTGTGCCTGGTCGATGTTGATGGCCCCCTCGAGATGCCCCTCGTTGTACTCCTTCTCCGTCCTGACGTCCAGCACCACAGATCCTTGAACTTCAACTATCTCTGAGAATTGCTTCACATCAAAATCTTCATAGCTCTGCTGACCACATGCCGTCGTCAACCCCATGAATGCCAATAAATATGAGACTGCCTTTTTCATCCCTTTTGTTTATTTGTTTTCTCTTTATCTCTCAAAAATACTGAACTATTTTGAAAATTCCCCCGCCTCCCTGTAAAAAGAGCAATCATCTTCTCCTTAGACTACTCCTATATCCTCTCCCGACAGGATCTAAGGAAGGCTCCTCACAACGCCACCTACCCCTCTCGCCTCTTCACGCAATCGTTCTATCTCTTCTCCCCGCAATAGCTCCACAGTAGCACGTCCTTCTTCTCCTCATTTATCAACATGTACAGTTACCTTTGAGGTGACAATACCGAATAAAACGCTCGCTTATGACTGCAAATATAGCATTGTTCGCCCAGATAGTCGGCAAAACTTGACAAGAACTCTTTCCGAAAACTTGTCAAGGAGAAGGCAACAGACAAGCACAGCAAGGGCATAAACAGCTGGACGCACCTGATATCCATGCTGTTTTAGTCCACTTCGGTGCGCGACATATCCTCCGGTCTCAAATCAGCCTCGGGCAACTTGAACCATCTGGGCGTAGAAAGAGCCCCATCCAAATCAACATTGAGCTATCAGAACTCAAGACGCGACCATACACTGTTTCGCAGAGTAGGCTCCTTTATTGAAATCTTCATTTATGCCTTTTCCGACGCAAGCGAGTCACATTTACTTTTCAATACAAAAGTTACTCAACTGATAGATTTATACTCGCCGGGAGTCATGCCGGTGAGGCGACGGAAGTATTTTGAGAAGAATGAGGGATTGGCAAAATGCATCTCATCGGCAATCTGTGCTGCAGGTTTATCCGTGTGGCGCAGTTCTATTTTTATACGCGTGATGAGGGCACGGTCAATCCAGTCTTTGGCTGTGACGCTGCTTGTTTGGCGGATAATGGTGCTCAGGTAGCGCTCAGTTAGGCACATGCGGTCGGCATAGTATCCTATCTGATGATGTTCGGCACAGTGTTGGGTAACCAGTTGGAGGAAGCGATCGAAGATGGTCTGCTCGCGCGAACGACTGCTGGCCTGTTGGTCGATCTGCTGCTGGAACAGCTGGTTGTAGTGGTGCATCTGGGCTGCTACGAGGGCTGTGACGGTGGGACGATGATAGTCGTCGGAGGCATGAACCATTTGCCAAATGGTGTCCAGAATATGTCTGGCAGTAGCGATATTCTCTTCGCTGACGAGTAACTGGAAGTCGCGCACCTGCCCGTTGAAGGCCGACGGCATCTGTCCCTGTGCAAAGGGCATGGGGAAGTTAGAAAAAAGTCCCATTCCGAAGATGCGGAGGTCAGGCGACAGACGCTTGGGATGGATGATGGTACCAGGACC
>JAFPZF010000043.1 GCA_017417385.1 Bacteroidales bacterium
CCAGATTCCTCCGGCTTCCTCGCCCCTACATTGTGCGAGCCCCACCTGACGCTTAGCCCTAGGTCTACCGCCTCCATCGTCTTCCCGTACTCTGTTATGCTTTTCATTTCTTGTCTGCCTTAACTTTTCAAGCGTAAATTTAGCACTTTTATTTATTATTTCCCCATACCCTCCTTCTTTCTCTATTCTCGTCACCTTCTCAACTCTCCCTAAGATCGACTTGTCTTGAACCTATCTCGAAGCAACCTCGAACCTATCTTGAACCTATCTTGAAGCAACCTTCCACACCTCAGACCCCTCATTCCTAATTGCTCATTCCCTGTCTGCCGTTGTTTTGAAAAAAATCTTTATCTTCGCAAAGAACTTTAAACACCGATTATGACTACCACATCCTCCACGTCTTCACCTCTCCCCGTCTCTCCGTCTCCCGCCAATACTATGACCGCCGATTATCTCAAGCAGCACACTTCTATCGGTGGTTTCCTCTCTTTTATCCTCGTCGCTATTGGCGTCGGCGGCCTTATTTCTCTTATCTATCCGCTGATAACCTACCAAGAGTTGTACTCTTCCTACGGTAGTCACGCCATAGCTCTTGTCGATGTCGTCTTGGGCGCCTCCTTCTTCGGCCTCGCCGTCTATAGCATCTATGCCTTCTGCAATAGGCTTCCCAACGCTGTCTTCCTGGTCAAGACTTACTACCTCCTCTCTATCTTTATCAGCATTTTGGCTTTCTTCGATGGCGACATGTCCGATTCTGACTCAAAAGTTCAAGCTATTAGCCGTATCGCTGGCGGACTCGTATGTTTCCTCTATATCTGCTTCTCCTCTAGGGTCGAGGAGGTTATCCCCGTTCCCTACCGCAAGACTTCTACCTCCGACTATCTGCTCCTCGCTGCAATTATTGGCTTCCCTCTGCTCCTGACTATCTACGGCTCTTATCAGGTCGTCGCGGGCAGCCGCGAGTACGAGGCTCCTCCTGTCAACGAGTGTACGGTCTCCGATGGCGAAGTTAGCACGGGTAAGATTATCTGCGCACTTGTTGACGGCTACTCGCTCTTCAAGGAGACTGCTGACGACGGCACTGTCTGGCTCAACTTTAAGGCCGACAACGGCTCTATCCAGGTCTTCTGCTATAATGAGCTCGACAGGTCCGATGACACTATCAGTGAATACTGGAAAAACATCCGTAGGTATTTTGTTGACTCTAACTACAAGGAGAATCCTTACCCCGACGAGCGTCGCTCCGTCAATGGTCACGACACTCTCTTCAAGCAGTCTTCATTCATCTCCGGAGACCGTCTCGTCCCTGTCTCCTTCGCCTTTGTCCCCGACGAGACTTCTTCTAAGGTCTGCATCGTCGTCGGCTACAACGCCGATGCTACTAAGTTCGAGAAAACTGTCTATTCCGTTCGCTTTAAATAATTGTCCCTTATATGATTATCGACGATATTATTCTGTTCAACCAGCGTTTCGTCTCCGAAAAACGCTACGAGGACTTCGCTACTGACAAATACCCCGACAAGCGCCTCGCCGTCCTCAGCTGTATGGATACACGTCTGACTGAACTGCTCCCTCAGGCTCTCGGCCTTCGCAACGGCGACGCTAAGATTATCAAGAACGCCGGCGGTCTCGTCATCTCCCCTTTCGACTCCGCTATGCGTAGTATCATCGTCGCTGTCTACGAGCTTGGAGTCCAGGAGATTATGGTCGTCGCTCACTCCGGCTGCGGCGCCTGCCACATGAGCTTCGCTCACTTCAAGGAGCACATGCTCGCGCGTGGCATCTCCGAACAGACTCTCGACACTATCCGCAAGTGCGGCGTCGACCTCGACCACTGGCTCGAAGGCTTCAAGGATACTGAAGAGTCTGTCCGCCGTACTGTCGAGACTGTACGCTCTCACCCTCTTATTCCCTCCGATATCTCTGTCCGAGGCTTCATCATTGATAGCTATACCGGTGCTCTGACTGAAATTTGCTGATTGACCCCCAAAAAACACGATTTATACGCTATTCGATATGTGTTGTCGGGAAAAGTTAGTAAATTAGACCTCGCATTATCGGCGTTTAGCGAATAAAATGGAAAGGATAATTGACCCCATACCTAGAGAAGAACTGATGGGCGAGCTGTCTAAGGCTCGCTTCGTCCGTAATACTAACAAGGGTGGTAATCTGATATACGAGTTCGATGCCCACCAGGCTCCTCTTCTCATGAAGGAGGTCGGTAGGCTCAGGGAAATTGCATTCCGTATGGCTGGTGGCGGTACCGGTCTCAGCTGCGACATCGACGAGTACGACGAGTCGGATATACCTTTTAAACAACTTATCGTCTGGGACCCTAAGGAACAGGAGATTATGGGCGGCTACCGCTACATCCTCTGCAAGGACCTCCCGCAAAGTCAGGAAGGTACTAAGTATCTCGCCACTTCCCACATGTTCCACTTCTCCGACGACTTCATCAGGGACTACTTCCCCGAGACTATCGAGCTCGGACGCTCCTTCGTCCAGCCTCTCTACCAGAGTAGCAAGATGGGCGCTAAGAGTCTCTTCGCACTCGATAACCTCTGGGACGGACTCGGCTCCCTCGTCGTCGACCACCCTGATATCAAGTACTTCTTCGGCAAGGTGACGATGTATACTCACTTCAACAGCCGCGCTCGAGACTTTATCATGGGCTTCTGGCACAAGTACTTCGGCGATAAGACTGGTATGGTATATGCATACAAGCCTCTGAAAGTCGGCCTCAGCGAGGAAGAGGAAAAAGAGGTGTTCAACGGCGGTAGCTTCCAGGAGGACTACAAGATTCTTGTCCGTAGGGTCCGCGAGAACAATGAGAATATCCCTCCTCTCGTCAATGCCTATATGAACCTCTCGCCTTCTATGAAAGTGTTCGGGACTGCTATCAACGACGAGTTCGGAGACGTCGAGGAGACGGCGATTATTATCAACCTCAGAGACCTTTATCCTAACAAGTCGGCTCGACATATCGATACTTATAAAAAATAGTTCGCGCTCAGACCTATGCAGACGATGGACTTACAAGATACTGCCGGACAACAAGGCTGCACCCCAGCAGCCCAGTGGCAGGTATGCGTCCCTGCGTCTGCCCTGTCTCGCGCCCCTCGTCGCTTGTCCTTGGCCGCTCGCTGCCTGCTCTCTCTCCTGCTCTCTCTGTCTTGTCTGAGCATCAGCGCTCAACTGTCCGATGGCTCCTACGCCGTCGTCGAGGAGGATGTGACCGACACTGAGAGAAGTATCGAGATCGCTACTGCAATGTGGCAGGCCGGCCAGATCCAGAAGGCTGAAGAGTTATACCTCCAGGCTTTTACGACTGCCAAGCAACCTTACGACAGGCTCAAGGCCGCCAGAAGTATCTCTGAATTCTATAGGTCTGAGGGAAGGGCTAACAAGGCTGCCGATATCTACGAGTCTATGCTCGACGATGACGAACTCGCCAACGACCCCGCTTGCCTCAAGGTTATCTATCAGGAACTCGGCCGTACCTACAACTCGGACGCTAAGTACATCAAGGCTATGCGCAACTATAGGGCGGCTATGGTCGCCGCCTCGCGCGAAAAACTCGACTCGGTATTCCTGACGACTATCTATACTGACATGGCTAAGACTCTTATGGTCGCCGGCGACGTCCAGTATGCTGAGAGTCTTATCGACTCCGCTCAGATGTTCTCAGGCTCCGCCGGTATCGTCGTCCTCTCCGAAGTCGTCAGTACTAAGGCTCGTATCCTCGCTCTCATGGGCCGCTACGAGGAAGCCTACAACGGCATGGAACAGACGGTCTCCCTCAACCTTAAGCAATGGAACAACCAGGTCAGTACTCTCATGAATAGTACTAACCCTATCTTTATGCAGCAGAAGATTGAGGCGAGGAATAGGTACGAGAGGCACATTCAGGAACTTAATGCTAAAATTGACGAAGTCGAGGAGGCTCGCAGGAAAGCCTACGGCGCTACTATCGGTATCGGCCTCTTCGCTCTCGTTTCTATCACTGGCTTTATCGTCGCCCTCGGACGTATGAGGGATACTGATAAGGAAAAACGTCAAATCGAACAGAAAAACCGTGACAACGAGAAGGTCATCTCGATCATAGCACACGACGCTATGACGCAGTTTAATACTCTCCTCGGTTTCGCCTCTATCCTCCTCGAGAACAATCAACCTAAGGGCGGCGAGGAGGCTGAGTTTAGTAAGCTCATCTATACTTCCGCTCAGAAGCTCTACGAGATGATGAGCAACCTCCTCGCCTGGAGTAGGACTAAACGGCAGATGAAACCGAAAAAGCAACTCGTCCTGGTCAACGACGCTATTAGCCGTGTCGTTGGCGTCTGTCAGATCATGGCGACAAGTAAAGATATCGAGATTACTAATAGAATTGAGTCCGACGTCACCGCCGTCGTCGACCCTAATCACCTCGAAATCGTCATCAGAAACCTCCTCTCTAACGCTATCAAGTTTACTAACAAGGGTGGCGTAATCTCACTCTCCGCACTGATGCACGGCGACAGGACTAGTCTCATCGTCGAGGACAACGGCGTCGGTATGGACGAGGAAATTGTTGCGAGCTTCAACAACGACGAGACTCTTACCTCAACTGAAGGTACTGAACACGAGAAGGGTAACGGCTTCGGCCTCTCTATCTGCCGAGACCTCGTCCGCGCCAACGGTGGTAATATTATTATCAACTCGGCCCGCGGTAAGGGTACGTCCGCCTCAATCGTCCTAAGAAAAACGTAGTATGGCTAAGGAAAAGTTTTCATACGACAAGGCTATCGAAGAAGTCGAGGAAATCGTCACTCGCATGGAGAATGCTAGTGCCGACTACAAGTTCGACGACCTCCGCAAGGATGTCGTCCGTGCTAAGGAACTGCTCGTCAAGTGTAAGAAGTCTATCGCCGAACAAGAAGAAGATATGAAGGAATTGTTACAAGAGCTTTAATATATTATCCCATAGTGTGAAACCTCAACGATTGTTTGTGTGATATGTTTGTTCGCACACTTTCGCAATAATGACAACGATTAAACCAACAGCTGACAAAATGAAAAGTTACAAGAAATCGAACGAGAAACCCGGCTTCCTACGTAAACTGTCTGCTTCGCTTCGCTCCGAGGCTCTCAAGGGCCTGGCGGACGTCTGCAAGATGGCTTCCCATGGGCTCTGTGTCGCCGCTGTCGTACTCTGTGGCGTCGCCGTCGCCTGCTCCTCTCAGAAGAACCAATCCAATCGTGTTGTCAAGGTCGATGTCAACGACCTCGGTAAGATTAACAGCGGAAAAGGTGGCAAGGGTGGTAAGGACAGCAGGAAGAATAACAACAATAACAATAGGATTGTCAACAACGTGAGAGACAATAGTAACGACAAGCCTGTTGACAAGACGGCATTTGGCAATGCTTGTAAGAAACTCGGCCTCACCGGTGATGGTGTCAAGTCGAAGGAACTATATATTGAGTCTGCTAGCTGGATTGGCGTGACGTATCGCTATGGCGGTAATACTAAGAGCGGTACGGACTGCTCGGGCTTTACTGGCCAGGTCTACAAGAAGGTCTACGGCAAGCAGCTCAGCAGATCCTCCAGCGCGCAGTTCTTCGACAACTGTACGAAGGTGAGCAAGTCTAATCTACGCGAAGGAGACCTCGTCTTCTTTAGGACCGACGGTAAGAACTCTACGACTCCTAATCACGTGGGCCTCTACCTGAAGGAGAATAAGTTTATCCACGCGTCTTCTTCTAGGGGCGTCATGGTTAGCAGCCTCGAACAAGACTACTACGTCCGCACTTTCTTGTACGGCGGCAGGGTTAGTATGTAGTTCACCTCTCTTCCGTTCTGTTCCCTCTCGTCTTGTGCCTATGGACGCTAATGAGATTGTTGACTACATGCTCTCGCTGAGCAATGAGGCTCAGAGTCGTCAACTCATGCGCTTCTTCAAGACTGCCGAAGGGCAATATGGCTACGGCGATAAGTTCCTCGGCATCAAGAACCCGCAGGTTCACGAGATAGTTCGCCACGCCTCGGGTATCTCCCGCGACGAGGTGACCGCTCTCATTCATAGCCCCTGGCACGAGATTCGTCTCTGCGGCTTCCTCATCCTCGTCGACATGTTCCTCGCTCAGAGCAAGAAAAGTCTTGTCGATACTCCTGCCGCTATTAGGGAACGCGATGAGATTGTCTCTCTCTACATCAAGGAGGCTGAGTATGCCAACAACTGGGACCTCGTCGACCTCTCGGTCATAAAGATTATCGGAGGCTGGATCCTCCTCCCCTCCGCTCTCGGCGACGAGGCCTACAAGCAGTCTGTCATCGACGACCTCGCTGATAGCCCCAACCTCTGGAGGCAACGTATGAGCGTCGTCTGCACTTGGAAGACTTCTCAGGCTGGCAACCCCGACTGGTGCCTGCGCTACTCCCTGCGCCACCTCCATCACCCTCACGACCTGATGCACAAGGCGGTCGGATGGATGCTCCGCGAGATGGGTAAGGGCTGCGGCGTCGAGACCCTTCGTAGCTTCCTCGACGAGCATGTCTCCGAGATGAACAGGACTACGCTCCGCTACGCTATCGAACGCCTTCCTCTAGACGAACGTCTCTACTGGATGAAGCGATGACAGTGTATCTCTTCTCCCTCCCGTTATGCCTGTCTATGCAATTTGTCTGAATATTTCTTTGAACAACTATTGCATATCTCATTGAGAGTCGTTACCTTTGCGTCGATTTTTACAACACTTATAAGTTATAGCTATGTATCTCGACAAAGAGAAAAAGCAAGAACTCTTCGGTCAGTACGGAAAGTCTAACACTGACACTGGTTCACCTGAAAGCCAGATAGCATTGTTCTCGTTCCGTATTAACCATTTGACTGAGCACCTGAAGCTCAACAAGAAGGATAATGCAACGAACTACGCGCTCAAGAAGCTGATCGGTAAGCGTCGTCGTCTCCTTGACTACCTCAAGGACAGGGACATCAACCGCTACCGCGACATCGTCAGCAAGCTCGGTTTGCGTAAGTAAGGCATTCATTTGCTCTTGCGAAGATTTAGACTCTCTCGGCTTCGAGGGAGTCTTTCTTTTTCCCCTCTCTCCTTCTCACCCCTTTCTCCCCTTCTTCCCTTCTTCCCTTTCTCTATAAAAATGTATTGCCGCAAGACGGAGATATGTTTTTTTTTCGTAACTTCGCGTCGCGTTGCCCGAGTGGTGGAATTGGTAGACACGAGGGACTTAAAATCCCTTGGCCGCAAGGCTGTACGGGTTCGAGCCCCGTCTCGGGTACTTCCTCCCCCTTTCTGTTCCGAGGCCTTCCGGCGCTGGTCTTTTGCTGACGCCCCCTCAAGTCTAATCTATTTATCCCTATCTTATGTATCTGACGAGAGCAAGCGCATTATCTATTTGTGTCGCCATTGCCCTGCTCTTGCTCCGCTCTGCTGTCGCCTGGCTTCCAGCTGTCGGCATCGCGGTCTTCGTCGTCATCGCCGTCCTGCTGCTCCTCGACATTGTCGACCTGTCAAGAGGTCGTGTCACTGTCGAAAGAATGATTCCCGAACGTCTCTCCAACGGCGAGGAGAATAGGCTGATCCTCAAGCTCGCTAGCTCCTATCATAGGACTGTCAACATCAATATCATCGACGAGTCTCCAGAGGAGTTTCAGATTCGCGACCTCGACTTCTCTCTTACTCTTTCCCCCGGCGAAAACCGCGAGATGTTCTATTCTATTGTCCCTACTCGCAGGGGACGTGTCGCTTTCGGCGACGTCAATGTGTATGTGACGGGGCGCTTCCGGACTATGGAGAGGCGCTTCTCTCTCCCTAAGGAGTTGACATCTCAGGAGTCTGACGTCTGGCCGTCATTCCTCTCTATCCGCCACGCTCAGATTAAGGGCGTCAGCAATATGTCCCTGCTCTGCGGTGAACGCGAACGTCGCAAGCATGGCCCCGGCCTCGTCTTCGACCATATACGTAAATACGAGATTGGCGATCCTATCCGCTCCGTCAACTGGAAGGCAACGGCCAAACGCCGTGAACTGATGGTCAACGCCTTCAACGAGGAACAGACTAGGGACATCATCCAGATTATTGCTAAGAGTCACGGCATGCTTCACTCTTTCAATGGACTGTCACTCCTCGACTATGCTATCAATGCTACGCTCCAGCTCTCTGAAGTCTGCGTCCACGGTAACGACAATGCCGGTCTGATGATTCTTGGTAATGGCCTCGAGAGGTATGTCAGCCCAAGCCATCGCCCGAATCAGATGGCTCTCATTATGCAGGCTCTCTACAACGAGAAGACTGAGAATAGTGAGTGCGACTTTAGCGATATTATCACTCATACCCAGCGTAATATCAAGAAACGCTCCCTGCTCATTATCTACATGTGGTTCGACGGCCGTCAGATTCTGTCCCGCGCCGCTCTCAAGGAACTTCTCATTGTCAACAAGCGTCATAAGGTCCTCATCGTCCTCTTTGCCGACGCCGAGATTCTCAATAACGCCCGCGCTAAGAAAGAACAGGATGTCGATTACGCTCGCTCTATCCTCTCGGAATATGTCGAGGAGGAAAAGGAGCAGGCTGCAGCACTTCTTCGCAAGAATGGTATCAGCGTCATCGTCTCGACTCCAGATAACCTGACTGTCGACGTTATTAATAGGTATACCGAGATGAGACACGAGGTCTGACGTCTCGACTTCTCTTTCCCTTGTTTTCATTCTATCCACATCTTTTTGCCTCTCGTCATGCGTCTTTCTTTTGCTGCTGCTACGTTGTCTAAATGCAGAATAAGTCAGTAATTTGATAAATAAGAGGCGAGGTGGACGAAATCCAAAGAAAAAAGTGTAATTTTGCGGCGCAATTATAAACTGAAATGGACTTTTTAGTAGACCTATTCACGAGCGGAGGCTTGGCAAGCTCGCTCATCTACATCTGTCTGACAGGCTTTGTCGGATCTTTGCTTGGAAAACTGCGTATCGCAGGTATTAAGTTAGGTATCGCCGGCGTGCTGTTCACCGGCATCACCCTCGGAGCTTTGGGAGCAACGGTCAACAAGGACATGCTCCACTTCGCTCAGGAGTTCGGACTGATCCTCTTCGTCTATGCCGTTGGCAACTCGGTCGGACCGCGTTTCTTCAGCTCCTTCCGCTCTGACGGACTCCTCCTCAATGTCTTCGCAATTGCTATCGTATTCCTTGGCTTCGGCATTGCCCTCGCTTTCCACTTCTTCGGTGGTGTCGATGGCGCTGTCATCACTGGAGTCATGTGCGGCGCTGTCACCAATACTCCTGGTCTCGGCGCTGCTAAGCAGGTCATCTCGGATATGAACGCTCAAGGCGGCATACCTATCGACGACTCTGTCCTCGGCTCGGGCTACGCCATGGCTTATCCGCTCGGCGTTGTCGGTATCATCCTGACGATGATTCTCGTCCGCGTCTTCTTCCGTATCAAGGTCGAAGACGAGAGCAAGGCCTATAGGGATAGCCTCAACAAGGGTGGTCAGCTCGAAAGTGTCGTCGTCACTATCACGAATCCTAATCTAGTCGGTAAGACTGTCGAGTTTATATGCAACCACTTCATCGATAAGGAGTTTACCTTCTCTCGAGTCGAGCGTGGCGGCGAATTCCTTATCCCAGACGCTAAGTTTGTCATCAATGAGGGTGACATTGTCCACGGCGTCGCTAGTAGCAAGAGTATCGACGACCTCCGTCTCAAGTTCGGTAACATCGAGATCGGCCAGAAGCGTGAAGTCGATGGCGCCCTCGCTATGAAGAGGTTTATGGTGACGAACCACAAGATCGCAGGCAAGACTGTCGGTCAGCTCGGTATCTATCGTCGCTACCCTGCTAACATCACCCGTATCTACAGGACTGGTGAGGAACTCCTCCCGACTCTCGATACGACTCTCGAAGTCGGCGACGCTGTCCGTGTCGTCGGTAAGAAAGAGGTCATGAACGAGATTCAGCGCGAAATAGGTGACTCTATCAACGAGTGGTCTCATCCTAACATCATCGCGCTCTTCATGGGCATCACGCTCGGTCTCATCCTCGGCGCTATCCCGTTCGCTATCCCTGGTCTCCCGATGCCGGCTAAGCTCGGTCTCGCTGGTGGCCCTCTTCTCGCAGCTATCATCCTCAGCTGGAAAGGCAGAATCGGCGGCCTCTCTTTCTACATGAACTCAGGTGCTAGCATGATGCTCCGCGAAATGGGTATCTGCATCTTCCTCGGTTGCGTCGGTCTCGGTGCAGGCGGCACGTTTATCAACACTCTCGTCAATGGCGGTTATATGTGGGTGCTCTATGGCTTCATCATCACCTTGGTGCCTGTCATGATCGTTGCCTGCGTAGCTCGTATGATGAAAGTCAACTACCTCAAGATTTGTGGTTTCGTCGCTGGATCTATGACTGACCCCCCTGCGCTCGAGTTCGCTAACGGTCTTAGCCCGCTTCAGGCTCAGTCGACGGCTTACGCAACTGTATATCCTTTGACAATGTTTTTACGAATATTGTTGGGACAAACGTTAATTCTTGTAACTTTGTAGCTGATACACTCATCGTGTGTCGACTTTGATTGAAATAGTAATAAACCTTTCGACTGTTCTATGGCTCTGCGTGTGATACCTCATGAGCCCCTGGACAGAAGATAGATTGAACGAAATATTAGTAATGGGACAAGCATTTGACAAATTCCTAGAGCGACAGAAACGTCTCGAAGCTCAGTATGATGACAACTACTACGAGAAGCAGCACAACCGTGGCAAGCTGACCGCAAGAGAGAGAATACTGATGCTCTTTGACGAAGGATCGTTTGAAGAACTGGATGCTTTCGTGCCGTCTGCTGGCTCCTCTTTCGGTAAGACGAAATCCGTCATGGGCGATGGTGTGATTGCTGGCTACGGAACTGTTCAGGGTAGGCAGGTCTTCGCCTACTCCCAGGATTTCAACATGATGGGCGGCTCTCTCGGCGCCGTCCACGCTCAGAAGATTGTCAAGGTCCACGACATGGCTCTTAAGACTGGTTCGCCAGTCGTCGGACTTATCGACTCCGGCGGCGCCCGTATTCAGGAGGGCGTCTCCAGCCTCAACGGCTATGCCAACATCTTTAGACGTAACGTCCTCGCAAGTGGCGTCGTTCCGCAGATCTCGGCTATCATGGGCCCGGCTGCAGGTGGCGCTGTCTACTCTCCGGCTATGACGGACTTCATCTTCATGACCGAGGGAACGAGCTACATGTTCGTCACTGGCCCAGACGTCGTCCGCCAGGTGCTCAACGAGGACGTGACAACAGAAGAACTTGGTGGTGCTAAGGTTCACAGCACTAAGTCGGGTGTCGCTCAGTTCGTCTACTCCGACGACGCCAACCTCATCCTCGGCATCAAGAAGCTCCTGACTTACATCCCGAGCAACAACATTGAGAACGCTCCTTTCGTCCCGAACGACGACCCTGTCGATCGTATCGAGGAAAGTCTCCGTGACATCGTCCCGGAGGACCCGGACAAACCATACGACGTGAAGGAAGTTATCCGTCTCGTAGTCGACAAGGGTCGATTCTTTGAGGTGGCTGAGAACTTCGCTCAGAACATCGTCGTCGGCTTCGCACGTCTCGGCGGTTTCACTATTGGCGTCATTGCCAACCAGCCTAAGGTCATGGCCGGTTCTCTCGATATTGACTCCTCCGTCAAGGGCGCACGTTTCATCAACTTCTGCGACTCTTTCAACATTCCTATCGTGACGTTCGAGGACGTGCCTGGCTTCATGCCGGGTAGCGACCAGGAGCATCAGGGTATCATCAGGAATGGTGCTAAGCTGCTCTACGCCTACACGAGGGCGACTGTCCCTAAGTTGACTGTCATCCTCCGCAAGAGCTATGGCGGTGCTTATATCGTCATGAATGCTAAGGGTATCGGTGGTGACTACAGCTTCGCTTGGCCTACTGCAGAGATTGCTGTCATGGGACCTGATGGCGCTATCGCTATCCTCTATAAGAAGGAACTCGCTGCTGCCGAGGACCCAGCTAAGTTGAAGAGGGAACTTGTCGCTAAGTATAGGGAAGAGGTGACGAATCCTTATATAGCTGACGAGAAGGGCTTCATCGATGAGGTCATCGATCCGGCAGAAACTCGCAATAAGCTTTACAGGGCTTTGAAGAGCTTAGACAAGAAGTCAGTCAGCCTGCCTCGTAGAAAGCATGGCAACATACCATTGTAAGACGGTGGCTGACATAATTCTAAAGTAACGAGCATGATAAAATCTATACTCATAGCCAATCGTGGTGAGATAGCCATCAGAATCGCACGTACTGCGCATAGGATGGGTATCAAGACGTATGGCATCAGAACGAAAAAAGAGCCGAACGCTGTCTACCTCCAGAAGGTGGACCAGATCGTCGACTTCCCAGACACCGACGGGACAATAGCTGAGTTCCTCGACATCAAGAACCTTGTCAAGGTAGCTGTCGACAACAACATTGAGTCTGTTCACCCTGGTTACGGATATCTCTCTGAGAACCCTGATTTTGCTCAGGCTTGCAGAGACGCTGGTGTCATCTTCGTCGGCCCATCGCCTGAGATTATTCACAAGATGGGCGACAAGATTATCGCCAAGGAGATCGCTCAGAGGGCTGGTGTCCCAATGACTGGTGGCACGCTCGGTGGTATCCCCGACACGAAGGCGGCTATCGAGGAGGCTAACAGGATTGGTTACCCAGTCATCATCAAGGCTGCTACGGGTGGTGGCGGTCGTGGCATGAGGGTCTGCACTAAGGAAGATGAGGTCGCTCCGAACTTCGAACTGTGCCAGAAGGAGGCTCTGACGGCCTTCAACGATCCGACTGTCTTCATAGAGAAGTATATTGTCAATCCTAAGCATATCGAGTTTCAGATTGTCGCCGACAAGTATGGCAATGTGATTCACCTCGGCGAGAGAGAGTGCTCGATTCAGAGGAAGCATCAGAAGCTGCTTGAGGAGGCTCCGTCTCCTGCTCTCGATCACGAGCTGCGTGAGAAGATGGCAAGTGCTGCCGTCCGTCTCGCTAAGGAAGCAAAGTACGAGAGTCTCGGGACTGTTGAGTTCTTGCTGGACAACGACAAGAATTTCTACTTCATGGAGATGAACACTCGAATCCAGGTCGAGCACCCTGTGACTGAGATGATTACGGGTCTCAACCTTGTCGAACTTCAGCTCCTCATAGCAAGTGGCGAGAAACTTCAGATTCGTCAGGAGGATGTCAAGCTCAATGGATGGGCTATCGAGTGCCGTATCAATGCAGAGGATGTTCAGTCTGGCTTCACCCCGAGCATCGGCATGATTAAGAATATGCGACTCCCGTCGAACAACAGGATTAGAATCGACTCTGGCGTGAGGGTAGGTACGGAGATCACTCCGTTCTTCGACTCGATGATTGCTAAGTTGATTGTCCATGGTGAGGATAGGGCTGATGCTATAAAGATAGCTCTCCACTCGCTCGAGCATTTCGTAGTGACAGGTGTCAAGACGACTATTCCGTTTGACAAGGCAGTCCTTCACAATGAGGTCTATAGGAAGGGTGACTTCAACACCTCTTTCATCGAGACATGTATGGACAATCTCGTATGGAGAGAGGAGCACGAGGAACTCATAGCGGCATTACTTGCTGTCTCTAACTACAACCATGACAACGACTTCTCTGGCGATACGACTGATCAGGCGGAGCCGAATGTCGACCCATGGGTACTCCAGAGGAGAATTCGTCACTTATAAAGAATGGGGAGCAGGAATCATGATGGATAGTAATACACAGAACATACAGAATAGGACGCTCATCGCTGTCTCCAACAATCAGGAGAAGTCCTCATACGAGTTTCAGGTAAAGAACCAGTACGAGTTTAGTTCTAAGGGACGTAAGCTCAAGGTCGAAATGGTCGAGGAGGCTGATGGTATCATGCTCATCTCTTGCGAGGGAGTCAGGTATCCGTTTGAGATAGTCTCGATCAAGCAGAATACTTACGAGGTGATGGTGAATGGTGTCAGCTACACTTTCACTATCGAGACTCCGTTCTCACTCAAGAGAAGGCAGATACTGGCAGCTCAGAAGCCTGCTGACGCAGGCGAGGAACTGAGAGCCCCGATGCCTGGCAAGATTGTCAGCGTCCTAGTCAAGCCAGGTCAGGAGGTGCAGCCAGGTACTGCTCTCGTGGTCCTCGAGGCTATGAAGATGCAGAATACGCTCTCTGCAACAGAGGCTGGCATCGTCGGCACTGTGGCCGTCAAGGAGGGACAGACGGTAAGTAAGGATGACCTCCTTGTCGAGACTAAGAAGCCGAAGGCATAAGTGCTGTCTCGTTAATAGTGCTTAGTCAAAATAAAGAAAAACAATGAGCAGTGACTTCTACTCATTGTTTTTTTGTACCTTTATGTCTTGAAATTGTTACGAAACAACAACAAAAGGTTATGTTTATAGATAAGATTTGCCGTCAGGGCTGTAATGCGTTAAAGAATGCAATAGCTGTCGCGGCGATGATGCTTACAGTGACAGCTGCATGTGCTCAGACACAGCGCGAGGAATTGTCACTCGACTTCGGTTGGAAATTCAATCTTGGTGACACGCCTGAGGCTTCTCAGGTGGATTTTGACGACAGCAACTGGCGGACTGTCGACCTCCCTCACGACTTCCAGATTGAGCAGCCATGGGTGAAGCCAGAGAAGCATGAGAAGCCGGACAACTCTAACGTAGCTGCTAACATCAAGAGCCGTCTGAGCGCAAGAGGCTTCAAGGAGATGGGTAAGGGCTGGTACAGGCTTCATATCACTCCGGCTGAGAAATTGAGGGGCAAGAGGCTGATCTTGGATTTCGCGGGCATCATGTATGTCGGCGACGTCTACTTGAATGGCGACAAGATTGGCGGGACTGACTATGGCTACGTCGGCTTCGAGATTGACGTCACAAACAAGATAAAGATCGGCAAGGAGAACGTGATAAGTGTCATGGCAGACACGCGTGAGCCGATGAACTCGAGATGGTACACTGGCGGTGGTCTGATAAGGGGCGTCAAGCTTATCGCCACAGATGCGAAGACTTATTTCGGTCGCCACCCGCTTTTCATCACGACAAAGGACAACAAGGAAATCAACATCCAGATAGAGGCTGCGACGTATGACGGAAATCCTGCGACGATGAGCGTCGGCGTCAAGATCATTGACCCACAGGGTATCGTCATCGACGAGCACAAGGAGGACGTCAAGCGCAACAGGCATCACAGGATGCAGGAGATGCAGCTGAAGCCGATAAAGGTCAAGAATCCAATACTGTGGGATTGCGAGAATCCTAATCTCTATGAGGCGATCGTTACACTTCATGCAGAAGACGGCTCGGTGAAAGATGTCGCAAAGGCTAAATTCGGCATCAGGACAGTAGAGATGGCGCCCGAGTACGGACTGAAACTTAACGGCAAGAAGGTGCTTCTGAAGGGTGTCGCCAACCATCATTCGCTCGGTGCTCTCGGCTCTGCAGCATATCCTAAGGCGATCGAGAAGAGGATTAAGCTCTTCAAGTCTCTTGGCATCAATCACGTCAGGACGAGCCACAACCCGTATAGCAGGGAGTTTATTGAGATATGCGACAAGGAGGGAATCCTCGTCGTCGACGAGTTGTATGATAAGTGGAATAGACTGAATACCGGAGGGCGTGCGACATGGGAGACCCTATGGCAGTACGACGTGCCGGAGTGGGTCAAGAGAGACAGAAACTCTCCGTCGGTAGTCATGTGGAGTCTCGGCAACGAGCTTCAGCAGGACCCGTCGATGGCGTTCAACGACTGGGGTGTGACGGCCTACAAGCTACAGAAGGTGCTTCTGAACAGATACGACACGACAAGACTCGTGACAGTCGCGATGCACCCGAGGTACAGGAACTGGGATACAGATCAGCTGCCTTGCGACCTTGCTATGGTGACGGATGTACAGGCGTACAACTACAGATATATGTACTTTCCGGGTGACGGACAGAAGTTCCCATGGATGAAGTTCTATCAGAGCGAGGCGTCGATGTCTGCAATGGGGCCGAACTTCTTCGAGATGGATCTCGACAAGGTGATAGGTCTCGCTTATTGGGGAGCAGTCGACTACCTCGGCGAGAGTCAGGGATGGCCGACGAAGGGCTGGGCTCAGGGCGGTATCGACATCTCGTTGATGCCGAAGCCGAAGGCATACTTGATGAAGAGTATTTTCAGTGAGGAGCCTGTTGTCCATATTGCAGTTATCGACAAGGTCGGCGACATGATGTGGAACGGCGTCCAGACAGGCAACGATGGACTGAGCGACCACTGGAACAGGGAAGAGGGCAAGAAGCTCGACATCATCACGTTTACGAATGCTGACGAGGTGGAGCTGAAGGTCAACGGAAAGAGCATCGGCAAGAAGAAGAACGACGTCAACGACCCGAAGGTCAGGAACCAGATCAGGTGGGAAGGCGTCGAGTACCATAAGGGAAATATCGAGGCGATAGCGACTAAGAAAGGAAAGGTCGTCGCAAGGCACAAGATAGAGACTACGACAGAGGCTAAGAATCTGATGCTGACGGCAGAGGATGAGACATGGACGGCAGATGGATATGACTTGCAGCACGTCAGAGTCAGGGCCGTCGACGTGAAGGGCCGAACTGTCATCAACGCACAGAACGAGATCTCGTTCAAGGTCGTCAGTGGCGATGCGAAGATAGTCGCGGTCAGCAGTGGAGACCACAACAGTGATGAGCTAAATGTTGAGACGAAGAGGAAGTTGTGGGAAGGTAGTGCATTGGTAATCCTGAGGGCAGGCAAGAATGCTGGTGACGTCGTCCTCGAGGCAACGACGCCAGGCATGAAGGCACAGAAAATCGTCTTGAAGCTGAATTAGGAGGAGAAGATGGAAGAGATGACGGAGGAGGAAGCTCGGCGGACTCTGACGATAGACGTAGACAAGATTGTCGCAGGGAAGAGTCAGAAGGTGTATGACATGACGCCTCGCTGGCTGCTGAACTACCTGAAGAAGACGATACATCAGGACGACATCAACGACTTCATAGTCAAAGAGAGGAACCGGAGGGGAATCGACTTTGCGAACGACATCATCGGTAAGTTCAAAGCGAACTTGACGTATGAGGGGTTGGAAAACGTGCCGGAGGACGGGAGGTATATCTTCGCCTCGAATCATCCTATGGGAGGACTCGACGGCATGGCGTTTATCAGTGCCGTCGGTACGAAGTTCAAGAAGCTGAAGTTTCCCGTCAACGATATGCTCCTGTATCTGAAGAACTTCTCTGACATCTTCCTGCCGGTCAGTGTCATTGGCAACTATGGTCGAGATGCTGCGATGTTGCTCGAGGAGGCTCTCGAGAGTGACAATCAGATACTGATATTTCCGGCGGGGCTGTGCTCGAGGAAGCAGAAAGGAGAAATCAGGGATCTCGAATGGAAGAAGATGTTCGTCAGCAAGGCGTTAGCCTACAAGAGGGACATAGTCCCCGTCTATATATCTGGCAGGAACAGCAACTTCTTCTACAACCTCGCGAACATCAGGAAGATGCTCGGCGTCAAGTTCAATATCGAGATGCTATATCTGCCAGACGAGATGTATAAGCAGGAGGGTAAGGACGTGTGCGTCAGGTTTGGCGAGCCAATCAAGTGGGAGAGTCTCGTCGGCAAGAATGTCAAGGCGGAAGTCGAGAGAATTAAAGAAATCGTCTATTCGATGAAGTAAATCGAAGCCGAGGATATAGATAAGAGAAGGAGGTCTGATACAAGAATCAGGCCTCCTTCTTCAGTCATACAGACAAGATGCCGTCGGCGGTGTCAGGACTCTTACTTGTTCTTCTTGCGAGCCATCCACGGTTTATCATCGGGAGTCGGGCTCTTCACGTTGATGCGAGGCTTGAGGAACTCAAGAATGTCGGCTGTCGGTCTGATAGCCTCGATGATAGCGTCAGTCGGTTTGTAGACCATAGGAGCCTCGTCGATAGTCTCCTGGATGGCTGTCGTCGTGTATATACCCTTCATAGACTCCTGGAAGTCGGACAGAGATAGAACCTTCTGTGCTTGCTTGCGGCTCAGTACGCGACCGCTACCATGAGGGGCGGAGCAGTTCCAGTCAGCATTGCCGAGGCCGCGGCAGAGTGCGAGACCGTCTCGCATGTTGAAAGGAATCACCATCAGTTCGTCCTTAGCGGCACGGACGGCGCCCTTGCGGATGATCATGTCGGAGAAATCGAGATAGTTGTGGACTGTCTCGATTTGCCTGACGCGCTTGACATGGCCACGCTCCGAGGCAGGGAACAAGCTGACATATAGTTCGGCAAGGCGGTTGATGATCGTCTTGCGGTTGAAAGAGGCGTAGGCCTGAGCGATGACCATGTCGGTCAGGTAGGCGTGGAGGTCGTCGTCGTAGAGGTAGCCTGGGGTGATTTTAGAGACTGCAGCGTCGATGCGACGTTGAACCTCCTGCTTCACAAGGTTTTTCATCTCGCTCTTTGATATAGAGTCTGGGAGTTGCATGCGGAAGTCAGTCGTATCGTAGTCGATTTTAGGTTGCTTACGGTTGTGCTCGGCGCGTGCGCTCCAGACGGCGTGTACTTTCTTGCCGAGGTTGCGGCTACCCGTGTGGATCGTGATGCAGCAGGAGGAGTCGCTTTCGTCGTACTCGATGAAGTGGTTGCCGCCGCCGAGAGTCCCGATAGACTGGCAGAAGACGTCGTAGCCGATACGGATGTGCTGTGCCCACGTGCGGACGTCGTCCTCTGAGGACCAGTGGACCTGATTGACGAGACCGTCTGCGGACTGGTAGGCAGATTCGAGACGAGAGTTGACAAAGGCGATGAACTCCTTCATGTCGAAGACAGACTTATCGTGGATGTTGAAGCCGAGGGGAATGAGTTGTCGGACACCCTTCTCGAAATCAGCATACTTGTCTTCCGGGAGGCGGTGTGTGAAGAACAAAGATTGCACACCGCAGCCGATGTCGACGCCTATATGAGATGGGTTGACAGTGCCCCGCAGAGGGGCCGTGAACCCGATGACGATGCCGATACCGGCGTGGGTATCAGGCATGATGCGGACAGGGATGTCTTTCATCGGTTCCTCGTCGAGAATATTCTGAATCAGGGCGAGGGCTGAAGGTTCGACGTCGTCTGTGAAAATCTTGCAGTCGGAGCAGCAAGAGCCATGTAGTTCGATCATAGAAATGTAGATATAAAAAACGAAGAGAGACCGTCATGTTGAGTGACGGTCTCTCGGGTTATCTTGAACCAGATGGGCTACTAGAGATTAGCCTTAACCTTGTCGATAAGCTCCTTGTATTCTGCGTCGGAGAGGTAGACCTTACCTGGGTTCATCTGGAAAGTACCGCCGTAATCTGGGCCGTCCTTGTATTTTGGTGCGAGGTGGAAGTGGAGGTGGGAGAGTTTGTCACTGTAGGCACCGTAGTTTATCTTTTCTGGGTTGAACGCCTTCTGCATAGCGCGAGTGACGCGAGCGACGTCGGCCATAAAGGCGTTTCTCTCGTCATCAGAGAGTTCGTTGAGGTCGTTGACGTGCTTGTCGTAGGCGACGAGGCAACGTCCGCGATATGTCTGCTCCTTGAAGAGGAAAACGCGTGAGACGTTGAGATGAGCGATCTCGATCATCAAGCTGTGAAGAGTCTCGTTGTTCTGACAGTAGAGACAATCTTTAGGATCCGAATACATAGTGATAAACGTAAGTTGTTTAGTTAAGAGCAATATCGTCTACTGGGATGCAGCATGCAGGAGTGCCTTGACTCCAGGGGAGAATCTCGTAGGGCTGATAGGTGAAGACCCATCCGGCCTTGGAGAGCCAAGGGCTGACCTTAGGGAGGGGGAGCATGATAGAGCCGTCGGCAGCCTTGTACTCGCGCTCGTCGATGAGGAGCATAGTCTTGAAGGCCGAGTCGGAAGGCTGACCCTTGAGACGTCTGATGCCGTCGGTTATCTGAGAGCGGAGTTCGTCATCCTTTTTGAAGTCTGCCCACGTCAGTCTTCTGCCGGTCGAGCGGTCGAAGGTAGCGCCGCCGACAGTGCAGCTTCCGTGCGCACCGCCAGTGAAGATATATTTGATAGACTCGTAAGTGACGTATTTTTTGTCCTCGTAGATTTTGTGGACGTTGAGTTCCATTTCCTCGCCCCATTCGTTGCCCTCACATTCGCCGAAGAAAATGTTAGCGGCCTTGTCGAGAACGGAACGATTCTTGAGGGGAGCCTCACCATCAGGCAGCAGAGTATAGGAAATCCATATTCTGACGCTGTCGGCGAGGATAGAGTCGTTCTGATGTGCCTTAGGGTAGTCAACTTTGGCGGAGAAGCGCGAGCGTCCACCAAGCGGGTCGTTCTCCTTAGGCTGTGGGAGCGACCAGTTGCGTTCGAAGACGATGCTGTCAGTCTCGAAAGCGAAGTTGCTTTGGTCGTCACAAGCGACGAAAGTCAGACTGCTTGAGAATATTGCTATCTGTGCTGTAACTGCAGATGCAGCCAAGAACTTATTCAATATTGAAGACATAAAACTAAATACCTCTATGCATATACTGAAGACAAAGGTAATAAAAAACTTAGTTAATAAGTGTATGATGAGATATATTTTTGTAACGGAGGCGAAAAATAATGCTTCGTCGGAGTGATATGCGCAGTTCGGTTGAGGGGAAGGCGTTGGTCGTGGGGACGTGGTCGGAGGATGTCGGGGCGTTTTTCTTGTAGACGGGAAGAGCTGACGGGAGGCGGAAGCGGAATAAAGACTAGTATTAAGTCTATTGGAGGGAGGAAATTCAAGGGCTTGGGAGGGAATTAAGATTTTTTAATATTGTTAATCATAATTGCAAGAAGTTGAAAGATAATGTAATAGAGGTGGGGATGGTCTTAAACGATAGAATAAGTCGAAGATTACGCAAATCACCGAATATGTTGTTTAGCATAATTGCGTAAATTTGCGAAGAGAAATTCCTTTTGGGAGAAGTCTCGAAGCTATGAGAGCGAAGTGGAAAACCGAGCAGGTAGGAGTAGAGAGACTTACCGACGTGAGGAAGGGCGGTCGCTGGTCGTCTGGACGAACATTGAGGAGTCAGCATGAGGTGGTGTCATGCGGGCCTGCCAAGAGGAGAAAGAAACGATTGATGAATAACAAACACGTACTATTCAGTTTGGCGCTTGGGGCGATGGCTGCAGTATTCACCTCGAGTAAGGAAGAGAGCAAGGCGAGCGTCTATCTGCCGGAGCTTGAGGCACTATGTGAGGAGAGTCTCGTCGGAGGTGGTCAGATAGCAGAAGACTCTTTGCGTGGGAAGATGCTGATATTGAACTTCTGGGCGTCATACGATCCGACGTCGAGAATCAACAGTTACCAGCTGGTCCGTCTGGGCGGGCATTATTCAGACAAAACATTTGAGGGAGGCAATGGACTACAGGTCGTCTGCATATCGATGGACGTATATAAGTCTGCGATGCAGAAGGCCATAGAGGCAGACGGTACGGAGGACTTCTTCCACATCTGTGACTTGCAGGGAGAGGAGTCTCCACTGGCACGCAGGTTTGACGTGAACAGGCCGGTGAACTTGCTCGTAAGTGCTGACGGGAAGATCCTTGCCAGAGATTTCGGGACAGACATGATTGAAGGCGTGTTGAGCATGTTGGCTCAGTAGGGAGTATAATTCGGTAAGAGATATAAGAATAGGGAGATGAGGAAGATAATGATTCTGATGCTTGGAGCATTGATGATGCTCGCGAGCGTATCGGTGTCGGCGCAGAAGACAGGAGTCAATGTTGGTCAGATAGCGCCGGAGATAACGCTCAGTACGACAGACGGGAGCGTGTTGAGCCTAAGCAGTCTGCGCGGTCAGGTCGTACTGATAGACTTCTGGGCGTCGTGGTGTGGTCCGTGCAGGGCGGAGAATCCCAACGTCGTCAGTTGCTACAAGAAGTATCATAATAAGGAGTGCAAGAAGGGGAAAGGCTTCACGGTATTCAGTGTCTCGCTAGACGTCAACAGAAACAGGTGGAAGAAGGCCATCGAAGATGACAAGATGGCATGGACGGCACACGTCTGTGACTTCAACGGGTGGAAGAGTGCAGTAGCCACGAAATATAAGGTCAATCAGATACCGACAAACTACCTGATAGACAAGGACGGCAAGATCATAGCGAAGAACCTCAGGGGTGAGGAGTTGCGCGAATATCTGAAGTTGCTGTTCAAATAGAGTGTAGAGAGGCGGAGTCGGAGAGACGACAAGCAGAACGGATAGAGCCGTCGCCAACGTGGGGATATACGAGGCGGCGGCTATTATTATTGTCAGAGTCCGGTGGCGGATGGTGGCAGGAGGTCGTCGGAGGGTAGGTTTTGAGAAGCGTTGAAGGGTGATAGAGAGGTGTCGTTTAGGTTTCAGAGAGGCCGTTTTGGGGTGAAAACTTGATGATTTCTGACAATTTTTAACGGAAATGGTAGAAAAATAAGACTATCATTTGGTTAGTAATTCGCAATGTTATACATTTGAAGTCAATAAGCGTAACAATGATTTAAGCTGTATATAGTAATGAACAAGACAGAATTGATTGACAAGATCGCAGAGAAGTCGGGTCTTACCAAGAATGACGCAAGGAAGGCACTCGAGGCTTTCATCGACTCAACAGCTGAGGCACTCGGCAACAGCAAGGACGGGAAGTTGGCACTTGTCGGCTTCGGCACGTTCAGCGTATCGAAGCGTGAGGCACGTGAGGGCAAGAACCCACGTACGGGTGAGAAGATCACCATCCCGGCAAAGAACGTCGTCAAGTTCAAGGCTGGCAACGTTCTCGAGAACGCAGTAGAATAAGATTTCTACTCAACAGCTGTTCGTCGAACAGAAGAATAAGACCTGCGGTAGTCAGTACCGCAGGTCTTTTTTAGGGGGTGGTGCCGTGTCGATATAGCTTATTCGACAGTCAGTTCGTCGAACGTCATCTGGTCGAGGCCGTCGCCAGAGAGGAGAATCTTGTAAGTCCCGGCGTTGACAAAGCCGCCCGTGGTGATGCTAGTCATTTTCCGTTTAGACTTTTTCTGCTGAGTCTGGAGGAACGTCACGTCGCCGTCGTAGTAAGTCACCCCGTTCTGGTCGGTCACCTTAGCGTGGAGTTTTCTGACCGCCTCGGCATTGTGGTAGCGCCAACGGATAGCGTATTCCTTAGCCACACCTATAGATACAGACCATTCCATACCTTTCTTAGTCCTTTTGCCGTCTGCCTTGATGGCGCTGTTCTCCTTAGGAGGCAGAAGCTCGTCGGGCATCTTAGCAATCGTGTCCGACTCCAGGGCGAACCAAGCGCCTTTTCTCAGACCCTGTTCGAGGCGAGCGGAGCTGTCTGAGCCCTCGCCAGCGGAGGCGACAGCTATTGCGCTGATAATAGCCTGACCGCTAGTCTCCCTCGGGAAGTCGATAACAATCTTGCCGTCGACACTATTAGCGTAGATGATTTTCCTAATCGGCTTGCCGTAGTGAGCCTCAGCCCAGATGTCGAGGTTCTTGATGACCGTATTGCCATTGACGGCGACATCGAAGACGCGGAAGTCCTCGTAGTCAGCCTTTTCGCCACACCCGTTGCCATACCAGGGTTCGACAAAGAACAGTTCGACACGGAAATCGCCGTTGCCGACATTGACAGCGTATTGCAGACGGTGTCTGCCGTAGCGGGAAGACTGGAAGAGCGGAGACACAGCCATGTCGTAGTCGGCAGTCTGACTGGCGGCGAGGCTGGAGATGCCGTCGAAATCGTCGCCCCAGCTCTTGGACAGGCTGGTATTGTCGGCTTCCCACAGGTTGCCGTGGTGGTCCACATAGTCGTCGCCGCCGCAGTTGATACGCTTGACGTATCTGAAGCCCTTCTCTCCGGCAGTCAGTTCTTCACCGAGGGTGCTATGCTGACCTTCGGCGAGGTAGGCGAAAGAGGCGACAACCTTACCATTGCGGAGACCTTCGAGGACAGTCCTATCGTTCTCCGTGCGGGAAAGCGTCTTGTCGCAGTTAGTCCAAACATTACCCCTTTTAGTCCTAAAGACGACCGGGTTCTCGTCAGGGTTCGTGTGCATAGCCTTATACATATAGTATCCGTCGGTCGGCTGTTCCCAGATCGTCAGCAGACCCTTGTGGTTGAACGGTCCGACCTTGTCGACCCTTCTATAACCTTCGTCGGGCTGACGTCTGCCAGGATTGTCGTGACTCGTGAGCAGCCAGAGGAACTGACCGCAGACGCTATCGCTTGCAGCCTCGGCGAGCTGGACCTTCCTCCCGACGATGTCGCAGAATTTCTCTTCCGGGTAGCCGTTAGTGCCATGGTTGCCGATGCTCCTCCATGCGCCGTACTCGCCGTTGAGCAGCTGGTCGTCGCCTTTCAGTTCGCGGGCATAGTTCTCGATGTTGCCGCCATACGTCCCGCTCCAGTTCTGCACGACATTCCAGTCGGAGCCTTCGCCGCCGTTGCACGTCGTCACGAGACGCTGAGAGCCGCAGGTCGGGTCCAAGTCGTAGATAATCTGCCTACATTCCTCGGCGAAGTCCCGTGGGAGAGTACTCTCGTTCTGAAGCCCCCAGAGGATCACGGCTGGCGAGTTGCGTCGCTCCTTGACCCACTGGCGCAGGTGGCGCTTGAAGCTCTCGCGGAACTGCGGGGTGTCGTACCAGATGTGGGCAGAGAACTGAGGCCACCAGAGGAGACCGTGCTCCTCTATCAGACGGCCGTAGAGACTGTTGTGAGGCTGGTGGGCGTCTCGGAAGGCGTTGAAGCCAGCGTCTCGGACCTCCTTGATTCTTGCGGCAATCTGCTCGCTACGGAAGGCGTGACCTTGCCCGAGAAGGTGTTCGTATTCACAGACGCCATTGATATAAGTATCCTTGTCGTTGAGGCGGAAAGTCTTAGTGCCGTCCTTTCTCGTCAGCGGCCAGGAGACAGACCTGAAGCCGAACGACGTGTTGCAGCTTTCAGTAGCCTTGCCGTCACGTTTGATGATGCTGTTCACCGTATAGAGATAAGGGTCGGTGGTACTCCAGCGGCGGACGTTCTTCACGCTCTCAACTTGACGGACAGTCAGGGACTGGCCAGCCTTGACGGAGACATTGTCAGTCAGACGGACGACCTGCCTACCACTCTTCTCGCAGAGTTTTGAGACGAGGGCGAGAGAGGCGTCGGAAGCGGAGTAGTTGTGGATCTCAGTCTCGATGAAGACACTATCGCAGGCAACGTTGCTCCATACGTGGACACCGTCGGGCTCGATACGAACCTTGTCGGTCAGTTCGACAGAGATAGGTCTAAAGATGCCGAAGGGCTGGCTACCCTCGCTGAATCCCCATTCGCTGCTACAGCCGCCGCATACCCAGGGCATATCCTTGATACCCTCGGGGTGGCTGATGCCGATAGAAATCTTGTTGTCCTTGCCTGGGGAGACGTAGTTCGTGATGTCGATAGTCCTCGTCAGACGTCCGACGTCGAAACGACCGACAGACGTGCCATTTATAGATATGTCAGCATAAGTCCCGATGCCTTCCATCCGGAGGAAGACCTCCTTGCCGGCTGCGCTGGGGGGCAGGAAGAAAGACCTCTCAGCCATAGCTTCGCCGTGGAGGTTGCCGTGGATCATCTGCCTTGCGCCATAGTAGTCGTCTAGGTTGAAGGGTACGCACAGCACGCGGGACTTCCCGTCGAAGGAGACCGTCCAGTCGTCGCCGATGTCGATAGAAGCGCGATGCCCCTTGACGTCCTTAGCGGGGAAGTGGAGGGTACTTTTCCCGAGGTGCTTGCTGGTTGCGAGGGCTATGCCTCTTTGTTCGGCGTCGTTGACAGCGCAGTAGAAGTGGTAGACCGTCCCGTTCCATTTGACGACGCAGCTCTTGTGGGCGAACATATTGTCGTAGTCCTTGGAGGGGACGATAAGGTCGTCGCCATCCCAGTCTTGCCAGTGGACGAGGTCGTAGGAGGCGGCGAAGGTGTTGAAGGCATTGTAGTCTCTAGTCGGGTTGAAGGCGGAGAAGTAGAACATGACCCAGAGGTCGTCCATCTTGACAATCTGAGCATCGCCCGTTATCGTGCCGTCGGTATCGTGGGCGAAGACCGGGTTGCCGTGGAAACGCTTCCATTTCTTAAGGTCCTTGCTAGTAGCGATGCCGATACGTTCGCCTTTCGGGTGGAAGGCGTCCTTGCCGCCGGCGTTGTAGAACATGACGAAGGGAGCGCCGAAGAGCTTCTTGTCCATCTTGTAGATAGTGCTCTTGTATTGCGTCAGGGACTCCCACCATTGAGCGTCCTTATCTTTGTAGGACATGATAGGCTTGTCTCCGGGAGACCATGGGTTCGTAAGATTGCCAGTAGCGGTGTGGCTCAAGCCGATAGAGAGTGGTTCTCGGACAGCCTCGTAGCCCGTCCCGTGGCCGCCGATATAGGACATCCAGTGCTGTCCCTTGAAAGAGCCGATCTCGTAGGAGCCGCCCCATTCCATGTCGATGAGGGCAGGGAAGCCGCCTCGCTGGTTAGCGTCCCACGCCGTAGTGTCGTTGCTGAAAGCCAGAACCTTGCCGGCGGGTTGCCAGTGGAGCAGGTCGTCGCTCGTGGCGATGAAGGTCTCGTAGCCGCGTCCGTCAGTGCCGCCCTTGCCGTTGTAGCAGACGTAGGTCATATACCACTTATTGTCTCGCCGGAAGACCGTCGGGCAGTCGTATTTCCTGTCGTTGCGGTCTGGGGCGACGACAAGGCCATATTTATAGGGCGTTCTCACTTCCTCGAAAATCTCAGACATTCTCTCTTGCGAGACATGCTTCGTCTGAGCAGCTGCGAGGCAACCTAAGGAGCTCAATACCGCGAAAAGATACAATCTAATGTTCATCAGTTTGTCTAGTGTTTTCTTTCTCTGAAAGGGTTGGCATAGTCAACCGCTCTACAAATTTAGCGTATTCTTCGCTATATCTTGCTTGGTTGCGGAAAGAAAAAGGGTAGGGGAGAGATGTTAGCAATTAGCAATGAGGAATTTGCAATTAGCAATGAGAGGTCGGAAGAGGAGGAGGAGAGAGAAGGATTGGCGCAGTGACTACGTCGACATTTTCTACACTCGCTTAGTCGAGCAGCATTTCAAAAGACGGCTCAACGGAGGTAGGTTCGAGGTAGGTTTAAGGTAGGTTCGAGGTAGGTTCAAGGTAGGTTTGAGAGAGGTCGGGGAAGAAACGGGAGAGAGGGCGAGTCGGAGGAGGGGGAGAGGAGGAAAGAAGGTAAAGAAACACTTTGCGCTTATTGCTTTTATGCCTCTAGCTTATTAACAATCTCCCAATGACCAGTCTTGTCGCTCCCGACAAAATGGATAAGATTCATGTCACGGAGAACATAAAGTTCCCGTTTTGCAGTTCTAAGGCTAATGCCTAAAGCAGCAGACAGGTTTTGTGCATTTACCGTGCCATTTACCGTGCCATTTACCGTGCCATTTTTTATTGTGTCTGTCCATGTTCGCCGAGGAACGAATGTTCACTGACCTGTGTTTCCAAATAATCAATCGTGCTTCGAACTTGCTGAATGATGGCGCCCTCGAATGTCACATCTTTGACAACGTTCATTTCTATGCCTACTTTTTCTTCCTTTCCCTCATAGCGGATAAAGCGAGTGCGGGCTCGAGGGAAGAAGCGTTGTGGGTTTTTGCCGAATAGGAGGATACAGGCTGTACTTTTTGAGATGAGTGTTGGGTGTGCGCCCTAACACCTAAGAGGTCTTCAAATTTAGTTCTTTTTCGTCATGAAGCCAAGGTAGTTTAGTTTTGGTGTGTCTAAATAACCAATGGGTGGGGTCAAGGAGATAAGAGATGTGGGGTGACGAGACGAGGAAAGGGTAGGTGAAAGTTAACATAAGAGGGGGCAAGTCTAATAAAAGGCTAATGCAATTCAATTAGGAATTAGGAATGAGGAATTAGGTGTCGGAGTTGTCGGAGTCGTCAGAGTCGTCGGAATCGTCGGAGGGGTAGGATTGTTCGGAGAGGGAGGAGAGGGCAGAGGGGAAGAGGAGTGGAAGTCGAGGAGGACGAGGGCGGGGCGGAAGTGTCAGAAATGGCAGAGAGAGTGACACAAAGTCGCACGAGGGGGAGGTGGATATGACAGAGGGAAGGAGAAATGTGACATAATGACACAGAGAGGGAGGGTGGCAAGGAAATTGAGAGGGCAGAGGCAAAAAGAAAAAATATATCATGGAGACGGAAGAGAAGGACATCCAGGAGCAGAACGAGGCTCGAGAGGCAGAGAGCAAAGAGCAGGAGGGCGCACAGAAGGACGCGGCTACTCCAGAGACGAAAGAGGGAGAGGGGACCGAGGCTACGGAGGAGAAGCCGGCGGAGGAGAGCGAGGAGGAGAAGCTGAAAAAGGAGGTAGCCGAGCTGAACGACAAATATTTGCGTACGAGGGCGGAGTATGACAACTACCGCAGGCGTACGGCGAAGGAGCGTCAGGAGCTGATAAAGAGTGCCGGAGAGGACGTCTTGAAGGGGTTGCTGCCAGTGATGGACGACTTCGAGAGGGCGATGGTTCACATAGGCGAGAATGCGGAGGCTACGGCCCTGAAGGAGGGAGTAGACCTAATATATAAAAAATTTGCAGACTTCCTCGCGAAGAACGGGGTTAGCGTCATCGAGACGCAGGGGTTGCCGCTCGACACGAACGTGCACGAGGCGGTAGCGATGATGCCAGCGCCGACGGAGGACATGAAGGGCAAGATCATGGACTGCGTCGAGAAGGGGTATAAGCTCGGCGACAAGGTGATCAGGTTTGCAAAGGTAGTCGTCTGCCAGTAGTGCAGGAGGCGGAAAAGGCAAGAAGAACAGGGAGGACCAGAGAATGGCAAAGAGAGACTATTATGAGGTTCTCGGCGTCAGCAAGAATGCGACGGCGGAGGAGCTGAAGAAAGCATATAGGAAGCTCGCCATCCAGTATCACCCGGACCGCAATCCGGGGGACACGGAGGCCGA
>JAFPZF010000002.1 GCA_017417385.1 Bacteroidales bacterium
ACAGAATATTTCAGTAATTTTATCGTCAACAAACATGTGGTAGCGATTTTTTGCGTTCTTGATTGTTTGCACCATAAAGATACGAAAAAAATCGCTATCATTTTGATATTCAACTAAATATATTTCATCGAACTCACGTTATATTTACTGTCTCGAGGTTGTACGCATTCATGAATGAATTGCCCGAGATGCTCTTGATGCCTTCTATGTTGATGGTCCGGACGCTCTCGATGTACTGATACCACGGCTGCGCATCCTCAGTTCCCGCCCCGAGGTTATCGACTATGGCGTCATCCCCGACTCCTCTAAATGTCAACGGGCTGGATACGACGGCTCTTCTCCGTCAAACTCTAATGTCCACGAATAGGCTGCCGAGGTCCCCTCGCCAACGACTCCGGTCAACACGCCTGCCCACGACACGAGTGGCAAGGCCGACATGATAAGGGCAACGATGAATGAATGTGACTTATGTACCATGTGTATCTTTTTTATTGCAACTGTTCGTTTCTGCGTTCGCCCGCCCAACAAGTTATTTAATAAAATGTAAATGATGTTTTTACGAACGACGACATCGGCATCAGCGGTCCTCTATACCGCCTATGCCGATGCCTATGATTATTTCCGAGCGTGAGGAATGAAGACAAAGTCAACTTTTCGATTAAGCGAGAGCAGATCAAGCTTGCTTGAAATCTGCCGAGCGTGAGAAAAGTCGACGGAGTCAACGTGAGGAATGAAGACAAAGTCAACTTTTCGATTAAGCGAGTGCAGAGGGAACTTGTTCACTCTGCCGAGCGTGAGAAAAGTCAGCGAAGCCAACGCAGAAAAAGCTATTTATAGAAGGCCCTTATTTCTTGGACTTCTTGCCCTTGCCCTTCTCCTTCTGCCCCTTCTTCTCCTTCTTCCCCTTCTTTGCCGAGGCTGCCACACGACCCTTCGACGGGACTCCTCCCTTGTAATGTCGACGACCATCATGGCGTCCTCCCCTACCCTTCTCCTCCGAGGCATGGCGGAGCGCCCTCTCCCTCTCGTACTGAATAGGGTCTATGCCCTTCGCCCTAAGTGCCTGATTCTGCATCTCGACACTCGTCAGCGGCGAACCGGCAAGGACGAAGTCCAACTGCTTCTTCTCGAGATTGGCATTGGCAATGCGTATCCTGATATGGTCCCCGAGTTGATACTTCTTCCCCTTCCCACGACCAACGACGCAGTAGTTGTCCTCGTCGAACTCATACATGTCGTCGTCGAGGTTCCGGATCGAGATCATTCCCTCGCACTTGTTCTCGTCTATCTCGGCATAGATGCCCCACTCGGTGACGCCCGATACCGTCGCATCAAAATCCTCCCCGAGTCTGTCCATCATGAACTCGACCTGCTTGTACTTGATGGAGTCGCGCTCGGCGTCCGCTGCTAGTATCTCCTGGTCTGTGCAGTGCTTGCACTTCTCCTCATATTTCTCGGCATTGACGCTCCGCCCACCGTTGATGTAGCTCCAGAGGAGTCGGTGCACCATCATGTCTGGATATCGCCTGATCGGACTCGTGAAGTGTGTATAGTATTCGAACGCAAGCCCGTAGTGTCCGATGTTCTTTGTCGAATAGACGGCCTTCGCCATGGTGCGCAGCGCAAGGACTTCGACGAGGTTCTGCTCCGGCTTGCCCTTGACCTCCTTGAGGACGCGGTTGACGGCATTGCTGATCTGCTCGTCCTTGCCCGGCGAGGCCTCCAGCCCAAACCTGCGGATGAAGGCGGTGAACTTCTCATACCGCTCCTCGCTCGGATTGTCGTGGATTCGATAGACGAAGGTCTTCGGCTGGCGCTTCTTCGCCCCGGGATTGAGCTCGTCCTTCCCGATGTACTCCGCGACTCGCTTGTTCGCCATGAGCATCATCTCCTCGACGAGCATGTTGCTCTCCTTCGCCTCCTTGAAATATACGTTCAACGGCTTACCATTCTCGTCTATGACGAATCGCGGCTCTACTCTGTCAAAGTTGACCGCACCAGCCTCAAACCGCCGACGACGCATCTTCTGCGCTAGGTCGTTCAACGTCAAGATCTCTTCCTTGAACGGCCCGTCCGACTTGCCCTCGATGATATTCTGCGCCTCCTCGTATGTGAATCGCTTATTGGACTTGATGACGGTCTTCGCTATCTTGGATTTGACGATCTCCGCCTCCTCGGTCATCTCGGCTATGACTGAGAATGTCAACTTCTCCTCGTCCGGCCTCAACGAGCATAGGAAGTTCGACAGCCGCTCCGGCAGCATCGGGATGGTCCTATCTACGAGGTAAATGGACGTCGCCCTGTTATACCCCTCCTCGTCGATGACTGTCCCCGGTGTGACATAGTGCGTGACGTCCGCTATGTGGACTCCGACCTCCCAGTTGCCGTTCTCCTTCCTCCTGATCGAGATCGCATCGTCAAAGTCCTTGGCGTCCGCCGGGTCTATCGTGAATGTCGTGACGTCTCTGAAGTCTATGCGCCGCGCTATCTCCTCCGCAGTGATGCCTGGCTCTATCTGGTCCGCCTCGGCTGCCACCTCCGCAGGATAGGAATACGGGAGCCCATACTCCGCAAGTATCGCATGCATCTCGGTCTGGTTGTCGCCGACGTTTCCGAGGACGGCTATTATCTCGCCCTCCGGATTCTTCGCCTTCGCCGGCCACGATGTTATGCGTGCTACTGCCTTCTGTCCGTCCTGCGCGCCGTGAAGCGCGTTTATCGGGATGTAGATGTCATGCCCGCCCGTCATCTTTGCGTTGCAGACAAGGAAGGCTGCTGTCTCGTTGATATCGACGACTCCGACGTATGTCGTTCTCTTCCGCTCTATTATCTGGATTACCTCTCCCTCTGGCTGCTTCCCCTTTCGCCTCGCATAGACGACGACTTCGACCTTATCCCCGTGCATCGCTGTCGCCAGGTTGTCACGACTCACGAAGATATCGCCCATGCCAGCCTCGGGATTATCCGGGATGATAAACGCCGCCCCCTGTGCGGTCATATCTACGGTGCCGACTATTCGGTTTGACCCCTCTCCCGCAAGACGGAAGCACCCGACGTTGCCCTCGCATATCTTTCCTGCCGCAAGAAGCTCGTAGAGCAGGTCCTGGACCTCCTCGCGATCCTTCTTGCTCTTCCGACCTATCCCCTCGGTAACTTCCTTATAGTTAAGGGCCTCACCGCGCCTGGTCGCCATATATGATAGGATCTTCTCCTCGAGTGCCTGCTTATGCTGTTCGCTACTTTCTTTCCTCTTTGCCATATATCAAAATCAAAATACTGTTGGATATCTGCGGTGGGAGAATGGTGCTGTCACCGCTGTTCTCTATTTATACGTAAATGACGTAAATGTGTTTCAACATCCGCCTCCTATCAACCTATGTCGTTCCGTCTGCTTTCCGTTCCCCTCCTACCATTCGACTTCCTTATCTCCATATTTATTTCAAAACTCTCCAGCTACCGTTTTTGGCTCCCGACTTGTCTATGAATCCGTGATTACGAAGAAAAGATATTTCTCTTTGCACTGTCCTTATAGACATGTTGGTGATTGCGCCAAACTTTTCGCGGTATTCTCGCCATTTGACTTTATGAGATCATAAATAACCAGCTGACGATCAGTCAATTGATTCTCGCCACAATTCTCGCCATTCTCGCCAACCTTCCGACCACCCTCAACCCTTTTCTGACCACCTTTCTGACCACCTTTCTGACCACCATTTTCTGCTGCCTGCCTTCTGAATACGATTGAGACTGTTGCATCGTCAATCATCCACTCGGGCTCTGGGATATTCTGCTCCTTGCACAATCGCATTATACGCCCCGCGCCTGTACCCCATTGCTCAAGTTATGTCATTAGGTATAACACTTGGGCTATCAGTTTGTTGTGTGGATAGGACTGGTGCGGCTGCTTTATCTTATGAGCTAAATTTGAAAACCCCTGTAGTGGAGTTGAGTGGGGGTACCCCCA
>JAFPZF010000044.1 GCA_017417385.1 Bacteroidales bacterium
AGGGAAGGAGAGAAGGAAGGTAACGGAGGAGGGCGAGAGAGGTCGTGGCGGGAAGAGGGCAGGCAACAATAATTAACAGAACAAATGAAACATAGAAGAGAGGAGAGGAGTATAAGCAGACAAAAACAGAAACAATCAAAGGACAAAAGAATGAGAAGTCAATTTGCATTGAAGGCGTTGGCGGTGCTGATGCTGAGCTCCGTAGCATTCACGGGGTGTAAGGATGATGATGAGGACAAGGTAGTCGCATTCAAGGAGGGTGCGGCGACGGAGACGGTTCTCTCGTATGAGGGAGAGGTCGTCAGCATACCAGTTGTCGCAACGGGAAGCTGGACAGCTAGCGTTGCAGAAGGAAACGAGTGGGTAGGAGTTGTCACGAAGGAAGGCAGTGGCGATGGCGAGATTGACGTCGTCGTAGATCCTAACAATGATGGCCAGACGCGTAAGGCAGAGGTTGTCATTACGAACGGCGAGCAGACGCTGAAGTATGCGATAGAGCAGACAAGCAGAGGGGGAGCAGGAGATGACGAGAACGATGTCGATATGGCGAAGTTCGGGAAGACGGTTCCACTTGGATGGGGAGTCAGAGTCACTGCGAAGAAGGGTTCGACTTCCTTCTTGACGAGTTCGTTGTTCGTCACAAACGAAACTACATGGAAGAAGTACAAGCAATTCAATCCTAAGCAGTATTTCAGTTCGGAGCCAGTCCCAGAAACTAATATCAAGTTGAGTACTGCAGCACAGATTGACACCATTAACAAGGGATTGAAGGCTCATCTGAAGTTGACCATCAAGTATGGATTGTTCAAGTTGGGACTTGAGGGTGGCTTTGGCTTGGGAAGCCAGTCGACATCGACGCAGTACACCTATAGTTCTGCGGCGACCGTGCCGGCGACGGAGCATCAGTTGGACTTTGAGAATTTGGTAAATGATGCTGCGTTTACGGAGATCAAAGTTAGTAGTACTGCGGATCCGCGCAAGTACTTCATGAGTGCGAATTTTATCTCGTACAGAGATCAGCTCTTTGAGGCAGTGAATAACGACGATGCGGAAAAAACGAAGAAGATACTTGATAACATTAATACGAAGTTTGGGCCGGTATTCATAAGCAAGGTGGTGGAAGGAGGAGACCTTTCGCTTTCAGTTAACTGCCCGACTTCGTCATCTGCGGATACGATGAAGATTAGTGGCGAGCTCACAGCGTCGTTTGGGGCGTTGTTCAGCATAGATGGGTCGGCGAAGGCAGACTATTTGAGCACGGCAAAGACGTTGACTAATGAGGCTCTTATAGATATGTCGATTAGTGGAGGCACATCAGCAACGCAGGCTGGATTGTTGAGCTGCGTAGAGAGCATGTTGAAACCAGGAGAGAAGCCAGAGAATGTTACGGCGAATCTTGCTGCCAAGATGGCTGAATGGAGGGCTTCTATAGGGAGTGCTAAGGGTACGAGTTTAGTGACGGACTATGATGTTGAGCCGATATGGAAGGTGTTTACAAATCCTGAAAACCTTGATTTGGAAGAAAAGGTTCAGGATGCCATCAAGGAGTATATGGCGAAGGCATACGATTACACGGGTGAAAAGTGTCCTTATACCATTGACGTGAAGGCGTTGGCTGAGGATTAAATAGTGAGACCATAATGGCCTTATTGAATGACAAGGGCAGACTGTTGGCTCGCGTGAGTGCGGGTATGGCAGTCTGCCTTGCTTTTACAGGGCTCTTGTCATGCACAGACGAGGAGCTGGAGGGCGAGGGGTACGTGTCGGAAAAGGCGTCGGATGAGGCTGCGGAGTACTGGCACACAGGATTGCGGAGTGCGCGTCAGGAGAGCATGATGCTGAAGAGCCATGGCGTCGGTTTCTCGTATGACGCGATATACGGGAAGAAGTGTGACGTCGGGAGCGTCCGGTGTCAGGTGCTAGACCTTGACGGGTTGGAGGCAGACGACCTGTATGAGGTCAACATGTTGGTCTCGACCAAGACGGAGACGTCTGTTGCACATAGCGTCGCACAGTATTTCCAGAACACGAACGTAGACATATCTGCGTCGATAGATGCGTATGTGTTTTCTGGCGACATAAAGAAAGTGGCGGCGATATTCGAGAAGGGGGACGTCCAGACGATGCTAATCACGAACAGCAGGGTAGTCCAGATTGCGCGGAAGATCGTGGATATGGTGTCATATCAGGAGGTAGTCTCGGATTTGCCGGAGAAGGAGAAGGGCAAGTATCTCTCGGAGAGTTTCAAGTATGGCATAGAAAGGGTGAAGGATGCGGTAGATAAAGGAAACGAAGTCACGATAACAGCAGTCCTTGACTCGTTCATCAACGTGTTCGGGACACACGTCGTAGTAGATGGTACGATAGGAGGACGGCTGGACATGGAGATAACGACATCGACGAAGCAAGTGAAGACATATAGCCTCGAGAGCCAGGTGACGAACATGGCGCTCGACGTATATTTCTATGAGATGGAGAAGCACACGACAGAGGAGGAGCGGAAGGCGATAGCGTCGATACTCAGGAGTGCGGACCTCACGATAAAGGCGAGGGGAGGGAATATGCAGGCGTTGAGCGAGGTGATCGCATCTCCATATACCTTTGACGAGGGGAAGAACAGCAAGATGATGGCTGAATGGATGGAAGGGTTCAGGTATGACATGGGGGAGCCGTGGAACAGCAAGTGCGAGCTTGCGGAGATGAAGATAGAGCCGATATGGGATTTCATACCGGACGAGAGGGTGAGACTTTACGTGAAGGACAGGATAGTAGCGACAGTCCCGACGAAGCAGGAGCTGTATGGGAACAGGAACTACATAGACATAACATTCCCGAAGACAGTCACGAGCGTCACTAGCAGGATCGGGAACAAGAGCAAGACCATAGATAATCCGTGGGTCGTCGATATCACGGCAGCGGGTCGGCGTGTCGCGACAATCTGCAGGGAGTGGGTCCCGGAGATAGACAAGGATGGCACAGTGACAGTCGCGTACCCGATATATGAGAACAAACTCGACGACAAGGCCGGGGTGTGCATGCATGACGGGGTCTTGTATGGCGTCAGTTGGCTATACGGACAGTTTGTCGTCGACACGATACGCATGTTGAAAGGTGATGAGGACAGGTATTACCTCTCGGCGGGTTGCATAGACGTCGTGAAGGAGGAGGGAGTGAAGTATCAGGAGGGACTGCCGATAATAGGTTATGAGTGGCCTGGGAGCATCGGGACAGACGGTAGCCTGACGGGGACGGAGTATTACGAGACGCGGAAGTTCCTGGACGGTTTCTACCTGACGACAGACAAGAAGTTCGAGAACCTCCCGAACTGGACATACGTGACGACTGCTGCGACGAACAACAAGTATGACGAGATGCTGAAGGGCAGCAACAAGCCATACGAGCTAAGCGGTATCGCGATAGGCGGAAGGAGCGGGAAGGCGAACATGGAGAACAGGATGGTCAGAGATGCGGACTACCGGTATGTCTGGCAGACGAGCGAGATAGGATATGTCAGTCATAAGTAAAGAGGAGGGGGAGTATGAAAGCAGCGAAGTGGATAGGCATGATGAGCATAGTCGTCGGGTGCGGCCTTGCGGCGTGCCATGACGACGAGAAGGAGAGTCCGAAGACCGATGGGTTCAGCGTCAGCGCGGAGAGCATGACGATAGGCGTCGGAGGCAGGTATTATACAGTCGAGGCGAGCGGATTTGAAGAGGGGAGGACAGTTGCAGTCTCGACGGAGGGGTGGCTCAGGATGAGCGTAGATACCATTGCGTCAGATGGCTGCGTCGAGTTCTATGTCGAGGCCAATGAGGTCGGCAAGGGGCGTGACGGGAGCATAAGGTTCTTCACCGTAGGAGAAGGAGGAGCGAAGATAGAGCTGCCCGTATCCATCTCTATACATCAGACGGGGATGAACGAGGCGAACGACAACAGTGGCGAGACCAAGTATGACAGATTTCGGCTGGGTTACGGGTATAACATCTTCAAGGAGTACATGAGCGACAAGAGTTCGACCGAGGCCGTGATAGACTGCAACGGGGAATTAGCGGCTCGGCTGGGCTTGGCGAGCGTAGCTCTCGGAGGGAACGAGGAGGCCGAGAACATGACGACGAACACCAAGTATGAGATGGCGGAGTTGTTCACGATGAAGGAAGAGAAGTCGAGCTCGGCATTTGGAGGCAGCAAGAACACCACAAAGCGGTTTGACGAGAGCGGGACAGTAGAGTCTGGCGAAGTCTGGTACACATACCTAAAGTTCAGGCGGACGGAGGCGAGCGGGTCGATAGACTTTGCGAAGGTCAAGTATCTCGGGAGTGGGAATGACATACGCGACCTCTTCACGGCAGGTTTTCGGGACACGTATGACAAGCTGCTGAAAGACGCGTCGAAGGATAACGTGAAGGCGATGCTGAGGCGATATGGGACGCACGTAGTAGTATCGTCGGATATAGGCGGGGCGATGGACCTGACGCTGAACTTCAAGCGGAGCATGAAGGGAGACCTGAAGATGAGGGCAGAGGAGTTCTCGAACTACTTCTTTGACGGGGACCCGCTGAATGGTGACCTGAGCGACATAGCGACGAACATCACGGCTAGTGCGGATGGCAACTCAGCCTTCACGATAGTCGGCGGGAGCAAGGCCTCGCGGGAGCAGATAGCAGGGGACGTCAACGGGCTGCAGCAGGTCTCGTCGGCCCATCTGCTCGAGTGGCAGAAGAGCCTCGACATAAACAGCACGGACGAGATAGTCAACAGCGGGTGTGTAGCAGTACACTTCCAGCTCGTCCCGATATGGCAGTTATTTCCTCAGGGTCTACATTCGAGTATACTAGACGGCGTCATGGCGATGTCTCAGGAGAGTCCGAACAACACCGTCAGCGACATAGAGTCCGAACTCGACAAGTATACAATCCCGTTGACGAAGGCCGACTATCTCGAGTTTGCCGAGGGGACGGACAACACCCTCGTGAGAGTCCTGTATGCGGCGTCGAGGGAGGGGATAGCAAAGGAGCCGATAGTCGAGATATGCAACGAGTACGTCCCGGCGGTCAGGGCAGACAAGCGAATAACAGTCCTCTACGGGTGCAGGAACGGGCGGCCGTTTCATGGAGCTGGGCTCTTCATCGGAGACGGGGAGGGCAATCCGCCGGCGTGGCTGACGTTCAGTGACGGTCTCGTGTACGTGAAGCCGATAGAAGGCATGGGTCCATACGACAAGGTGGACACCATTTACTTCATGCACGGGAACATATATACGAGCGACCTCGGGATAGAGCCTCCGGTCATGAAGTATTATGAGGTGGAGGACTATTGGCTGAAGATGATGAAGAACTATCCCGTCGTGAAGATAGGCGATGGATACTGGACGCGGAAGGACCTCGAGGAGCAGCTATACTTCATGGACAAGTACAGCAGGTTCACGGAGAGCATGAACAACGGAGTGAACTATGCGTGCACGTATTACACGAATGCTATGAACAGGCTGAGCAAGAAGGCGAGAGACGTATTCGGGTATGAGACGACGGCGCTGTATGGTTCGGAGGTCAAGACGAAGTGGTACTTGCCGTCGGACGACGAGATCATGGACCTATACACCTACATTGGTAAGAACACAAAGTCGTTGTTCTCTGGCAAGGTGTCAGGGTTTGAGGCGGCGTTCAACGGGTATTACGGCAGTGTGGACGTGCTCACCGGGGAGAGTCTCGGGTCGTCTAAGTGGCAGTTGAAGGGCGAGTATTGTTTCTTCACGAGCAAGGACTGTGATGATTCGGAGAAAGGGATAGTCCTGGCGTTGTCGACAGACTATAAGTTGACGAAGCATAGTGGTAGTCGGACGGCGGGCAATCGGTTTCCAGTCAGGTTGTACAGAACGAGTTATTATCAATATAGTAAAAAGTAAAGTGTAAGGAGTATGAAAGACGGAATGAAAGGAATGGCGTGGCGTGTGATGCTCGTCATGGGAGTGATAGCAGGGCTCAGCGTGACGTCTTGCAAGGATGACGACGAGGAGGAGAAGCCGATAGTCGTCGCAGCTGGGGACACCATAGAGCTCGACACCGTCGCGGTGCATGCAGAGATAATGAATGCCGTGTTCTACGTAGACTCTGGGACGACGATAAGTTTCCGGCCCAAATATGGGAAGAAGTTGAGCGAGGCGTCTGACAAGTACACGGCGTCTGCCGAGAACGAGTCCATGGCGAGGACGATATTCAAGGGGTTCTTGCCGCTCGGCGACACCATAGGACTGAAGGAGAGCATGACGGAGATCGAGTATGAGATGGGTGACATAAGTATGAAGTACACCGTCGGGGGTGGTGACGAGATAGCTCACGTCAGCTTCAGCAGCAGGGAGGTCGCGAAGTACGAGCTGTCGTTCATCTCGGCGAAGCAATGGCCGGAGAATGACGGGTCGTCGCCAGTGATAGTCGGAATGCTATACAAGAGAGGCGGTAAGTACTACGTCGGAGTCGAGAGTGGCGATGGACATCCGGGTCGAGTAGTGACGTTTGACTTCTCGAAGCAGGATTATGGGTATGCGTCAAAGACGAAGGACTATGAATATGGGATATTCAACGAGGATGAGAGGCGTTGGTTGACGTACTGGAACGGGTCGTTTGGGGCATACGAAGGAGGTGCGTATCAGAGAATGCAGGTAGCAAACGAGGCGTGCCTACAGTCGCTATGGTATCTCGTCGGGAGCAACTACAACAGGGACAGATTTGCGGGATTGAAGGAGACGTGGGATCAGCATGGGGAAGGGAGGAACAGCGAGACGTACAAGTACATAGTCAACAAGGAGTTCCTGAATAAGAAATGGCCAGTCGGGACGGGTAACGTCACCTGGTATCAGAACAGCTACTGGGGGTTCAAGATATATCAGGGCGTCTTTGACGGTAAGACAGGGACGACGGCGACATACGATTCGGGGACGGAGTATTGCTTCTCGCCATTTGTATGGGCGAAGAATGGAGGCGACTGTACGGGGAAGGACTGGTATAGCAGTGGTTTCGTGACGATGATAGAGATAGAGAACAATGGCAATACGATGGAGCAAGAGGGATTTGAGGAGATATACTAGAAGAGAGACGAAATAGATTTGCGTCGCGGTCGGCGGGAGCTGATCGCGGCGCAAATGTTTTCGGGAATGAGCAATGAGGAATTAGGAATTAGGAATTAGGGACGGAGGTGGCGGAGGAGGGAGAAGGGGAGAAGTAGGACGGTAAGGTTTTTGCGGTTGATAGAATTATCCGTATCTTTGGGCAGAAAAGAGAGGCCGAATGAGGTGGAGGCATATCATAGGAGGATGGATAGTCGTGTTGTTGTTGCTGACCATGCAAGCGTGCAGGGGAGGTGATGACGACGCGGAGGAGTATGAGGTGCAGGCGAGGGTCACGATGCTGGTCTCGATGAACGGGCTCGGGGACAACGGGTATAATGATGACGCGGCGGCTGGGGTCTTCCGGTATGCGCGGAAGAGCGGGGCGAAGGTGAGCCTGCTGAGGCCGAAGAGCATAGAGGAGGCGAAGCAGATGTACGAAAAGTGGATGGAGAAGACGACGGAGGCGGACTCGGCGGTGCTAGTCTTGGGGAGCTCGAGCTACGAGGAACTGGTGAATGTAGCCGTGGACAAGAATGTAGAAGAGGCGAAGACCGGAGGCAGCAGGAGGGTGATACTGATGGAGAGCACAGAGAAGAGTCTGCGAGAGGGAGTCAGTTCGGTGTATGTCAGCAGGGGAGGTGTGTGCTATCTGGCAGGTTGCATGAGTGAGGAACATTCGGCGATGATAATCAAGGTTGGGCGGGAGCCGATAGTCGAAGTTGCGTCGATGGCATTTGAGGAAGGATATAACAGGCATAAGGATGACGACGTGAAGGAGTTTGGAGACATCGACATGGGTCGGGACGAGAGCATGTTTGCGAATCCCGAGGAGCTGTATTCGGCGTTTGTGCTCATGAGTGGTCTCGGCCTCGACATGGAGGAAAAGGTCAGAGTGTTTCCGCTCGTCGGGGGAAGCGGAGTCGGGATAGTACAGTTCCTGAACGATAATCCCGGGACTCGGCTGACGATGGTCGGGATGGACGTCGACCAGGGAGTATTGAGTGACAAGGTGCCATTCTCGGTAATCATCAAGATAGGGGCAGCGCTAGAGACGATGCTGTCAGACTGGCGGGAAGGCAAGGAGTGGCCAAAGATGCAGATGTATGACATGGAGGAAGGGTACACGGAGATAGTCGTGAACGACAGCTACAGGAAGATGGAGTGGGAGAAGGACGTCGAGGAGCAGAAGAGAAAGTATTATGAGGAGGCTATAGAGATAGAAAGAGGGTACAGGGAGGAGGTCGAGAATGAGTAGGAGAGGAGTCATAAAGCGGTGCTTGGGGGCATTCATGATGCTGATAGCGATAGGAGTCCTGCAGGGTTGCAGGGACGAGGAGGAGAGCGAGAGCAGAGAGAAGGTGTCGACGTATAAGGTCGTCGTGCTGGCGGAGGAGAGCGAGGCGATACACTGGATAAGGACAGGGAATATGGCGGAGAGGAACATAGCGGAGGGACAGAGAGGATTGGAGAGACAGGTGAGGCTGGAGCTGACCGTAGTCGCGAAGGGGGACGAGGAGATGATGGAGTACGTCGAGGGGATAGTCGACGACACGAGCGTCGTCGCGATAGTAGGTCCGACGACATCCGGGATGGCTGAGCGGGTTGCTCGGGCGTTACAGGGGAGCAAAAAGATAATGATCTCGCCGAGTGCGACTCGGGTCGAGTATCAGCGGAAGTTTGCGGACGAGGGGAACATCTGGAACTTGTCACAGAGCGACATAGTACAGATAGAGATCATGCTGTATCAGGCGGTAACATTCTCGTACAGTGACGTCGTCCTCTTGACGCGGGGGAGCGTCATAGAGGAGGGCGGGGACAGTTTTGTCGACTGGTTCGCGTACATAGCGATGGAGCTTGGGCTCAAAGTCGGCGGGATAATGAAATACAGCACGCCCGAGGAGCTAGAGGAGCACGTCCGGACGCTATGCAGCGAGGAGGACGCGACGAGTGAGGACAGGATGGTCATATTCAATCCTGGGGGCGTCGAGGACGTAGAAGTCTTTGACGCCACGCTGCTTGACGAGAAAGAGAAGGCGGCGGGGAAGCTCTATTATCCTCTCGTCATGTGTACGGATGCGTTTTCGGGCTTGATACCGATGAGCAAGCTGTATAATGACGACTATGAGGGGCTGATATTGTATGCGGACCCCGAGTCGGGCTTTGGTCAGGCGTATAGGGACAGGTATGGAGAGGACATCAGTGACGGGGAGGCACAGTATTACGATGCGTTGCTGATGTTGAGTTATGCCCTCACGTACAGGGAGGAGCATGGCGGCGACTTGCAGGGTGCGATGAAGGCGGTAGTAGGCGGACGGGAAGGGAAGTGCGGAGGATGGCTGCCGGCGGACATAAGCGAGTGCTATGCGAGTCTCAGGGCGGGGAAGACTCCGGACCTGAGCGGGGCGTCGGGAGACTGGACATTTGGAGGGAAGGCGAACTCGAGCGTAGAGGGGACGTGCTACAAGCACTGGAAGAAGCACAAGGACAAGCTGGAGACTCTGAGCTACATGAGCGTAAACGGCGGAGGTCGCTCGATCTCGATGAAGAACGTCGTTGACGGGCTAGAGAAGTGGGTGTATGAGCTTTTTGAAGACACGACGAAGAACGTCGCGTATCCGTATAAAGACGAGAACTGGGCGCTGATAGTCGACGGGTCGACGTCATTCTCGGACTACAGGTTTCAGGCGGATGTCATGTCGATGTATCAGATGCTCAAGAAGCATGGGTATAGAGACGACCACATAATAGTCATAGCCGAGGACAACATAGCGTATAATCCGGACAACAGCGAGCAGGGGGTGATCCGGACGAGCAAGGGCGGGGAGAACGTGTATAGCAGAGAGGCGATAGACTATCAGTTGAGCGAGCTGACTCCGGCGGACCTCGGTGACATCATGGCCGGGCGGAAGTCGGAGCGGCTGCCGAAGGTCGTGGAGACTGACGAGCAAGACAACGTGTTCGTCTTCTGGAGCGGGCACGGGAGTCCCGGGGCGTTGTATTGGGGTCGGAAGACAATCTCGTATGGCACGATGAGGAAGTACTTGTCAGACATGCGACATCGGAAGTTGCTGATGGCGGTCGAGGCGTGCTACAGTGGGGGTCTTGGTGAGGCGTGTGAGGGGCTTCCGGGAGTCCTGATGATAACGGCGGCGAGTCCATACGAGACGTCGAAGGCGGCGGTCTGGAACAAGGAACTTCAGGTATATATGACGAACGGTTTCACGCAGGGGTTCATGGAGGCGATAAAAGGGAATCCGAAGGTGGTGCTTCGGGACTTGTATTATAAGTTGGCGGAGACGACGACTGGGAGTCACGTGAAGGTGTATAACGAGTCGGTCTTCGGGAGCGTGTATAAGAACGACATGGGAGAGTGGCTTGAGAGGGGTGGAGAGTAAAGATAAGAAGGGGTAGAGACTTCTATAAATTGCTTTTTCTGCGTTGACTCTGTCTTCATTCCTCACGCTCGGAAATTGGCGCAAGCTCCATTTCTCTCGCTTAATCGGAATGTTGCACTCAACTTTGAAATCCTCATTTAGCTGCGCTGACCTTTCTCACGCTCGGCAATTGGAGCAAGCTCCATTGCACTCGCTTAATCGAAAGGTTTCCTCCAGTAAACTCCGGTGTTCAAAGTCTC
>JAFPZF010000045.1 GCA_017417385.1 Bacteroidales bacterium
ACCCGTATGGGGAGGGGGGAGTTATGCGATTTCTTATCATTTTTGTTGGCATGAGAACCATTTGTCAACACAATTATTTGCGTTATATCAAAGTGTTCACTATTTCAACAAATTCGTAATGGGTTTTGCGGATTTAAGGCTTTCGTGAAACAGCGTTTTTGGAAGTGTTTATGGCTTTTGATACTTCTATCGGTGATAGCGGCGAAGAAGATGACGAACCCGAGTCGTTAGATTAACACATAGATCATTTAGTTGTGTTCTTACCCCGCCACCATCTTCAGCCTCTTCTCAAACGCCTCAATAGTATAGTCTGTCTTCCGTATCTTGCCAATCCACTCGGCAATCATTGGCGCCTAGTCGATGTTTCTCACGGCAAAGCCGATGACGAAACGAGTAAGAACACTGCTGAGTTTCTTGCGCTTGCAAACCTCAAATATGGATTCGTATGTCTGAGTCATGGCATCGTCCGACTGTGCGTTTTCTTCGGGCGTCATATCCTCTTCCCACTTGACGTTCGCAAGTTTCTTCGCTGCTGGCCTCCGCACCCTATAAACAAGTCAATGAATGTATATTTTCTATCTTCCATTTTAGTATTCTATTCTTCTTCCATCATCTCCGCAATCTCCTGCATTTTGTGTTGCAGCAAGGCTTTGTCGGGAAGTTTCAGTTCATATTCAGCCACCATAGTAGGCGACAGAGTGCGACTAAGCGCGTATTCCCCCACCTCGTCATCCTTACTTTTGCAGAGCAATACACCTATGCTCGGGTTCTCGTGCGGCATCTTCACGTCACGATCAAGAGCTTCGAGGTGTATGTAGAACTCTCGTTCTTCTACCGTCTTGCATCTACTCATTATCAGTGTGTTATGCGACCATGAAATTTCTCTCGACAGTGTTGAGAGAATTTCACCAGCATTCTTAATATGTCTCATAGAACAGCTTCATTCTCCACAGATTTTGCTTGGAGAACCCTTCAGAATTTGGCTCTTGAGCGCAAATGTAGTCCGCCAACTGCTCTACTACAGATTTGCCCCATGCTGCTTTTTCTACTTGTTGGCTTATATATGCTCCAATGTGCCAATAGAGTTCTATTAGCTCTGTATTAACAGCAGCGTATGCCCTTTGCTTGGCAGTACAACACAATCTGTGGTAAGCACAGCTTTGCCAAGGATTCGCACGACTTAAATACAACCTCCAAACTTTAAGGTCTATTTCTATGATGGCGATAAGACGGTAAGTGATGACAGCCACACATATATATACAGCCTGAGTTCTCGGACAGGCTTCCCAATTCCTATATTCCCCCATTTCCCTCATTCCCAATACCTTCTTCCCCACTCCCTAAATCCTAATTTGGTTAGCCCTCTATTAGCCCTCCCCCCTCTTATGTTAACTTCATTTCCGACCCTTTTTTTTGTATTCTCTACTCTCTTTTGTAACTTTGCACCTATTGAAACAATAACTTTACTGAGTCAAGGTCATGATACTCATTGACAACTACAACTTCAAGGGCAAGAAGGCCATCATCCGTGTGGACTTCAATGTACCTCTCAACAAGGAGACTGGCGAGGTTTCCGACGACACTCGTATCCGCGGCGCCCTCCCGACCATCAAGAAGGTCATCGCCGACGGCGGCTGCGCTATCCTCATGAGCCACATGGGACGTCCGAAGCAGAACCCAGATCCTAAGTTCTCCCTCAAGCAGATCGTGCCGGCTATCGAGAAGTACCTCGGTAAGATTCAGTTCGCCGACGACTGCCAGAAGGCCGACGAGCAGGCTAAGAACCTCAAGGCTGGCGAGATCCTCCTCCTCGAGAACCTCCGCTTCTACGCCGAGGAGGAAGGCAAGCCTCGCTTGGAGAAGGAAGATCCTCAGTACGAGGCTGCTAAGGCTGCCCTCAAGACTGCTCAGAAGGACTTCGCGAAGAAACTCGCTTCCTACGCCGACGTCTATGTCAACGACGCCTTCGGTACCGCTCACCGTAAGCACGGCTCTACGGCTGTCATCGCTGACTACTTCGCTGACGACGCCAAGATGTTCGGCTTCCTCATCAACAACGAGCTCCGCGCTATGGACAAGGTCCTCAACGAGGCTCAGCGTCCTTTCACCGCTATCATGGGCGGCGCTAAGGTCAGCGACAAGATCAACGTCATCAAGAACCTCCTCGGACGTGTCGACAACCTCATCATCGGCGGCGGCATGACCTACACCTTCATCAAGGCTCTCGGCGGACAGATCGGCGCTTCCCTCTGCGAGGAGGACAAGCTCGACCTCGCTAAGGAGATCCTCGCCGAGGCTAAGGCTAAGGGCGTTAAGGTGCTCCTCCCGATCGACGCTGTCAACGCTGACAAGTTCGACAAGGACGCCAACAGCAACATCTCCGACGTCGACAAGACTCCAGAAGGCTGGATGGGTCTCGACATCGCCGAGAAGTCTATCAAGCTCTTCGCTGACGTCATCACCGCTTCCAAGACTGTCATCTGGAACGGCCCGATGGGTGTCTTCGAGTTCGACAAGTTCGCTAAGGGTACCAGCGCTGTCGCTCAGGCTGTCGCTGACGCTACTCAGAAGAACGGCGCCTTCACCCTCATCGGTGGTGGCGATAGCGTTGCTGCTATCAACAAGAACAAGCTCGCCGACAAGGTTAGCTACGTCTCTACCGGCGGCGGCGCTATGCTCGAGTACATGGAAGGCAAGATCCTCCCAGGTATCGCAGCTATCCGTGGCGACAAATAAACCTATCTAAGGTAATTACTCCACCACCCGCATCTCACGTGCGGGTGGTTTTGTTTTTCCCTCCCTTTTTACTAACTTGCTTCCGTTTTACCCATAGTCTGTTATGACTTCAAGCAGGAAAGCTATATTCCCGGGGTCCTTCGACCCCTTCACTATCGGCCACGAGAGCATCGTACTCCGTGGTCTCGAGGTCTTCGACGAGATAGTCATAGCTGTCGGCGTCAACTCCGACAAGCATTGCTACTTCTCTGCCTCTCAGCGCGTTGAGTTCATCAAGACGGTCTTCGCCGACCGCCCGGAGATCTCCGTCGCCACCTACGAGGGCCTGACTGTCGACTTTGCCAGGCAGCTCGGCTGCTCGCATATCATCCGCGGCCTCCGTACGAGTGCCGACTTCGAGTTCGAGCGCGCCATAGCTCAGGTCAACCGCCAGATGTCCGGCATCGACACGGTCTTCCTCCTGACGACGCCCGAACATACCCCCGTCAATAGTACTATCATCCGGGATATCCTCCGCCACGGCGGAGACGCCTCCCGCTTCCTCCCCGAAAGACTCCGCAACCTGATAAGATGAGAATAACACACGCTTCGCGATTCTTTATATCTCTCCTCCTCTCCCTCTGCCTCTCCGCCTCGGCGCTGGCCGGGACGGTCTCTATCTCCGGCATGGCTCCATCCTACGCCGGCAAGCATCTGACGATCGTCTCCTATGCCGACTACATCTCACGCCTCAAGACGGAACTTGCCGACATAGAGGTCGGTCAGGACGGCTCCTTCGACGCCTCCTTCGAGATCAAGGAGGTCACCTACGCATTCGTCGAGCTCGGCAGCTTCGTCGGCTATATCTATCTTGAGCCAGACGTCCGCTACCAGGTGACTCTCCCCCGCTTCACGCCTAAAGCCGACGCCGACCGCTTCAACCCTTTCTTCCGCCCCTACGTCATCGAACTTAATATCAGTGGCGCCACTTCGACGCTCAACCGTGCTATCCGCGACTTCGACCACTTCTTCAATCGTGAGTTCGCCGCCGCCGCACGCCGTATCGTCAGGACTCACGACAAGAAGCTCGCCGAGTCTCTGATGTCTCGCCTCGACTCGGCCGCCCGCTCCCTTAGCTGCGACAAGCTCTACTTCAAGAATCATGTCCGCTACCGCAAGGCTCAGGTCTTCGCCGCACCACGCCTCAGCTCCCCGGCTATCACGGTCCGCGAGTTCTTCGCCGGCCGTCCTGTCCTCTACAACCTCCCCGCCTACTGGGATGTGCTGGACATGATGCAGATCGACCCCTCCGTCGACCTCGAGACTCGCGAGCTCCGCGACGCCTACGTCAAGAATAGGACTTCCTCCTCTCCCTCATTCTCGACCCTGTCGACGATTATCGGCTCGTCCAAGCTCTGGGCCTCCGAGCAGGGTCTCCGCGAAGCCCTCCTCCTCAAGAACTTCCAGCAGCAGTTCTATAGCCGCGCTATATCAGACGGCAAGACGGATACTCTCCTCGTCAGCGCCGCCCGTGAGTGCCACAACCCGCGCGGTAGGATGATCGCTGCCAACATCTACGCTAAGAAGAACAAGCTCCGCCAGGGTCTCCCCGCCCCGGAGATTGGCCTCATCGACAATGCGGACCACGAGGTCAACCTCTCGAACTACAAGGGGCGCTTTCTCTACCTCTGCTTCATGCACACAGACAACTTCGAGTGTATCAAGGCAATGCCGGCTCTCGACAACCTCGGGCAGCTCCACCGTGCCGACATGGATATCCTCTGTGTCTTTACTAACGAGCAGCCGGCCGACGCCTTCGCCTACGTCGAGAAAAACCGCTTCCAGTGGAAGTCGGTCTCCTTCATCAGCCGACAGCGTATCATCTTCGACTACGAGGTCCGCGCCCTCCCGACGTATTTCCTTATCGACCCCGACGGCTGCATCGCCCTCGCCGAGGCTCCCGGCCCGACTGAGAAGGTCGGCCCAGCTATCGCAGCCGCTATCCGTAAGTATATCCTCGAACAGAAGAGAGGTAAACCCGAGATTCCCCGTACAATCTACGACATCGCTCAACGTAACTACTAAGGCCCGACTGTTATGACTATGGTTTCTGCCTCTGGCATCAGGAAAAACTACGACTCCCTAGAAGTCCTCCGCGGTATCGACCTTGAAATAGAGAAGGGTGAGATCGTCGCTATCACTGGCGCAAGCGGCGCTGGCAAGACGACTCTCCTCCAGATCCTCGGGACTCTCGACCGCCCGTCCGCAGGCTCCGTCCGTATCGACGGGACTGTCGTCTCAGACCTCAAGGAGAAGGAGCTTTCTGCCTTCCGCAACAAGCATATCGGCTTCGTCTTCCAGTTCCACCAGCTCCTCCCGGAGTTTACCGCGCTCGAGAATGTTATGCTCCCCGCCCTCATCGGCGGACGCTCTAAGTCGGATGCACGCTCTCGTGCTGCCGAGCTTCTCGACTTCCTCTCCCTCTCCGCTCGTGCCGAGCACAAGCCTTCGGAGCTGAGCGGTGGCGAGCAGCAACGTGTCGCTATCGCCCGCGCCCTAGTCAACTCCCCCTCCGTGGTCTTCGCCGACGAGCCTTCGGGAAACCTGGACTCTCATAACGCTGAGGAACTGCAGTCGCTCTTCATCTCCCTCCGCGAACACTTCGGCCAAACTTTCGTCATCGTGACTCACGACCTTACACTCGCCAACAGATGCGACCGCAAGATTGTCATGCGCGATGGCTTAATCCAACCAGTAGCATGACTCCCAACGGTATCAACGCCACTGTCCTCCGCTCGACTGGCAGCACCTACATCGTCCGCACCGACGACGGTCAACTTCTCGAATGTCGACTCCGTGGCCGCCTCAGGCTGGACGGCAGCAAGAGTACTAATCCTGTCGCTGTCGGAGACCACGTCTCTGTCACGACCGACGACCGTGGCAACGTCATAGCGGCTGTCGAACAGCGTCACAACTGCATCGTCCGCCGCTCGACGAACCTGAGCAAGGCCTCCCACGTCATCGCCGCCAATATCGACCAGGCTCTCCTTATCGCCTCCCTCGCCCACCCGGAGACTTCGACGGTCTTCATCGACCGCTTCCTCGCATCCGCCGAGGCTTTCGGCGTCCCGACGGTCATCGTCTTCAATAAGTTCGACATCTACGAACAGCAACAACTGGACTCCCTCGCCCTCCTCAAGGCTATCTACTCGGATATGGGATACTCCGTCCTCGAGACTTCTACCGTCTCCGGCTACGGCATCGACGCCTTCAAGAACGCTATCACTGGCAAGGTCAGCGCTATCGCCGGCAATAGTGGCGTCGGCAAGTCCTCACTCCTCAACGCTGTCGAGCCTTCTCTCAACCTCAAGACTTCCGACATCAGTCTCGCTAACGACTCCGGTAAACATACGACGACTTTCGCAGAGATGCACCATCTCTCTTTCGGCGCAGACATCATCGACACTCCAGGCGTCCGCAGCTACGGCCTTATCGACATCGACAAGGAAGAGGTCTCTCACTACTTCAAGGACATCTTCGCAGTCTCTCCCTCCTGCCGCTACCCGAACTGCTCGCATACTCACGAACCGGGCTGCGCTGTAATCTCCGCTGTCGAGGAGGGTCGCATCGCCCTCTCCCGCTACGATAGCTACCTCAACATCATGACTGAGGACGACGAGAAGTATCGTCAAGGCTACAGATAACGTCTCGACTAAATGGGGACGCCGAAAAATCAATTTATAGAACTTCCCTATATATCCAAAGAGAGGGCGAGGATGCACAATCCCCGCCCTCTCTCTTATCTCGTCCGTCTCTACTGACCGACTACGTTCTCTTTGCTATACTCTTTCGCGTCTTTCAACTTCCTCGCCCATGGCGCCCTCGCCTTCGCATTCGCCCCTTCTCCCTTCGAGCCTATCTCTCCGAAAAAGGCTGTCTTCTCGTTCTCCTTCTTGCCCCAGTTGTCCCATCCTTCTGCCGCTATGTGTCCGCCCATCTCGCAGTTTACGAATACTGCCTGTGCGTATGGCCTCCACGGTCTCGCGAGCTTGACGCCCTTGACACCCTCTCCGCTCGTCAACTTGCACTCGTTGAAGACGTATCCATATTTCCTCCCCTCCGGCGTCGCCGGTGCACATACATAGCCCCCGCCGAGGCTCTTTATCTCGCACCTGTCAAAATACGCTGTCGCCTTACCAAAGATGAAGTCTACCGTCCCCTCTATGTAGCACTCCTCGTATGTCTGTGTGTCGCTCTCACCATACGTGTAGAGCGTGTCCTGATTGCCGAGGAACCTGCACTTCCTGAACTTCGCTCCGTCGGACTTGACAAAGCATGCGACTGCCTGACCTACCCTGCCTGCCGTGTTCTCGAATGTGATGCCCTCTGCCTCAAAACTGTTTCCATATACGTAGAACGTCGACGACCCGCTCGTCGAACAATCGTCACCAAACTTGTTCTTCTTCGACGCATAGTCGTCCCAAGTTATCACGGGGTTGCCCTGACCTATCATCGTGACGTTCATCTTGCTCTCGGGTATCACCACCTTCTCCTTGTACGTTCCCTCCTTTATCAATATGGTGGTCCTCCTGTTCTTGCTGTAGTCGGGGATGGCATTGACTGCCTCCTGGACTGTGAAGAAATCTCCACATCCGTCCTTCGCAACGACTATGTCGGGAAATATGATGTGCTCACTGAGGCTCGGGACTTTCTCCTTCAGCTCCTTGGCTGCTATCCCGGCTATCACTCTCGCTCCGTGTATGTTGAGGTGCGTGTTGTCTTTCTTCCCGTCAGGATACGCGGCGACTTTCCCCGCCTCGGTCCAGAGATACAACTCTTTGCTCTTCTCCGGACCCATACTCTCGACGAGGTCATGCGTCAGCTTGTTCATGTCGATGAAGATTACTCCGTCGGCTTCCGCAACGTTCCTCGGTGCGACGACGTACTCCCCGTGAGTGTCTATCAGCTCCTTGCCCTCGACCTCTGTCGCCTTCGAGACTCCAGCCGCATCATCCTGTCCGACGGCATCCTCTACTTTCGCAAAGTTTCGCCTGACTATCGAGTTGCAGATAATTGGTGTCGCCCCCTTCGACTTCGCCACCTTGGCGAACATCCTGAGGTTCGCGTCAAATGTGCTCCCGGGGTCTGTATGCCTGTCCTCCTTTGGCTTCTCGTCATTATGACCGAACTGGATTATGAGGTAGTCGCCCGCCTGCATCTGCTTCTCGACCTCTGCCCATAGCCCCTCGTCTATGAAGCTCTTTGACGAACGACCGTTCTTCGCATGATTGCTGACTCTGACCTCTCCATCGAGAAAGCCTGGCAACGCCTGCCCCCAGCCTCGCTCCTCGTTCCCACTTCTGAGCGACTTGTTCGCCATCGTCGAGTCGCCTATCATGAATATGGTCGGCTTCCGCGCCGGCTCTGTCATGCCCATCAGGACGGCTGCCGCCAATCCTAGGCTTACCGATGCAATTGATTTTCTCATCTGTATATCTCTTTTCTTTTATTCTTCCTATGCGAATTTACTCATTTTTCGTTTCACAATCTCTCTCTATCACCTCTTTTCTCCTCTACCATAACCTCTTATGTTTCCCATCTATTCACATCCCCTCCCTCTCGTATCTTTCCATCTCCCTCTCTCTCACGACGGACTTCACCACGACGTACGCCACGACTCCTGCTACGACTGCCGCGACCACCAGAACTACACTCTCCTTCTCCATAGCAACGAACGCGACGACTGCGACGACTATTCCAAATACTGCCACAGCAACTCTCTCGGCACTCGCCTCGGCGCTCTTCAGCCTGTAGAATACTTGCCTCCCCGCTGCCTTGTCTATCTGACGCGCCATCTCATGCCTCTCATACTTCATTCTGTGTAGCGCGTATCTCTTTACATCTCCATCTCTTGTCTCGACTACCAGCGTCGCCACGTCACCACCTCGCCCTGAATAGTTTATGTAGCACTCCTCAACTTCTTCCCAATCTACCTTCCATTCTGTCGTCTCTATCCCGCATTCGTCTATCTTGACACGTCTGCATCGCCTAGACACCTCCGAAAAGTATGCGACCGCTACGACTATCACCCCGGCACCTATGCTGAATATCACTTGCTCAATACTTAAAAACGCCACAACGGCTGATATGACTACAAACATCACTGCCACCATCAGCACCGCCATCTTGCTCTTTCTCTTGTCATATTCTATCTCCATGTTCTTCTTCTCCTTCTATTGGCATTTTGCTATCTTACGTATTCCTCCATTTATGGATTCCTTGCTGTCCGCCCCCTCCGACCTCTCCGACCCCTAATTCCTCATTCCTAATTCCTAATTGTATTAGCCCTCCCTATGCCAGACAACACATCTCCCGCCTTTCTTTTTCAATGAATTATTGCATATTTTTGTATCATAACAAAAATAAATAGTTACACCATGCTTCTATCAACCACACCTACCATCGAGGGACACACTATCCGCGAGTACAAGGGCGTCGTAACCGGCGAGACTATCATCGGCACCAACTTCGTCAAGGACTTCTTCGCAAGTATCCGCGACGTCGTCGGCGGTCGCTCCAACAGCTACGAGAGTACTCTCCGCGAAGCTAAGGACACTTCCCTCAAGGAGATGTCCGACCGTGCTCAGGCTCTCGGCGCCAACGCTATCGTCGGTATCGACATCGACTACGAGACTGTCGGCGCCAACGGCTCGATGCTCATGGTCGCTACGAGCGGCACCGCCGTCGTCATCTGATCCTCAAGAATTCGTTTAATGTTTTGCGGCAGCTCACGTCGTCTCCCGATGTCGAGCTGCCGCTTATCTTTTCTGTCGCCTATTTCTTCCTTATCATCATAAGCCCATCCCTGAGCGGCAGTATGACTTTCTCGACTCGCTCGTCCCTGGCTACTAGGTCATTGAACTCCTGCAACTTCCGCGTATGCATGTCGTTCGCCTTCGCCTCATGGACGACATGACCGTCCCACAATACGTTGTCGGCTATCATCAGCCCTCCCTTCCTGAGCCTCGGGAGTAGCACCTCATAGTACTTCGGATACTCTCTCTTGTCCCCGTCGACGAACATCATGTCAAACTCTCCTTCTATCTCGCCTATCATCTCGACGACACTCCCTATGTGGAGCTCCACCTTGTCCTCGACTCCCGCCTCCCTGACGTACCTCATTATTATCCCCTCCTTCTCGTCGTCGACTTCAAAGGTGTGAACCTTCCCACTGCCTTCGATTCCCTGCGCCATGCATATCGCACTATATCCTGTGAACGTCCCGACCTCGAGTATCTGCTTCGCCCCCATCAGTCTTACTATCATCCTGAGAAGCGTCCCCTGCACGTGCCCAGACAGCATCCTCGGCTGTATGGTGCTCAGGTGGGTCTCCCGGTCAAGTCTGTACAGCACCTCTGGCTCCGCATCCGCATGACTGAAGATGTAGTCCTCTATCAACTCCTCCTCTCGCATATCCTCTACGTGTATATCAACATCGACCGACTTTCCTCTCCTAGCATCTGCGCAGCCTCCATTATGCTCGCCGCTGTGACACCCTCCCGGACCTGCTCGCATATCTCCTCGACTGTCGGAGACGCATCATATAGCAGCGCCGACCGCGCCGCACTTAGCATCACGGACTCTCCACTGTCCGCACTCATCAGTATCTGTCCCTCATACTGCTTCAGGACTGCATTCAGGCTCCGCTCCGTCATAGCCTTCTGAGCTATCTTGTCTATCTCCCTGGCGACTATCCTGAGGCTCCGCTCTGTATTCTTGCTGTCTGTCCCGAAGTATATTGTCTGGAGGCCTATGTCGTCAAATGCTGAATAGCTGGTCTCTATGTTATACGCTATGCCGTTCTTCTCCCTCAACGCTACGTTGAGCCTCGAGTTCATCGCTGGCCCTCCCAGCAGATTCGAGACTACTGCCGCCGAGATTCTCATGTCGTCATGCGCGCTCGGCGCCTTCCACCCCATCAAGACGTGCGTCTGATGTGTGTCCCTCGCTACCTGCTCCTCAAACTTCCCGAATGTGCTGACCGTCTGTCGCTCTCCTCGCCCCTTTATGTCCCTCTCTACTCCGAAATACTTCTCTGCATAATGCATGACTCGTCGCTCATCGACGTCCCCCCAGACGGCAAGCGCCATCTGGTCTGTCGAGTGGGTCCGCATGCAAAATCTACGCGCATCCTCTGCTCCAAACCGTCCTACTGTCTCCGTTGTCCCTAATATGTTGTGCCCCAACGCTGTCCCCTTGAACGCCTTGGACTCGAAATTGTCTAGTATTATGTCCGACGGACTGTCCTCGTATGACGAGATCTCATCCATGATGACTTCCTTCTCCCTCTCTATCTCCTTCTCGGGAAAACTGGAGTTGAACACCATGTCGGCTATCAGCTCCATCGCCCTCTCCAGATGACACGGGAGGAACGACGCATGGACCGCCGTGTCTTCTTTCGTGGTGTAGGCGTTCAGTTCACCTCCGACGCTGTCTAGCCGATTCAGGATCTGGTTCGCCGACCGATGACTCGTCCCCTTGAAGACTGTGTGCTCGACGAAATGCGCCACCCCGTACTCGCCTTCCTCCTCATCCCTCGACCCGACGTTTATCACGAGTCCACAATAGCAGACGTGAACCCCCTTCTGTGGGAGGCAGACTACCCTCAACCCGTTACTTAGTCTGTGTATCGTGTACATCTTCGCCTCTGTTTTTCCTGCCTCAGAAGAGTGTCGGCTGCTCGCCATCCTCGCCTTCTGGCGTCTCTCCCTCGCCGTCGCCTTCCCCGCTGTCTTCGCTGCTCTGATTTCTCCTGACGCTCGGGATCTCAGGTTCCAGCTCGACGATGCTACCTATCTCGTATGTCGTCAGTCGCTTGCCCTTGGCCTTGATGCCCTTCTCGCCTATGAACTCATAGACGTCGATGGTCTCGCTCGGCCTCCACTCGTCCGCTCCGCCATACTTGATGACCATCAGCGGGTGGTCCTCGTCGCTTATCTTCATCAGCTTGCACTTCGGATGGTCGCCCGTGATGCGTATTGGCTTGCTCGTCGCCGCCATCTTGAATCTCTTGATGTACGGCTGACCCGTCTCACCGTCTTTATAGACGACGGTCCACGTCTTGTCCTGGTCGAACTTCTCTATCCTCTCTATGTTGTCCTCGAAGTGCTGCTCGAACGCCGGCTCTGCCGTGTATGCGTCCCCATCCTTCGTGATGACGAGTATCTTGTCGTCGCCCGAGAACTCCCCGAGCAACGTGCCCCTGCCGTCCGGATTCAGCCTCAACGTCTCCGGCTCAAACCATATCTGCTGTCCGCCCAACGTGCTCTCGCCCCTGCGCATCAGGACTGCCTTATGTATCTCGTTCTTCGTGACGAGATTGCCCTTCGACGCCCTGCCCTTGACTGCCAACTGCGCAAAGTCATAGTCTATCTTGACGTTCTTCAGCTTCACCTTCGGCTTCAGGAGCACCTTCACGACCTCCGCCTCTCCATTGCTGTTAGCGCTGAAATAGCGCATCTTCGTGCCCTTAGTGCCGAGCGTGATGTTATACTCCTTGTCCCTCGTGATGCCCGAGACGTAGAATCTCTTCGCAAACGTGATGTGAGTCTCCCCGTCTGTATACATGGCATTATAGACGGTCCTCGTGTCGTTCTTCTTGAAGACGGCTATGTGCATGATGCCTAGCCCTATGTCGACCTTCTCGTCGACTTTCTTGATGACATATCGCCCGTCCTCATAGAAGATTATGACGTCGTCTATGTCCGAGCACTCCCCGACGAAGTCTGCATTCTTCAGCCCGTAACCCATGAAGCCGTCCTCCCTGTTGACGTACAGCCTCCGGTTGCGCTCCGCCACCTTCGTCGCCTCGATGTTGTCAAACGACCTTATCTCTGTTTTCCTCTCGTGCCCAACTCCATACTGCTTCTTCAGCCTCTCGAAATACGCTATCGTGAAGTCTATGATGTGGTCTATATTATGCTGGACCTTCGCCATCTCGGCCTTCAACGCGACGAGCTTGTCCTCCGCCGCATCACTGTTGAAGCGCAGTATCCTAGCCATCTTGATCTCCAGCAGGTGTGTGATGTCCTCCTCGCTGATCTCCCTCTGCAAGGCTATCGCATTGTCCGCTATGTACTTGTCGATGCGCTTCCTGATGTGCTTGCAAGCTATCTCGGTGCTCTTCGCCTCCTCAAACTCCTTGTCCTTGTATATCCTCTCCTCGATGAATATCTTCTCGAGCGACAGCAGGTGCCACTGCTCCAACAGTTCTCCGAGGCGTATCTCCTGCTCCTTCTTGAGCAGCGCGACTGTGCTGTCCGTATTCTGTCTCAGTATGTCCGAGACGGTCAGGAACACTGGCTTCCTGTTTATGATGACGCAAGCATTTGGCGATATCCTGTCCTCGCACTTCGTGAACGCATATAGCGCATCTATGGTCTTGTCTGGCGACGCACCCGCTGGCAACTGTATGATGATCTCGACCTCCGCCGCCGTCTTCTCTATTATCTTCTTGACCTTGAGCTTCTTGTCGTTGACTTTCTCTATCGACTCTATCAAGACGCCTGTCGTGACGGAATACGGTATCTCGGTGATGACAAGGGTCTTAGCATCCCTCTTCTCTATCTTCGCTCGGACTCTGACCTTGCCGCCCCTCTGTCCGTCATTGTATTTCGAGACGTCTATGCTGCCGCCTGTCGGGAAGTCTGGATACAGTGTGAACTCCTCTCCCTTCAGGTACGCCACAGCTGCGTCTATTATCTCGTTGAAGTTGTGCGGCAAGATTATCGATGCCAGTCCGACTCCGATTCCCTCACAACCCTGCGCCAGTAGCAACGGGAACTTCACCGGCAACGTCACCGGCTCCTGATTCCTGCCGTCATAGCTCTCCTTCCAGACTGTCGTCTTCGGATTGAACACGACATCCAGCGCGAACTTGGTCAACCGCGCCTCTATGTATCGTGGCGCCGCAGCATCATCGCCCGTCAAGATGTTGCCCCAGTTTCCCTGTGTGTCGATCAAGAGCTCCTTCTGCCCGAGCGTGACGAGAGCTCCATATATCGACGCATCTCCATGCGGATGATACGCCATCGTCGCTCCGACTATGTTCGCGACTTTGTTATAACGCCCGTCGTCCATCTTGCTCATCGTGTGCAAGATGCGCCTCTGGACTGGCTTCAGACCGTCCTCGATATACGGGACAGCCCTGTCGAGGTTCGTATACGAGGCATAGTCGAGAAACCATGTCTTGAACATGCCGTGGAGCTGGCTCTTCGTCGCCGTCTGCGGGTCCCATTCGCTCTGTCCGCCCTCGTCATCCGTTCCTTCTGTTTCCTCGCCGCCTTCTCCGTCCTGCTGCGCTTCCGTCTCCTCTGTGGTCTCCTCGTCTCTTCCCTCGCCGACCCCGCCGAGTTCCTCGTCTCTTATCTCGTCGTCCTTTGTCTCGTCACTCATTGTTTCTCCTCTTTATCTTGTTTATGCCTGCTCCTCTACAAGGTCCTCCTCTATCACGAGGTTGTCTATTATGAATCGCTGCCTCGTCATCGTGTTCGCCCCCATGTAGAAGTCGAGCAACGCATGCACGTCGTCCGAATTCTTCATGACGACCGGCTCTAGCCTGATCTTCGGCCCTATGAACTCCTTGAACTCCTGCCAGTCTATCTCTCCCAGTCCTTTGAATCGCGTTATCTCCCTGTCCTTCGACTCCCCGAGCTCGTCCTTCGCCGCGTCGCGCTCCTCCTCACTGTAGCAGTATATCGTCCGCTTCTTGTTCCTGACTCGGAATAGCGGCGTCTGAAGTATGAAGAGATGCCCGTTCTTGATGACTTCGGGATAGAACTTTATGAAGAACGTGAGCATCAACAATCGTATGTGCATCCCGTCGTCGTCGGCATCGGTGGCTATGATGACTTTGTTATACCTGAGGTCGTCTATGCTCTCCTCGATTCCGAGCGCCGCCTGCAGGAGGAACAGCTCCTCGTTCCTGTATATGGTGTCACGCCTCTCCCCATACGTGTTGTGAGGCTTTCCCCTCAGGCTGAAGACGGCCTGCACCTCCGCATCCCTGCTCTTCGTGATGCTTCCGCTCGCCGAGTCTCCCTCAGTGATGAATATCGACGTCTCCTCGCACAGCTTATTCCCGCTGTCCGTCAGGTGTACTGTGCAGTCCCTCAGCTTCTTGTTGTGGAGGTTGGCCTTCTTCGCCTTGTCCCTCGCCTCCTTCTGGATTCCGCTGATTGTCTTGCGCTCTTTCTCGCTGTCGACTATCTTCTGCTTGATGGTGTCCGCGACGTCCGGATTCCTGTGGAGGTAGTTGTCCAGCTGCTCCGCCAGGAAGTCGCCGACATACCCTCTTATCGACGGCGCATCGTCGGCATTGCTCATGTTCTTGCTACCGAGCTTCGTCTTCGTCTGGCTCTCGAAGACTGGGTCCTGCACCCTGATGGAGATGACCGCGCTCAGCCCGCTCCTTATGTCGGCATAGTCGTAGTTCTTGCTGTAAAAGTCTCTTATGGTCTTGACGACTGCCTCCCTGAACGCCTGCAGATGTGTACCGCCCTGCGTCGTGTGCTGACCGTTCACGAAACTGTAGTACTCCTCCCCGTAATGGTCGCAGTGCGTCATCGCTATGTCGAGGTCCTGACACTCGAGGTGGATTATGTCATACAACGGCTGCTCCGTGATGTTGTCCCTCAACAAGTCGACGATGCCATTCTCGCTCTGAAACTTCTGACCGTTGTACACCATGGTCAAATTCTTGTTCAGATACGTGTAGTTCTTCATCATCTGGACGACTATCTCGTCCCGATACGCATAGTTCTCGAACTTCGTGGCGTCCGGCCTGAAGACGACCATCGTGCCGTTCCTCTCCTGGCTCGGCTCGACATCATACTCCTTCGTCAAGACTCCACAAGAGAACTCCGCCTTCTTCATCTCCCCGTCCCTCACAGATATCACCGTGAACTCCGTCGAGAGTGCATTCACGGCCTTGATACCGACGCCGTTGAGACCTATCGACTTCTGGAACGCCTCGTTGTCATACTTGCCGCCCGTGTTCATCTTCGATGCGACGTCGACAACCGACCCGAGTGGTATACCTCGACCATAGTCACGTACGCTGACAAGTCCATCTGGCGTCACCTTCACCTCTATCCGCTTTCCGAACCCCATCATGTGCTCGTCTATCGAGTTGTCTATCACCTCCTTCAATAGCACATAGATGCCGTCGTCCGCATACGTGCCGTCGCCGAGCTTGCCTATGTACATGCCCGGACGCTCGCGTATGTGCTCGTGCCATTCCAGTGTCTTGATGTTCTCTTCTGTATACGATACTATGTTCTCTTCGGCTGCCATGTTCCTGTCTTCCTTGTTTTTTCGTTGCACTACAAAGTTAATCAAAATTTTCCGTTCTCCGATTCTCTACTCCTCCTCTTCACCGTCGCTTCCTTCTTCCTCTCTCCCTCCCTATTACTAGACCATGATTAGACTTGTATTAGACTTGATGCGACTTATGTTAACCTTACCGCCTTGCTATCTACCTGCTCCGAACTTCTAAAAACCTCTATCGACAACAACCATATCCCGAGTCTCATCACGTCCTTCCCTCTCCCGACTTACCCTTTTCTCTCTTTCAGACATAGAAAAAGACCTCAAGGATTATCTCCCTGAGGTCTGTCTTGAAATATGAGCCGATACTCAGACTCGAACTGAGGACCCACGCATTACGAATGCGTTGCTCTACCAACTGAGCCATATCGGCACTCTTTTCGACTGCAAATTTATACGTTATTTCTCGTTTTCAATACCTTTTCAGCAACTTATTTTTATCAGTAATCTCCTATCCACTGATATTCAACACCTTACCTACTCATTTTTTTTCAAATATTGTCCTATTCTTTCCCCTCTTCCCCCTCTACGACCCCATTCCCCTCGTCACACACCCACCTCCCGACTGCCATCGTCGCCTGCTCAAACTCTACTCCGACCTTCACGACCTTCTTCCCCTCTGTCTTGTATTGGAGGTAATAACCCCTGCTGTTTATCTGCTCCATCGCCGACTCCGCACTCCCGTTCACCTTCAGCTCAAAGACCCACGTGGTGTCGGGCATCGAGACTACGACGTCAGCCCTTCCTCCCTTGCACTTCACCTGCGTCCTGACATATACGTTCAGCATCGAGAATATCAGGTACATGGTGTACTCGTAGAAGCCCTCCGCCGTCGCCGCCTGTGCCAGCTTCTTCTTGAATCCCTCGACGTACGGGACGCCCGACAGGTACGTCCTCATCGCCCCCATCGCCTCGTTCACGTCCCTCTTCTTCAGCGCCTTCCAGAATGTCTTTGCGAATCCGGACTGTACATTCGTGCCCTCCAGTCCCGTATATATCGGCAATAGGTTGTCG
>JAFPZF010000046.1 GCA_017417385.1 Bacteroidales bacterium
AAAGCATCTACTTCCCCAATACTCTCCTGACCTCCTCGACTGTCACTCCCATCTTCTCCGCTATCTGCCCCTCCGTCCCTCCAAATGACGCCACCATCTTTATGAGCTCTTCCTTCTGTCTCCTCTCCTCTTCTTTCTGCCTTCTCTCTTCTTCCTTCTGCCTCCTCTCCTCTTCTTTCTGCCTTCTCTCTTTCTCTATAGCCTTCCTCGCCTCGCCAAGCTCATAGTCGAGGTTCTCCCTGTCTAACCTATCCCGCTGTAGCTTCCTCACCACCTCGTCCTCAAAGTCGAGGTCTCCACGCAGCTGCTCGTCACTCACGCCCGACAGCAGTCGCCTCACTATCACGTCATACTCCGGCAACTCCTCGTCCTGATCGCTTATCACCACATATCTTGAGTCGTTCTCTATCTTCGCCCTCTGGTCAAATATCCTCAGCAGCCTCTCCACCGGCCGCCTCGGGCGCTCCGGCAAGTACGGTATCTGTATCACGTATATGTCATGTGTCAGGCCATTGAGGAACTCGTTGTCCTTGCCATTCCCCAGATCCTGACTATCCAGGTCCTTGAAATGCGTCTCCCCCCACATCACGCTGTGCACATACCCCTCGCCTATTGTGTGACCGAGTATGTATATCGTGTATATATGTCGCGCCCTGTGGGTCTCATAATCCTCCTCCGCGCCGTCACGCCTCCTCCGCTTCCTCACCGTCACGTCGGCGTTCGACAGACTGATGTACTGGCTACCGAGATACTTCCTGAACCTCATCACCTCATCCTCGTCTATGGCCTTCTGGAGCTCTATCGTCACGGTCTCGTTCCGCCCGTCCTCCTCGGTTATCGTCGCCGCGAAATCTATCCTCATCAGCTTCAGCTCCATGTTGTCTGCCGAGACATGCTCATGACCCATGACCGCTATGTCGACGATCTTCTTGTCGAGTATCCTCCCAAGAAGCACCTTCGCCACGCGCTCATCCTCCATCAGGTACTTGAACACCGTGTCGTATATCGGATTGAAAACCTTTACCTTGTGCATACGCCCATCCTTTTCTCTCACAAAGATATATATTTCTATGCAATTTTCCCTTCTCCTCTTCCCTTTACCCCTTCAGCCTTGTTCCCTGCCTTGCACCCCTCCCTCTCTTCAGTCCGTGCTAATCTGCTCGATCACGTATCTGACTTCTCTCTATAACGCAACTCGGGCGGACTACCTCCTCGATAGCCCACCCGTTATATATATACTCTCAAGTACTAACTCCCTACTTGAATGTTATCTTGAAATATCCTCCCTGTATGCTGACCTTCGGCTCCGGAATGTCCTGACTGAAATATAGATACAGGACTGGCTTCGTCTCCGTGAAGATTCGCTCAGACCTCCTCTTCGTCTCCCTGCCTATCGCACCACCAAAGAGCAGCTCCTTCTCGCTCCCCTCTTCTTCCTCAGACCCATACACGAGGAAGTCTATGTCCATCCCAGTCCCATTCTTCACCTGCAGCTCGCTCGCCCCAGCCTCTAGATAGCCACCGTCAAGCACCAGCGCATGTCCTAGGCTGAACTTCGGATATAGCGTCACCCTCATGTCGTTGCTCCTTATCATGTACGTGAAGTTCAGGTCGGACTCCGTCTCTATCTCGAACTGCGTGAACGCATCGAGCTTGCCCTTCGCAACTGCTATATCGACCTTCTTCTTCTCATAGACGGCCAGCAGCCCACGCCCTATCAACGTCCGCTCTCCCGTCGTCTTCAGCGTCCCATAGAGCTTGTAGTCGACAACTTTGTTCGTGTGGTTCATCAGTATGAAGTTGTTGTCCGCCTGCTTCTTGTCGTGTGGTATGACGACCGTGTGCCACTCGCTCTTCTCCGCGACGTCCTGCTTCTTCGGCTGCGTAGCCTCGAACTTCTGCACCCTTCCGCTCGCAAAGACTATCTCCTCTATGTCGCTCTTCGACGTCTCGTTGACCAACGTCTCCTCTCCAAAGACGTACTGGACCGCCTCCGCCGTCACCTTGACGACCTTCACGTCGAGCGTCTCACCGCTCCTCAACTTCACCTTGTCCTGCGCCGACATGACCGACGTAAACCCGACAAGCATCATAAGTATCGTAATGAACTGCTTCATACTGCGATGTTTATTTATCTCGTTCCTTTTCCTCTTCTTGGGGCTCACTTAACGAAAATCGTCAGAATAGTCACCATACACTATCCTGACGATTTTATATCAAATTCTATGCCGATTAGCGGCGCTTTCGCCTCGGCATATCCTTAGTCTCCCGACTACTTCGGCAAGTTGAACGCCTTGCTCATCTCCTTCATCTGCTCCTGGCTCATGCCCTCTGGCTCGAAGCCCATAGCCTTTGAGTCGATGTAGATCTTCGCACTCTTGCTGAGCACGTCTATCTGGTCAAATGCGTCCATGACGTCCAGCCCCTGCGCAAAGACGCCATGCTTCTCCCAGAGTACTACGTCATAGTCGTCAAGCTCCTTCAACGTGGCGTCTGCCAACTGGTTGCTGCCCGGCAACTGATACGGGATGATGCCCAGCCCGAGCGGACAGAATGCCTTCGTCTCCGGGATCATGCTCCACAGTATGTTCGTCAAGACGTCCTTGCCGAGGAACTTCTTGTTGTGGCTCATCGCGACAAGCTCGATAGGATGCGTGTGGACTGTTGCCCTGTACTTCGATCCCTTCTCGATCAAGTGGTCATGCACCGTCAAGTGGCTCGGCAGCTCACTCGTCGGCATGACTGCATTGTCAGCTATTATGACGTACGACGAGCAGTCATCGAGTATCCTGATTATCGACCCATTGTCCATAGGCCACCTCGCCAAGTCTCTCATCCTCTTGCCCGTGCCCTTGCAATAGAAGTAGCAACCCTTCAGGTTCTTCAGCTGCTTGCCTATCTGCTTGACCTCCGATATCGGCTTCATAGCCCTTATCGCATCGTCTACATAGTCCGTCACGTTGACCGTGATGTTTCCGCCGTTCCTCTCGGCCCAGCCATTCTGCCACAGATAGCCAGCTACCTCGGCTACCTTCTCTACTTCAGCCTTCAACGCCGGCCTGCCATCAAGTATGCTCATTTCGTTCCTGTTTTTATTTCTTCCTTTCTAAAGCAAAGTTACGACTTTTTCTTTCTCCTCCACAACTCTCCCTTTTTTACTTGCCCCCAATTTTTATTCTCCTCCCCGAAATGTCTCTCCGCTCACCTCCTTCTCTCCCCTTCCCCTGTTACAACCTGACCGTTTTTTCACCATCTTTGCACTATCTATGGTACGCAAGCACAAGCCAAAATCTCTTAGCCAGGTCATGGCTTCTATCCACAGCAAGGACACCCGCCCCGAACTGGCTGTCCGCCACTGGCTGTGGCACCACGGCTTCCGCTACCGCAAGAACGCACGGCAACTTCCCGGCTCACCAGATATCGTCGTCGTCAATGCCCACGTCGCTATCTTTGTCCACGGCTGCTTCTGGCACCAGCACCCCGGTTGCCCCGCCGCTACTGTCCCACATTCTAATGTCGACTTCTGGACTGCTAAGTTCCGCCGCAACCACGAGCGCGACGAACGGGTCCGCTCCAGTCTCTCCGCCCTCGGCTGGCATACGCTCGTCATCTGGGAATGTCAGCTCAAGCCCCCCGTCTTCGAGAAGACTATGGCTGTCGTCGCCGCTATCCTCTCAGACGCCCGCGACTCCGCCTCCTCCCGTCCACAACCACGTCCCTACGACTTCGTCTCTGATAACGACGACTATGACCTCGCAGCCGAAGACCTCGAGGACTACGACTCTCCAGACTAACCCTCCACGCACTGTTTATAAGGGGTTTCTAGAAATTAGATTTTTCCAGGCTTGTGAGCTTTTGAACACCGGAGTGTACTGTAGTACATGAGGATTTCAAAAGTTAACGTAACGCAGAAAAAGCAATTTATAGAAGCACCTTATACTCAAATACATCAAGCTCCCCGTACCCCATCTCCCTCAACTCCTCGACGCTCCTTCTCTGCCACTCCTCTGTATTATAACCCTCTATCTTCGGGACTCTTACGACGCACCGACCCTGCATCCCTCGCTCCGCTATATACTTTAGGTTCTCTACTACCCTCCGATTCTCCCGTCCAGTGTATGCTCTATACACCTCCCCGTCCATGTCTTTTATATCGACGACTATCGTGTCCGCGACTCTCAATAGTGTCTCGACGCTCTCCCTGTCTATATTGAGGCTCGTCTCGATGTTTATCTTCCACTCCTTGTCGGCTATCTCTCTAAAACTTTCTATGAATCCCGCTCTGAGTCCAGGCTCCCCTCCGCCGAATGTCACTCCTCCCCCTGTAGCCTTGAAATATAGGTCGTCCACCCTGACCCGCTCGACGAGTTCCTCCGACGTCAACATCTCGACCTTCGTCCCCTCTCTCGTGCTCTGCGGGTTCAGACAATATCTGCACCTTAGCGGACATCCATGAAACGCCGCCAGCGTCGTCACTCCCTGCCCGTCAACTCCTATCCTGTGTCTGAGTATTCCTATGAATGGCGCCGCCCCTACTCTATCTGTCGTCCTCTCTGCCATCTCCGCCCGTCTCTCTTTGTAGGCTTTCTTCCTGTCTCGCTCGAGTTTTCTCCGCTGTCTATTCGCCCCTCTTTATCTCTTGCTCATCCCCCCCCATGCATCCTCCTGCGCTTCTCTCCTTCTATAAGTTGTCAGGGACATCGCCCGCCAGCTCTTGCACCTCATCATCCTTCTCGCCTTCTTTTGCTCCCATGTTCTCACACTTCGTACTGTCTCCATTACTCTGCCCGTCCTCGCCCTGGGTCTTCTCGACCATTGTCGTGTCCGGGTTCGGGACGCTCCCCTGTAGGGGCTCGACGTCTCCCGTGGTTTCAAACGCAGTGCAACCGCTCGCCGAGAGTGCTATCCCGACCGCTGCCACGCCCGATAGTACTACGCTCTTCCCCGCCGACTTGCGTTTCTCGATCTCCCCCTCTATGTACCTCAGCTCACTCTCGCATTTCGGACACGTCCCCAGGCAGTCACCCGTATGCCTGCACTCGGTCGGCTCATACTCTATCCCGTTCGCCTCGGCTATCTTCTTCCGGACGCCCTTCAGCGTCTCGCATATCTTCTTCCCTACTTCCATGGTTTTCTGTTTTCTTTCCGCAAATCTAATCATTTATCTCGTTCCCCCGTTTCTCTCCCCCTCGTTTTTTCTCACACCTCCGTCCCCTCCGACGCTTCTCTCCTTTCCACTTCACAATTCCTAATTGCTAATTCCTCTGTGCTCTCCCCGCGAGCGCCAGCTCGCCTCTGTGTTCTAAAAACTCTGTGCCTCTGTGCCCTCTGTGTGAGGCCTAAAATCCCCGACGACTCCTCCGACGACTCCGACTCCTCCGACGACTCCGTCCCTTCAGTTCTTCCCCGTTCACTAACTTCCGCGCTGAACTTTTCGATTAAGCGAGTGCAATGCGCTTGCACAAATTGCCGAGCGTGAGAAAGGTCAGCGAAGCTAAGGGGCAAAATAGTCCCTGCCTAGGGCAGCACCCTAGGCAACGCCCGTTCATTTTCCTCTCCCTCCGCCCCCCCCCGTGTCCTCCCGACCATTCCTCATTCCTAATTGAATTGCTCATTCCTCTGTGTCCTCACCGCGAGCGCCAGCTCGCCTCTGTGTCCGTACCACCCTCTGCGACCCTGTGCCCTCTGTGTGAGGCCTAAAATCCCCGTGTCCTCCCGACCCATTCCTAATTCCTAATTCCTAATTGCTACAATTCCTTCTCCATCCTATAGCACCTAAACGTCTCCCCCTCTATCGGCTGACATCCCTCAACCCTCCTATACCCCATCTGCTCATAAAACACCGTCTTGTTGTCCCTGCTCTCGACGACTGCCCTCCGACACCCTATCTCCCGTGCCCACTCCTCAGCCTCTCTCACGACCATCGTCCCTATCCCCCGACGCCTATACTCCGCCAGGACCACGACCCTCCCTATCACGACGACACCCTCCGCCTCCTCGTATAGTCTGCACGTCGCTATCGGCAAGTAGCCATCGACGACAACCACATATTTCGTCTCCGGCGTGTCATGCTCGTCAAACTCTACCTCGAGCGGGATGCTGTGCTTCCGCGCCATGGCCTCTATCCTGACGTAATACGCCCCGGCTCGCCCCGCCGTCGTCGTCGCCCTTATTGTTCTCATGCTTCTCTTCGTTATATACTAATAAAAAGATCAAGGGGCTTACCGTCCTCTGACGCTAAGCCCCCGACCACTAACTGTTTGTTTATTTTACTCTACGAGCACCTTAGCCGACTTCCCGCCAACCTTGACGACATACAAGCCCTGCTCCATAGGTATAATTCTCTTCGTCGTGACGACCATCGGGACACCTGCCTGGTTATAGACCGTAGCCTCAGCATCGCTACCCTCGATCTTGATGACGCCCTTGCCACCGTAGATGCCGATGTTGCTTGCCTCCGAGCTCTGTCCGTAGATTACTCGGCCCTCGCTCATCTGTGCGAATGCGTCCTCAGCAACTGCCGATACCTCATACGTGTTCTCGCCACTCTTGACTGTCTTCGGGACGACGACCTTCGTGTATGCTACTCCCTCCGTTGGCGCTACGAGCTTCGCCGTGCCGTCTGCCTGCAGCTCGTAAGAGACTCCGTCAACTACGAACGCGTCAAGCTCGACGATCTTCCTGAACTTCTGCCATACCGGCGCTACCTTGTAAGCCTTTGCCGTGCCCGCCGGGACATACAGCGTTGCATTGTCATATATCGCCGGCTGGAAGTCGCTCTCGTCAATCTTGAACGGCTTCTGTGCCATCGTGACTATCGAGTCGAGCTTCTCTATCTGCCAGAATACTGAGTCCGCCATGACCTCCATCGTCGATGGGAAGTAGAACGACTTGAGACCCGTGCAACCGAGGTATGCGTACTTGCCTATCGACGTAATCGTTGCCGGCAGTGCTGCATCCGTCATGTCCGTGACGTGGTTGAAGGCACTCCTGCCTATCGCCGTGACGCTAGCCGGTATCTTCGTCGTCTTGCAGCCCGCTACGAGGGTGTTCGTCTTCGTCTCGATGAACGCGTTGCAGTTGTCCCTCGAGTCGTATGTCGGATTGCCCGCCTCGACGCTCATGCTGACGACCTGCGTGTTGTAGCAGAACGGATTCCTCTCGCTGACCTCTACGACGGTCGCTGGGAGCATGACGTTCAGCATGTTAGGATTCGAGCAGAACGCTACGTCCTCTATCACCTTTACCGACGCCGGTACTGTGATTCCGTGCAGACCCGTCCTGCAGAATACGTACTCGTCTATCATCGTGATATTCGACGGCTCCTGGAACGTGACGTTCTCGAGCTTGTCGCACATCTCGAACGCGAATCGTCCTATCGTCTCTACCGAGCTCGGGATCTCAATGCTCTTCAGGTTCTGGCACGCCAAGAACGCCTGCCTACCTATCTCGCTCACTCCCGACGGCTGTGCAAACTCTACGTTCTCCAACTGCCTGCAGCCGACAAACGCATTGTACCCGATCGACTTCACACTCGTCGGGATCACGACGCCCGTCAACTTCCTGCTCGATGCAAATGCGTAGTCGCCGACAGACGTGACGTTATACTCGACGCCCTCAAAGACGACCTTGCTCGGGATGTTGACGACGCCTGCGTATGTGTCCGCCGCACAATGGCACTTGCCCTTGTACGTGACCTCCGCCGTCTTGTTCCCGTCGTTGAAGTTGTAGTATATCCCGGCGACTTCCGTCTCCGACGCCATCGTCCAGCCAACCACGCCAGCTAGCATGACGGCAACAACTGATAGTCTTTTGTTCATCTTCATATCCTTTCCTTTATGTTTGGTTCTCTCTCGCTTATACGTACAAATCTAATATTTGTTACCGACTTTTGCAAGAGAGCCGTCAAACTTTGTGCCACGAATCTGTGCCCGAAGTTCACTTTAGGGAAGTTCTAGAAATTAGGTTTTTCAAGGCGTGCAAGCACTTAAAACCGGAGTTTACTGAAGTAAATGAGGATTTTAAGTGTGAAGTACAACGCCGAAAAAGCAATTTATAGAAGTTCACTTAACCTTCGCCGCTATCTTCGCCGCTATCTTCGCCGCTATCTCCTTGAACTCCGCCTCGCTCAGCTTCACCCTCTCCTTCTTGAAGTTCAGGTCTGCCTCGCTCTCCATCGGGACAAGATGTATGTGTGCATGCGGGACGTCAAATCCGAGCACCGCCACACCGACTCTCTTGCACCCCAAGGCCTCCTTCTGCGCCTTCGCAACCTTCTGCGCAAACGCCGTAAGGCTCGCCAGCCGCTCAGCCGGCAGGTCAAAGAGATAGTCGGTCTCGACCTTCGGGACGCACAACGTATGCCCCGCCGTCAACGGATTGATGTCGAGAAATGCGTAGTTCTCCGCGTCCTCCGCTATCTTGTAAGACGGTATCTCGCCAGCTATGATCTTGCTGAATATCGTTGCCATATCTCGCCTCCTTCCACTACTGTATCGCAAGCGCTATCTCGACAACCTCAAAGGTCATCACGCCCGCCGGCACCTTGACCTCCACCTGCTCGCCGACTTTCTTGCCAAGCAACCCCTTCGCGATAGGCGTCGAAAGTGCTATCTTGCCCTCCTTGAGGTTTGCCTCCGTGTCCGGAACTATGCTGTACGTCATCTGTGCCTTCGTCTTGACGTTCCTGACTGTCACCTTCGTCAGCAACTGCACCGAACTCGTGTCCAGCTTGCTTCTGTCTATGATCCTGCTATTAGCTATCATAGTCTTCAACTTCGCTATGCGTGTCTCCAGATGGCCCTGAGCCTCCTTCGCTGCATCATACTCGGCATTCTCCGACAAGTCGCCCTTGTCCCTCGCCTCCGCTATCTGATTGATGACCTTTGGTCTCTCGACACTCTCAAGCTGCTGAAGCTCGTCCTTCATCTTCTGCAGACCAGCCTCCGTAACGTAGTTTATTGATGACATATTGTCCCTCCTATTGTTTTGTTTTGTTTGTTAACAATTCTTTATTTTTTTCTCAGACATCAACAAAACGAGAGAATCCTGATTCTTCCTCAGGACTCTCACCTCTTGTCGAAAACTTTCGCAAATGTAGGAGTTTTTTCGATTTCTTCCAAATATTTCTATTTCCCCCACCACTCGCACCCCCTTCCTCTCCTCCCTTAACCATCTCATCTTCAATCTCATCCTCTTCCCTTCCTCCCATCCCTCCGACCATTCCGACACCTCCTCCCGTTCCTCCCATCCCTCCGACGATTCCGACTCCTCCGACGACTCCGCCCCTTCAGTTCTCCCCCGTTTACTAACTTCCGCGCTGAAAGCGCAAAACCGTCCAAGCCCAGGGCAGCGCCCTGGGTAAAGGGTGCTACGGTAACCGTCGCCCTGAAGGGGCAAAATAGTCCCTGCCTAGGGCAGCACCCTAGGCAACGCCCGTTCATTTTCCTCTCCCTCCGACACCTCCGACGACTCCGACACCTCCAATGCTTCTCCCCTTCCCAATTGCTAATTCCCAATTGCTAATTGCTCTGTGTCCTCCTCGCAAGCGCCAGATCGCCTCTGTGTTCTGAAAAACTCTGTGTCTCTGTGCCCTCTGTGTGAGGCTTAAAAGCCCGACGACTCCGACAATTCCGACGACTCCGACAACTCCGCCCCTTCAGTTCTCCCCCGTTTACTAACTTCCGCGCTGAAAGCGCAAAACCGTCCAAGCCCAGGGCAGCGCCCTGGGTAAAGGGTGCTACGGTAACCATCGCCCTGAACTTTTCGATTAAGCGAGTGCAATGTGCTTGCACAAATTGCCGAGCGAGAGAAAGGTCAGCGAAGCTAAGGGGCAAAACAGTCCCTGCCTAGGGCAACCTTTCGATTAAGCGAGTGCAATGGAGCTTGCTCCAATTGCCGAGCGGAAGAAAGGTCGACGAAGTCAACACCCTAGGCAACGCCCGTTCATTTTCCTCTCCCTCCGCCCCCCCGTGTCCTCCCGACCATTCCTGATTCCTCATTCCCAATTGCAAATTGCTAATTGCTCTGTGTCCTCCAAGCGAGCGCCAGCTCGCCTCTGTGTTCTGAAAAACTCTGTGCCTCTGTGCCCTCTGTGTGAGGCTTAAAACTCCGACACCTCCGATGCTTCTCCCCCTCCCAATTGCAAATTCCTAATTGCTAATTCCTAATTATATCCTATCTTTGCCACTATATCACATTTTAACCGACTTTACTGACTATGAAGATCATATCTCGTATCCTCTTCTCCCTCTCCGCACTCAGCACCCTCTCCCTCTTCTCCTGCACCCCGACCCCAGACGTCGTCGACCTCGGACTCTCCGTCAAGTGGGCTAGCATGAACCTCGGCGCTGAATGCCCAGAGGACTACGGCTCTTACTACCAATGGGCAACAACTGAACCTGTCGACAGCACCGCACGCCTCTCTCTCGAAAGCTACAAGTTCTACAAGACTTCAAGCGACAAGGACGCCGAAGGCTTCTCTAAGAAGAAGGCCCACGGCTTCAACAAGTATGTCCCTAAGTCCGAGGCTGACGACAATGGCTTCGACGGCTTCTCCGACGACCTCAACACTATTGCCCTCGAAGACGACGCCGCCTTCGCAGCCCTCGGCGAGAACTGGCGAGTCCCCTCTCTCAAGGAATGGCGCGAACTCGAGGACAGCTGCACCTGGGTATGGTGCGCTCTCAACAATGTCGATGGCTACAAGGTGACTTCCAACGTCGCCGGCTTTACTGACAAATGGATCTTTATCCCCGCCGCAGGCTACAAGGGCAAGCACGTCGCCCTCATCTCTAGCGACTTCTACGACCGTGGCGACAAGGGCTGCTACTGGTGCGACTCTGTCTCTGTCAAGCGCCCAGCACAAGCCCTCAGCTTCGAGTTTACTAAGAGGCGTAAATACGACGAACTGAGCCACCGTCACATGGCCCTCCCTATCCGCCCAGTCTTCAGATAGGCTGCCCGCCCTCCTCTGAAAATACTAAGGGGGAGGCATCGTCGTCGGTGCCTCCCCCTTTGTATTCCTTCCTAATTCCTCATTCCTAATTGCTCCGCCCTCTCTGTGTTCTCCATGCGAGCGCCAGCTCGCCTCTGTGTTCTGAAAAACTCTGTGTCTCTGTGCCCTCTGTGTGAGGCTTCCACCAACCTAATTCCTAATTCCTCATTGCTCCGTCTTCATCCTGACGACTATCCAATCTACCGCGACTATCACTGCCGCTATCACGACTGCCCAGACCCATACGCTCCACATCCCCGCAGGACTGAACTCACCGACGACTCTCCGTGCGTAGTCTGTCACGATGGGATACCCGACGCTCACTACCATCGCCGCTACCAGAGACACCCCGACAGCCGTCGCCATCGAGACTATCATATACGGCATCCCGACCTCCACACCGCTGTACCCTATGGCCCGCAGGTTGCTGGTCTTCTCCTTGTTCCGCTCGACGAGGAGCAGCAGGCTGACGACTTGAAACGATACGCCCATCAGCGTTATGATGAGCCCTAGTATTATGCACACTCCCGTCACGCCGCTCACTATGCTCCGTAGCCGTAGCTCGTCGGCATCTCCATCGACGCTTCCACCGAGGTCCGCAAGTAGCTCAAAGAGTGCCTTGCTCGGCGCTCCCCCCTTGCTGACTATTATGAGCCTCGACGGACCGCCCTCTTCTCCACTGCCAAATGTCTTGTTCGCCTCCCGTAGGAACTGGTCGGGGACGAGTATGGTGTTGAGCTTCCTGCTATACCCTACTATCCGCGTCTGATATACTCTGCTCCGCCCGTTCCCGCTGACGCCTATCTTGAACGGTATCTGTCTGAGCATGGTCTCCCCGACTTGCGGCAGTCCCTTCGACGTCGCAAAGCCGAAGTTATATAGGTCGAGATAAGTCCTCGGGATGACTATCGGGATGAACTCGCTCCCGACGCTCCCGCCCCACTCTGTCCTCTCTGTGTCTATGTCTATGAACTGGTCGGGGACTGACTCGAGAAACATCTCTGTCGAGATCCCATGCCCACCTATCTCGACTCTCGCACTGACGTTGAACGCCGACGACCTAAAGACGCCGACGCCTCCGACTCCCTCGGTACTCGCTATCTTCTCTATGTCTTTCTCGCTGAATGACGGACGGACGCCTATCAGGTTGCCTATGGTCGTCAGACTGCTGACTGGCTTAGAGACTACTATGGTCCCTGGACCCAGCAGCCCGTCGGCCGCCTTCTCCGCACGCCCGTAGTCCCTCATCGCCTGCATCCCGACTAGGAGCATCATGACTCCTATGGTCCCCGCGACGAAGAAGACTATCAACTGCCATGTGCTGGCATTCTGGCGTAGTAGCTTTATTAGCAACTTCATAGCTGTATCTCCCTGTCATACTCTATCGGCATGTCCCTCCCTATCGAGGTGACTACGACGCCGACTCCGTCCCGCCTCCTCCGCTCTTCTATCATCGCCGCCATGTCTCTGCCCCTCCCGTCATCTATGTGGCTGACTGGCTCGTCGAGGAGTAGGAAGTCCGCCGGCTGACAGAGTAGTCTGACGAAGGCTACTCTCTGCTGCTGCCCTACTGATAGTTTCCTGCACTCTGTGTCGCGCTTCTCCGCGATGCCGACTCTCTCTAGCATCTCCTCTATCTCCCGCCGGCTCCGCATCTTGGTCAACTGGTTCTTGACTTCTATGTTCTCGACGACGGTCAGGTCTCCGAAGAGCCGCAGCTCCTGAAACATCATGCCGATGTGCCGTCTCCTGACTTCCTCCGCACTCTCCCTGCCTGTATACCCTTCTCCGCTGTATTCTATCCTCCCGCTATAGTCTGTCCGAGTGCCATAGACGAACGAGCATAGCGACGACTTCCCGCGCCCCGAGTCGGAGCGGACTAGATACGCCCGCCCCCTCTCGAAGTCTATTTCCTTGCCCCATATCTCGGATCCCTCTATCTGGCTCCTGTCGTCCTCAAAGACTCTCGGGACGACGCCCCGTAGCTCTATCCTGTCTATCCGCCCAGCCACTGCTCGCCGTCTATTACTTCATCATATCGACCGAGACGTCGACAATCTGCTTCAAGGCGTTCGTGCTCCCGTCCGTCAGGTTGATGACGAGGCTGCCCTCTCCGTCTACGTCGCTCTCCATGCTGAAGTCGCCTATCATGTTGAGGATTCTCAATGCCTCCTCGTCACGGACTAGACCGACTCTCTTCAGGTCCTTGGTCATCGCCTCGATGTCTCCGACCATGAGCGAACTGCCCAGCTTGCTGCCGCTGTAGTGGTCAGACAGGCTCTGCATCTTGCCGTCCTTGACGACCTTGCTGTATATGTTCTCTGGCATGATTATCAGCTTGTTATCGACGACGCCCAGGTAGTAGTCATACCCGCCTTTCTCCTTCTCCCACGTGCTGTAGTTGTGATACTCGTTCGCGCCAGTCGCAAAGACGAGGCCTTCGACTTTCTTTAGGACTTCCTTGCTCTCGATTACGGCCCCTATCTTCTCAAATACGGCCTTGTCGTTGATTGTCACTATGAAGGCGAACTGCGGGACGAGCTCTTTCCCTGTCAACTCCGCTGGCAGGATGGCCATCGTCAGGTCGCCATCTATTGTCTGCAGTATGTCCTTCAGCTTCAGGCTGGGGTCTATGGCGCTCAGCTGCCTATCTACTTCCTCCCATTCTGGCTTCGGGTTCATCTCGAGTGCCTTTCCGAGGTTCCTTAGCCCATAATTAGCGACGATATATGCCCCCTCCGGGATGTAGTCGAGGTTGTCCTTGCTTGGCTTCACCACGACGGTCTTGAGTGTCTCCATGGTCTTCGCGTCGCCTGTCCCCTTCGCATCGACCCTGACTCTCCCCCTGTCAAAGTTGAGCATCATGCAAGACGTTCCCTCAGCTATCTTCTGACCGTCGAGTGCCGCCCGCATCTCCCTCGGCATGAACATCTTCAGCTTCTTCAACCCCTTGTTGTCTACGTACACCGCTATGTCGCTCTCGCCCTTCGCAAACTTCTCGAACTCCTTGTCGCTTATCGCCCTCTCCTCGTCCTTCAGCTCCATGAACTTCATCGGGTGCTGCGCATAGACGAGCCTGCTGCCGTCAAACGCCATCAGCGTCGTGCCGAAATTGTTCTTGACGACTGTATAGTCCCCCTCCTCGCTGACGACGACTTCGTTGTCTTCCTTCGCATACTCCTCGACGAACTTCTTCAGGTCTCCCCTGTCGAGGACCGACGCCACCAGCACTATCCCGTCATCATCCTGCGGGTCCGTCACGGTCGCTATTATCGGCTTCCGGAAATCTACGCCTACGACCCTCGGGTCTTTCTTTATCTTATCGACTAAGCTCTTCATCCCAGCTGACTGGTCGGATAGGCCCCTCTCCATCATCTGACCGACTGCCTGATTGCTCATCACCTCTGACTCCGTCACGAGGTTCGCCACGTTGATCGACACTGCCGCCGATGGATTCGCTGGTAGGCACTCCCTGTAATCCGGACCTCCACACGACATCATAATCATAGCACTGACTGCCGCCAGGACTCCTGCTATTCTATCTCGCTTCATATCTTTGTTTTTGTCTGTTTTTCTCAAAGTTAAATATATTTTCACTTTCTCGCAGTCGCTTCCCAGCTTTTTATTATTCTTTTCTCCACATCACCATATCGTCATTCTTTCCTCTCCTCTTCTTCCCCTATTCATTCCTCTTCACCTTCTCCCCCCACCGACGTTTCGGCTCTCTCCACCAAATGTGTTCTTCTCTCCTTTTCCTTCCGACCTCCTGTCTTTACCCCCTCAGTCTCTTATACGCCGCACCGAGATTGTCTATTATGTCCGTCGCTATCATGCTCTCCTCGCCCATCTTCTCCGCAGCTATGTCTCCCGCTACTGAATGTAGCCCGACGCCTAGCAGCGCCGCGGTCTCCGAGTCATACCCCTGTGCCAAGAGTCCGAGTATGACGCCAGTCAATACGTCACCCGAACCCGCCGTCGCCATTCCGCTGTTCCCCATGGTGTTGAAGACTCTCCGCCCGTCTGGCATGGCTATCACTGTGAACGCTCCCTTCAAGACGACGACGATCCTGTGCCGTATCGCCATCAGGCACGCCGCCTCTATCCGCTCCGCTGTATGTGTATGCCGACCGGTCAGTCTGTCTAGCTCCCCAGGATGTGGCGTGATTATTGTCCCCTCCGGCAACTCAAGGCCCTCGTCCATCAGCGTCCTGAGGCAATACAGCCCGTCGGCATCTATGACCATCGGCGCTACGCCTCCCATGGTCTCTATCACTCTCCTGACTGTCGCATGCGACGCCTCGCCTCGCCCAAGCCCCGGACCGACTCCGACTGCCGATACTCTCGACGGCATCTTCGTCGCATCCCACTCGAGCTCCGTCTCCCCACTCGTCATCGTCATGGCCTCCGGGACTGCTGTCTGCATGATGTTATACCCGGCCTCCGCCGTGACTGTGGTCAACAGCCCTACCCCACTCCTAAGGCACGCCCGCGACGACATCACCGCTGCACCCATCATGCCCTTCGAGCCCGCCAGGAGCAACGCGTGCCCCATGGTCCCCTTGTGGACGAATCGGCTCCGCTTCCTGAGTAGCTTCCCGGCCTCGCTGACGTCGGAATAGTACATGAAGGTCTCCGCCTCCTCTATGGCCTCGGCCGCAAGATGTATGTCCTGGACGTGCCACTTGCCTATGTACCCGGATAGCTCCGGCAGGAAAAACGCCATCTTCGGGAACTGGAACGTGACGGTGTGTGTCGCTCGTATGACGGTCCTGTAGGAGACTTCTCCATAGCTGTCCTCGGCTCCCATTCCGCTCGGGATATCGACACTGACTATCTCGACTCCGCTCTCGTTGAGGTATCGCGTGACTTCCGCCGACGGCCCCTCGAGATCTCTCTTGAGCCCTGTCCCGAATAGTGCATCGACGACGAGGCAGCCCGGCACCAGCTCCGGCATGGGGTTGTTCTCGTCATACATGAGGTCGGTCGCACATAGCCGCCTCATCATGGCCTCGTTGCTCTCGCTGCGCTTGCCCGTGAAGCCTGTATACGTGTGGACATCGACCATCCAGTCTTTGTCGTGTAGCAATAGCCCGAGCCCCAGCCCGTCAGCTCCATTGTTGCCCGGTCCGGAGATGATGACTATCCTCCGACGCGTGTAGTGCTGCATTATCCAGTCACAAAGCGCCTGCGCCGCCCGCTCGACAAGGGCTAGGTACTCTATCCCCTCCAGCTCTGTCGTCCGCTGGTCGATCTCCTTGATGTCGTATAATGGGAAAAACTTCTTCACGTGAATAATAGTCTGAATGCGTCCGTCAACCTTGTCACCTGGCAGATCTCTATATCCCGACCTGCTTTCGGCTCTATCCTGCTATGCTTCGGGATTATGATCCTCTTGAACCCGAGCTTCGCCGCCTCGCCTATACGCTGCTCTATCCTTGCGACGGGTCGCACCTCACCCGATAGTCCTATCTCGCCCGCCATCGCCGTCCCCTGCTTGATGCTCATGTCACTGCTCGACGACAATATGGCTGCCGCTATCGGGAGATCGAGTGCGGTGTCCTGTACCTTGATGCCTCCCGCCAGATTCAAGAAGACGTCCTTCGCCGCTATCTTGAATCCTGCCCGCTTCTCGAGGACCGCCAGCAGCATGTTGAGCCGCCTGACGTCAAAGCCCATCGCCGACCGCTGTGGCGTTCCGTATGCCGCCGTCGAGACTAGCGCCTGCGTCTCTATCAGGAAGGGTCTCATCCCCTCCATGGCAGCCGCTATCGCTATCCCGCTCAGATCCGCCGAGACTTCGCTCAGCAGCATCTCGCTCGGATTAGACACTTCCCGCAGTCCGTCTCCCATCATCTCGAATATCCCGATCTCGTTCGTGCTTCCAAAACGGTTCTTGATGGATCGGAGTATTCTGTAGAGGTGGTTCCTGTCTCCCTCGAACTGGAGGACGACGTCGACTATGTGCTCGAGCACTTTCGGACCTGCCAACTGCCCGTCTTTGTTGATGTGCCCGATTATGATTATCGGGAGGTTTCGCGTCTTCGCTATGTGCATGAGCTGAGCCGCACACTCCCTGATCTGGCTGATCGACCCCGGCAACGAGTCTATCTTCTCTGTCTGTACTGTCTGGATGGAATCGACGACGACGATGTCGGGCTTCGTCTGCTCTATGTGCTGGACGAGCCTGTCTATCATGGTGTCCGAGACGACCATGCAGTTGCCCTGCCGCCCCCCAGAGATTCTGTCCGCCCTCAGCTTGATCTGCTGGACGCTCTCCTCGCCCGAGACGTAGAGGACGCGCTGCGGCAGCTGTAACGCCATCTGGAGGACGAGCGTCGATTTCCCGATTCCCGGCTCCCCGCCTATCAAGATGAGCGCCCCGGGGACTATCCCCCCGCCGAGCACTCTGTCGAGCTCCCCATTGCCCGTCGTCGAACGTCCGACGTCGCGTATCTCGACCGACGAGAGCGAGACGGCCTTGACTTCATGTAGCAGCGCACTCTGGGCTATGCTCTGGGCGGCACTCGTCTTATCGACCGAGACGACCTCCTCCTGCATGGTGTTCCACTCCCCGCACTGCGGACAGCGACCGAGCCACTTCGGACTCTCCGCTCCACACTCCCCGCAGACGTAGACGGTCTTCAGCTTGCCTGCCATCTCTCTTCTCTCTACAACTTCACGCCGTATGCCAGGTCGCCCGCATCACCAAGCCCCGGCACTATGTATGCGTCCTTGTTTAGCTCCGGATCGACCGACGCCGCCCATATCTCGGTCTCCACGCCCTTCACTGGGTGAGAGACGAGATAGTCTATTCCCGGCTGCGCTGCTATGATGCTGAGGACGTGTATCTTCTTCGGCGTCCCGAACTTCAGAAGCTGCTCTATGGTCTGCGCCATGCTGAATCCTGTCGCAAGCATCGGGTCCGCCAATATCAGGACCTTCCCCTCAAGGCTCGGCGTCGCCGCATACCCGAGGCGTATCTCGACCTCGTGCTTCTCGTTATATACCCTGAACGCCGAGACAAAACAGTTCTCCGCCTTGTCAAATACTCGCAAGACTCCTCCATGCATCGGCAGCCCGGCACGCATTATGGTCCCGACGACCAGGTCGTCCGCCGGCACGTTGACAGCCTTCACCCCGAGCGGCGTCTCGACTGTCACCTCCTTGTACCCGAGTGTCTTGCTCACCTCGTACGCCATCATCATCCCGATCCTCTCTATGTTCGTCCTGAATCGTAGCGGGTCCTTCTGCCTCACTACACACCTCATCTCTGCAACATACTGGTTGATCACGCTGTTGCTGGCGCCGATGTTATGTACTTCCATTTTTCTTTCACTTTGTGTCCGCAGACAAAAGTACATAAAATAGAATAACTATCCCCTTATACTCCCTTTTTTCTTCTCTTTGTCTTAACTCTCTTTCCACCTCTCATTCCTAATTCCCCATTCCCAATTCCTCATTGGGTTGCCCTGTATAAGACCCGAACTCTCTCGTGCTAATCTTCCTCTCACCTTCTCCCCCTTCTCTTCCCCCCGTAAGTGCAGAATACTCCACGCCCAGCCCATACCCCCACATAACCAATAGCGCCTGGCAGTCCCACCGGACCACCAGGCGCTTTTCCCCTCCTTCCTCCTCAGTCTATGTTCCAATATGCCTCCGGATCCCCGTCCAGCACATCGTTGATAAAGTCGTCGTCAAGGTCATAGATTCCTCCATACTCGTCATACCTCTTCCGTGGCTCCTCGTAATAACCCCGATCGTCATACCTGTCGTCATCGTCCTCCTCGACCTCGACCTCGCCAGTCCTCATGTAGCTCCTCGCCGTCGCCGACAGACCAAAATGGTCTAGGTTGCTCAGGCACCAGTCAATATAACCGGGATTCTTGTCTATCACATCCTTGATGCGCTCCCCGGCGTACTTCCCAAATCCCAATACATCATTCAACCCGTAGTTTTTCATGTCTTTCCTCCTCTTCTTTGGTTAACACTGCAAATTTCACCCCTTTCATTGCAACCTATCTTCATTCTTCCCGCCTTCTTTCCCTTCCCCTTCTTCCCTTCTTTCCTTCTCTCCCTCCACCGTTAGACCTATATCAGCCCAGTCTTTATTGATTGCTACTTTCTATTGTCCCTTTTCTTATCCTTCCTCCCCTTCTCCTCCTTCTTCTCCTTCTTCTCCCTATCCTTTCTCCCGCTCATCGCCTTCTCCTCCCTCGCATCTCGCTTTTCCATGTCCTCCGCCGCCTGCTCTGCTCTCTTCCTCCTCATCGCCGCTATTATTCCTCTCTTAACATTCCTACTCTGCTCGTCGGTCGGCAAAGTTCCAGCCCAGTCCAGCAAGGTCATCAGCCCAAGACACACGCACCTGATGACATACGGCGCCTTGCCATGCCTGACATCCGCATCTAAATGCGAGAACTCGTTCCCAAGTTTCCTTACAAGATTCAGCGATTGTGGTACGTAAGCCGGAACCATCGTCCTGTCCATCTCATTCAGATCCTCAATAGCACTACAATCTGATGCCATCCCTTCCCTCTTGTACAGCAGCCCCGCATCCTCAAACCTTTTCAAGACTGCATTCTCCAGGATCTTCCTGCAGTCGTTCAGTACTGACGTATCCCTCGTCTCCTCACTCTCTATCGCACCAGCTATTCTCAGCAGCACTACGTCATGCTCTTCCCCGAAGTCGTCGAATATATTACGATACTTGTTCCGTAGCTGCGTGTTCCATAGCTCCTCCGCATTCTTCTCTATGTCATTTATCAACCGCACATTGTCCGTCCCCTTGACGTAGAAACTGCCAACCATATCCCCAAACGTCTCGTTCTTCTGCAGGTCTGGCTGACCTGTGAATATGTACTTCGGGACATAGCGCTTGCTCGACATCTCAGCTATGTGGAGCAACGAGTACATGAGCGCACCCGTGTTGGCCGTCTCGTTATCCGTCTCCCGCAGGCTCTTGGCATCAAGCACGACTCCAGACCACTCCTCGATGTGCTTGTCAAACAGCTCCATCCCCTCCTTCGCAAATCGACACGTCACGAACTCGATACCCTGTAGCATCGCCAACTTCTTGAAGTTGTCAAACTGCGTCGTCTGCCCGTGCTCGTCGTCTATCCAGAGCACCTTGTACTTCTTTGTATTCTCCATATCTTCCTATGTTTTTAGTTATTCTTGTTATAGCCTTGTTATTGTGGGGTTAGGCGACCGGTATGGTCAGCCTAACCGTTACTCCTCCCTCTGTGTTGAAGATGTCATACTCTCCCCCACATCGCCTCATCACTTCCGCAACTCTGTAGCCGCCAAGACCCGTGTTGCCCGTCGCCCCAGCCTTCTCGCCATAGAGTCCGTAACGCTCCTTGGTCATCCCTTCCGGCAGCGGATTGCCGTTGTCCGTGAAGTCGACAATGTAGCTTCCTCCGTCCTCACTAAATCGCACCTCTATCCGCAGCTCGTAATCCGTCCTGCTAGCATCCGTGAACCCATGACGCTCCGCATTCCCGACTATGTTGTCGACGACTGCCTTCATCTCCTCTGGATTGACGAGTATCGCCGCCTCATCTATCCCGTGCGTTTCAAGACGTGTCTCGTACTTCTTCTTGCCCTCGGCACTAGCAACTCCCTTTAGGCACTCGACAATGTCAAACCTCTTCTCCTCTCCGTGCTCGTGCAGGTCGTCTGTCAACCTGTTTATGCGGTCATCTAGCTCACGAATCGACTCCAACTGTCCTCTCAGAATCCTCGGAAAGTCTTCCGTCGACAGCCCCTTCTCTATGTATTTCAACATCAGCCGCGCCGCATCACCTATGCTCATGAGGTACGGCTTCATGTCGTGCTTCCTCATCCTCAGCTCCATAGCTATCGACTCCTCGATATTCTTTATCAGCCTTCCCTGCTTCTCTACTTCCACTTGCGCCTTGTCCGACGCAGCTATCGCCGCCTCTGCTATCCTCCGCTGCTCATCTCTCGACCGTGGATATGCTACTAGCATCTTAAACAAATCCTCGATCTTGACGACACCCCCAACCCTCCAGTCCGCAGGATTTACTTCCCGTAACTTCATCACAAGATACGTCGGGTCGATCACCTCCTCGTCTACTATGATGGCCGCCATGCCCTTTCCGAAGCACACGGGCTCCTCCGCCGTCGCTCTACATAGCGTCGGACGCATCTCCCCAACTAACGACATCATTATCGCCTCTTCCTTCAGTTCCATCAGTCCCGTCACCACCTCTTCTGACAGACCCGACACATCTATTCCTCTATCACTGAGACCATTGCTCAAGTCCGAAGAATGCACGACCTTGCCTATCCTTCCCTTAGTAAGATAGCATTGCTCAAAACCGAATTCACTTATCTTTCTGAAATGCCCCAATCGCCTCACCTCGTCTCCGTTCGCAGGCCGCATGACGTCCCTACCCGTGACGAAGTGCTCCGCTGTCAAGTTATGACCCTTTGCCAGCACCTCCTCAGGTCTTACGCTCACCCTATGCCCCGACGTCTCCGTCTGCAAGGCCTCCATCACTGCGTCCGTGTCAAGCACTCGCCTGCCGTCCTCCTCCTTGTACATCTCCCTCGCATCTACAAACGTCACCTTCTCGTCCTTCCTCCTGTTCTTCCTCAATCGCACTATGCTCAGCTCCTCTACGCTCGTCCCAAGCAACCTCCCTGGCAACGAAATCACTATGTCAAGCACATTGTTCCTCGATAGCACTTCCCATTGCGTTGCAACCATCTTCTCTTTAATATTATCGTCTGGAGCTATAAGCTCGCTGGTAGGCATAGCGCTTACCACGCAACCGCCCTTATCGACTCCCTGCAGAATTTCTCCAAAGGTTATAACATTCGAGTCAAAAACCAAGGACGAGTTCAAGTACGTCAAGACTGCCTCGCGGCGCTCGACTTCTCTTTCTTCTTCGGCTTCTTCTCCCTCTACTTCAACCCTTTCACTAACACTCTGAATGTATTCCCATCCTTTTTTCTTGTCCTCCCACTGCTGCAAAACCTCTTCCTTCGACGAGCAAAGCAGATTCAACAGCCATTTCGCCAAATAAAAAGTTCTGCACTTCGTGTCATACATCCCGTCAGGTGAACTACCTGTTCCACAATATCTGTAGGTTCCCCTCTGAAGCACCGCTCCAAACATGTTCGCCCCCTCAGTGAACACGTCATACCTCTTGTGCTCTCCACACAGTTCTACCGCCACTTCAGCCACGCCTCTCGGTAGCATCTTAATGCCAGGCAAATTAAATTTCGTCCACCTCGTATCCAGTATCTCAACGACAGCCGACGCCAACTCGTACGCGAACTCGTCACTAATACGCTCCTTCCTCTTGTGCCCGCACACTACAAATCGTGCCTCATCAAACAACTCTGCTATCGGACCATAGATCTTTGAGTAATCCCGCTCGACGGCAGGAGCCTCCTTGTCAAAGAAAACGAATGAGACACGCTCCGCAAACATAGGAATTTCTCCTGATATAGGATTCTCTAAATTCTCTATTATATTCTTAATCTCTTCATAGAACGGTATTTCCTCGATGTTTATCTCATTATCGTCCTTGACGATCTCCTTCACCTTGTCAGTGTACCTTGCCAGTTGCATCATTGCACAAAGCATCGTCACCCTGTCAATACGTTCGCGTGAATATCCTATTCTGTTCAGCGCCGCCCTGACGAACTCTGTCGCCTCGTTGCTCGGCTTATAGAAAGCCATCTTCCAGTTCTTGTTCTTCATAGTTGTGTTGTTCTTAGAATTGTTGTTCTCCATAGTCGTAGTGTTGTTGCTGTTGTTGTTCTTCATAGTCGTCTCGTTGTTGTTCTTCATAGTTGTGTCGTTCTTGGTGTTAGTGGTCTTCATGGCTGTATTGTTTTGGTTGTTCATATCCTTGTTGTTAGTTATCTGTTCGTTATATTTCTGTTTTTGTTTTGTCTCTTCCTTTTTAAGTTTCTCTCTGCAAATTTCCGCCCTTTCATTGCAGCCTATCTTCATTCTTTCGCTCCCTCTTCCCCTCTTCCCCTCTTCCCTCTCGTCTCCTAACCTCCCTCATCTCTCTCTGCAAAGTTCCGACCTTTCATTGCAACCTATCTTCATTCTTCCCTTCTTTCCTCTTCCCTCTCGTCTCCTTCTCTCCCTCATCTCACTCTGCAAAGTTCCGACCTTTCATTGCAACCTATCTTCATTCTTCCGTTCCATATCTCTCTTCATTCGTCCCCTCTCCCTCATCTCCCACTCTGCAAAGTTCCGACCTTTCATTGCAACCTATCTTCATTCTTTCGCTCCCTCTTCCCCTCTTCCATTCTTCCCCTCTTCCCTTCCTGCGAAGACCCTTCAAAACCCCACTTCCTGCCGCCCGTAGTTAGACTTGTATTAGAGCAGACCGTCCTT
>JAFPZF010000047.1 GCA_017417385.1 Bacteroidales bacterium
AAGGCGGAAATGGGGAGAACGGAGAAGGCGGAAACGGAGAGAGCGGAGAAGGCGGAAACGGAGAAGGTGGAAATGGAGAGAATGGAGGTGAGAATGGGGAAGGCGGAAATGGGGAGAACGGGGAAGAGAATGGTGAAGGCGGAAATGGGGAGAACGGGGAAGAGAATGGTGAAGGAGGGAATGGGGAGAACGGGGAAGAGAATGGTGAAGGCGGAAATGGGGAGAATGGCGAAGGTGGGAACGGGGAGAACGGAGAAGGTGGAAATGGAGAGAATGGTGAAGGTGGAAATGGAGAGAATGGAGAAGGTGGTAACGGAGAGAGCGGAGAAGGCGGAAATGGGGAGAACGGTGAAGGTGGAAATGGAGAGAATGGTGAAGGTGGAAATGGAGAGAATGGTGAAGGTGGAAATGGAGAGAATGGAGAAGGTGGTAACGGAGAGAGCGGAGAAGGAGGCAACGGTGAGAGCGGAGAAGGCGGAAACGGGGAGAATGGCGAGCAAGAGGGACATAAGACAACAGGGAAAGCCGTCATCAGGAGTGGGAAAGAAGGAGAGGGAAGAGAAGGGGAAGAAGGACCGATCTTCGATTTACTTGGCAGGAAATTGCGTAAGGCACCACATAACAGACCATACATAAAGGATAGGAAACTTATATGGAGACGAACAATGTAACGGCGATACTGAGGGTCAGTTGTCCGGACCGGAAGGGACTCATCTCTCGAGTGACAGACTTCATACAGAGGAATGAGGGAAACATCGTAGCGTTGGATCAGTACACAGACCGGCTGGAGAAGCATTTCTTCATGAGGGTCGAGTGGGAGCTGGAGGGCTTTGCGATCAGCAGGGAGGAGATAGCCCCGGCGTTCGAGTATGCGATAGCCAATCCGTGCGAGATGCAGTGGAAGCTGGACTTCAGCGACGAGCGGTTGAAGATGTGCATCATGGTCTCGAAGCTGTCACATTGCATATATGACCTTCTGGCGCGGTGGAGGAGTGGCGAGCTGGACGTCGAGATCCCGATAATAATCGGCAATCATGAGGAGATGAGGGTTGTCGCGGACCAGTTCGGAATCCCGTTCCACCTCTTGAAGATAACGAAGGAGAACAAGGCCGAGATGGAGGCGGAGCAGATGCGCCTGCTGGAGGAGAACAAGATAGACTTCATAGTCCTCGCGAGGTACATGCAGATATTGTCGGAGGACTTCATCAAGGCATATCCAGAGCGGATAATCAACATACATCACTCGACGCTACCGGCGTTTGTTGGTGCGAAGCCATATCATCAGGCGTACGAGCGCGGAGTGAAGCTCATAGGAGCGACGGGACACTACGTCACGGCGGATCTTGATGCCGGACCGATAATCGAGCAGGACGTGATAAGGGTCACCCATATCGACACGCCTGCGACAATGGTCGAGAAGGGCAAGGACGTCGAGAAGATAGTCCTCTCGAGGGCCGTCGAGGCTCACATAGCGAGGAGGACATTGGTATATAAGAACAAGACGATAATCTTCAAATGAGAATAGCGGTAGTCCGATACAACGCTGGGAACGTCGGGAGCGTATTGAACGCCCTCGGCAGGATAGGCGTAGAGGCCGTCCTCACGGACGACGAGGAGGAGATACGGAGGGCAGACAAGGTCGTCTTCCCTGGTCAGGGAGAGGCGTCGACAGCGATGGCGTATCTCAGGGAGCGGGGACTTGACCAGCTCATAAAGAGCCTAAGTCAGCCGGTGCTCGGCATCTGCATCGGCATGCAGCTGATGTGCAGGAGCTCGGAGGAGGGAAATACAGAGTGCATGGGGATATTCGACGTCCCGGTGCTACGGTTCCCTATCCCGGAGGAGAACCCGTACAACCTGAAGGTCCCTCAGATGGGGTGGAACAGCCTCCACGACGTCAGAGGTCCGCTCTTCGGCAAGGAGGACGAGGGGGCGTATGTCTATTGCATACACAGCTACTATGCGCCCGTCTGTGAATATACCATAGCGAAGACCACCCACACCGTCGAGTACAGCAATGCCCTTCGCAGGGACAATTTCTTCGCGACACAGTTTCACCCCGAGAAGAGCGGGGACGTCGGCGAGCGGATATTAAGGAGGTTTGTCGAGATATGAGCTACACAGTAGACAGGACGGCGGTCGTCGACGAGGGCTGTAAGATAGGCGAGGGCACACGCATCTGGCATTTCTCGCATCTTGTCTCGGGGTGCAAAGTCGGGAAGGGGTGTTCAATCGGTCAGAACGTCGTCGTCATGGGGAGAGCCGTGATAGGCGACGGAGTCAGGATACAGAACAACGTCTCGGTCTATGACGGCGTCATCGTCGAGGACGACGTGTTCATCGGTCCGAGTGCCGTCTTCACCAACGTCGTCAACCCGAGGGCGTTCATCAGCAGGAAGAGCGAGTATCGGACGACGAAGATCAGGAGGGGCGCGTCGATAGGGGCTAATGCAACTATAGTCTGTGGGCACGAGATAGGCGAGTATTCGCTCATCGGAGCGGGCTGCGTCGTCACGCATGACGTCAAGCCATACGCCCTGATAATGGGCAATCCAGCGCGTCAGACCGGATGGGTCGGCAAGGCTGGGGTGAAGCTCGAGTTTGACGAGGAAGGGATAGCCACATGCCCCATGACGGGCGAGCGCTATCGGATAGACAGAGAGAAGGAAGAGGTAGAACCAATAAACGAGTAGAGATGCGAGACGGGAAAGTAGTATTTGGAGTTGCCGGGGCGGGATTCATCGGGAAGAGACACATCGCGATGATAGCCGCGGACCCCGAGTCGGAGCTGGGAGGAGTGTGTGACATCCTCAGTGCCGAGGAGTGCGACCTGAGCCGAGTGGTGCCAGGGCGGGAGACAGTCTCGACCATAGGGGAGATGATAGAGAGGTGTCCAGAGATAGACATCGTCTCGATATGCACGCCGAACGGGCTGCACGCGCAGATGGCGATAGACGTCCTCGGGCGAGACAGGAGCGTCTTGATAGAGAAACCGTTGGCGCTGAGCGTAGCAGACGCGCTGAAGATAAAGGAGGCCGAGAAGGCGTCGAAGGGGCGAGTGTTCACCGTCTTCCAAAACCGATATACGCCGACGTCGGAGTGGGCGAAGAGCCTGATGAGGGACGGATTCCTCGGGAGATTGACGCAGGTCGTCGTCAACTGCATGTGGAATCGAGACGAGCGCTACTACAAGCCGGGGCATTGGCATGGGACGGCGGACCTCGACGGAGGGACGCTATTCACCCAGTTCTCACACTACGTAGATATTCTCGTATGGCTCGTCGGACCAGTCAAGATAGAGAATGCCATCTTTGCGGACCACGCACATCAGAAAACCACAGACTTTGAGGACACCGGGGCGATACTCTTCACGACGAGGGAAGGTGCAACCGGGACATTCACATATACCACGGCCGTGCCCGACCAGAACCTGGAGAGCTCGATAATCCTCGTCGGGACACAGGGCAGCATCAAGATAGGCGGTCAGTACATGAGCGAGGTCAGCCATTGCAGGATAAGAGGTTATGAGATGCCGAGGCTGGCGGAGGCCAATCCGCCCAACGACTACGGGGCGTATAAGGGATCGGCGGCGAACCATTGCTACGTCATCAGGAACGTATGTGACGTCTTGCTGAGGGGCGAGAAGCCGACGGCGAACATAGAGGACGGCATAAGAGTAGTCGAGACCATAGAGTCAGTCTATAGTTTCAGGACGGGCGACTACTCGCGCCGGTAGAGGAAGAGCAGGAAGAAAAAAACCGGAGGGCAAAAAGCAGGTAGACATAAGAATAGAGGCGGGAGTCCAAGCTGGCGATAAAGAGAAGAGAGCCGGCGGGTTCGGCACGAAGAAAGACGGAGACAAGTCTAATACAAGACTAACCCAGGGCTAATCCCAAGGAGAAAGAAAGGCGAAGAGTCTATGAAGAAGGCGATAATCTGTTCGCAGTCCGACTTCACGACGGACTATAGGATACACAAGATGGCCCGGACGCTAACGGTGGCGGGCTATGAAGTGTCGTTTCTAGGTCGTCGGCATCCGCATCATACCAAGGAGCAGGGGGAGCGGACCCACCTGATGAAGTTATTGTTCTACAAGTCAGCCTTGTTCTATGCCGAGTTCAACATACGTCTTTTCCTGTACCTATTGTTTCACAAGCGCGTAGATCTAGTCGTCTCGATAGACCTTGACACGTTGCTCGGGTGCGTCGTCGGGACGGGCATGAAGCGGGAGAGGCTGATGTTTGACAGTCACGAGTATTTCCCGGAGGTGCCGGAGATAGCGCGGAAGAGAGTCATCAAGTGGGCATGGCGAAAGATACAGGACATCTGCGTCCCGAAGGTAGATATCTGCGTCACAGTCTGCGAGAGCATAGCGGACATATTCTACGAGCGATATGGAAGGCGGTTCATCGTCGTCAGGAACGTCCCGTTGACAGAGCGGGCGAAGCAGGTCGCAGCGCGGTCGGAGTACAGGAAGAGCGGAAACGAGCCGTTCACCATCCTCTATCAGGGGGCAGTCAACATAGGCAGGGGGCTTGAGGAGATGATCATGGCGATGAAGTCACTGGAGGGCTGTCGGCTTGTCGTCGTCGGTGACGGGGACATCATGGAGGAGGTGAAGGAGCTAGTCCGGGCGGAGGGCGTCGGCGACAGAGTCTCGTTCGAGGGGCGGAAGCCGTTTGACGAGCTTGCGGTATATATGGCACGCGCCGATGTCGGGATAGTCTTCACGAAGGACATGTGCCTGAGCTATCATCTGTCGTTGCCGAACAGAATCTTCGACTTCATACAGGCGTGTCTGCCGATAGTGTGCAACAGGCTGCCGGAGGTCGAGAGGATCGTCGAGGGGAGCAAAGTCGGGCATTGCATAGAGAGCATAACCGTCCCCGAGATCGTCGAGGCAATACGCACCAGCATGGGAAATCCCGACCTCCTCGCCGAGTGGAAAACAAACGCCAGACGCCTCCGCGACTCACTGACATGGGAGATAGAGGCCCGGAAACTACGAACCGTACTTGAGCAAACAAAATGAAAAGGCTGTGTCTCGTAATGCTTCTGTCAGTATGCTACATTGCGGACATGTCGGCGGAGAGCTTCCTCGTCAAGACGTGGAATGGCTTCAACCGTCTCCTCGACTACTTCGATGAGTCTGGCTACGACTCGACATATATCGAGCTCCCGAAATACCGGTGGGCGCCAGGCACGGAGCTCTCGTCCATCTTCTCCAGCGTCAGCATCCACGGCGACAGCACAGTAAGATTCACCGAGCCAGCCGAATTGACATGGAAGCTAAAGCATCAATACAGATACCTCGGATTCTCGTTCCCTTCAATCTCTCTCAAGAAGACCGGTAGATACTACTTCGACCTCGGTCTGACCGGCAGAAAATGGGGATTCAAGACCTATATCGAACAAGCGCTGCAGGCGAGGTGTAGCAAACTGGGGATGACAGGCGACGTGACGCAGACCAGCTTCTATGCCAACGTATATTATGTCTTCAACAACAAGCGATTTGTCTATTCAGCCTGCGAAGGGCGAGACATCATACAGAAGAAGTCGGCAGGCAGTCTCATTGTCGGCGTCACATACTACGTCAGACATATCGCAATTCTCGACACAGTTTTCCAGAAAGTACTGAACCTCAAGGAGGTCATGATAAACAACGGAGGTCCCTCAGTCGGGTATGGTCACAACTTCGTCCCGCGGAACCACAAGAACTGGGTCATTCACGCCTCCATCACGCCTACGCTGACCGTATTCTCAAGAAACAGCATCAAGACTGCGGACGACCAAAAAGAGAATCCATCATATAGCCTTCTCTCCGCCCTAACTCCTATGCGTCTCGCTGCCACCTACTCCTACAAGCACAACGACTTCTGCCTCGGGCTCAGCTACTTGATGTCGACAACTGGCTACAAGTCATCGCGTAGCATAGACATCACCGAGCGGCAGTTCAGTTTCCTATATAGATTTAGGTTTTGAGGGAGAGGATACTCGGCGGGTCCGAAGTCAGACCTATCAGACATCTTCCTACACCACCCACGAAAAAAATCCCGGCCTTCCGACCGGGATTTTTGGGCGTCTTATACCCATTACTCTACACTTCCTTCTCTCTTCTCTCCGCTCGCCTACCCCACTCCTCGACGACAGTCTCTATCGAGATCCCCTGCAGCTCCATCTGCTTGAACAACTCCGGCAGCGTCCGCGTCATGAACTCCTGCCGCCGCTGCTCCAGGATCTTCTCCTTCGCCTCGGCCGTCACGTAATATCCCATTCCCCTCATCTTGTATACTATACCCTCTCTGCTCAGGTATTCTATTGTCTTCATTGCTGTATTTACGTTTACTTGCAGCATCGCCGCATACTCCCTGACCGACGGGATCCTCTCGTCAGTCTTGTACTTTCCTGCCAATATGTCGTCGGATATCCTGTCCGCAATCTGCAAGAATATCGCCCTGTCTGTATTGAACTCTGCCATATCTCACCCCTTTATTTGTCTGTTCCTCAGTACTCTATACGCCGCGTATGCAAAGACTGCCGCCAAGCACGTCGGAATGGCTATTATCCAGAATACCCTCAGCCCATGGTCCGGCGTCATCTTCAGCCCTATCACCTCCTCTATCAGGTACATAGTCCCAATCAGCGCTGCAAACATCATGAGATACACGAACACCCCTATCATCAGCTTCTTGACGAGCCCCCATGTCGTCACGCCTAACACGACGAACCACAGGCTAGACGCATATAGTGCTATACTTACGGCTAAGTTATATATTTTATTCATATACTGCTCCTTCTCCGGGACTCCACCTTCCATCGCTTTGAAGTACCCATATCCGGAATGCCGACTAATGTCATAAATGACTGTGTGCGGATTAAAGATATACGTGTCAGCCTGCCCTAATAGCATCAGCATCACGTTCGCCCCTATCCAGACGAAGACGAGAGGCATCAGGACCCCAGCCACGTAGCCAGCCGCAAGTTTAGTCGCCGCACCGACGGGGAGCATCTGCATCTCATCAGCCTTGCCCCCGAAGTTATACGCTATCAGCGAGAGAAACATCGCTACGACTATCATCCAGTTTATGCCACGTGTCTGTATGTTCTCGAAGTAATCGAATACATTGCTGTCTCCACACTTGTCCCAGAAGTAGAGCAACGCCCCTATCAACCCAATGCCGAACCCTATCAGATACCTGTGGTATCGCCAGTTCAGCATGATGTAATATCTCAACGCTCCGACCATAGCACTCTACTCTTTTCTGTATTTGACCTTCGCTCTTCCCTCTTCGCGGACGTTCACCGTCGCTCCCTCAGACAGTTGCCCGACTGCTCCGACGTTCACCTCCGCCTCGCCAATTCCTATGAGGTCTGCCGTCGTCGTCATCGCTGTGCTGACCGAGACCTTTCCTTGTCCATAGCCTCTGACGCAGAGCCTAGAGCCTTCTACGTGTCCGATTCTTATGATGGCGTTCCCTGTCGCCACCAGCTCCACCTCCTCGGCTGCGATTGCCCGGACGTCTATCAGACCGTCGCCGTCTGCAACGAGCCTGACTCTCTCGCCCTTCAGCGTATCGAGCGTCACGAACCGACCTCTGTTGTACGCCAATACGTTGCTGAGCCTCTTGGACTGAACCGTGATGACGGGCTGCGAATGCCTCCTCATGTCAACTTTGTACCCATAGTTGACATCTACCTTCAGCATCTCCCCCTCGTTCTTAGCGTCTGTCCGGATGACGAGCGCCGGGTCGCCCTCGACTATGAGGCTGTCAGTCCTGCCCCTCGTGTAGTGTATCTCCCCGAGGCCGTTAATCTCTATCTGGCTGAACTTCTCGATCTCCCGCCCGCGACGCTCCGTCTCTGTTGTCTTGTGCGGCTCCAGCTGATATAGGCACGAGCTCAGCGCTGCCGCTGCCGCTATGATTGCTACTATTATCTTTCCTTTCATTGTCTTTCTCTTCTTGTTGTTACTCTGATATTTCACTTGCCGTGCTGCCGACTTCGTTCCTCCTCATCATCCAGATTGCCGCCGCTATCGCGACTGCCGCGAGGACTATAGCTGTGGCATACACTATTGTCTCATATCTCTCTTCCGACACGTATATCTGCTTGTTGTGCGAGAGGCCGTAGACAATTCTCGTCACCCCTATCCATGTGAAGAGGAACGCTATGACGCCTGCCCCTATCCTTTGCCAGAGAGGCCTTGTGAGCCATGCGCCTACAACGACGCCAAGCGTATGCGACATGTAAATCAGAAAGCAGTTGGCATACAGTAGTCTTTGCGTTATATAAAGCTGTTGCTCCCAACTGTCATCCACATTTATAGGATATGGATACCAGTGGTAAAGTCCGTTATAGAACAACATCTCTTTGTTCATCAGCACCTTGTCCAGCCCCATGTCTATCGCTATCAAGACCATGTTCGCCCCTGCCCATACGAGCACCATCGGCAGTGCCACCCCGGCTATGTAACCTGCGACGACCTTGACCCACGCCGGCACAGGCATCAACGCCAGCTCATTGTCCGCCCCGCCAAACGAGTAGGCTATCACCCCGAAGAACATTGCTGGCATCCCGAGGTAGAAGAGGGCGTCCGACTGCAGGAACACGCAGTAGTCGATAGCCCTGTAGTGCATTTGGATCCCCAGGTAGTAGACTATCGCGCCTATCACCCCGGCACCGAGCGCCATCAGGTATCTCCGATAGCGCCAGTTCATCATCAGGAAGTATCTCAGTGCGTTAATCATCTTCCTCTACTCTATATTTGACCTCCGCCATACCTATCTCCTCTCGGCTGACCTCAGCGTCGCTCGGCGTAATCCACCCGACCCTGACGTGCGCATGCCCGGCTCCTGTCAGCTCCGCCTTCTTCGCCTCTGTCTTGTCTGCCGATATCTTGCAGGCGTCATACCCGCTCACCCTCAGCTCCTCGCTCTCTATCTCCTTGATGTTCATCATGCCTTCGCCCGTCGCCGTCAGCTCTACTCTCTTCCCGCTGAGCTTCGGCGTCGTGATGCGTCCCTCTCGCAAGACTATGCAGCTGACGGTCTCGCCCGCTATGGTGTCCGTCGTGGTAAATCTCGCCCTGTCCATGCAGACTACAGAGTGAAGCGTCGGCGATGAGATTCTGACCACAGGATGCCAGTGGCGCTTCATGTCTATCCTCATCGCGTCTTGCCCGTTCGCTGAGAAGTCCATCTTTAGCGTGCTGCCCTCGACTCGGATTATGCTCTCCCTGAGCTCCTTTCCGTTGTTTATGTCCACCCAGTATAGTATCGCCGGGTCTCCCTCCATCACTATGCTGTCCGTCTCACCCTTGGTGTAGACGACTTGCACAGGTCCCTCGACCTCTATCTCGCTGAATGTCTCGTATAGCTTGAACGCCTTCCTGACGCTTGCCTCGTTCTTGTGCGCCTCCGGCTGGTACACGCACCCTGCTAGGGCCACCGCTCCCACTACGAGCGCCACTGCTGTCTTTCTCTTCATCTTTAGCTCCTTTCTCTTAGTGTGCTGAGGTTAACTTTGTCGAATAATATCGCGTCATAGAGCAGCTCTATGTCCACTGCCGAGTCCTCGTCGCACTCCTCCTTCTTCCTGACTATCCTGTTGCCCATCGGACTAGGTTTAGCATAGAGCGCACCCTCGGTCGTCGTCGCGTTCTCAAAGACGAGGTTGTCCGTTATCGCTCCCCTCGTCGCTATCTGGACTGGCTCGCCCTTCTTCATGACAATCAGGTTGTCCCACAAGTCTCCGACGTCGTGCGTCTGGTGCGTCGAGATGACTGTCACCTGCGCCTCGTCCGTGAACTGGACTATCGCCTTCCTGAACATCTCCTTAGAGACTATGTCGAGCCCGTTAGTCGGCTCGTCGAGCAGCATCAGCCTCGGCCTCTTCGCCAGAGCAAGAGATATGTAGTACTTCTTCCTCTGTCCGAGCGACATGCTGCTTATCGTCGTCTCGTCGTCTATGGCAAACATCTTCATTGCCTCCTGCAATATCTCGTCCGAGAAGTCCTTGTAGAACGGCTTCACGAGCGCCGCATGCGCTGTCGGCTTTATGTTCAGCCCCGCCTCGATGTCGCTGACGTACGCTGTCTTCCCGAGCGTCTCGACCGCCCTCTCCCGGACTTCCTTACCGTCGAGCCTTATGTGCCCCGCCTTCGGGTATATGAGTCCCGCCATCAGTCTCAGCAACGTCGTCTTCCCAACTCCGTTATTACCCAGCAGCAGATGTATCCGCCCTGGCTCGAGCGTCGCCGTCATCCCGTCTATGACGTAGCTGCCCGTCCTCTTGTACCTGTACTTTATGTCTTCTATCGTAAGCATTACTTATATTATTAGTGTCATATCCTAATAGTACACACAAAGTTATTGTATTTATTTTTATCTGCAATACTTAGGCGTAGAAAAGTGAATAAAAAAATAGTCGCAAGCCCTTGCGAGCCTGCGACCATCTCTGTTATCTCTATGTTGGCTTACTTACTCAACTCCTTAGTGAAGAAGTACTTGGCCTCCCTCAACGCAGCCTCCATGCCCTCGGCATTCTTGCCGCCGGCACTTGCGAAGAAGGCCTGACCGCCACCGCCGCCCTGGATGAACTTCGCGACATCCTTGATGGCTGTCCTCGCGTCAAGGCCGTTGTTCTTGACGAGCTCGTCGGTGATGATTATCATGAGCTGTGGCTTGCCATCGGCTATACACCCGAGGACTACGACGGCATTCTGATACTCGCCCCTCAACTGGTATGCGAGATCCTTGAGCTTCGGTGCAAACATCGGCTTCACCTCTGCAATGAGGAGAGTCTTGTCGCCTATCGTCTCCGCCTTCTCCTTGATGCTCGCCTTCTCGCTTGCCATCATCTGGCCTATCATATCGTCAGCCTGCTTCGTCAGCGCCTGATTGCTCTCGATGAGCTGCAGTATGCCCTTGACGAGGTCCTTCGTGCCCTTCAGGAGCTCGCCTATCTCCTTCAGGCTCTTAGTCTGCTCATAGACGAGCTCCTCGGCCTTCAACGCCGTGATGGCCTCTATTCGCCTTACGCCAGCCGAGACTGACGACTCGCTCATGATCTTGAACATTCCTATCTCGCCCGTAGCTTGCACATGCGTACCACCACAGAACTCGACAGACTCGCCGAACTTGACGACGCGTACCTTGTCACCATACTTCTCGCCGAAGAGCGCCATGGCTCCCATCTTCCTCGCCTCTTCGATTGGTGTATCCCTCCTCTCCTCGAGAGGTACATTCCTACGGATCTTGGCATTGACGAGACGCTCGACTTTTTCTATTTCCTCCTCCGTGACTCTCTGGAAGTGGCTGAAGTCAAATCGTAGGCTGTCCGCCGATACGAGCGAGCCCTTCTGCTCGACGTGCGAGCCGAGGACCTCCCTCAATGCCTCCTGGAGCAAGTGAGTAGCCGAGTGGTTGGCTGCAGTCAGACGCCTTCTCTCGACGTCAACCTGAGCCTCCATCTCCTGCTGCATATCATCGAGCAGCGAGTCTACTATGTGGACTATCAGGCCGTTCTCCTTGACGGTGTCGACGACCTTCATGGTCTTGCCGTCCTTAACGCCCTTGATGACGCCCCTGTCGCCGACCTGCCCACCACTCTCTCCATAGAATGGCGTCTGGTTCAAGACGACCTGATACTTCTCCTTATTCTTGCTCTTGACAGTCCTGTAACGTACGACCTGCGCCTTCGCCTCCGTCATGTCATAACCGAGGAAGTCCTCCTTGTCGTCGTTTCTGAGAGCCACCCAGTCGCCAGCCTCGACGGCTGCAGCATTCCTAGCCCTCTCCTTCTGAGCCGCCATCTCCTTCTCGAACTCCGCGGTGTCGACGCTCATGCCGTTCTCCCTCAATATGAGCTCGGTCAGGTCGAGCGGGAATCCGTATGTGTCATACAGCTCGAACGCCACCTTGCCGCTGACCTTCGTCTGCTTCTTGCCCTTGGCCTCGCCTATGATGCTGTCGAGCATCGTGATGCCGGTCGAGAGTGTCTTGAGGAATGCGTCCTCCTCCTCCTTGATGACTTTCTCTATGAGCTCCTGCTGCTTCTTGAGCTCCGGGTATGCCGTTCCCATCAGGTCGATGAGGGTCGGGACTATCTTGTAGAGTGTCGCTGTCTTTCCGCCGAGGAACGTGTAGTTGTACCTGACTGCCCTGCGGAGGATTCGACGTATGACGTAGCCTGCCCTGTTGTTGCTCGGGAGCTGTCCGTCAGCTATCGAGAACGATATGGTCCTGACGTGGTCCGCCATGACGCGCATTGCGATGTCGGTCTTCTCGTCCTTGCCATACTTGACGCCTGCCAGCTCGCCTATCTTGTCGAGCAGCGGAGTGAACACGTCGGTGTCATAATTGGATGTCTTGTGCTGGATTGCCCTGACGAGCCTCTCGAATCCCATTCCGGTGTCGACATGCTTGTTTGGCAGCGGCTCGAGGTTCCCATCGGCCTTCCTGTTGAACTGCATGAAGACGAGGTTCCATATCTCGATGACCTGTGGGTTGTCCTTGTTGACGAGGTCACGACCGTTGATCTTCTTCCTCTCGCTGTCCGGACGCATGTCGAAATGAATCTCAGAGCACGGCCCACATGGTCCCGTGTCGCCCATCTCCCAGAAGTTGTCATGCTTGTTGCCGTCGATGATGCGGTCAGCACTGACGAGTGCGTTCCAAGCCTCGTAAGCCTCGGTGTCCCTCGCGACTCCCTCATCCGGCGCACCCTCGAAGATGGTGACGTATAGTCTGTCCTTGTCGAGCTTGACAACCTCGGTCAGATACTCCCATGCGAAGGCTATCGCCTCCTTCTTGAAGTAGTCACCGAACGACCAGTTGCCGAGCATCTCGAACATCGT